>JBHPIW010000014.1:0-68507 GCA_042568495.1 Fidelibacterota bacterium | reverse complement strand
ATCATAGGGTATAAAGGTTTCCGGCCGGTTCGTGAAGTTCTAATCAAGGGCATGCACCGCCTAGAATACAGGGGGTACGACTCAGCAGGCATTGCAGTTATCGAAGACAATCATCTGCTGGTGCACAAACGGCGAGGAAAGGTTAAGGAGCTGGAAAGGTGGTTGCCCGAGATGAAATCTGATATAACGCTGGGGATGGGTCATACTCGTTGGGCAACCCATGGCATACCCAGCGATATTAACGCGCATCCACACCTCGACAGCGAGAAGAAAATTGCCATCATCCATAATGGAATTATTGAGAATCATGCCGCCTTGCGACAATTCCTTGCTAAACAGGATTGGTCTCCGGAAAGCGAGACGGACACAGAAATATTAGTACAATATATCAGCTATATTTATTCCCACACGTCAATGTCGTTTCCTGAGGCAGTCCGCTCCGCCCTCACTCATGTAGTCGGGGCGTATGGTATTGTGGTTATCTGCGAGGATGAACCTGAGACAATGGTGGCCGCGCGCCTGGGATCTCCACTAATCCTCGGTCTAGGTGAAAAGGAGTTCATTATTGCTTCCGATGCAACACCTATCATCGAATATACACGCAACGTGGTCTACCTAGAAGAAGGTGAGATGGTGGTAATTCAGGGTATGGGGTACGAGGTATGGGATATACAGACCAACCAACCAGTTAACAAGTTGTCCGAAGAGATTGATCTCAGCCTGGAACAGATTGAAAAAGGTGGTCATCCTCATTTCATGTACAAAGAGATTATGGAACAGGCTGAGACCATCCCGGCCGCAATGCGTGGACGCGTGGACTTAACCACGGGGCACGTAAAACTGGGCGGAATCGAGGATAAGGTAAATTATTTATTGAATTCCGATCAGATCTATCTGGTCGCTTGTGGTACAAGTTGGCATGCAGCTCTGATTGGGGGCAACCTAATCGAGGAGCTGGTGGGTCTTCCAACGAAGGTTGAATACGCCAGTGAGTTCCGTTATCGTGAAGCGGTAATTCATCCCAATACTACCGTCATTGCGATCAGCCAGTCGGGGGAAACGGCGGATACTTTGGAGGCTGTGCGCAAGGCAAAAGAACGGGGAGCGATGGTTATGGGAGTTGTTAACGTCGTTGGCAGCAGCATATCCCGGGAAACCGACTGTGGTGTCTACATCCATGCCGGACCTGAGATTGGTGTTGCTTCGACGAAAGCCTTTACCTCCCAAGTGACCGTTCTAGCACTGATAGGCCTTCTATTAGCTCAACACAAAACCTTTGCCAAGCAGAAGGTTGCCAGCATCATAAAAGAGCTGGCCGAGATCCCGAACAAGATACAACAGACTTTAACATCCTCTGAATCAATTGCGGAACTAGCCCGGGTCTATAAGGATAGCAGTAATTTCTTGTATCTGGGGAGAGGATACCAGTTTCCCGTAGCTTTAGAGGGAGCCCTTAAATTAAAAGAAATTTCTTATATTCATGCTGAAGGCTATCCTGCTGCTGAAATGAAACATGGTCCTATCGCACTCATCGATGAGCACATGCCTGTAGTTGTCTCAGCTATTCAGGATAGTACCTATGATAAAATTCTGTCGAACATACAACAAATAAAAGCCCGTCGCGGGAAGGTCATTGCTGTAACAAATGAAATAGAGCCCGAGATTGCAAAACTTGTAGACCATATTGTCCAGGTTCCAGCCACCCATGAGATTCTTGCTCCATTGCTGACAGTGATCCCACTCCAATTATTAGCCTACCATATTGCTATTCTCCGAGGCTGCGATGTTGATCAACCTCGTAACTTAGCAAAGAGTGTGACCGTGGAATAGCATCATGCATTATGTAATTTTCCGTTATAGTTTTATTTGGCTCACTCTGACGCTTGGTACTGAATTGCGCCACCAACTATAGTCATTAACACCTGGATGTGTGGGATCTCGACCGGATCGATGGCCAGGATGTCTTGCGAGAGCACGACGAAGTCCGCCAGTTTGCCCGACTCCAATGTACCGGTTCGATGCTCATGAAAACCGGCATAGGCGTTGTTTACGGTATAGCAGCGTAACGCTTCTTCAACTGATATTTTTTCCTCAGGGACCCAGCCGTCAGGATTCATGCTATCCAACGTGCGGCGTGTAACCGCGGCATAGATCCCTTCCAGAGGCGAGAGTGGTGCCACGGTCCAGTCTGACCCAAAACTCAGGGTGACTCCGGCATCCAACAAGGATCTGAAAGCATAGGTTGTCTTGATCCTTTCCGGCCCGATCCGTTTTTCCGCCCAGCGGCCGTCGTCAATGCAATGATAGGGTTGCATTGCCGGGATCACGCCTAATTGGCTGAACCGGGGAATAGCTTTTGCCGAGAGATGCTGGGCATGCTCGATCCTGAAACGTCGATCTCTGGGGCCATGTTTGGCCGCCGTGGCGGCATAGACCTCCAGCAGCCAATCGTTGGCGCGATCACCTATGGCATGGACGCCTATATGAAGCCCTGCTGCGTCTCCTAATTCAATCGAGCTGCGCAGATCGGAGGTATCTGTGACCATTAGCCCGGAGGTCTCGGGGGCATCCGCGTACGGTTCGTAAAACCAGGCTGTGGTTGAACCCAATGAACCGTCCACAAATCCTTTAAGGCCTCCCCAGCGGTGCCACTGGTCACCGCGACCGTTTTCGATCACATACTGCTTCATTCTAGACCAGGTGCTGATCGGCACGAAAGAATATACACGGGCTCGCAACTCACCTCGCCTGGCCGCTCGCTGATAGGTTGCGAGATCGGCCCAGCCGCCCATATCGTAAAATTGCGTTACACCCTGGGAGACGGCGTGCTCCATGCCCCGTTTAAGGGCTTCATCCAGTTCTGCTTCGGTATCCGCCGGAATAATGCGATATACCGGACTCATGGCTTCGTCTTTCAGGACCCCGGTAGGCCGGCGACTATTTGCGTCACGAACGATGGTGCCACCCTCAGGATTTTGTGTCAACTCGTCGATCTCAGCAAGATCCAGCGCTTTGCTGTTGGCCAGTGCCATATGCCCGTCCAGACGACTGATTAAAACCGGATTATTAGGGGTGACGGGATCAATCCAGTCACGATGTGGGAGCTCACCGCCCCATCGTTCGTGATCCCAGTCACCGCCGGTAATCCAGCGGCCTTCCGGCAGATTGGCGGCATAAGTCTCGATCCGTAGGATGAACTCTTCCCTGGTGGCGGCATCCCGTAGATCAACGCTGGCCAGCTGGTTGCCACCACTGATGAAATGGGTATGGTCATCAATAAATCCAGGCACCACGAAGTGCCCGCCCATATCAACCAGTTTGGTTTCAGGTCCCCGGGTGGACATGACGTGGGCCTCGGTACCTATAGAGAGGATTTCTTCATCCCCAACGGCGATAGCTTCTGCCTTGGGGGCGGCCGGATTCCCTGTCCAAATGGAACCGTTGGTATATATGACATCTGCGGTTTGTTTCATGGGCTTGGATCCTGCGCATCCATGGATGAGTACAAAAATGAGTGAAGACGATAGCAATAAAACCGACCGGTAAAACAGACGGGGATCGGTCTTCTTCATGGGGAATCCGAATCTTCGTGGAAAAGTCATGATAAAGGGTTCCTCTTCACGTGGTTGTGGACAGCCTTGATCGATTCTGTTGCATAACGAAGACAATCTTGTGTCGGTCGCTGAGCTGCCCATCCGAATACAAAAAAGGATGTTACTGCGGTGACCAAGCAGAGGGAAAGGATTTGTATCACAAAGTGGGGCAGGATTCCGGGCAGTGGGGACTAATTATCGTCCCGGTCTGAATCCTCGAAATAGCTGTCCGGTACACCGAAATTAACCTGGTAATTAGAGAATTGGATGGAAGCTCTGCCCTCCATTGCTTCGTCTTCCGGCAGGGATGGTCCGGGGAGATCCGGATCGTACGGTCCACCATGTCTCGCGCGGTTTCGGAGGAATCGTTCATCCAGCTTGAAATGCATCCGGCTTTGACTGGGCAAAAAGATACCGGGAGCGGTTTCAACATAGTCAATGACCAGTTGCATGATTCGAGTAGTGTCCATAAAAGTTGTGATCCCTCTCAAAACCCAGATGTTGTTATCCACCATGATATTGGCGATCAGCGATCCTTCCTCAAGAACTTCCTCTCTTCCACGAAGAATACGACATCGATAACCGTTGAACAGTGTATCACCGATCACAGTGAGGTGATGAATCTCCTTCAGCAGGGAATCGGGCGCAAGGGCTAGACCCCGTCGTGGAACCATGGCAAAACCCTTCGCCTCCAAACGGGTTTTGTCAGGCTGTTTGAAGGTTAAGGTCATCCGCTTGCGAGGCATTCTGAGCTTGGGCATGTCCAAGCTGACTTCTAGTTCAACCCGATAATCATGAATAAGCTGGAATCGGTCCCGAAGATTCTGGATGATCTGGATCACCTCGACCGAGTCATTCGTCTGAGCGCATAACAGATCGCAGAGCACTATGGGAAGGATTAGTGCAAGGACAACAGTAGTGCGGTAGCTTTTCATCCGCCGGGTGAGAATTTCACGTCTGGAATGTACGGTATCTATTACTAACGACCGAACCAATATGTGGCTTTGATGGCGAAGAAATTATCGGGAGTAGCACCCAGCAGATCACCCAGATCACGGTTTAGCTGCAAATTACCCGGATGATCCTCATTGGTTCCGTTACGGGTCCAGACCAGATACAGCGTGGAACCAGGGGAGTATTCCCAACGAAGAACTGCCGTTCCAACCAAGGCTTTGTAGTTAAAATCAGGGTACTCGACAAAAAAGGCGTCGCTCTCGTCACCTCCCGTTGGATTGAGATAGTATCCCTCTTCTTCCTCATCCTCACGAATCATTGCTGGACCACCTTCAGCCCCATAAACCATAAAATCATATGACCCGGGTCGTGTGAATTCCTTGAAGCGAGAATATTTTCCAGCGGAGATGAAGGGCTGGAAATAGGCCTGCAGGGAGAGTGTGGGGGTGAAAGTGTAATCAAAACGCAATTCAGCCGATATTGTTTTCTGATCAATCTCGGCAAAGACATAGCGCTGGCCTCCCATAGCCACTGCGTTTTCGTCCTCAAAGGTATCGATGTACTGGTCCACGGTGTTGTTTAGCCTGTAGGCGGGCTCAAATTGGAGGTTGAGGCGGGTACCCAATTTCACCTCAACCCTGCCGTTGAAACCCATACTGTTATTGCCTCCCGCCTGTCGGCTGGCGTTATAACCCAACCCGAATACAATGTCCTTGCGGTTATCGGAATTGATATGCGTTTCCAGGAAAGATCCCGATGGGGAGCTTACCATCGGTCCACCCCGGAGTTTAGTGTCGTCCATTGTCTCCGGCCCCCATGCGGCAATGGTTTCAATACTCCAATAATTCAGAAACTGGCCAAATCCCACCCCAAAAATCATCTCGTTAATTTTAGTGCCACTGAAATTATGATTGCTCATATACACAGTTGCCAGCAGAGCATCACGGAAGATCCTGCCCGGGTCATACCAATGATAGCCCATTGCAAGATGCTTGTTTATACGGTCGGTCCCGTAATGCAGGCCCAGGTCGTTACCCTCAAAGCCGGGGGAGGTGATTCCCAACGCCGCATTGAGCAGAAGGTGGCCTTGTTCACGGTTCAGGACGATCCGGCTTGCATAGCCGGTCATGGTCGTCATATTGGTATCCACCTGGACATGCTCGGCATCGGGCCTTTGAAAGTAGTGGCTGGAGTTCTGCTGCAGATCCAGCATTCTGGTCTTGTTGCCGGTGACCCGGGTGTACCCCCCCCAACCGCCAAGGGCCCATTCCTTTTCATCACCAATGAAGGTCCAGCCATCGACGCCGATTGCCAGTGCATCGTCCGAGAGGATGTCTCTCAGCGCTGGGTCGTCAAAGCTGTGGGTTGTATAGGTCGTGATCAGCCCCAGTCCTTGCCGGCCTTCGTTAAACTCCTTCAAGGTGCGGATCAGGTTGTAGGAGGTGAGTGGTTCGATTTCCTCTTCACGTTCCTGCCCATCCTCACTGACATCACCATACTCTCTGTTGGTCAAGGCGCTGATCCCGCCGATCGACCAGTCTCCGTTCAGCTTACCGCTGATTTTCGCGGCTCCAAGGATAGCGGAGGTGGACGGTATTTTCACCCATCCGTCGGTATCAATCTCACCCCGTGGCGCACGGCCAATCCGACGGCTGTAAAAGAAATCGGGCTCCATGTAATTGAAATCCCAGCGATTGGTAGGGCCTCCCCTACCGAAAGAGAAAATATCTGCGCCTTCAATAAAAAACGGCCGCTTCTCCTCATAATAAGTCTCATAGGCCGAGAGATTTAGCACTGAGGGATCCACCTCAACCTGGCCGAAATCGGGATTAATTGTAGCATCGATTGTGATATTGCTGCCGATGCCCAGCTTCAGATCGGTGCCCAGGTTGAGCTTTGTTTCCCGTCCTTCATAGAAAGGATTATCCTGTTCCGATGGGAGATTGCTGTAGTTACCGGTTATATACGGCGTGAATTCGCGTCGTCGCGGTGGCGCAACATCACGAATTCCTCGCAGGACTGCGGAGCGCGAAACCATCCCACTCTCGCCCCGGGCGATATAGGTGAAGAGAGAGTGCTCGTTCTTTCTTTTAATCATTCTGCCCAGTTGAATGCCCCAGATATATTCATCCTGTTCATTGAACCTCAATTGGCTGAAAGGAATACGCATTTCGGCGGTCCACCCTTGTGGGTCTATCGAGGCCTTTCCCTCCCAGATCCCGTCCCAGGTATCGTCGAATCGACTGTCATTGGCGGCTGTACCATCCTGGATCGTGCCGGATGGAGTCAGGAAGAACCAAAAGCCGGATCTCCGGTCGTGGTAGGAATCAAGCAGAACCTGGAACTCATCGGATTGGACCGGTGCGTCGCGCCGACCCATGCGTGCTACGATGGAATCTGGCTGACTGTCCCGCAATCTCGCCCCCACATATAAGGCTTCATTGTCATAAGCAATCCAGACTTCGGTATTCTCGGTGGCCAGCCTGCCGTTGTCAGGTTCACGCTGAATAAAAGTCTGATTGGGCGCAGTTTGGTAGAGGTCCTCGCTTAGAAGTCCATCGATGCGCAATGGTTTCTCCAGCCTGATCGCGACGATCTCTCGCTCTCGATAGTTTTCCGGATTGAATGGATTCTCACCAGCGATCAGGATACCAATAGTAGCAAGGGCTAGAATCGGTCGGTACATGAGGGTCTCCCTTTATGAGCGATTATATATTATAGACAGCGCTCATATATAAATGGTTGTCATAAAGGTATTAATTTTACAGGAAGGATTGTATGGCAAGGCGAAAAAGTAATACTTGTGCCATTCTGCTAGAGACGGTGTCCTACTGGCAGGGTATAAAGCGGCTGTTCGTTTTAAGGCTGCCGTAGAATATGACGGCCATTCATATCACGACAGGCTCCTGATAATAAGACTATATAAAATGTGTTGATTGCCAAGTGTGGCAGAATGCATTGTCAGCCAGTCATGCCACTCCGGCAAATGTAACCGGAGTTCTCCGCCCGCTCAGTAATGATCTCGGGAGGTATTTTGTGGATCGCGATGTGGATTCAGGCCATGAGTGAAATTTCCAGCACCTTTGGCTTAACGACTCTCTCGAAGTCGGCATACGACATGCGGATCAACTCGGTGTGCGAGCCGGCATTAAAGGCTATTTCCTCATCTTCCCGCAGGTGCTCGGCCACAAATACATCCAGGTCATACAGGTTGCCAAACGGTGGCATAGCGCCAATCTCACAATCTGGAAATAGATCCTTAAACTCTCGTTCAGAAGCTAATTCTACCTTCTTTGCGCCAATAGCTTTCTTCATGAGCCTGAGATCCACGTGATCTGTTGCCGGAAGAACTGCCATGGCCATCTGGCCATCAATTGTTACCATTACGGTCTTGGCAATCTGTTTCCCTGGGATGTGAGCTGAAGCAGCAACCTCCTGGGCAGTGAAAGCCTGTGAATGCTTGCAGCTTACGTACTTCACCTTCTGTTTATCGAGGAACTCTTTGAGGCGTTGAGTAGGCATGATGAACTCCAGGATTAGATTTTGTTTTTTGGCTCTGTAAGATTAAACATACTCCATTAGAGCCAAAATGTCAACGGAATCACGCCTGTATAACACTATTAATTGGCATATAGTAATTTGAATTCTCTAGATGGGAGTGCATAGACATACCCCCTGCCACACGGTATGATCCCTTCAGGCACACTCTTTGTGTGCCCGGTTTTTCATACGAGACGACACTGGACAATATGATCTTGCACGGGCTTCCCGCGGAAAGGCTAATGGATAGTTCGTGCGGCTATAGGTCCTTCGCGATGTCCAGAAAACGCTTATAAGGGATAGCCGCCCAGCTCTCGGCTGTCACGGCGCCCTTCGACATGGTTATCATGGATACCTTCGCCGCTTCTTCCTGATCTGGTGCTTCGTAGATGTCCATGAAATCATAAGGGCCCAACAACGCATAATGATCGATCCATTTGACTTCGGGGCACGCCGCTTTTACTGCCTCAAACCATTCTCGGCCGATATTTTCACGCTGCTTCGGTACACCCAGGCTTTCAGGTGATAACTTTGTGAGCAGAATATAGGTTGGCATATTACGCCTCCATCCGCTTTTCTATTGGATACATCTGTAAGATAAGAACTTTTTTGCCAACCTGTTATTATTCTATTCATTTACAGGTATTAAAAAAAATTCACCCAATGGGACAATGGTGATAGTCTCCGGTCCCGTTCGAATGCTATATATAGGGGAATCAGGCTTGTTTGTGGAATTCTTAGGTCAGTATATCTTTCCGTCTGAAAAGCACAAAACCCAACGCTGCGAATACGATGGTATACCCGCCGAGATGCACCGAACTCTCCACAACTTTTCCCCAAGGAATGGGATCGAAAAACGCTGTTGTCCAGAGGTCAAAGTGCGAGGTAAACAGGTGCTGTTGAATCCATTGGAAGGCATCGATATTGACCACCGAGAGTACGAGGCTCACGATGAGCACCGCCATAGTGCCTACGATGGGTCCGATTGCATTGGTTACCATCACGGAGAACAGGAAGGTGAGCGAAGTAACGGAGGCCATGGTCAGGAACGCGAATAAGTATGCCAGACCAAAGCGGGCTAACGCAATGTCCCAAGGAAGGATTAAAATGCCTTCATCTTGTACCAGGAGAACGTCTCCAGTCCCCAGCCAGAGATTACCGATTCCGAGACTCAGAACTCCAAGCCAGGCCACGAGCGAGGTGCTATAAGTAAGCGCCGCCAGAAGCTTCGCCAACAACACCTGATTGCGACTGACCGGCCGTATCAGGTAGATGCGGAAAGTACCGGCTGTCCCTTCACCGGCAACCACATCGCCAGCCACGATAGTTATGAGGAAAGGAATATGGATAATCAGGGTATACATCAGCAAATGGCTGGCCCACATCCCATTCGCCAGATTACCCGTAGTGATGAACTCCTCGGTGATACCACTGAGTAATTCTCGTTGTATATCTGAACTGCCGATGCTGAATCCCAGCATAACCAGCGGTACCACCACTGTGATAGCACCGAAACCGATATAAGTCCTCCATTTACTGAAGGATTTAATGATTTCGTTAATGTAGAGTGCCCACATGAGCCTATCTGTACGTTATCATGTTTATCATGGGATTTCGCTGAACCCGAAGAGTGATAAAAAATAGTCCTCCAGCTTGGAGACGGGAGAGAGGGAAAATATTTCTACTCCGTTTTCGGCCAGGATTCGAACGACCTCTGGTCTATGCTGATGATCCACCCGAATACGCAAATGCCCACTGTGATCCGTTATCTCTGACACATAGGGAAGACCTTCCAAGATTTCCCTGGCTTTCTCCGTTGGCTCGGCTTGGAGTTCAGTCAACGATGCAGTTTCCGGAGCGAGGAACTGGTCTACTTTGCCGGATACCAGCAGTTTCCCCTCACTCAGAACTGCCATGTTGGTACAAATCTGTTCCACTTCATTAAGAAGGTGAGACGAAAGAAATACTGTCATACCCTCGTCCCTCGCGAAACGGACGATCATCTGTCGCACTTCATGCATACCTTGCGGATCAAGTCCCGTTGAGGGTTCATCCAGGATCAGCAGTCTAGGGCGATGTAGGATGGCCTGGGCGATGCCCAATCGCTGACGCATTCCGTGGGAGTAGGTCCTGACCCGGTCGTGGGAGCGTTGCTCCAAACCGGTCATCCTGAGCACCTCCAGACAGCGGGTTTCATCCACGCTTTCGTGTAGGCGTGCCAGCAGCTTGAGGTTGCCAAGCGCGGACAGGTTCAAGTAAAAGTTGGGTTCATCCACCAGTGCTCCAACCTGTTCGAGATACTGGGGGTAGTCCTTCCGGATGGACCTCCCGAATAAATAAGCGTCACCGTTGGTTGGCCGGATCAGAGAGAGAAGTATGCGGATGGTGGTAGTTTTACCGGAGCCATTTGGACCCAGGAAACCGAAAATTTCTCCTTCCTGGACCTCAAGTGCCAGCTGATTTACGGCCAGCAGCTTGCCATATCGCTTAGAAAGATCACTGGTCGCGATGGCAAGGGGAGACATCAGAACTTGGGTATAGAGACCTTTTTGAAATCAGGTTACAAAGGCCATGTAGATGACGGCTAGCAGTATTGAAAGAAGAATCAGAGTAGGCAGCTCACTTCGTAAACTGGACCAAAAAGAAGGTATGATCTTCTCTTGGGCTTCATATGCCTTCAATCGAGGCAGTAATCTTCTGGTTGCATTCTTGTATTGCCGGAAAGCATCACCGAATTTTTCTTCAAGGAATCGTTCTTCATAGGGAATAATGATTGCGAAAACCAGGCTATTAATGGTTATGAACAGTACATACGCATACCATTCATTGATAGCGATACAAATACCGATACCTCGAAGCATATTCGCAACGTAAAGTGGGTTGCGAAGATGCCCAAAGGGACCTGCACAACAGAGAAAGTCTGCCTGTACTCGAGCGACGGGGTGTTGTCCGTGAAGATACCCCGCCGTGTAAATCCTGAAGGATTCCATGAGAAAAACGATTGCCAATCCGGTGACGAATAATGGTGTAGGTGTAATACCCCCGTCTAAATATTTCCAGAGTATGGATCCTATTAGAATCAGGTACCAGATTACTCCACGGACATAGAACACGGCGGATGTAGCTTTCTCCGTCATGAGAACAATATTCTTATTTGATCTATGCATGATACCATGTCGAGAACAAACTTAGGTGTCGAATTTGGCATATTCAAAGAGCCTTTAGTGGTTGACTTGCGAATCTCCCCCAAAAAGGCACATCGAGGATATTCAGTGTCAGGTAAGGATTTTTCTCGGATATCTGATAGTACGTATTAGATGTTCGGGATGCTGGTAACCTGATCGGTTCACTGATTTGGAATATTCCGCTCAGGGAATCCGGCCTATACGTCCTCAAATGGGCTTGGGCGCCCGTGGGATTCCAACCAGTTGAGCATTTCACGGATACTACCAATCGCGAGCGCGATAGAGGTGTCCGCCGCTCCGTAATAAAGGAATAGGGTATCTCCATCGGGCTGGATAGTATAACCGCAGGGAAAGACAACGTCTCCGACATCACCTGACTGTTCGTATGGGGCCTCGGGACCAAATATCCACTCATTCCCTCGCAAAAGACACTTGGCTGGGTCCTCAAGATCAAAAAGCGCCATTCCAAGACGATATATCGAGCCCGCAGCCGTATCACGCACACCGTGGTATAAAATGAGCCAGCCACGTTCGGTCTCTATTGGTGGTGGGGAGAGTCCGATTTTGTTCGCATCCCACCAGCTCCCTTTTCGAGCCTCAAGGATCAGTCGATGACCACCCCAATGTATGAGATCTGGTGAATAGGAGAGCCAGACATGTGCCCCGTGTCCTGAGGTTGTGGGGCGGTGAATCAGAGCCCAGCGACCGTTAAACCGATGTGGAAATAGAGCTGCATCCTTGTCCCAAGGTGGCATGATATCGCCAATGCGCTCAAAGTGGTGGAAATCGTCGGTAAGGGCGAGGGAAACACCTGGTCCTCCGCGGGAGAATGCAGTGTATGCCACGGCGTATTTCCCCAAATCGGGTAAGAAGGTGATCCGTGGATCTTCGATACCCCATATTTCTTCGGGGTAATTATCCGGATCGGGCAGGAGGGTGGCTTGCTTATCGATCTCCCATCCATCAATCCCGTTCTCGGACCTGGCAGTGCAAAGATGAGAATGACCGCGCCGCTCTTCAACGCGGCATAATAGCAGCGTGCTGCCGTCGGGCATAAGAGTAGCCCCAGCGTTAAAAACCGTATTCATTGGATAATGCCAATTTTCAGCTGTCAGGATTGGATTCTTTTTATGACGCTGAAGGATAGGCTTTAGATGATTATTCTTCGGCATAATGGAGCCCCTGGATTCCCGCTTTTGCTTTTCTACAAGAATATCTTCGATTATACCCAACATGATTATCCCAAGTTCTTCTGTACTTCAAAATGCAATTATCATACCACATTGCAGCCTCCCAGGACTCCTAAAACCCTCCCGATCCGATAGAACTGGACGGGAATGAGATGTCTCCTCCATGTTGAATATTTATTCACCACCATGGGACTGACCTCAATTCAAGGCGCAAAAGTATCATATTGGATGCCCCTACGCCAGTAAAAAGGTTAGGTGGGATCTTTTTTCCACCAATTCTAATGAGTCACTTTCTGGGATTTTGAGTCTGAGTAGATATTAAAAGCTTTGATTCCGTTTGAACAAGTTGATGGATATATTATAGCCCAGTGGATAACCATGATTGTCTTGTAATGATCTATGTTCCTGCGCACATGGATCGTGGGAAGGGAAATCATGGCTAATTAAAGTGATCAGTGCGCAGAAACCTGGATTATTTGGTATTTCCCCATGGTACATAAACGTCATAGAGATCTAGTACACCGCTGGGAAGGGAATCCGATCATCACCATTGAGGATATCTCCTTTCAGTGTGCCAATATCAGTAACGCCGGGGCGATAAAATTTAGGGGGGAGTATATTCTTCTGCTGACAATCCAAAGTCTCGAGGGATTACACTCGATATACCTCGCCCGTAGTTCCGATGGTGTTGATTTCAACATTGAAGGTCACCCCATATTGTCACCCTCCTCCGAAGGTCCTGACGTTGAATATGATAAACTGGGAGTATTGGATGCCAGGATAACAAGATTAGGGAATCGATTTTATATCTCCTACGATGCCGTAGGACCGCATGGATATCGTGTCGGACTAGCCCGCACGGAGGATTTTACTTCCATTGAACGCTTGGGATTCGTTTCTGAACCGGATATGAAAGGTGGAGTTCTATTTCCCCGGAAGATCAAGGGGAAATATGCCCGTCTTGAACGACCATGGGAAAGCGGCAGCATTTGGATATCTTTTTCAAAAGATCTGATCTATTGGGGAGGCGCAGAAGTAGTCCTGACGCCTAGAGGGGGCTTTTGGGATTGCGACCGGGTCGGCGTCGCAACTCCACCCCTACTGATTGATCAGGGTTGGCTGCTTATTTACTATGGCGTTAAACATACTTCTGCCGGACCGCTATTCCGTTTGGGAGCCGCAATGCTTGATGTCGAGAATCCTGCGAATGTGGTAGCCAGAACTGATGAGCCAATTCTTTCCCCAAGGGAATACTATGAGCGTATTGGTGATTTGCCCAATCTCGTGTTCTCCTGTGGATCTATTCTTGAACCGGATGACGAAGTGAAACTGTACTATGGAGCCTCAAACTCCTGCATTGCATTGGGCACCACCTCCGTAACGCGAATTGTTGAGGCATGCTTGAATGGCGAGGAGGTGGCTTCGTGAAGTACCGCAGAGGGGGTAGAGACCTGTTGCATCGGTGGGAAGGCAATCCCATCCTTACTCTGGAGGATATGCCTTTCCCCTGCAACTCAGTATTTAACGGAACATCAGTTAAGCTTGACGATGAGTATTTAATCCTCCTTCGAATAGAAGGCCAACGAGGCTACTCGTTCTTTGCTTTGGCTCGTAGTGAAGATGGCCTCCATTTCGAGGTGGAAAAGAAACCGGCATTACTGCCAGCGGATGAAGGAATCTTTGCTGTCTATGAAAAACGAGGTATTGAGGATCCCAGGGCAACCTATATTGATGGTGCGTACCACATTTTCTATACGGCTGTTTCCGACTACGGTTACCGCATAGCTTTGGCCAAAACCGAGGATTTCCGTTCTTTTAAACGAATTGCACTGGTATCTGAGCCGGGTAATAAAGACGGTGTACTATTCCCTGAGAAAATAAACGGGCGATATGCTCGTCTGGACCGTCCGATCGGCCTGGGTGTGGGTAGTATTTGGATTTCATTTTCTCCAGACCTGGTGAATTGGGGTGATTCGACAGTACTTCTGACACCACGCAGCGGCTATTGGGATTCTTTCCGGGTTGGTGCTTCAGTTCCACCAATCCGCACAGAAGAGGGCTGGCTGGAAATCTTCCATGGCACGAAGATGACATCTGCTGGTCCTATATACCGTGCCGGGGCTGCCTTATTGGATCTGGATGATCCGACAAAATTGATCCAACGTTGTGATGTACCCATTCTCTCTCCTAGAGAAGATTACGAGCGGATAGGTGATGTGGGTAATGTAGTCTTCCCGTGTGGCGCAATCATTGAACCAGACGGCGAAATCAAAGTTTACTACGGAGCCGCTGACATCTCGATTGCGGTAGCCACCGCAAAACTCTCCGATTTGGTGAATTGTACAAATAATTCGGAAGACGAATGAACCTGAATAAATTCTATGATGAGGGATTAAGCTCATGAACAAGACTGATATGCGAGTGGGTCAATCCAGCATCCCAGCAGCAGGAATAAAGCAGATCGCGTTCGTAGGTAACTATCTCCCAGCGCTGTGCGGAATTGCCACCTTTACGACGGATCTGACGGAATCCATGGCAGCTGAGTATCCGGAAATTACGTTTACAGTCCTGCCAACGAGCGATCCGGATGTTAAGAGTGGTTACCCGGAAAGGGTGAGATTCATCATTGAGAAGGAGGATATAGATTATTACCATCAAGGCGCGTATTTCCTGAATATGAACCATGTCGACCTCGTATGTCTTCAGCATGAATACGGCATTTTTGGAGGAAAATCCGGCGAACATATATTAACGCTTCTGGAAGAGCTGCAGATGCCCGTTGTCACGACATTTCATACCATACTTCGAAAGCCCAATAAGAAGCAAGCAGATATACTTCAGCGAATCGTGGATCATTCCGATCGTTTGGTTGTCATGACAAGACGTGACCAGATGTTTCTTCAAGAACGCTATGGTATTGCCAGGCAGAGAGTTGATCTCATCCCCCATGGTATCCCTGACGTACCCTTTATCGATCCAAACTTTTATAAGGATCAATTGACAGTAGAGGGCAAATATGTGATCCTCACATTTGGACTTCTTTCAGCAAACAAGGGGATCGAATATGTTATTCAAGCCCTTCCTGCGATTATCGAGAAGCACCCGAATGTTGTATATATCGTGTTGGGCGCTACGCATCCTAACGTAATCCGCTCGGAAGGCGAAAAATACCGTGATTCACTCATCAAACTTGCTACGGATTTGGGTGTTACCGATAATGTGCTCTTTCACAACCGGTTTGTCAGCTTGGAAAGGCTGCTCGAATACATCAGCGCCGCCGACGTCTATATCACTCCATACCTCAATCCGGAGCAGTCGGTTTCCGGGACTTTGAGCTACGCGGTTGGAGCTGGTAAGGCGGTAATCTCGACACCCTACTGGCATGCAGAAGAGCTTCTGGATGAAGGACGCGGATTGCTGGTTCCCTTTAAGGATTCAAAGGCCATTGCGGAACAAGTTCTCTATCTGCTCGAGGATGAAGTGAAGCGTCATACGGTTAGAAAAAGGGGCTACCTTAAAAGCCGGGAGATGGTGTGGGAAGAAACCGACCGAAAATATATGGCCAGTTTTACTCATGCCCTTGAGGTAAGACGAATTCACCCGCACCCACTGGGTTCAGCCAAAGAGCACAGTGAACTATCCATCGAGTTACCCTCGCTTAATATTGATTACCTCTTTCGGCTCACCGATGATACTGGAATTTTACAGCATGGTATTCATATCATTCCTCGGTACGAGCATGGATATAGTATCGATGACAATGCACGTGCCTTAATTGTTGCGGTGCTCATGGAAGAATGGAAAGAGCACCGTTCTCAAGCCCGTGACCTGACCTCGCGCTACCTTGCCTTTCTCTGGTATGCATTAAATCGGAAGACTGCCCGGTTCCGCAATTTTATGAATTTTGAGCGAGGATGGATGGAAGAAGAAGGTTCTGAGGACTCGCATGGACGTGCGATCTGGGCTCTTGGGACGGTAGTGGGACGATCCAAGGTGCGTGGATATAGAGATGTAGCGGATCGCTTATTTCAAAGAGCCCTCCCCGCTGTACGTCGATTCAAGAGTCCCCGGGCTTGCGCGTTCGCAGCACGAGGTGTCAATGAATATCTGAAACGCTTTTCAGGTGATTTGCGGGCGTCCAATGTCAGAGAATATCTAGTACGATTCCTTGTTGAGTTGCATGAGAAAACCAGCAGTCATGATTGGCCCTGGTTTGAGGGATACCTTACCTATAGTAATGCAAAATTACCGCACACTTTGCTCGTTTGTGGTCCCTCCTTGAATGATGATAAGGCTATTGGGATTGGGCTGAAGTCGCTGGGTTGGCTTTGCGGGGTGCAAACCTCCGAACAGGGCCATTTTCTGCCTATTGGCAACAGTGGCTTTTATCATCGAGGAAAAGAGCGGGCTCGCTTCGATCAGCAACCGATTGAGGCATATGCTACCGTGGGCGCGTGTATTGAAGCCTACAACGTGACTGGAGATGAAAATTGGCGGATTGAGGCGAGAAAGGCTTTCGAGTGGTTCCTTGGAAGGAACGATCTGAATCTTCCACTTTACGATCCGGTGACGGGTGGTTGCCGTGATGGGCTTCATCCTGACCGAGCGAATCAGAATCAAGGAGCAGAGTCAACTGTTGCGTTCTTGCTTTCGCTGCTGGAAATAACTGCCATGGAGAAAATGGGACCACCGTCGCAAACAATGGATGCAAAAGTGACCGCTACGAAGAATTCAACGAGCTCATAGTAGAATTAGAATAATACACCCTGCGGTTTTTTACCCTGCAGATATCCTTCACACCCGATCTGTAGGCCTTAGCTCAATACTGCAGAAGTGGCAGGTTCGCTGGCTTTCTCTTCCTGTGGTGCTTCCGCGTCGGTGGGACAGGGAGGAGCACTGTCAAAAAGCTCCAGATATGGTAAATAGGCAAATTGCTGGTTGCGAACTCTACCTGATACCTCCTTTAATAGCCCCAATTTCTGAAATTCCACGATGATTTTTTGAGCTGAATCCATCGAATCCTTAATGATTTTTTCCACCCCCTGAACGGAAATGATTGGATTTTGAAACAACTTATCCAGAAGTTGAAGTGCCTGCCCGGCCTGCCCACCCAGTTTTTTCGCTATTTGATGCCAGTGATTATCTCTCAGTTGGACAATTTGGATGACGGTATCGGTAGCCTGCTTTGATACATGGAATACCGCTCGGAGGAAAAACTTCAACCAGTTTTCCCATTCCCCATGATCTCGGATGGCTTGGAGGCGGTCATAGTATTCCTTCCTGTGATGCCTGAAATAGCAGGATAGAGGAAGGAATGGATGTGAGAGGACCCCCTTATCCGTTAGAAGTAGGGCCACCAGAATCCTTCCCAATGGACCGTTGCCGTCTTCAAACGGGTGGATAGTCTCAAAGTGAGCATGAGCCATGCCTGCGCTAATGAGTATCGGTGAGTGATCCTGTCTAAGAATGAATTCCTCAAGGTTATCGATTAAGGGCTGAATATGATCAGGGGGTGGAGGGACAAAACGAGCTGTCTGTACAGTACTGCCCGGAGCGCCAACATAATTCTGGTTTACACGGAGTTGACCTGGCTTATGTCCTTTTCCGCGTAAACCTGTTGAATGAAGCTGCTCATGACATCCCAACAAGGTTTCAAATGAAAACGGGGATTTCAAGATCTTTTGGTGCCCATAGTCCATCGCCTTATGGCACCCTCGTATGTGTTCCATCTTCTGGCTGCCGGGTGAATCATGAGTATCCGCTTCAAATTTGAGAAACTCTAATAATGTCACCTCGATCCCCTCTATCTGACTGGAGAGAACAGCTTCGTTTCGCACGAATATCGGCGTAAATAGCTCGGGGTGAATGAGTGTTGATGCACTACCATCCAACCGGCCAATTGCTCCGTCGGCTTGTGATAACAGATACCATAACTCAGGATCGGATTCAATGGGAGGATCAGGGGGCAATCCCCAGGGGATAAACGTTCGGTATCCCTCCGGTTGAGGGACAAAGCGACCCGTGCGGGTTTCAGTTATTTCATCTACTGACGTAGTCATACGGCTGGAGAATATAATTCGGTAAAGAAACTGATTGGAGCATACGCCAAAATACGCAATCATGCAAGTTGAAATCACTGGTTGCTGTGCCGACTACTTCATCCCACGAATTCCCGGCCCCTTTTATGGGATACATGCCTGATCCATACACTCCTTTCTTCCGTCGGGCTGGCCGTTTGAAGAATCTATTCACCATTAAAAGAGATCATGTTCGTCCGTTTTATTTCCCCCAATAATTTCCCGCAGATTCCTCAGATTACCCTAAGTACAATAATTCCGTGTAAGGGGATATCAAAGCAGTTTACGAAGGCAGATGATAACGTGAAAAAGGTGACATATACCGTAGTTAATGTGGGCTCATTACTCCAGATAGAGTGTGGGGTCTATAGCTCATTGTTTGCTCACCTAAATCCTGAGGAAGGCTAGATAACCACCATTATGGAGGGTTTGATACCATGAGGCTCGTGTTGAACAGGACTAGAATCCTGCTTCCAGTACTCTTCCTGACATTAATGAGTCACTGGGTCTTTGCAGCGACGACAGGCAAGGTTGCCGGTGTGGTCCGCGATGTGGAGACCGGTGACGTGCTACCCGGTGCCAACGTAATGCTTGAGGGCACTTCTTTGGGTGCGGCCACCGATGCGGAGGGCCGCTACCACATCCTCAACGTACCGGTCGGTGAGTACGACGTCCGGGCAGAGGTGATCGGGTACAAAGCACACACCATAACCGGCATTTTGGTCACGATCGACCATACCACAACGGTGGACTTTGATATGGAGACCACCGTACTGGCTGGTGAAGAAGTAACGGTGATCGCGGAGCGTCCCCTGATCCAAATGGACAATACCGCCACCCGTACCTTCATCACCAGCGATCAGATCACCGGCGTGTCGGCAGAGACCATCACGGAGCTGGTGACGTTGGAAGCCGGCAGTGTTGGCGCCAACGTGCGCGGCGGCCGTGCCAGTGGTACAGTCTATTATATTGACGGTATCAGTCTGCGTAATCCGTTTGTGGGTTACGAAGGCCAGACCATGGGTACATTCCGCGGCGGCGGCACTTCAGGCTATACCCCGGACAATAGTCTCGGTGTGGAACTACCGGAGTTTGCTTTCAGCGAAGTGGAGATGCTGACCGGTGGTTATTCACCGGAGTTTGGCAATGCCACGGACGCAGTAGTCAACATCGCTACCAAGGAAGGACGTTCCGAACACACCGGATTCTTACGGGTTACCACCGAAGGCATGTTCCTGACTGATCAGAATGGCGTTGAAGAGTGGGATTGGTATATCGATCCTACGCTGCATCTGCCACCGGAAATGGATGTTGACGCGACCTATATCGTGGACGCGGACGGTTACGGCTACACCGCCGGGGATACCGTTGGTGGTGCCCGTATGGTGACTGTCCGGGGCGGCGAGCTGATGATCAATGGTGAGCTAGTGGATAACAATGGAATTCAGGATATCCATAATAACAGCGTGCTGGACAATGTTGGCAGAGAATATATTGAAAGCACGCCAATCTGGACCGAGACCCGGAATAACTGGGACCGTACCCACGTGGCGTATAGTTTCTCCGGTCCCCTGTTCCAGGATGCCTACTACGCCATTTCCGGCGAGTGGCAGGATCAGGCCAAGGGTCGCTATGAGAACCAGCATCGCAAGGACTTCAGTGTCCTGGGCAAGCTGACCTACAATATCAGCCCGCGGACCAAGCTAAACCTGTCTGGTATGTGGGCACAGAACGAACGGGGAGTGTACTATCAACTCAACCGCAAGTGGCAGGGTGGATACATGCCCGGATTCGGTCCGATCGCCAAGTCCTTTGAGACGGTCAATGACCGCTTCAAGAAGGACTTCATATTCTCTGGTGTGCTCACCCAGTCACTGGGGCCGAGTTCCTACATCAACTTCACATTCGGGATGTACAATTCGGACTTTGAGCAGAAGCGCAAGGATTATGATGACCGTGATGGCGATGGGGATACCGATGAGTATCTGGTATTCCGCAAGATCACAGTACCGCGGGGAGAACCGCAAACAGCCGCGTACCAGGACACATCGCTGTGGCGCTATACGACTGAGGATGAAGAGCTGCTGTATGTCTGGACCCAGGATCCTACCTTGGTTGATTCGGTTAATTATCCGAATACTTATGATCCAGACTACCGCGGTGAGTGGAAGATCGGCAATGAGGACGTGATGGCTGACGACCACATGTGGAGCCTGAACAATAAGTCAGGCTGGAAGGAGATCTGGATTCCGGTCTATGACGCGGATACCGAGACTTGGGAGTACTACTCGGATTGGCTGTTCGTACTCGGTAACAACCAGTTCGAGGAAACCGGAGCCTCTCACAATGACCTGGATGAGCGTGTATTCAACATCACGGATGCAAATTTCAAGGCAATAGGTGATCCGTATCGTCCCTATCTCCGGACGCATTCGAAGATCACCACCTTCAAGGTGGACTACGCCAACCAGGCGACCCCGATCCACTTTCTCCAGGCCGGTGGAGAGTTGATGCTCTATGATATGTATGCTCTTCGGATAAACACTTCCTCTATCTCCAACTTCTACCTGGATGAGTGGGAGCGCAAGCCTTACGAATGGAGCATGTATTTCAGGGACAAGGTCGAGATGGGCGGCATGATCCTGACCGGAGGTCTGCGCCTGGATTCCTACAACCTGGGCAAAGACCTGGTTTACTCAGATGTTGCGGATGATCCAGCCAATTTCCCGGTGAATCAGGAAACCGGAGAGATTGAGGAACCCGTCGAGTGGTCGGATCCGAAAATCTCTATCAGCCCCCGCCTGGGTATCTCCCATCCCATCACGGACAGGGATGTGCTGCACTTCAGTTACAACCACTTCCTCCAGCGGCCGGATTGGATATACTTCTATCAGAATCTGGATTACAACGATGAAGGCGCTTATCCGAACATCGGCAACCCCGAGCTGGAGCCGCAGCGTACGGTTTCGTACGAGGTGGGCTTCACCCATCAGTTCACTGAGAACATGAAGGTGGACTTCACCGCCTACTACAAGGATATCTTCGGTTGGATCCAGGTATCCCGGGGTGGTGAGCTGCCAGGCACCAAGTTCCGGATTGCCAAGAACGCGGACTTCGGCAACGTGAAGGGCTTTGAGGTGGCGCTGGACAAACGTTACAGCAACTACTTCTCGGCCGACGTGAACTACACATTCATGATTGCCAATGGCCGTCTGTCCGATCCGGGTCTGGGTGGAACCTACCTGTGGCGTCAGTTCGTGATGCCGCGGTCGATCCATCCGCTGGACTACGACCAGACGCATACGCTGAATGTGAATGTGAACATCTATATTCCGCCCAACAAGAATCCGTTCCTGCTGTTCGGGAACTGGCGGGTGAATGTCACCAACCGTTACGGAAGCGGTCTGCCGTTCGATTCGCAGTCGCGGAACGCGGCCTATATCGTTCCGGCTGAGAATGATGAGCGGCGTCCGTTTACCAATACGCTGGACATGCGGGTCGAGAAGCGGATTAATGTCGGCAGCGGGTATGCTTCCGTCTGGATGGACGTATTCAATCTACTGAACAGGATAAACCTGGGTGCTGAGCCGGACAATGCCGAATGGTATCTCTCAGAGGAGGATCTGGACGCCAACGGTGTGGCTGATCACTATCAGAATCCCGAAGGCAGGTATCATGACTGGACTGTTTGGAATGCGACCAGACGTATTAAAGTCGGCATTGACGTTTCCTTCTAATTGTAGTGCATAGTATGTTATTCAGCAATATCACTTGTACTTTAGAAGGAGATTCATACTTGCGAGCGTATTTCTGGCCTGTCTCGAAGTATCGTAGGAGTTGTCATCGTAAGCCTCACTATCAAGGAATGATCGGGACTACTTTCGAGCTCTTCTAGACAACACGCCCTCGATTAACCAGAGCTGGGAACAGAAATACAAAGCGGGCCTCAGGCAAAACCTGAGGCCCGCTTCTTTTTAAAAATCATGTTTGGGTAATAGAGGTAGTTGATAGAAATCGATGCAAACGTTGTCATTCAAATAGAAGTGCAAAATACTCCTTCTGCTGAGTTCCAGAAATATGATTTGCTCTATATGCTGTAGTCTGGAATAGGTGCGGGACAGGAGACTGCTTCAACTCAGAAGATTCTTTAGTTTGACGACATATCTTCGACTGATAAGGAAAGGCTTCTCAATACCTTCCATATAGATACGATATGAATAATTGAACCATTTCTCTGTTCGGCGTATAAAACTCAAATTGATGATGGTGGAACGATGGATGCGAACAAAGTACTTGGACGGGAGTCGTTTCTCCCATTCTTTCATAGATTTGCCAGTAAGCTGTGTTGATCCATCAGTGGCTGCTACTTCGGAATAGTCACCGGCTGAGCTGATGGCAATAATGGTATTGGTTTTTAAAAACCTCAACTGATTATTCATTGTCAGGAATAGAGAATCAGTATAGTCCAATTGATTGAGATTCTCTACATCGACCACATTATCCAGCTCAAGTCTTTCGATGGTATGCGCCAAACGTTCATGGTTGACGGGTTTGAGAAGGTAGTCCAGTGCATTTACCTCAAAGGCGCGAATAGCATACTCATCGTAGGCAGTCACGAAAACAATTTTTGCATCAATAGGTACCTTTTCGAGGAGATCAAATCCTGTTTCACCAGGCATCTGTATGTCCAGGAAAATAATATCCGGGCTTAATTCTTTGATGCTCTTAGCTGCTGAAGCCACATCTGCGGCCTCCCCAACAACCTCAATATTATCATGCCCTATTAGCATAGATGCCAAATCTGCTCGCGCCAGGCGCTCGTCATCAACGATAAATGCACTGTACTTTTTCTGCAATTTCAGTCCAGCTCCTTGTTTATCTTAATAATAACACTAGCCATATTTTCCGATTCTTCTACTTCGAACTTCTGAAGATTCGGGTAGAGGCTGATCAACCTCAATCGGATTTCCTCTAATTTGACTGCTTCGTCAGCATCACTAATTCTGGATGTTTCTTCAGGTTCCATCCATTTGCCAGTACTTGAGATTCTAATCCATAGTGCGCTATTGTTTATTGAGGCATGGATAGCCACCCTTAAAGGTTGTGGACCTGTCAACATGCCTGTTCGAATCGCGTTCTCAACCAAAGGTTGAAGTAAAAAGTTCTGAACAGGAAAATCCCCGGCAGGAGGTTCCACTTCAATGTCCACTTTGAGATTTTCTTCATATCGTCGTTTCTCTATCTTGAGATAATTATGGACTGCGTCAACATCTTCGCTAAGTGGCACGACTTTGTCAGTTTTACTTACGATGGAGTAGCGCAGAAATTCCGAGAGCTGGGTTACCATGCTCTTGGCATCGTGTTTGTCTACGTCGATGAGCGACCGAATTGTATGAAGCGAGCTGAATATTAACTGTGGATTCAACCGGTACTGCAACATTTGTATTTGTGCACTCTGGGCCTTCAGGCTAGCCAGGCGCGCCTGCTCTTTTTGTTGATCCCACTCCAGCCACAACTTCAAGACAAAATAACATGCACTCCATGATGTGATAATTACGATTTCATAAAACAAATCAACGATCAACCTTTCAATACTGGCGTGAGCGAGAAGTGAGAATATGTTATGTCCTTCAATTACCTGGATGAGAATAAACCGTGAGATGAAGAACCATACGATTGCTGTAACCAGCGAAGCTGCAAAAACAATTAAAACGATGATAAGAGTGCGCGAGGTGGAGGACAATTTCTTATATAGCGGGCGCAGGAGCGACGTGAGTGCAAAACCGACAGGTGTGGCGATAGCCAACCAGTCAAATTCGCTTGGGCTTTCCTCCTGAATTAAATAAAAGTGCAGGTAGTTGATCAGGAAAAAGGCACCCCAACCGATGACATTCAGCGGCCAAAAGGTCAAGAAACGTCTTTTACTGGTATCCTTTTGCATACTACGGTTACTTCGCCTTACATGATGCCGTTTTGCTTGTTTGCCGTAATTCGAATTTCTGCCATGACACCTTCACCAACTTCTGCTACATTAAAACTGTGACTTCCTGGAAAAGCATTCTCAAGACGTTGACGGACGTTCTCCAAACCGGTGCCAGTACTTAGCTTATTGAATTCAGCGCGATCCTTGGATCCAATCCATCGTCCGGTATTAAAGACGGATAATACCAGTTTGCTGGCATGGACACTGGCCTTGACTTCGATTTTCAACGGCAGGGCACTTGTCTGCATTCCATATTTGATCGCATTTTCAATAAGCGGATGAAGTAGAAAGCTTACTACTCTAAATTTTTGCGCTTCCTTTCCAATATCGAATACTATTTTTAATTTATCTTCGAAACGCTTTTTTTCAATAGCAAAATAAAGACTGGCGGCTTCTATTTCTGTACTTAAGGGAATAAACGTTGATGCTTTTGTGGTCAACGAATAGTTGAGAAATTCAGACAATTCATTGATCATAAGCTTGGCATTCTCAGCATCTTCTTCAATGAGAGCTCGAATTGAGTTTAATGAATTAAAAAGAAAGTGCGGATTTATCTGATATCTTAACATTTGTAATTGTGCCTGCTGGGCCAAAATATCTTCTTTTTGTGTCTGTTCTTTTTGCTTTTTCCATTCTAACCACATTTTGATAACAAAGTAAAAGGCGCTCCAGGAAAATAAAAATATTGACCAGTAGAATACCTCCCAAACATAATATCGAAATTGCACTGGCAATGTTGGTAGAACAGGATCACGCATTATTTCATTTAAGATAAAAAAATCAACCACGTTCCAAAGATTAGCGCCAACAAATGTACATAGAATGACAATGATAATAATCTTGATAATTGAATATGATTTTATATCAATCCGTCTATAGATATTCCAAAGAATCAGTGTTACAAGAAAACCTTCACTGGCAACGAGTAAATCCCAAATAGCTGTTTTTAAACGTACGCCGTAGATCGAAAAATGAAGAAAAGTGTAGGACCACCAGACTAAAACCCAAACAGATATGTGGAGAATCCAAAACGGCGATAGCTTAATTCCTCGGATACTAAGCTCAACTTTTCCTGATTCAGAGATGCTGGAGAGAGAAAAGATGTTCATCATTAGAGCAGTATGCAAATCATCGGGTGAAGTATAAGTTAAACAACCTTATAGGAAAATAGTATGAAAATTAATTGATGAATAATAGGATTAGGCTAAAAGCGATAGCTATGAAGTGAGTATTTGGATCTCTAATAATATTTATAAATGCACTATTCAGAGATACAAAATATAACATGCTCATTTATTCAGGAAATCGAATTAATGAATGGACATTAGCTATTTATTAAAGCAGAAGAAACTAGGGAGAGAAACGCGAAAAAGCCAGGAGAAGAAACACAATAACGTAATTACTTATACTTAATAGAAAAATGAAAGCTGACCAAAGATACGGGTTAGTAAATACTATAATATAGTTCATAATATATGAATAGACAAAGAATGCATGACAGGATAGTTAGCTTTTATAATCCACAAAACAAAATATAACTGTGAGAACAAATTGATACGAATAATATAATTATGAGAGAATGTTAACTATTCAAGGTAGACAGATGCGGGAAAGAACGACAATAGTGTGGAGCAATGCAACAGTTATAAAAATCATTTAAAAACAAATACTTAAAAAGAAGTGATGGAAAAGTGGACTAAAAGAGTGTAGTAAAATGCAACAATCCGTAACACTTAAAAATATCCAAAGGGGAATAATATTAAAATAGAGATGTCTCTTAAAGTCATGATAAATAAGAATATATAATATATTGTAATATCATGATAATGGTTGTGGTATGCTTATTGCTATCTGATAAAGTAGTGCGTAGTAAACGCACGGAGAAACCATAGGAGACAGAAAGATGACAATGGTACTAGCAATAACCTTCCTTGGAATAATCCTCGCGGTATCATACATCGTTCAGAGAAGCCGAGCAACGCAGCGAGCAGAAGCATCAAGTGGAAGTAACGACATGGGATTGGCGCTTGCGGATTTCCGCATACCTAAGGGTATCTTCTTCCATCCCGGTCATACGTGGGTTTCACTAATGACGGGTGGTGACGTGCGGGTAGGAATTGATGATTTTATACGAAAGCTTGCCGGTCCACTGAAGGAAATTGATCTTCCGGAAATAGGAACCGAACTCGCCCAGGGTACTAGCGCGGTAACATTAAAATTCGATTCAAAAATGTTGAGTTTGCCAATTCCAATATCCGGAATTGTTACGAACATCAATCAGACAATAGCGGAAAAACCGTCTGAAATAGGAAACAGGACCCTTGCACGTGAATGGTTGATCGATATCACTCCTACGAATATTTCTGATGAGGTCAGAGGGCTAAACATCGCCGAGCAGGTACGTGAATGGATTACCAAGGAAATGGAGCGTATTAAGGAATTTCTCATTTCACAATCCGGACGTCCTGAAATGCTTGGTGCCACATTTCCTGACGGTGGAGAACCTGTGCAGGGGGTACTAAACATGCTGGACTCTGAAGGAATACAGCAGTTCGAACAGAAATTCTTGCACGCATAGTCATAAAGTCAAAAAGTCATCCAACGGACGTAGAGGTACATCAATAATGGATCGTAAGAAATTTTTCCAAGTCGCAGGCGCCTCAGGCTTATCATTGACCGGACTACCTTCAATACTGAAAGCAAATCCCCATGTAATCTCCAAGGATTGGATGGGGATGCTCACAGATCTGAGACTTTGTGTTGGCTGCCGGAAGTGCGAGTGGGCTTGTAATGAGGCCAATGAGCTCCCCAACCAATCCATTCAGGCCTTTGATGATAAAACTGTATATGATGTACAGCGCAGAACCACGGATGAAAAATATACCGTGGTAAACAGCTTTGATATTCAAGGACAATCACAACCGGTCTATGTCAAGAAACAGTGCATGCACTGCATTGAACCTGCCTGCGCTTCAGCCTGCCTGGTAAAAGCATTCCGTAAGACATCAGAGGGCCCGGTGCTATATAATAAGGATGTCTGTATCGGTTGTCGATATTGTATGATTGCCTGTCCTTTCTACATCCCTGCTTATGAATATTCGGATGCCTTTTCTCCTGAAGTAAAGAAGTGCACCATGTGCTTCGAAAGGTTTACCAAGCATGACGAATTGCCGGCTTGTGCCGGAATCTGTCCTCAGGAAGCCATTACTTTTGGCAAACGGTCTGACCTAATCCAACTGGCCCGCGAAAAGATTCGCAGCAATCCTGGCGAGTATGTCGATCACATTTATGGTGAACATGAAGTAGGGGGGACGAATTGGCTTTATATCTCCCCGGTACCGTTTGAGCAACTGGGCTTCAGAACCGATGTGGGCGAAACACCATATCCCGAAAAAACGCGCAGCTTCCTTTCCGCTGTTCCCTTGGTTCTAAGCATCTGGCCGATGCTGCTCATGGGAGCATATTCGTTCTATCATAAGAAAAACAAAACTTGCACCACTGAAACGACGGAGGAATCATGACAACTTGGACAGGTGCGGTTCATGATCAAAGGTCATGGGTCCGTGAGAAGCTCTTCCTTGGGATGACCATTAAAGAGTATCTCCTCTCACTGGCCACACCATTCAATTTCATCGCACTTATAATTATATGTATTGGATTACCGATAACGGTGATTCGCTTCACTCAAGGAATAGGGCCGGTCACCAATCTCAACAATGATTATCCCTGGGGTTTATGGATTGGATTTGACGTGCTGTGCGGAGTTGCCTTGGCAGCCGGCGGATATTGCATCGCATCCGCGGTGCATATCTTCGGATTGAAGCAGTACTACCCGATTGTCAGACCCGCCATCCTGACCGGCTTCCTGGGCTATTTCTTTGTGGTCATTGGTCTGTGTTTCGATCTCGGGCGTCCCTGGAGACTACCTTACCCGATAGTGTACTCATTTGGAGTTACATCGGTCATGTTCTTAGTAGGATGGCATGTTTTCCTTTACCTCGCGGTCCAATTCTTGGAGTTCTGCCCGGCGATCTTCGAATGGCTAAAATGGAACCGTGCCTTGAAATGGGCGAAGAATATCACGATTGCGGTCACCGTCTTCGGTGTAATCCTGTCAACCTTGCACCAGTCTGCACTGGGAGCAATGTTCCTGATGGCGCCGGGCAAATTACACCCGCTTTGGTATTCTTCCTTTATACCTGTTTTCTTTTTTATCTCGAGTATGGCGGCGGGGCTGTCCATGGTGATATTCGAAAGTACGCTATCCCATCGGATCTTCGGACATCAGATCAACCATGAGAAACATGCGAATTTTGATCATATCACGCTCGGGCTCGGCAAGGCCGCAGCTGTGGTACTGCTTACCTATTTCTGCCTCAAGTGGATAGGACTAGCCCACAGCAATCACTGGGATCTGCTAGGAACGGAATACGGTCGGCTGTTTCTTTTGGAGGTACTTGGATTCGTATTCTTGCCAATTCTTGCGTACATGCATGGTATCAAGACGGCGAATCCCAGAATCGTCCGTCTAGCGGCAGTGTGGACGATACTGGGAATAATCTTCAATCGGCTGAATGTAGCGATCTTCGCCTACAACTGGCAGCTGAGTGAGCGTTATTTCCCCCACTGGATGGAATTCGCCGTGACCATAACTATTGTTACGGTGGGCTTGTTGACGTTCCGCTGGATTGTCAACCGGATGCCGGTTCTCTACACCCATCCCGATTACCCTGTGACGGAGTAAAATGATATGGAAACCCTACATGAATTCATGCTGATTACCAAAGGACGGGAATACCTCATCGCGATCGGTTTCCTGGTCTTCTTTATCCTGTTCTGGATATACCTTGGAAAAACGCAGGCACTTGCATCGCCCATACGAGCCCTCAGACTGGACGATCTGCGGCTGAAAAAAAAGATGTATTTTCACCGCAGTCATACCTGGCTGGTACCGGGACTGTTTGGCGGGAATCTTATTGGTATAGATGATTTCCTGGACAAACTCGCAGGGGCACTCCATGAGATCAAGGTGCCAGCTACTGGCTCCTCGATTAACCGCGGAGATCCGCTATTCGCATTGGACTTGGGTTCCCGTACGATCAACGTACTTGCACCCGTATCCGGAACAGTCACAATGATTAATCCTAAAATGTATCAACAATCCTATCATCCTCAACTTGGGACTCAGAAAGCGAACTGGCTGATACGGCTGGAACCATCCAACTGGGAAAAGGAATCGGCGGATCTGACCTCTACAACCACTGCAGGCGAATGGCTTAAAGGTGAAGTTGATCGTTTTCGCCAATTTCTCGACTCACAGGGTGAACGACCGACGATCGCGCCTGTAACCCTGGCCGATGGGGGTGATCCCGTAATGGGTGTTCTTCAACTGCTTGACGGTGAAGGCATACAGCAATTTGAAAATGATTTCCTCAAAACCTGAATGGCCAACCTGCTAAAAACTGGCTCACTTAAGGACTATCAAGCTATAACTGGAGCTGATTCATGGATAATAGGCGATCGCTAATGACAATCATTCCTCGCAGAAAATGGATCATCATTCTGCCGGCTATTTTGATCCTTGGTGGCCTCTGGGCTCCTCTCGCCGCCCAACAAGAGCAGTCCACTCCGCATGAACATCTTTGGGACCAATATTGTTTCGACTGCCATCAGTGCGAGGATCCAACTCCGGAAAATCCTTGTTTGAAAGGCTGTCCATTCTCTGCCCTGGACATGAAATCTGCTGGTTTTCCAAGCTTATCAGGTCCTGATGTAATGGTGATCGATGAACTGGTGGACTTGTATGAACCGGTTGTCTTCGCCCATAAGCTGCACGCAAATATGAGCAATATGGGCCAAGGCTGCGGGCAATGCCACCATTACAGTCTTCCCGATAATGTACCGGCATGCACGGAATGTCACCGTAGTCAGGTTGATGCCGCGAACATGATTCAACCAAGCCTGAAAGGTGCCTATCATCGGCAATGCCTCGGCTGCCACGCCTCTTGGGATCATACCGGTGGGTGCAGCTTCTGTCATGCGCCCAAAGATGTATCAAAAAAGGGTATCATGGCAGGAGAAAAGCCTCTGGAAGTTCCGCCATCTAGAATTAAGACACCCCCGAGCTTTGTTTATCAAACCACCTATGCTGCAGCTCCAGTGGTGAATTTTCATCATCAGGAACATACCCTCCAATTTGGAGTGAATTGCGTTAACTGCCATAGCGGGGAAGACTGTGCATACTGTCATCAAAGCGAAGTCGCCATTGCATCAGACATCAATCGTACCGCTTCGTGTTTTAGTTGCCACAATCAGGATAATTGCGGTTTCTGTCATAATACAGTAGAGCAACCGAACTTCCGCCATATCGCTTCGAGTGGCTGGAATTTGGGTGACGAACACGAGGACCTTCAATGCGCTGCCTGCCATGGTACAATGAGGAATTTCACCACGCCACAGGGAGAATGCGGTGAATGTCACACGAATTGGAGCGTTGGAAACTTCGACCATCGAGTAACGGGAATACTGCTTGATATGGATCACGGGGAATTTGAATGCGAAGTCTGTCACCAGGATGTGCTTTATAAGCAATCACCGAACTGCGAGGAATGTCACGATCCGGATATTTCCTACCCGAAGTTCATTCCTGGTACCAGAGTGGACTGACATCTGATATGCGTTTAGAAAATCCGATTGGCATCCACAGCCGGAGAGGATGAGTTAACTATGCCGGAATCTAGCGACTACTCCGCTGGAAAGATTGAAAGCACCATCAAGCCCGTGCTTGATCGGCTGATGGAACCGTTCAAGCACATTCAGATAGATCCTGACCGTCTGTATAGCCGAAATCATCTGTGGCTTCAACGGAAGAGCCATCACCGTTGGCGTTTGGGACTCGATCTATTTGCAGCTGGAATACTCGGCCAGGTGTCTGAGATTATTTATCCTACTTACAGTGACATACAGCCTCGCGGATCGCAATTGCTATGGATAAACCATATGAACGGCATGATTATGATTCGATCCCCGGTTGCGGCCACAGCTATGCAAAAAAATCAGCAACTTCGGGATACTCCTTCGCATCTCTTGGCTGATCCGCTAGGTGAAGGGTGGTTAGTGGATGGTGATTACCGGATTGATGAGGATCAGGAGTACATCATCCCAAATGATCTATCCGCACGCTGGATGAATCAGGAACTTGAATGGCTTTTTCAGGAGTTGAAACAACAGATCCTGAATAAGTTCGAACATGGAATGGGTGAAACCCTTGAAGATGGGGGCGTCTACGTTACCGATATTCATACCGCACTTGGACCGCTTGCTCACCGCGATCTTGTGAATCGCGTGATTAACTTGCCTTAATTTAGAGTCAGATATCTTATTAAATTCAGGTTGATCCAGGAACGGTTTCCTGGAATCGTGATTACTTTAGGTTACGCTGTGAAAATCAAGCATATCAGTATCAAGTTATTCCTACTGATCGCCGCTGTGCTACTCGCTGGAGAGTTGTTTCATACCGGGATTTCCTTGAGGATCCATAGGAGACATCTGTTGGCGCGCATGGAAATGGCCAGCAGTCGAATCAGTGAGGTCATCCGCGCTTCCATATATCACGGGATGTTGGAAAACGATAAGGAATCGATTCGCCGCACTATCAGGACTATCGGCCATGGTGAGGGAGTAACGGCGGTACGTATCTATAATAAGTTGGGAAACATCATCGTTTCGACAACCAACGAAGAGGTAGGGACGCAGGTAGACATGGCAGCTGAAGCCTGCGATGGTTGTCATATTCCCGGGCAACCGCTTCCGGTGAAGTCTGAAGCGAAATACACCCGCGTTTATCGACAACCGAGCGGTGTACGGCAATTTGGTATTATTAGTCCCATTAAAAATGAGCCTACCTGCTACAACGCCGATTGTCATGCCCATCCCCCTGCGAGCACTGTATTAGGCGTGCTGGATGTGCAAGTTTCACTGGCCTCGGTTGACCAAAGTCTCATGACTGAAACCAGACAGCTGCTTTTCCTCTCCGGTTTCACCATTCTTTTCGTAGCCGGGCTAGCCGGAATTTTCCTTTGGAGGACCGTTCATGCTCCGGTCCATCGGTTGATGCAGGGCACCAGGGAGGTCGCAGCTGGCAATCTCAAGCATCGAACAGATATCAAACGTGAGGATGAAATCGGCCGTTTGGCCGGTTCCTTCAATACCATGGTTGCTTCCTTGGAATCTGCCCAGATGGAACTCCAGCAATGGGCGGACACTTTGGAAGAACAGGTTGATCTGAAGACAAATGAACTGGAACAGATTCAGCGACAGATCCTTCAGGTGGAAAAAATCACTTCCCTGGGCCGACTCTCCACAACGGCAGCACATGAACTGAACAATCCGTTGGCAAGCATCCTTAATTATAGCAAACTGTTGCTAAGAGAGCTGGATCGGCTGGATCTGTCTGAAGAAAAGACTAAAAGCATGCGTACCGACTTGGCCTTTATCAGAGATGAGAGCAAGCGTTGCGGAGAAATCGTAAAGAATTTGCTACTATTTGCACGACGAACGGGAGGTTCCTTTGAACAGGCACGGGTACAGGACATTGTGGAGCGAAGTCTCATGCTGGTCACTCATAAGATGGAAATACAGAATACTGAATTGAAGCTGAAAATGGAATACAGTGACGACACCATCACTTGTGATCCAGCCCAGCTCCAACAGGCGTTCGTCGCGCTGCTGATCAACGCGCTGGAGGCCATGCCTCATGAAGGCACTCTTCATTTTGAGTATATCTCGGATGACAAAACTAATCAGGTTGAATTTCGAATAGCGGATTCCGGGATCGGGATTCCGAAGGAACATCTGGATCACATTTATGAACCTTTCTACACCACGAAGAGTGATAGCCGTAGTGTGGGGATGGGGCTCTCCGTTGTGTATGGGATTATCCGCCGGCACAAGGGAACCATTAGTATACTCTCAAAGGAAAATCAGGGTACAACCTGCATCATCCGCCTACCGCGTGATCAAACGTTGGCGGAGGAAATTGAACCAGTAGAACTTACAGGTACTGCATAACATGTCGAACAAGACCGAAGATTTAGGAATTCTCATAGTTGATGATGAGTTCGGTGTCCGTGATTCACTGACCCGGTGGCTTCAGGAAGACAACTTCCGGGTGGATGCCGCTGAATCTGCCAAGGAGGCGCTGCAGAAGCTGGATCAAGCTCATTGGGACGTGGCATTGGTGGATCTTAAAATGCCCGGAATGGATGGCATAGAGCTGCTGCAGCGTATCCGGGAGATTGATAAACAGATCGTAGTAATTATCATTACAGCTTATGCCACCATTGACACAGCTGTAGAGGCGATGAAAATTGGCGCTTATGATTACATAACAAAACCTGTTGATCCTGACGATATCAGCAAGCTGATCCAGAAAGCGCTCGAACATCGTACACTCACTCAGGAAAATATCCTACTCAAATCCAATATTGAAGAGATCCAGAAGCAGTACCAGATCATAGGCGAGAGCCCTCAGGTCAGTAAATGTCTGGAAATGGTAGAGACCGTTGCTGAGACTGAATCAACTGTTCTGATACGCGGGGAAAGTGGGACGGGCAAGGAGCTCTTTGCTCGCGCCATTCATTTGGCAAGTCGGCGCAGGTTCTGTCCCCTTGTTACGGTCAACTGCGGCGCTCTTCCGGAGACTTTGCTGGAAAGTGAACTATTCGGGCATGAAAAGGGTGCTTTCACAGGAGCGCAATATCGGCGAAAGGGACGCTTCGAACTGGCCGATGGTGGAACAATATTCCTGGATGAAATCAGCACCATATCTCCAAAAACTCAGATCGACCTTCTCCGGGTCCTTGAAACAAAGCAGGTGACGCGATTAGGGGGTACCAAACAGCTTAAGCTTGATTTCCGGGTGATCTGCGCTACCAACGAAAACCTGGAGTCTCTCGTTAAGGAAGGCAAGTTCCGCGAGGATCTCTATTACAGGATTAATGTGTTTACCCTCAATATCCCCCCACTACGCGAAAGACGCTCCGATATACCAATTCTCGCAGAGCACTTCGTAGGTGAATATGTTCGAGCAATGAATAAGCTGGTGAATTCAATTACTCCCGAAGCTATGGATCTAATGGTACGGTATCATTGGCCGGGAAATGTTCGTGAATTGGAAAACGTAATCGAACGGGCAATGGTGTTATGCAAAGGTACACAAATCGATATCGATATCCTGCCTTTGCATATCAACGTTCGCACGGAAGGTGCCAATCAGGACTCCCTCGAGAATATCGAACGAGCGCACATACGGCGGGTCCTCCATCGTACGGATTGGAACATCTCCCACGCGGCTGCCATGCTTGAGATCGATCGTTCGACACTCTACAATAAGATCAAGAAATTCGACCTCAGGAAATAGGACCGTCCCATGGCCGCTATCTACTGCGTGCCCCTGGATGGCTTCCCGGAGGGGATCATACGCTCTGTAGCGCCGGAAATCAGCGATGTGTTCCGTCGCCCAGTCAAGTTCCTGCCCGGTCAACAAATGCAGCCCGGTGTCTATGACCCGTCGCGAGGTCAGTTCAATTCTACAACCATTCTACAGATGCTACTGACATTCTTACCTAGTGAGAATGACCAAATACTTGGATTCACATCCGCCGATCTGTTTATCCCCATATTTACATTTGTATTCGGCGAAGCGCAGCTGAATGGACCCGCAGCAGTAGTCTCGGGTGCACGACTCCAGAACGAGTTCTATGGTCTACCAACAAATGCAGCGGTTTATCAGGAACGATTATTGAAAGAATGTATCCACGAACTGGGTCATACAGTCGGTCTGCGACACTGCCTCACGAATGGCTGTGTTATGCGGAAGTCAACCTATGTGGAGAACATTGATCTGAAGTCTGCGGAGTTCTGTCCTGCTTGTCAAGCATACACTGATTGAGTCTGGCCATACGCACTCGATCCAGCTGATTTTATTCCAGTACTCGGGAATCAGCAAATCCCGCTGATCTGCCACGGAAACATCCCGTTCCATTTATTCCAGGATGGTTATGCTTTTTTCTTTGGCAACACTTTTGCCAGATCATATCCGATAGTGTACAGACAGGGGAGAAGTACCAGGGTAATTGGCGTGGCAAATAGTAAACCCCAGCCAAGTGCGAGCGCAATCGGTGCAACAAATACCGCCGAACCACCGAGTCCATATGCCAGGGGAACAAGTGCGGCTACGGTGGTTATTGTTGTCAGAATGATTGCTCGTAGCCTGCGAGAGGAACCCTCCGCAACCAGCTCGTTGATATCGTCGGAATCTCGTCCCTTTCGAAGGCTGTTGATATAACTCACCAGTACGAGAGAATCATTCACTACAACCCCGCTTAGGCCAATGATTCCCAGGATGGCCATGAAGCTCAGAGGCTCTTGATGGATAGCAAATGTTACGATTACACCTATAATCCCGAAGGGAATGGCTACCATCACCAGCAGCGGTTGGGTAAACGAGTTAAATAGCAGTACCAGGAGGAAATAAATAGCGACAATAGCAACCAGGAATGTGCGAATGAGTCCGGCCATCGACCGTTCCGTCTCGAATAATTCCCCTCCGAGAGCCAATTGCATTCCTGGCCAATCCTTGCTCAGATCGAACTGCTGCAAAACCGACTTTGAAACTTCAAGGGGTGTTACGATTTCATGATCAAGATCGGCTTCGAGCGTGATTGTTCGTTCCCCGTCATAATGTCGGTAATCGGATTGCCCGGGCCCAGTCATCAACGAGGCCACTTGTGCCAGTGGAATGAGCCGTCCTCGCCGGTTGGGGATATACAACCTGTTCACATCTACCAACTGCTGCCGTGATTCCTCATCGATCAACACCCGAAAATCCACATCTTCATCACCATAACGGACTCTCGTAACGATTTCACCATCGTACGCAATACGCACATTCTGGGCAATATCTGCTACCGTAAGTCCTGCCTGGGCAAGCCTGGTGTAATCAACTTTAATCTCCACCTGCGCTTTGCCACGCTTATCATCGCGCGTAATATCCTTCACACCTTGAATCCGATCTAATAATACTTCCACGGAATCGGCCAACTGTGTTCGCAGCATGTCATCCGATCCCACAATCCGCAGATTGATCGGCTTGCCTACAGGCGGTGCATTCCCCACAATGGAATACGTAATCTGCCCGGTTGTCTCAATCTGATCCGTCTTGAAACGCAACTCCTCAACGATTTCGTCTGTGCTGCGAGAACGACTGGAATAGGGTGTGAAATTCAAGGATATCGAAGCGTGATTCTGGCTCTCAGCATTCAAGAAGGGATCATATCCGATTCTGGTGGTATACGATGCCAATTCGGATTGGGGAAGCTGGGAAACGATATTTTCAATTTGCTTTGTACTTTCATCCGTACCCAATAACGAAGTGCCGGACGGGAGCTCGATGCCAATAAAAACATGTTCGGAAGTACCCGTGGGAAATAAAATGAACTTCATGTAGCGTGTTGCATACCAGAGGGATCCTGCCAGGAAAATGCAGAACAGGAACAGCAGCAGGTACCGGAACCGTAATAGATAGCTAATCGCAGACTTGTATCCTGCACTTAAGGAGTCGAACCAATTCCTTTTTTTGGATTTTGCCGTTCGCTTCCCCATTCCAGAGAAGAGATGGGCAGGCAGGGCCAAGGTGGATTCGCCAAGAGAAATGAATAGGGCCAGGCTGATCGCCAAAGGTACCGGGAGTACGGCTTTGCCCATGATCCCTGGCATGAAGAGCATGGGCGCAAACACCAGGAATGTTGTCAGTACTGTTGTCAGGACCGGGTAAAAGACATCGGATAAACCTTCTACCGCCGCCGTTAGCGGCTTATCCCCGCTTTCCCAGCGACGGGTAATATTTTCAGAGATGATGATCGCGTCATCTACGATAATACCGAGAACCAGGATCATTCCCGCAAGGCCAATAGTGTCAAGGTGCAACCCGAATTGGGGCAGCAGGAAGATCGTACCCAGGAGTGCCACAGGGATGCCGAGGGCAACCCAGAATGCGGTGTGGAATCCAAGGAAAACGGGCAGGATAATGATTACCAATGCCAGACCCATGATGCCATTTACAAGGACAACCTTGAAGCTGCTCCGCACATATCGGGATTCGTCATTGACGTATTGAATCTCGGTATCCTCGGGAAGCATAGCCTGTTCAGCCTGAATTAATTCCTTAACGGCCTCACAGGTTCGAATCACATCTGTATGTCCGCTGCTATAAACCAGGAAGGAAATGGCGGATTTGCCATTCATCCTGGACAACACCCGTTCTTCATCAAAATCGTCGCGGATGAGCGCCAAGCCTTTCACTTTGATCGTGGGGCCATCGAGTGAGGATCGAACGATTACTTCTCCAACCTCCATGGGATGGCGGAATTGGGCTAATGTGACCAGATCCTGCGCCGTAGTGTATGATTCGAAAGTCCCCGAAGTGGCTTGTATATTACGACTACGGATGGCATCAATGATTTCCCCCAGGGAAATCTGGTATTCCGCCATTGCACTATGGGATACCTCCACCCTGATCTCTCGTGCCCGGTATCCGAATCTATCAACACGGGAGACTTCCGGCAGTTTCCGTAATTTTTTATCGAATAGTCTGGCGAATTCACGTAATTCTCCATAGGGTACATCCCCCGACAGTCCTACCTCGATCACATCCATTTCCGAAGTCTTGACCTCGGTGATCCGTGGTGATTCTGTTACCTCATCTGGCAGGTCCGTTACGCGGGCAACCGCCTCGCGTATCTCAGTCTTGACCCGTTCCTGGTTGGTGATATCTGGATCGATAGTGACTTCGATTACCGAAGAATTCTCCATCGAAATTGAGGTCACTTGCTCAATGCCACTTAAGGTTTTTAATTCGGTTTCAATCTTGTTGGTTACATTCAGCTCGACATCTTCCGGGGATGCACCTGGATATCTGGTGACGATGTTCATGATGCCGAATTCAAAATGTGGGAATACACTGCGCTTGATATCGAACAACCTCGTGATACCGAGCAGGATGATCATGAAGGTGATAAGAAATGCCAGCAGTGGTCGTTCTGCGAAGAAACGAAAAATGGATTTCATAGCGGAGTCCTGCATCGGAATCTTAAAATTGGTATCCCACGCAAAGGTGACTCTCTAATAACTGATCGTTTGTCATCCGGATTGGTCGGCTGAGTGATCATTATCTACCTGAATTTCCAATTGTTCAATTTTTATGGTTAAACCTACATTAATCACAATTTCACGAAATTCCAATGCTGTATGGATGTTTGCTCAACCTACACCTATCGATCCTATGGCACAGAAACAACTTGATGGTTGTGTGGACATAAAAGTAATCTTGGCCTATTACGACAGCTACCCCGGTATAGTGCTTCCCGGAAATCTGCTTCAGACACAGATTATTTCGGAACGCCCCTATGCATGAACGGATCGATTCGCCCCGCGGCGAGTTTTTCCGCGTCACTTAGACAGGTAGAGCGGGTAATACCGTGCTGAGTACCTATTTTGTGTAATTGTGATCAGAATACATCTGAAGGAAATAAGTCATGGCTTTACAGATCAAATCCGCAGATGAATGTAATTGGGACCTGATTTCCCTTGGGGAGATTATGTTGCGGCTGGATCCCGGGGAAGGCAGGATCCATACCACCCGTACTTTCAGGGCGTGGGAGGGTGGTGGTGAGTACAATGTAGCCCGTGGTCTGCGCCGGTGTTTCGGATTACGCACGGCAATCGCAACAGCTTTCGTCGATAATCCGGTGGGGCGGTTGATCGAAGATTTTGTTCTTCAGGGCGGAGTGGATACCTCACTCATTAAATGGATCCCTTTTGATGGCATCGGGCGAGCGGTGCGGAATGGTTTGAATTTCACCGAGAGGGGACATGGCATCCGGGGGGCTCTCGGCTGCTCGGATCGCGGCAATGCGGCTGCCTCTCAATTGAAACGTGGTGACTTCGATTGGGAGATGATCTTCGGCAAACAAGGTGTCCGATGGATGCATACTGGTGGCATCTTTGCAGCCTTATCAGAGACGACTCCCGATGTCATCGAGGAAGCTATGGTCACGGCCAAGAAATATGGGACGATCATTTCCTATGATCTGAATTACCGGCCTTCCTTATGGAAAGCCATTGGAGGCCAGAAAAAAGCACAGGAAGTGAACAAGCAATTGGCACAGCATGTGGACGTCATGATAGGCAATGAGGAGGATTTCACTGCCTGCCTGGGATTTGAAGTAGAAGGGGTCGACGAAAACCTGGCTGATCTTGAAGTGGACAGCTTCAAGAGCATGATCGAAACGGTTGTAGAGCACTACCCTGATTTCAAGGCCATCGCGACCACCTTGAGATCGGTCAAGACTGCCACGGTGAACGATTGGGGTGCCGTCTGTTGGGCTGATGGCCAATTCTATACAGCCTCGCACCGGCCTGATCTGGAGATTATGGATCGCGTTGGCGGCGGTGATAGTTTCGCATCCGGCTTAATTTACGGCCTGATGGAATTGCAGGATCCTGAGAAGGCAGTAAATTATGGTGCTGCCCATGGAGCCCTCGCTATGACAACACCGGGAGATACTTCCATGGCTACTCTAAAGGAAGTTGAGAAAATCGTTGCCGGAGGAAGTGCCCGGGTAGTACGATAGCTGGCGTATACTCATCGTGCTGTCAGTTGCAGCTTCCAACCGTTATGATTCTGATATTTTAGCTGGTGAGCATATCGAGAACGACACACAATTGGATTATTTCATTGAATAGATTCGTAGCCATGCTGCGCAGATGCATTCCTTCCAGGCATCTGCTCCGTAAGATAGCATTTCTCATATCAGTACCTCTCTTATTGGGAATGTTCGAAATGTGCAAATCCCGTAACTCTTCCGATGAACTCTCTCGTCTTCTACCTGATACGATTGAGGGATGGCGTACTCAATCCCCCGACCGGGTATACGATCCGGAGAACATCTATGAGTACTTGAATGGTGGAGCGGAGCTCTACTTGTCTTATACCTTTCGGTCTCTCCTCAATCGCACCTATACCCGATCCGGACAACCCGATATAATTCTGGATATTTTCGATATGGAGCGTTCCGGAGATGCTTTCGGTGCATTCTCCCATTCCCGCGAGTCAGCTCAGGCGGATTATGGCCAGGGATCGGAATATTACGAAGGATTTCTGCTCTTCTGGCGGGATCGCTATCTTGTCTCTATTGTGGCCAGTCCCGAAACCGAAGCTTCTCAACAGGCGATCCACATTCTGGCTGGGACCGTTAGCGATAGCATCGGCCAGGATGGATCATTGCCCGCAGTCGTGCATCGCCTTCCGGAGGCAGGACTGAACGAAGGTAGTGTCCGGTATTTTCGTAATTACATTTGGATGAATACTCACCTCTTCATCGCAGACGAAAACATCCTTGGTATCGATAATGACACTGAAGCCGTTGTGGCAACCTACGGTGGATCACCTCATTATCAGGTCTTGCTTCTAATTGAGTACCCGAACAATGAGCGAGCAGATCAAGCCGAACAGAATTTCAAGCAGGTTTATCTCCCTGATCTGAATGCGGGAGAAGCGCTTCTCCTGGAGGACGAAACATGGGCAGCTATCAGGCGGATTGGAAGCATAGTGGGTGTTGTCCTGAACGCATCGCAGAAGGATCCCATGTTGCACTTGTTGGATGAAGTGAATTTTGAGCCTTAGAAGACCATCGCCCCACATTATATTATGGAACAAGGTTCATAGTCGGATCTGAAAGACGGTAAAAGCCCTTGCCAAAGGAGCATATATGACCAAAAAAAGTATCACCCGCAGGGATTTTCTGAAACGCAGTTCTTCCGCAGCTCTAGCCGGTGCATTATATCTCAACTTGCCCGCTCGTATGGTAGCCCAGGCTGACAGACGATCCAAAGTAATATTGATACGAGATCCGCGTGCCTTGAATTCAGGCAATGAACCTGCTGATGCTGTGCTTGAGGAGATGCTGGATAAGGCAGTGACGGTCTTGCTCGATGAGGATCATGTATCGAAGGCTTGGGAGCAGATTCTCCAGCCGGAGGATATTCTTGGAATCAAGACTAATATCTGGTCATACCTTCGCGTACCGCCGGGATTGGAGCAAAGCATTCACACCCGTGCAGTTGAGGTCGGCATAAAACCGAAGAACATTTCCATCGTCGATCGCAGTGTGCTTTCGGACCCCGTATTTCAGAAGGCAACTGCATTGATCAATATCCGACCCATGCGCACCCACTATTGGTCCGGAGTCGGGTCACTTATCAAGAATTACATTACGTTCGTGAAGTCGCCCAGTTCATATCACCCCGATACCTGCGCCGATCTGGCCACCCTCTGGAAACTGCCGATAGTCAAAGGCAAGACCAGGTTGAATATCCTGGTGATGTTGAATCCACTATTCCATGGATCGGGGCCACATCATTTCAATCCCAAGTATACGTGGCCGTATAAAGGATTACTGGTCGGTACTGATCCGGTTGCTGTCGATGCCACTGGATTGAGAATCCTTACCGCCAAGCGCCGGGAATTCTTCGGCGATGAGCGCCCGTTGACTCCTCCCGCCAAGCATATCCTCCTGGCGGATACGCGGCACCATCTTGGAACGGCCGATCCCGGTCAAATCGAATTGATCAAACTGGGTTGGGAAGAGGATATTCTGATCTGATCGAATCTGGGTAGGAAGGGTTCCTGAATCAAGCCTGGCTTATATCAGACTTGGTCAAGCGCACCTGATTCTCGATGGTAACGAAGATTCCCGGTTCTCCTGGTAGGGGGCATTTCATCTCACAAATCCCGCAGCCTATGCACTTCTCCCGAACCATGTAGGGATATTTCACCCGCTTTACCGTTCCGTCGGGCAATACGGTGTCCTTCTCATCGAGCTTGATAGCCTTTTCGGGGGTTGGACAGTGTTCCTCGCATACGATGCAGTCTTCGTTCTTCGCATAGGGAATACAAAGATCCTTGTCGAAATATGCCAGTCCCATCGGTGTTTTTTGCTTCTGTTCCAGCGATAAGGGAAGAATGGCATCAGTGGGGCAGACCTGGCCGCATAAATTGCAGTTGTATTCACAGTAACCGGTTCGCATCACCGCTACGGGTGCCCATAACTCCAGGATACTGGTATGAATACCATCAGGCTGCAGACAGGCGCCGTTGCTCTGACAAATGCGGATGCATTCCAGACATCGTATGCAGTTGTCCTGGAACTCAGGCTCCGGTAGGGAACCAGGGGGGCGGATGGTTTTTGCACCAGCCGTCTTGTTGGGGAGACCTATGCTCAACAGGCCCAGTGCTACGAAACTGCCGAAAGTTGTCTCAAGGAAATGTCGTCGGGAATAATCCACCTTTGTATGATAAGGTTTCAGCCGGAATCGGTATTGGATTGCATTCAGCTTCGGCGGGCAATTCGTGGCGCAGCTGAAGCATTCGATACATTCCACTTTGCTGGTTTCCGGAATTTGAGCGGAAGGAATCGCATCCATCTTGCATTCCCGCACACATTTTCCACACTCATTACAGGACGTGTTTACAATTCGCTCGAAAATACGGAATTGAGATAAAAATCCCAGCAGAGCACCCGCCGGACAGATGTATCGGCACCAGAATCGGCGGGAAACCTTCTCCAGCCCCAGAATTCCCCCGAATAGCACCGCGATCCAGAACAACTGCTGCGTATGAGCCTGACTTTCCGGCATGATGACGAATTTGAACCAATCATATACCGCATAGGTAGGAGTGGCAAGAAAGGGAATGGCGCCTATACCTGCCAGAGCTGCGTTGATAAATAGGGTTGCCAGAGGGTAAATGACGACCGTTAGTGCTCGATTGAAAAGGGACAAGGGATCAATGTATCCCCAGGTATTGACTGAGAATAAGGCCAGGACAATCGTGCCAAAGAGCAAGCCGAATTTCAACGGGCGCAATTTATTCCATTTGGCGGATTTCGTTGTGGGAGGTGACTTGAGAATATGACTGGCAGCATCAAGGGTCGTTCCCAGGGGGCATAACCATCCGCAGAAAAACCGGCCCAGAAAGGGCGTGAGAACCAGGATGAGCAGCGCCGGCCAGAATACAAGCGAAATGTGGAAGTTCTCGATCAGGTCAAACAAAGGAATTAAAGGACTGAAACGAATCAGGAGATCCGCTGGGGGTTTCCCGGTGTAGGGGAAGCGGGCACTCAGAAAGAGTAGGAAAAAAGCCAGGATGATAACAACCTGGACGACCTTTCTGGCCTTGGCAAGAGTCAGGATAGGACTATCTTCCTCAGTTTCAGATTGTCCAGATCACATTTCTGTTGCCCTCGTTCAACCATCTCGCTGATATGCCCCACTTGGTTGACGCTTAGATCGAAAAGCGGTAATGCAGCATAATCTGCGGTGACTGTGCAGCGACTCATTATCAATGTGCGGGTGGTTTTCACATCGCCAGTGCTTCCACCGCTGGGGCCATTTGCCGTAAGGATGCGGTACGCGTCGATGATGGTAAAGGTGGGCATTATGGCCGATGTAATATCAGCCAATTTTTTCGAAAAGCCATTATGGATCTCTCCACGATTGCCGCCCATAATCCCCATCAAATTCTTTTGGCCAAGCGTCACCCGATCCATCGAGTGTTGTTTGGCAATGGGGATATTTATGGTCTTGTCTGCCTCAATGTAGTCTACATAGATAGGCCATTTCTTGATCACTTCCCCATTCGGCAGTTCGATTTCCTTGAATCGATGTTCATAGACATGGTACACCTGAGCCCCAGCGGCTTTGGCTTTCTTCTCGATCTCAGAGTTATAATAACACCGCTGAGGATTGTTCGTGGAGCGATCAAAAACCTTTACTTTTTTTGCCCCCGCCTGGCGGCATTGTTTAACTACCTCAGCCACGAGGTCAGGATTCGTAGTTGCGGCCTGTCGTGGCATCCGATCGAATCCTATGTTCGGTTTGATCACTACGACATCGCCCTTGGAGATGAACTGCTCGATCCCTCCAAACTCGCCGATGGCGGCGCGGATCAATTCTTCCGGCTCACCATTCTCAATCCAAACCACATCTGGTGGATTTACGGATAAGGAGGGCCTATCTTGGCTCCGGAGGAAGGCGGGGAGTAAGGAGAATCCGGCAATTCCGGCAGCAGATGTCTTGATAAAATCACGCCGTTTCATAACAACTCCTTCAAAACCATCTCATGTGCGGCGCTAATAAAGACCCAGGATTGTGCAGGGTCCTCCATCAGCCTCAGCGACCGGGAATGGGGCGACGATTATTTGTTTCAGGTCGCTGGAGGCGCTTATTAAGGCCATATCCTCAATCAAGGGGATGGGATTCCCCGGCCCTTCCGGATCCAGAAATGCCTGGTGGGCAGCTCGTCCTGTCTCCCGGTGCAAACGGGAAGTGATGGAGATGCAATCGAGCCCGACGGCACGTACGCTGGGGTAATTTTTACGCAACCAGAATCCCAGTTCCGATGATAAACCGGGATTTCGTTGCCAGTAGCGCTCCTCCTGTCGATAGCGTTCATATCCCGTACGCAGGATGAGTAGGTCCGGCTTAGTCGCTAATCGGTCCGTCACGTCTTCCGGAGTAATTAAATGACCATCACCAGCGGGTACGTCAAGTAGTAGTGGTTGACTGAATATCCAATAATCTGGCGGATAATCTGAGAGTTTTGCCCCCTGATCAAAGAAATGATAGGGCGCATCAAGGTGGGTACCTAAATGATTCGGGAATTCCCAACGACTGGTGTTTGCCGTATCACCGGAAGAAATGCTGGACTGACTGTGGATTCCGAGCCCTTCGCCACCCCCATATACCGGAGTATCCTCATTAAGCGGGTGGTTCAGCCAAATAGCTCCGCGCATTGTGCCCTAGTTCTCTTGACCTTCAAGTTGCTTCTTCATCAGGTATTCAGCGATATCGAAATCAATCATTTCATCGATGTCTACGGCTTCATATGGATTGACAGGATATAGCAGGGGATTATATCCAATGCGGTTTTTCCGTGTGGTAAATACCTCCCTGGAGAAGATGTAGATGCATGAATTCTCCACCAACAAGGGCGGCAATTCCTGTGTACGAATCAACGCGTCCGGATCATGATTCACGGCTCGACCATCGGGCCAGTAATACCGGTGTTGGACCTCAGTTACGGATAGCAGTGAATCATGCTCCTGCTGTGCAAAATAAGACTCGATCGCGGTATCGAGGGTCACAGATTTGATCAAGGGGGTGGTACTGTGCGTCTGCAGAAAATATTCCCCATCTGTGAGGGTGAGATCATGCGCCATGATCTGATACGCTTCATCACTCGTTATTGTCAGGAGATGGTCCGGCCGCATATGAATGGTCACAGCGAAATGCTCTTCTGCGTTCGCGGCAAGCTCCTCAGAGTCTGTATTAATGATAATTTCCGTGATGTGTCGGCACTCTACCAGACGATCCATTATCCAATGAAAGAGGGGTCGACCACAGAATTGTCGCATATTCTTTCGTGGCACCCGTTCGGAATGGCCCTTCATGAATAGCAGGGCCTTGATGGGGGGGATGTCCACTAGTGGTCTTTGATCTTCCGGATGAAAGCTGATTCGGCGGACAATTTCTCGGCCATGAATACCATGATTAAATCTAAGGTGATATTAACACCCTTGGTATCTCTGAGTTGAAAAATATTCATCCCATGAAGCATGGACCACCAGTAGCGATTTTCCGCCAAAACTAAGGATTACGAAATCCATTTCAGTGTCTCCGGCACGCGAATTCGAATGATACGGCTTGTATAAGGCAAGTCGGTAGCCATGAAATGCCGTATGTCGTCGAAAGTAAGGAGGACAAATTGAACTTAGCGTATTGGATTAAGGAGATGGTAAATATTCAGGCGTAGTGATTTCCTGGATAAAATCTAGCCCCAGGCTAAGCCGAATCCGCTGGATTGACTGTAGATCGACCAATCGAAATATAGGTGAATCCACGTGCTTGCACATATTCGGGTTCGTATTGATTTCGGCCATCAAAGATAATCGGGTGGCTCAGGGTTTGCTTCATTCTGGCGAAATCTGGTCGACGGAATTGATGCCATTCCGTTATTAGGATCAACGCATCAGCCTCCTCCAGGCACTCGTACATGCTCTGACTGTAATCAATAGGGAGCTTGTATGTTTGCTGGAAACTTTCTGCAGCAACAGGATCATATGCCCTGATCCTCGCCCCCTCTTCGATGAGCCCCTTGATAATCACTGCTGCTGGTGACTCACGGACATCGTCAGTCTCAGGTTTAAACGAGAGCCCCCATACCGCGAACAGTTTTCCCTTCAAATCATCCTTGCCATAGAATGCTCTCATTTTATCAACCATTCGACCCTGCTGTTGCTGATTGACTTCATCTATTGCGGAAAGAAAGCGGGATTGCACACCGTACTCCTCGGCGGTACTGATCAGAGCCCGTACATCTTTTGGAAAACATGAGCCGCCATACCCGACACCGGGGAATAAAAAGCGCCGTCCGATGCGGTTATCGCTCCCAATGCCAATTCGAACGTGATCCACATCCGCTCCCGTAGCCTCACAAATAGCCGCGATTTCATTCATAAACGAAATGCGAGCAGCCAGCATGGCATTGGCCGCATACTTGGTCAATTCCGCCGAGGCAACGTCCATGAAGATAATTCGGTTTTCATCCGTGCGACAGAACGGATCGTAAAGGGCTCGCATCCTCTCCTGGGCTTTCAAACAATCAGTTCCGATGACTATTCGATCCGGATTAAGGAAATCGGAGATTGCTCGGCCTTCCTTCAGAAATTCCGGATTGGAAACCACATCGAAGTCCACGTCCAGGCCGCGCTGGGAGAGGGTTTCACTGATGGCTCCCTTGACCATCATACTAGTTCCGACTGGTACCGTCGACTTGGTAATAATGATCCGATACCCATCTATTGCCCTGCCAATGGAACGGGCCACTTCCAACACCTGCTTCAAATCGGCCGCACCATCTCGGTCTTTGGGTGTTCCGACTGCAACAAAAACAAACTCGCTACCCTTTACCGCCTCTTCTGTGTCGGTGGTGAATAGTAAACGGCCTTCATTAAGGTTTGACTTCACCAGCTCCTGCAGTCCAGGTTCATATATTGGGATCTGGCCGTTGATCAACTTCTTGATTTTCTCCTCATCAACATCGACACAGATCACATTATTGCCCATGTGAGCGAAACACGTACCTGTAACGAGCCCGACGTAGCCGGTTCCTATGACGGATATCTTCATGGATTCACCCGAATCATTGATTCAATTTTCCTGTTAGGATCTATAATAAGAGCCTCCAAAGCATCCAGCTTTGGACACTGAACGCCCTCCCCTGACTTCAATCGTGACATACTACTAAATACGGTGCCCATGTATGTATCTATACCGAAAAGCCAGAAAATTTAAGAAATCATTTTCTGGGTTGCATCGGTAATATTTACCTAGGTATGGACCCTGATGGTTAAGCAGATCAAATCGTCATCCCCTCTCTTGTACAATTGTGCCGTAGATATCTTAATATGGATAAAAAGAAAAAATAGTGATAACCCTCACATAGAGAAATATCAGATTATGTGGCAGAAGCGTGGGAGTCGAGGAAGACCGGTGCTATAATCTCAGGGAAGGCATGAGCTTAATATGCTCCTCTGCTAAAGAGGACCGCAGGCGCGGTTTCGAACAGGATTTCAATGTCAAACAGCAATGACTGGTGTTCTACGTAATAGAGATCCAGAAGCACCATTTCATTGAAACTTAGATCACTACGACCGGAAATCTGCCATAATCCAGTGATGCCCGGCTTTACCTTGGCACGGTCGCTAATTGCATCCCAAACGTCATCCCCCACGGAAACCTTCTGGAAATCTTCTATCGGTAATGGCCGGGGACCAACTAAACTCATATCGCCCTTGAGAACATTGAACAGCTGGGGTAACTCGTCAATGCTGAACTTTCTGATAAACCGGCCGATCCTTGTCATGCGTGGATCATTCTTCATCTTGAACAGGGCTCCCGTAGCCTCATTAAAATCGGTTAGGTGCTCCCTGATCTTCTCGGCATCATGAATCATGCTTCTGAATTTCAGGAACTTGAACTGTTTCCCCCCCTTGATGGAACTTCGCCACTGGGTATACACGATAGGCCACCCGGACTCTAAATAAATTGCGATGCTGGTCACGAGATAGATTGGGGAAAGCAGGAGAATAAACACCAATGATCCGACGAAATCAAATCCACGTTTCAGGACCCTCTTTAAAAATTCAAGCCGTGGCCGTGACGGTGTATATAGTGTTATCCCGGCGATGTCATAAACTCGAGCCATACGCAGAAGACTGCTGGCTTCAGGAGATACGATTTTGAGCTTCACCTCGTGATTTCTGCATTTTTCTACTATTTGGTGAAAACCGTTTACTACAAAGCTGGTGGAAGGAATGAAAACACGGTCGATCGATTCATCTTGTATGACCCGGTCCAGGTCTGAAAATCCAAAGATGGGCAATTCCCTTCCCAGAAAATTGCCATTTTTTACCGCGCCGGTTTCTGCTTGTGACACCAATCCGATCACGTTATAACCAAGCGTATGGACATTCGCCAGTTGGACGGGGAGACTACTGGAAATCTTTCCGTGGAGTACTACCAGAACGTTGTAGATACCAAGTCCTAATTCCTGAAGTATAAAATTCACAATAGATAGGATTCCCCTGCCGAGCAGGAAATGAAGCGGAAGCAGGAACAGGTAAAGTATCAAATAGCTTCTGGGGATATGTACCATGTGCAGGAGATAGAAGATAGTGAGTATAAATGGTATTCCGTAGACATAGGATTTGGCGGCCATCAGAAATTGGGGACTGGAATTGGCGGGGTACGCTTGGCGATAGAGTCCGATAACCAGAGAAAAGAACGACAACATCGCCCATATTAGAGCGATAAGGGGAAGTGCTTCTCCGAAAGATAAGACAGGGCCAGAATAGTAGTTAAAAAGCAGAAACCAAACCGATATGCCGCATCCGAAAATTGCTGCTGAATCAGCGATATAGGTTACAAAGGCAAAGATGCTGCGCCAGTTGCGGCGGAAGAAGGGATTTATTCTTCTCTGCATAACGTGGTGTCTAAAGACAGTAAGTCGAATAGCCCTTAGAGTATGCTAGAAAGGCTTCTCCAAATTTCCCACCTGAATATAATCATCCCATAGACGTGAAGATGAAATGTATAAGAAAAAAGGTAATTGCGCAAGTGATTCAGGACACATGATCTTCTGTTCTCGGGTAAGAATCTGGGGGCTTATTAAGCCTGGCTGGAGGAATGACTGGCCATTTTGGTAGCCCAATCTACCGCTCACTCCCAAATCTTATTTCAGATTTCTCCGGTCTATTCTGATGCAGGCTCAACCCTGAGCAAGGATTGAAAGTATTCGATGGTTTGAATGAGGCCCTCCTCTAAATCGATACTCGGTTGCCAGGCTAATTGGTCTTTGGCCAATGAAATATCCGGTTGCCTTTGGAGCGGATCATCGTCGGGTAGTGGGTGAAATTCAAGCTTTGAGTTACTGTTCGTTAAACGCAAGACGGCTTCAGCCAGGTCTCCGATTGTGAGTTCCTTTGGATTCCCAAGGTTTATGGGGCCAGTAACCTCACTTGGGGACTCCATCAGGGCAATGAGCCCCTGGATCAAATCGTCAACGTAGCAAAAGCTGCGGGTTTGGGTTCCATCCCCATAGATCGTTAGCGGTTGGCCTTGGAGTGCTTGGATTATAAAGTTGCTCACAACTCTGCCGTCATTGATGTCCATATTGGGACCATAGGTGTTGAAAATCCGCGCCACCTTGATCTCCACATGATTCTGTCGGTGATAGTCAAAGCACAGTGTCTCAGCGCAACGCTTTCCTTCATCATAACATGAGCGGAATCCTACAGGATTCACATAGCCCCAGTAGGACTCTGACTGCGGATGTTTTTGGGGATCGCCATATACTTCGCTGGTTGATGCCTGGAGAATCCGGGCTTTCACCCGTTTGGCCAATCCCAGCATATGAATCATGCCCATGACCGATGTCTTCACGGTCTTCACCGGATTGTATTGATAATGAACCGGACTGGCTGGACAGGCCAGATTGTAGATCTGATCCACCTCCAGAAAAATCGGATTAACTATGTCATGGCGAATAAGTTCAAAACTGGAATGGGAGAGTAGATCATTTACATTTCGCTTATGCCCGGTGAAAAAATTGTCGATACAGAGAACCTCGTTTCCCTTGCGCAGCAGCTCTCGGCATAGGTGGGAACCTAAAAATCCAGCCCCTCCGGTAACTAGAATTCTTTGTGGTTCTATGAAGGTGGAACGTTGGTCTAAATTGGTATTACTCATAATTCCTAAATTTGGATTGTCAAGAAATGATCTGGCTTTATTTCTAGTGCTTCCTCAACAGGTATAAATATAGTCATCCCACGCATGACGTGCCAATTTTCCTGTTCGGTAAATTATTTGTTCCGAATTAGACCAGTTCACTCTCGCGATCAGTTTCTATTGCCTAACCTTTAAGGTCTGTAACTGTAAATCTAATCTAATAAGTTAAATTAAGCCTGTTGTGTGGAGTTTATGGTCATTGGATTTCCATTTCGAGAAATGTTGAAATTGGACCATTCATCTTGATCAGCAATCTGCAGCTCACTATTAAGAGTACCGCATGAGTCTGGCATTTGTCGATTGGTTGATTATTGGCGCCTATTTTGTGTTTAGTTTAGGAATCGCCGCCTACTATTCACGAAGGGCGGGGAAGAGTACCAGCGAGTTTTTCCTGACTGGTCGCAACCTGCCATGGTATATCGCTGGCACGGCGATGGTGGCCACGACGTTTGCCGCGGATACTCCCCTTGCTGTCACCGAACTGGTTGCCAAGAATGGTATCGCAGGAAACTGGCTCTGGTGGAATATGCTTTTTGGCGGTATGCTCACGACTTTCTTCTTTGCTCGTCTCTGGCGTCGCGCTGGTATCATGACCGATGTGGAATTCACCGAGTTGCGCTATTCGGGGAAACCCGCCGCCTTCCTGCGCGGATTTCGGGCCATATATCTGGGAGTCCTGATGAATCTGGTGATCATGGGTTGGGTAAATCTTGCCATGGTGAAGATTTTGAGTGTCATGTTTCCCGGTTTGACCTTTTTTGGCCTTAAAGAGCTGTCCTTTCTCGGTTTCCACTTCCAGGCTGCCTTACTATGGGTCGGGCTGATCCTGCTGATAGTAGCCGTATACTCATCCATGGCTGGCCTGTGGGGTGTGGCGATTACGGATACCTTCCAATTCATTGTTGCGATGGGAGGCACGATTGCATTGGCCATCATCGCAGTGAATGTGCCCGAAATTGGCGGCGTTGCAGGTCTGAAGGAAAAACTGCCCGAATGGGTGTTCAAGTTCACACCTGCCGTGGGACAGCAGGGAACGTCTGTCGGAGGAGTGTTGACCATGACGGTAGCAGCCTTCATCGCCTATATTGGCGTGCAGTGGTGGTCTTCCTGGTACCCAGGAGCAGATCCGGGAGGTGGGGGATACATCGCCCAACGGATGATGTCCGCCAAGGATGAGAAGCACTCGCTTTTTGCCACTCTCTGGTTCATGATCGCCCATTTTGCTATCCGTCCCTGGCCGTGGATTATGGTTGCCCTGGTCTCCTTGGTTCTGTACCCCGAATTGGACTTGGCACATAAGGGTGATGGATTCGTCATGGTCATGCGCGACTTCTTACCCGCTGGATTATTGGGTATGCTCATGGCAGCCTTTCTCGCTGCATATATGTCAACCATCGCCACCCAGCTGAATTGGGGTGCTTCCTACATCGTAAATGACTTCTATCGCCGCTTTATCCGCGCTGATGGTGAAGAGAAATACTTCGTTCGGGTATCCCGCATTACCACTATCGTGACTATGATTGTCTCCTTACTGGTAACCTCCCAGATGAATCGGATCAGTGGCGCTTGGGAATTCATCATCGGACTGAGCGGGGGCATCGGACTGGTGCTCATCCTGCGCTGGTGGTGGTGGCGTATAAATGCCTGGTCGGAAATTGCGGCTATGGTTGCCCCTCTGGTGATCTATCCCTTCATTCATTTCTGGCCCGATCAGATTCGCACTGCCATGCCATTTCTTGGTTCCTTACTTGAATTTCCCAGTTCTCTCTTCCTTATAGTACCATGGACGACTGCCGCCTGGCTGGCGGTGACATTTCTTACCTCTCCGACTGAAACCAAGACCCTCCATGCCTTCTATGAGCGGATTCACCCTGGCGGTAGGATGTGGAAAAAGATTGCCGCCGAGCTGCCCCATATCGATGGGGACAAGGGCTATCAACAACTGTTTGTGGACTGGATGATGGGATGTATCATGGTGTTCTGCGTACTATTCGGATTCGGGAAGATTATTCTCGGCAATTATGGATCCGGGGTTCTTATGCTCCTTATTGCGGCACTGGCAGCGAGCGTGATCTACTGGCATCTGTCAAGAATCGGCTGGGAAAAAGTTGGCGAGTAGGCCATATTCCATTTAGTTATTCGGATGAAGAATTCTGGCCCTACTGAATATACATCTGCTTCCGACCGGCCGATTATCGGTTTGACGGTCTCGCCTCCCGAGGGCGGTAGTCCGTTCTATAACCTGAACCCGGAGTACTCCAATACTGTCTGGCGTGCTGGTGGTGATCCGTTGGCGATTCCCCTGATTCCCGAGCCGGATTATGTGGACCGTATGATCCACATCGTGCATGGTCTGATTCTCATCGGCAGCGCCTATGATATAGATCCTGCTCGTTATGGCCAATCCCCCGGCGGGAGCCTGAAATCGCCCGTTCCTGAACGGGATAAACTGGACAGTCTACTCCTGCAGCGGGCTTTCCGGATGCAAATGCCGGTACTGGGCATCTGTCATGGTCTGCAGGCCATCAATGTTTTCCTTGGGGGCACTCTCATTCAGGATTTAACTACCAAGGTCCCCAATGCCTTACAGCATCGTACACGTTCCGCGACTGGGGAATATGCCCATGAGATTGAACTCGTGCCGCAGTCGGTCCTGAATCCATCAGACCGTACACGGTCGGTCAAGGTGAACTCAGCTCATGATCAGGCCGTTGATCAGCTTGGTAAAGGATTGCGGATTATCGCCCGGGCACCGGACGGAATTACCGAGGCTGTGGAGATGGAGGATTCATCCCACCACTTCGTGCTCGGGGTTCAGTGGCATCCGGAACGGCTGGCGGGATCTGATGAATTCTCATTCAACGTGATAAAAAACACCATAGGTGCTGCTGCCGACTGGAAACGTGCGGATCCCGCATGATCTGGTGCAGAGACAGTACTCAATTACAAACGAATACGGATATGATGAAAACACTCCGCTCGATCCTCATGCCCCTATTGGGATTGCTATTCTTCACCTGCGCACCTCGGATCATCGAACGCTTTCCATCCAACGATTTGGGCAAATACGCGAAAGATGTGATCCTTGATCCTGGCCAGGCCGTCTCCGACTGGGGGATTTACGCGGTGAATCTGACGACCGGAAAGACTCTGATCGAGTACAACGCAGACAAACTCTTTCTACCGGCCTCCAATACCAAGTTGTATACCACCTCTGCCGCATTGAACTTGTTGGGATCGGATTACCGGTACCAAACACACATTCTGGCCACAGGACCGATCCGGGATGGCGTTCTTGAGGGTGATCTGGTTATCCTTGGTCATGGGGATCCAACCTGGTCAGCCAGGTTTTACGAGGATGATCCCACGTTTGTCTTTCGGGGTTGGGCCGATTCCTTGAAGGCTCGGGGAATAACCGCTATCTCCGGTGATATCGTTGGTGTCGATGCCGTGTTCGACGACTTTCCGTTGGGATCCGGCTGGATCTGGGGCTACGAATCCTATTATTATTCGGCCCAGGTTGCCGGACTCTCCTTTAACGAAAACACCCTCGATTTCACCATTGAGTCGGGACTCGTTGGTGAGCCGCCCATCATTATCCCCAGTCCGGTCACGGCCTACGTGGAGATCGAGAATAATCTTGTCACGCTCGACACCTTGGCTTTGTTGGACTCGCTGGGCTTGCTTGATGCGCTCGGTCTACGTGAATCCCTTTCTGAAAGGGATACGGTTGCCTGGCCGGATACGTTGGAGTTCCCCGGTTTCGACTGGGATTTCATCAGGGTACAGGGTACCAACCGGATTGTCTTCACCGGTCATTTCCCGGCGGACGATACCGTCGAATACGGCGCCAGTGTGGAAAACCCTGTCTTGTACACCGCCTCGGTCCTGCTGGAAACACTTCTAGCTGAAAATATCAAGGTCCGGGGCACTGGTAAAAGTCAGTACCTCTACCAGGATGGGAATACTACCGTGCTTCCCTCGGGAGACACACTCTTTGTTTATCATTCACCCCCCTTGGACGATATCGTCTATTACCTCAATAAAGACAGTCAGAACTTCATGGCGGAGAATCTGCTGCGCACCATGGGAACTCTCACGGGTCGTGGGGGAAGCGGTTGGCGGGGACGGCGCATGGCTAAGCCTGTCTGGGCTGCCATGGGCGTGGACACGAATACCACCTATCTGACCGATGGATCAGGTCTCTCGTCCTACAACCGGATTACTCCTCGCAACACAACGAACCTGCTGATCCATATGCGCGCGGATAGTGCCTTCGTTCAATCCCTTCCGATTGCTGGAATTGATGGTACCATTAAGAACATGATGAAGGGCACCGCTGCCGAAGGACGCGTATTCGCGAAAACTGGAACCCTGCGCCATGCACGGGCTCTCAGTGGCTACGCGCACAATCACAAAGGCGATTGGATTGTCTTTTCTATCTTGGTTAACGATTATCTGACACCGTTGAGAGAGGTGAATGACAAAATTACTCGCATATGCGAGCTATTAGTTCTTCAATAATCCTGACAGGTAGGGTATTATGCTTAATTATATCTGGTTCGGATTGATCGCAATTTCATTCATCGTCGGCGTGTTTACCGGCAATATCGATGCCGTGACCGAGGCCGCCTTTGACAGTGCCAAGGCTGCTGTTCAGCTAGCTATCGGCCTGATTGGGGCTATGGCCCTCTGGCTCGGAATAATGAACGTAGCCGATCGTGCCGGCTTGGTGAATCTCCTTGCCCGAGGCATTCGCCCTGTTGCCCGCTGGCTTTTCCCCGAAATTCCCGATGGTCATCCCGCACTGGGCTCCATCGTGATGAACATGGCTGCCAATATTCTTGGTCTGGGGAATGCAGCAACACCGATGGGACTGAAGGCAATGAAAGAATTGCAGGAGCTCAATGAGACTTCCTCCACTGCCTCCAATGCCATGGTTACGTTCCTGGCCATCAATACCTCTAGTGTGCAGATACTGCTGCCTGCCACGGTTGTGGGACTTCTGGGCGCCCGGGCGGGTTCAATCTTTATCCCCACCATCCTGGCTACAACGGTTTCCACTGTCGTCGCGGTGATTGCCGCCAAGTGGCTGGAGAAACGCCGTGCCTTTGCGGTGGTTGAGGAAGAAGATCACGATGGGGAGGAGGTGTAGGATGGTAGGTTTTATCGATGTCATCAACCAGGCCGCGAATTATATCATCCCTCTGATCATTGTTTCTATCATTACCTATGCCATCTTTCGGAAAGTAAAGGTCTATGAGGATTTTGTGGAGGGTGCCAAGGATGGCTTCACCATCGCTGTGCGTATCATTCCCTATCTGGTTGCAATCCTAGTAGCCATTGGCATGTTCCGGGCGTCCGGGGCCATGGATTATCTGGTGGCTGGAATGAAACCCATCCTGGGATTGATTGGATTTCCAGCCGAGAATCTACCCATGGCGCTTATGCGGCCGCTCTCCGGCAGCGGTTCCCTGGGTTTACTCACAGATCTGGTAAATGAATATGGCATAGATAGTATCTTTACCAGAATCGGCGCCACCATGTATGGCTCCACCGAGACCACCTTCTACGTGATCGCCGTCTATTTCGGGTCTGTAGGGATCAGGCGAACGCGTCACGCGGTGGCAGCCGGGCTGATCGCCGATTTGGCCGGTGCCCTTAGTGCAGTGTTCTTCTGCAAACTGCTGTTTGGATAGACCCCAAGGTCGGTCTTCTCGCTACTTCTGCAGTGTCATCCTTCGTGATTCGAGGGGACCGTTGTCAACCTGTAATGCCACGAGGTAGATACCGGATGCCAGCCTTTTTCCAAAGGTATCTACCGGAATGAATTCGATAGCGTACTCATCCCGGTATAAATAGCCTGAGACAAGCATTTGTACCAGGGCTCCTTTCAGATTATAGACCGCTAGCCGCGTGGTTCCCCCCTCTTTGAGTTCATACGGAATAATCGTAGTGGTTGTGAATGGATTGGGGTAATTCTGCATCAGCACGTACTGCGGCGTGTCAACCACCATTGGAACTCCGAAATGGTCTGCCAGGGCACCCCATAGTTCCTGGCGATCTCCGTCATAACCCAGTGCCCACATACCTACGCCGGCCAGATCCTTCTCTAACGCCAGCTGGTACTTCAGCGCCAAGCTCAGACTGTCATCATACCACACCTGCCGCCAACCACCACTCTGGTAGCTGATCCACGGCGCGGAACTGGCTTCGTCCCAGCGCCGGTCGTGATTTTGAGCTAGATCATAGGCCGCGGTATAGACCCTTGAATTGGCAGAGCCCGTTGTACTGTCATATTTGGTGCTGCTCACCACCGGCCAGTCGTAGCCATAGTAAGGCAAACCCAGAATAAGCTTTTCCTTCTGGTTGCCCGAGTAATACAGATAATCATCAACCGTCCAGACAACGTCCCTTGAAAAGCCTTCCAGGGGACTCACCGGCCCGGCGGTAGGACCGGTTTGCCAGTGGTAATCATATGCCATAATAAAAAGGCCGTCAGTGATGTCCGCCAGCTCGCTGTAATTCCATGCACCTGACCAGTCCACCGCCGGTGTAGCCATGGTTACGATCGATCCGGGGAGACTAGTTTTGAATGCTGCTACCAGGTCCTGCATGAACGTCACCATATTGCTGCGCTGACTTTTGGGGAGCGGTTCGATATCAATATCCACACCATCCGCTCCGGCATTCTGCACCGCCGCCAACAGGTTATCAATAGCCCTTTTCCTGCTTGCCGAATTACTCAGGAAGGTTGAGACGATACCCGTTCCGCTCCAATCGAAGAGAGTAGCGCACAGCTTGACTTTTACCTGACGGGCGTGTGCAAAGTTGATCAATTCAGTGTGCGGCCAGTTGTGGTCGTTGGTGATATTGCCGTTACCATCCAGCTCGGCCGAGAAATAATTGATCTGAGTCAGCAGCGGATAATTAAGGTTTAAATAGCTATCGTACTGCCAAGAGGGGAGATACCCTACGATCTCCCGGGTTGGTGCCATGGCACGCGGTAGCGGTGCCGGCATTGCAGAGGCAAGGCTGTCAATTCGTGCGTAATCTATACGGTCACCTCGGTGGGCTAGCCATTCCTGGATGTGAATGGGAAGACGCTCCTGGCCACTCAGAATACTCAGGCTTGACCATAGCAGCGCGCCTGCCGCGAGGGATTGGGGAATTCGTAGAATGCTCCGCCCTGGAAATAACACGATGGAATTGGCTAAATGCCGGGCTACATCGGTGGTGTCTTGACCGAATTGGCGATGTACAGCATGGCCAGGACGGTGCGGTAAGTGGTCAGATAGTCTTCGTGAGTGTAAGCAACCGTGAGATTGTCTAGCCGCCGTGTACCCGGCACTCGCAAACAGATGTCTGCCATAGGGGTTTCTTTGAAGGTGACTGCCGCTTCCACGGGTGATGAATGAACAACCGGCTTAATGGACTTGCGCTCCTTCCAGGCTTTTTCGACGTCCTTTTTCATGGCGCGATGCACGTCTTCGGGATGGTAAAGACTGGCTGCCAACCGGGTATGACCCTCTTTGGTTGCCGTGAACTGGATGTCGGGATTGAGCCCGCGGATTTCTTCCTGCAACATCGTATCTCCTGAGACGTGGATCAGGGGCACGTTATAATACCCCGCCAGACCGCCTACCAAGCCTGATTCACCTACGGATTGATCGTTAATCCTTATGTCCATCACATCCCCGCTGTAGGTGTGGGCGATCACACCTCGCGGCTCTCCCCACTTGGGGTGGTAGCCGATGAATAGCGCCGCCTCGAAAGAATCATCCAGCCCTTCTCCCATGGAGTCCAGTTTAATGCCGCCCGAGATCAGGGTAACCCCGGTTGGCAGATCCTCGATCCGGATGTTGGTCATGTTCCAGTGCGAGTCGTTCACCACGATCTCATCTACTCCCACAGCCTGCAGCCCGTTTATGGCCGCCACCACATCACCCGTCATATAGGCTTGGGCTTCTTTGTAGAATTTCCCCTCGGGATTGCTGAACTGGTAGTTGACGACTCCCGAGCATCCTTCCATATCACAGGAAATGTAGGCTTTGGCCATGGGATGAGATTCCTTTATCTTATAGGGTAGTGGCTGTTTGAGAAAGATATCTATTGGGCATACTGGGCATCCGGGTCCATTTCCTGACTTACCTGGTCTTCAAAGGTCTGTCTTCTGCGAATTAGTCGGGCGGATTCCCCCTCCACCAGTACCTCCGCTGCCAGCAGGCGGGAATTGTATATGGATGCCATACTGGAAGCATAGGCCCCTGCATCATGGATGCACATCAGATCTTCCACTTGTGCATGGGGGAGCGGTCGTGGGTCCACAAATCCCCCCTTGCTTTGCGTGAAAACATCCGCGGATTCACAGAGTGGGCCCGCCACCACTCGTGGGGCGGTCGGTTCGTGGTCCCGTCCGATGATGGATATGTGATGGTACGCGCCGTAAAGCGCGGGTCGAACCAGGTTATCAAATCCCGCGTCCACTAGAATATAATCGATCCCGCCGCTAGTTTTCGATCCCCGTACTTCTGTCAGAAGTACTCCGGATTCTGCCACCAGGTACCGGCCTGGCTCAACTTCCATGGTGAGCCCGCGCCCCAGCGCTGATTCCAACTCAGTTTTGGTTTCCTGCCAGTCTCGTACAAACTGGATAACGTCGAAGGTTGGTTCTTCCGGGCGATAGGGTATCGGCAATCCGCCCCCGGTAGATATGGTCGTTACCGTCTGCCCGAATACCTGGGCCGCTTCGCTGAGAGCTCGGCGGACTCGTGAAAGATGCTCGAAATCCGATCCTGATCCGATGTGCATGTGGATACCGGTAACAGTCAGCCCCGCCTTTGCGATTTTCTCTTTCATGTCTGGCAGCTGCTCGTGCCAGATACCGTGTTTGGATTCCTCACCCCCGGTACTCACTTTGCGGTCATGCCCATGGCCGAACCCCGGATTGACACGCAGTGTGACCTTACTCCCGGGACGTATCGCTGCGTATTGCTCGATCATATCCGGTGAGCCAAGGTTCACATGGATCTCATGCTGCTGCAACAGGTCAAGAATGAAGTGATCGAACAAGTCGGCCGTGAAGACGATTTCCTGCTCTGTAAAACCTGCCGACAAGACTCGGTGCACCTCACCTGCGGATACCGTGTCCACCTCCACACCCAGAGTTCTCAACCACTTCAGCAGGTGGATATTGGAATTGGCTTTCACCGCGTAGCGTATTACGTCGAATCCTTGCAGGTTCTCCACCCGCTGTTGGATTACGTCAGTGTGATAGACGTATAACGGTGTGCCGAATTCGCTCGCCAGGTCTTGAAGGAGTTTGTCAGGTAGCGGTCGGATCTTCAACGGGCGACTCCATGAAATCGAGGGTAACTTGTTTATGTGATACCGTCAGCGATACCGGTAGTGAAATCGGAAAAGTGAGAATCGATGATCCGTGACCGCAGGGAACACCGGAAACAATGGGGATATCAAGCCCTTCGCAGGCTTCCATAATTATATCTTCCACCGATATCCCGAACGGAATTTCCTCTTCAGGAATGTCCAGAATTTCCCCAATGATCAATCCGCTGATACTATCCAGAAGTCCGCCTCGGCGGAGCTGCTGGAACATGGTTTCCAGTTTATGGTAAGGCTCGTTGACATCCTCCAGGAATAATACTTTACCCTCAGTATCCAGTTGGGTGGGTGTGCCTGCCCGGGCAAGACTGAGGTACATGTTCCCACCCCATAATTCTCCCGTCGCTTTGCCCTCTCGAAGAACGGTGACGTTTGGGATATCACTGAGCGCAATGCTCCGCCCCTGGCCTGAAAGAACTGACTTCAAATAGCTGAAACTCAGCTGCTCCAGGCCTTTAAAGAACGTGTGCAGCATTGGCCCGTGGAACGTTATCAGACTGGTCTTCTGAGTGATACTTAATAGCAGGGTTGTGATATCACTGAAGCCCATGAATATTTTCGGGTGCTCCTGAATCAACTTGTAGTCGAGCCTGTCACCGACTCGAAATGCGCCGTACCCCCCCCGGGCACAGAATATGGCATCCACGTCGGGATTGATGAACATCGCCTCCAGGTCTTTGGCGCGCAGCTCTGGCGATCCGGCGTATTGGTGCTCCCGGGCTTGGCTACTTTCTCCCCACAGGATACGATATCCCGCCTCCTCCAATACCTGGCCTGCCCGTTCAAGTTTGACCGGTTCTGCCCACTTTGAGGGCGATACGACTCCGATAGTACCGCCGGGGTGGAGGGCAGAGGGTTTGATCATCTTCGGATCGGTCAAGGACTTTCCTATTTATTGTTATTTGAGTGTACTGTTTCCGTGCTTGAATTCTAACTTCTCAGTTCTTCCTCCAGATCAGGGGGGACGCCTCTGTAGTATGATTGCCCTTTAGCACATTTTCTCCCCCGCGGAAGACCAGGTAACCGTATTTCCCGTAGTGCGGGATTTTCCGGATCAGCGGCGTCAGTTCATCAATGGTGGAGGAGTACATCACCAGTGCCGGTTGACCGTTATTCCCCTTAAAAGCCCACACCATGCCGTGTGCTCCTTCGTTAAATGACTTGTCTTCTATGGTGATCGTCCCGTCCCGTAGCAGAGTACCCACCTCCTCCGGTAGGATTCCCAGGTAGATGGGTGTTGCCCCGCTGATATCCTCACCTTCGATGTAGAGTGTGGCTTGCCCATCCCCAATGATGGCACTGTGCAATCCCTGCGCCAAGGCTTGCCAATCCTCAGTCTTTGAGGGCACGATGAAGGCCAACTCTTCGGAACTCAATATATTGCGTAATGTGACATCCAATTCCTCATCGTGCAGGCGCCGCATCATATCAAAATTGGGATCAACGGCTATCTCCAGGATATCCCATACCGGTTCCAGAGGCAACAGCACTTCCTCTTGATCCGAGTAAAATATTGATGTCTCTGTTCCACCCGAGGCGAGTGTGGAGCGAACCGGGATCCACAGTGGTTTGACGTGTCCACTCTGGCGAATGCTGAAGCCTTCGTCCGTCTGATCCAGTCCGATGATTGGAGCACCAGCATTGGAGACCCATGCGTCCTTGAATGCAGCCAGGTCTTCTCCGCTCACCTCTTCTATGGCCTGGAAGAAATCGTCGTAGGTGGCAGGACTCCATTGATGACGCTCTACAACCAACTGTAAGGCTTCCAGAAAAGGCTCATGACCGATATGTTCCTCCAGCATATGAAAGATCATCGCCACTTTTCCATACCCGACTGTCCGTGTGGACATATCGGAGCGGCGGGTGAATTCTGCTGGTGGAAAATCATTGCCCTCTGTGGCGTATACCGTATAGTCCTTCAGAATATCTTTACGGTACTGGATCGCGGCATTCTCGTCAGATTGCATCTTGTACAGGTGATCCGCCTGGTAGGTTGTCAAACCCTCGCACCAGTTGCCACCTTCCCCGATGTAGACGGAGTTGCCCCACCAGTTATGCAGTACCTCATGCCCCAGGGATGTATAGACAATGAATGGCAGGCGGACCACCGTTCGACCCAATACCGTGTACGACGGCATTCCGTAGCCGGTTGGGAAGAAGTTTTCCACCACTGCGAATTTGGAGAAGGGGTAGGGGGAAATCATTTCGCTGTACATGTCGACATACCGGATGCTCATATCCAGGTACTGTTTGGCGAGTGTGGTATCCTCAGGGAAAAAGAAGGTATAAAACTCAACGCCATTCACAACCTTCTCACCGACCTCCCATTCGGCCGCCGAGATATGGATTCCTTCCACCGGATGGGCTGTCTGGTACTTGATGATTGATTCGCTCTCTGTTTTCCTGGCTGTCCTACGCCCTTCCGAGACGGCATCCCACCCGGCGGGCAGTCGAATAGTGGTCTTGAATTGCGACATCGTCTCGTCCCCAAGTGGATAAAAACCACCATGGGGTGACAGGAATATACCCTCATTAGATATGGTGGCACTGATCTCCATGGCGATTTTCTCACGGCTGAATGAAGTCTCACCTGTATCAACCACGCGTTGGCCACTGTAAGTAACCTCTACCTCAACGTCACCCTTGAATATGAATGGCAGACGGACACGATACCGTGTATACCGGGCATGATGCCCACCTGCCTCGTTCGATTGCGTTTTCACGTCACGTTTTTTACCGTCCACCAGCATTGCGGTGATACTGAAGTCCTTGTGCATCTGAAATTCAAGACTGCCCTTGAAATGGGCATGAAATACATCCGTGGCAACCAGCCGGTTATTTCCAGGCTCCAGTGCCACATCCAATTGGTGGGATTCAATGATCGTTTCAGCACTGATGAATGAAGCAAGCAGTACCAGGAGTGCTCCCAGTCTTTTCATATTGATCCTCGTTCTCTAGTTCACAACCACCATGGTGTGATTTTTCGGTAGTTTCAGATATTTCCGTGCCACCTGGCGAATGTCATTCACGTTCAGCCCGTCATACATCGTTTGACTGGCAACCGCCTGCTGATAGTCAGCTACCATGTATTCATTATACCCCATGAAATATGCCTGGCCTATGCGGGTGAGATTTTGACGCATATAACGCCCCTTGCGGGCATTGATGGTTTTGTCTACTTCCCTCTGGGTCAGATCCGACAACCTCTTCGGATCAAAATATGATTTGATGCCGGCAATGGATTCTGACACGTTATCGGTGCCCGTACCCATACTCGCGATCAGCCAGGCTGAATTCTCGTCGTACCCGTTGCTAAGACCCAAAGTATACGCCAATCCTCTTGTTTCCCGCAGATCGAATGCCATACGGCTGGATAGCAAAGCTGTCAGGAGGCTGAAGGCTGGTTTATCCGCTGTATCGATGAGGAATGTATAGCCAATTCTGATCTGCGCTTGTTCCTTGCCCATGTCCACGCGTTTTGTTTGTGCAGCTACTGGGGTGGGGATAGGTGTTACGACACGATCCATCGGTGTTCCGGATTGCGTCCAGATGGAATTGAAGATATGCTCGAGAGTATCATGGGGAATGGGGGAGGAAATGCTGATGATATAGTTCTCGGGACGGAAATAGCCCTGCTTCAAGGCTTGAAGATTATCGTGTGTGATAGTCGTGATAGACTCCATGGAGCCGCTGACACTCCTCGCCCCGGGGTGTCCAGGACTGAATAATAGCGTGTTGAATTCCTTTCTAGCAGTAAATCTCGCCGTCCCCTGTTGCATACCGACTCGCCGGCGCGCGCCATTGACCGCTTTCGCTACTTTCTCTTGATCCAGCAAAGTGTGATCCAACAAGTGCGCCATAAAGGCTATACCTTCTTTCGCATCCTCCGCCAGGCACTCAAACCGGATGTATCCGTAATCAGGCTGATTGTAATAATCATCATAGGGAATAAAGCCCATATCTGTCACCTTCAGGGTGGCCCCGAGAGATCTCAGCTTATCTTGGATCTCCTCTTGGTTATAACGGTCCGTACCTGATTCGAGCAGCGTGTGCAGAATCTCCGCGCCACCCTCCAGAGAATCTTCGATTACGTGCCGGTTCTTGATCAGGATGTGCATGCCGAACATTTTCGATCCGCCACCGGAAGATGTGACCAGCACGGCACCTGACTGGAGCGTACTCTTTTGGAGTACTGACTCACCCCCGGCAACACTGGTCTCTCCTGTTAATTCGGGGTAAACCAGGTTGAATTGATGAGAGGCTCTCGTGAAATCCTGCACATCTTTGATGACAGCACTACTGGTAAGCAGATTAACCGCGTTGAGTTTGCTCAACACGTAGGCGCCACCGCCGAGCGAGAGGTCTGTGGCCCGCATCATGCCGTAATAATGGGGCGAGTCCAGCAGGGAATAGTCTTCTACACTGCGTTGTTTGGCCCAGAGCGCTAGTCGGTGATCAGTGATGATTTCCGCCAACTCGTCATCGATCCGCACCAGCTCCGTGACAATCTCTGTGAAGATATTCTCAACGGCGGCGGATGCCTCGGCATTGAATTGGATCAGCAGTCGTCCTGCATTCGGGTAGGGAACATACTGTGCGGATACGGAATAACTCCCGGATAAATCCTTCAGCTCTTCATTTAATAGCGTGGTGAACACCTCATAGCTAAGTTCGTTGGGCGAATCGAATGGTGGCGCATCAAAGACCACCTGGCCATAGATTTTCGAGGCTTTGGTGGGGGCTTGATTGATCTGGCCTGTGTTGAGCATGTATTCATACGCTGGTGGATCCGGGATTGGACTTGGAGCATATGCACCATAATACTGCTCCACCATATTCTTGAGATCTTGCGGATTGAAATTCCCGATGATGGTCAGGATCATGTTGTTGGGAACATAGTAATTCTTGTAGAATCGGTAGGTGTCTTCCCGGGAAAGATGTTCGATGGTACTGAGTGTTCCAATCGTGGAGAGTCCCGGCCCTGTCGGACCATAATTCATGCGTCTCAAATAATTCTGAACGGCATAGTCCTCCCGGTCCCGGTCCTTGCGTATCTCCTCCATTACAATACCTCGTTCCTTGACAAACTTGGTATTAGGTAGTGTGGAGTTGAAGATCATGTCGGTCTGAATATCCATTCCATTCACTATGAATTCTGCTGGAAGCAGGATCATGAAATTGGTGAAGTAAATATCAGTGTGAGCGTTGCTATAGGCACCGTAGTAATCAGTCTCATCGTACAACTCTTCCTGGGTACGGCGTTCAGTACCGTTGAACAGCAGGTGTTCCAGCATGTGTGACATACCGGAGGTACTGTAGTCTTCGTAGGCGGAGCCCACACGGATGGCCAGGTTCAATCCCACCATCGGGGAAGAACTGTTGCGGATAGCCAGCACTTCCAGTCCATTCTCCAGCGTGAACAGGCTGGCCTCTTGGTCAGAAAGCCTGATCTCCGGAGGTGTAATTCGTGGAAGCTCTGCACTTCGTGAACTTGGGGGTGCAACCGCCATACCCGCACATCCCATGAAAAGGGCTGTCACTATAATTGCTGCTGTGATTTTCATTACCTGGTTGATTCCTTGATTTCGTGATCAGAAAAATGATCCTCGGTAAAATTGCATGGAAGGTGTATGTATTCTTGGCCTCTTCTGTCGCGTCGGATATCTAGATTCCCAATGAGCTGATATCCATGAGATATAACGTCAACCACCGCTCTCCGGGAGGTGTCTCTCTGCTCGATGAAAAGCATAACGTGTTGCCATCCGGTGAGATGGAGGGGAATCCATCAAATGCATCGCTATGGGTCAAACGCGTCTGCTCCCCCGTCTCGATATTCATCATGTAGATTTCGTAGTTATGCGGTGGTAGTACCTTTACGAAAGCGAAGTGCTTGCCGTCAGGAGCTGGATAGGGAGCCCAGTTTGTTCCTGGATCCTGGGTGATCTGCCGCAAGTCGGTGCCGTCGTGCTTGATGGTGAAGATTGTCATGGGCATCCCACGCTGGCCCTCGTCAGTGATCTTCCATGCCCGAAAAAGGATGGTTTCACTATCCCGCATATAGAACGAGCCGCCCTCCTGCCAATCGGGCGTATGGGTGATCTGATATTCATCACTGCCGTCCGGACGCATGCGCCACAGGTCCATCTTCCCGTCGATCTGTCTCCCAAACAGGATCCATTCTTCATCCGGTGAGAGGGAGGCCTCTGCTTCGTAATATTCGTTAAACGTCAACCGTTTCAGATCGCCACCCTTAAGATCACAGGAGTACAATTCAGCTCCATTTGGATAGTTTTCGGGATCAGACCAGTTCCCGGGAGGCAGATGAAGGTTGTCCCTGGTGGAGGTATAAATGAGCTGTTTATTAGAGGGAAAGTAGTAGGAACAGGCATCCTCACCCAGCTCGTTGATGCGTCTGATTCGGGTCCCATTCTTTCTTAGGGTGTAGGTATGAAATCCCTCATCTCCTTCGCGTTTGGCGTTGCAGATCAGGCTGCGTCCATCGGGGGAGAAGTACGCCTCCGCCGCATTTCCGATATTCGGGACCTTGGTCACGGGTAATTCACCCTCTTCAGTCGCCCCACCGTGACGTTCACTTGGCCCGCAGCTGATTACCAGAAAAGCGAACAGAGTAGTCGAAATCATGAGAAAATGTTGTCGTCGCACACCTTGCTCCTGTGTAATGGTTACCTGCATTGATTTCTCGCTCATACTGTTTGAGCTGTGATACTATACCGAATTGGCCTTGGGAAGTTACGATGAATCTAAAAGCGGATTTCAACCGATGTTCGGGTAGTGTTGCCGAACAGCTCCATAGGTGATACCGAAAAGTCGATCGCCGCCCTGCTGAGCGCCGGAATGGGTAGCTGAAGACCGGCACCGAAGGTCAATCCCTCCAGATCATAATTGTAGCGATATCCCATTCTTACAAAAAGCCTCTCCCAGAGCGCATATTCCAGTCCTACGTTTACATGCTCCGGTGCGTCGTTGGGATGTGTGGCATCCAGAGCGTACGTCAATCTTTGGCTGGAACTGTTGAATGGAGCCATCCCCGATCCCATGATGTTCCCGGCGAAACCGATACGGATCATCATAGGTAGCGGCCAGGGTTCGGTAGCCAATCGCACATCTGTCAGTACGTTTCCGTCTATGTCATCATCTATATCCGACTTCTCGATTAGGTCGCGTCCATCGTACTTAACATTACCGCCGAAATTGGACAGGGCCATGCCGATCTTGAGGCCATAAAATCCCGTTTGAAGGATGGAACCGATATCGACGGCAACCGTCTGAGCACGCTCGTTATGTGCCTGCAAACCGATATACTTACCAGTTAATCCTATTCGCAGCCGGTCTGATACCTGTCGGGCATAGCTGATACCCAGTGCCATGTCCCGGACGGTGTAGTATAGACCGGTCCCACCTGGATCCCTGACCGTGGTAATCTCTTTCTCATCCATCGATAAGATAGTCATCGATAGACCGAGCACACCCACCTTGGAGGCTGGGATTGCCACGCTCACGTACTCCTGCCTGATATCCAGAACCCAGTCATGATGCATCAGTGTTGCGCCGACGTTCTGGAAAGCAGCCAGCCCAGCAGGATTCCAGTAATGAGCCGTACCGTCATCCGTCAAGGCGACATAGGCCGCTCCCATGCTCATGGCCCGGGCTCCCACCCCCAGTTTCAGGAACTGGGCTGCAGTCGTGCCTTCCTTCGTGAACTGACCCATCAGGAAGGATAGGGATAACAGTATTATGATCGCCGCACGTGTCACTTGATCACCAGGAATCGGCCCAGGGTTTTATCTCCACTGGGAGTGGTAATGGCGTAGAGGTATACTCCCGGCGCAATGAATTGGTCGTTATGGTTCCGCATATCCCAGAATTCATAATCGCGATCGGGTAGATGATCAATAGTGGCCACTTGCTCACCTACCAGGGTGAAGATCTTGATCGTACACTTGCTGGGCAGATTGGTGAACTGCAGTTTTTTCCCAAATTCCGACGTCTCCCAAAGATTGGTCACAATATATGGATCCGGGACAACTCTTACATCTCTCAGCGGATCTGTGTCACCCTTAGCATCTACCACACTGGCAGATGTCGTACCAAATGCA
>JBHPIW010000013.1:0-68865 GCA_042568495.1 Fidelibacterota bacterium | reverse complement strand
TGGCGATTACTGAAAAGGATAAAGCCTCAGTTAAAATATGGATTGAAGCTGAAGACGGCAAAATTGACGCCCCGATGAGGATTCTTGAACGTAACTCGGCATCTGGAGGCCAATTTATTGAAAGCTTTGGAAATAGCACACAAGTGCCGCCCAGTCAAGGATACGCAGTCTATACTTATAATATCCACGTAGCTGGAACCTACAAAATCTGGGGCAGGGTAATTGCTGATATGGCCGATGAAGACTCATTCTGGATCAGGATGGATGACGGGGAATGGGTCATGTGGGAAAATATTGAAGTCGGGTGCAATTGGCATTGGGACGAAGTGCATGACTATGAAAATAACTATGAGGTGATGAAATATGAACTCGACGCAGGTTTGCACACCCTGACAGTCACTTATTGTATCGATCAGACGCGACTGGATAAGATTCTAATCACGAATGACCTTGAGTATGTTCCAACAACACTCGGGCCTCACATAGCACCTGAATTCATTTTCTCACCTGAGGCACCCATATCCAATGAGCCGATTGCATTTGATGGTAGTGCTTCAACCAGCAACAAGGGAAAGATCAAAAGGTATTCTTGGGAATTCGGTGCTGAGGCCGGGTCAAACAAGAAAAGAACCAACTACACTTTCGCAGAGGCAGGAACATATCCAGCTACATTGATTGTGGAAGATAGTCGTGGATTAACGAGCAGAATAACTAAAAACATCACGGTTTATACTGACAAACCAGTAGCCAGGTTTAAACACAGTCCTGGCAGGACGAGACCGAACGAATCCGTTTTGTTCGATGCATCTGAATCTCTTGACGCGGATGGTGATATCGTCAGTTTCGAATGGGATCTTGGAGATGGATCGCGTGCGAGCGGGCAAACTCATCAGCACGCATACAACAATGTCGGCGAATATACGGCAACGCTCACGGTAACGGATAATGACGACAACAAAGGAGAAGCAGTCAGTCTGGTAACAGTAATTGGGCCCACCCCGAAAAAAATCATATACGAGACTGATATGTGTCTTGATGTAGACGATGTAGGTGGTTTGGCCATGCTCCATGCGCTTGCTGATAACGGTGAAGTTGAGCTACTTGCGGTCGGCTTCAATGAGGTTCATCCGGGTGGCGCTGGTACCATTGATGCGATTAACACCTGGTATGGTCGTGGTGATATCCCCATTGGTGTATACAAAAAAGAGTTATCAGCACCGGATTACTCTGCCTATCTTGATGCTATAGCAAATTACTATCCTGATCTTCTACAAACCAAAGACGCCCCAAGCGCAGTCGATATTTATAGAGATGTGCTTTCAAAACAACCTGATAAGTCAGTTACGATAGTCAGCGTCGGATTTCTCAACAACCTCAGTGACGTTTTGGATGCCGAACCAGAACTAATCGCTAAAAAAGTTGATAAGTTGGTTCTAATGGGAGGCATACATAACGGAGGTTTTAACTTCTCACGTCATGAATTAACACCTGCCACCCACAACGTTATAGAAAATTGGCCGAGTCACGTTGTCATCAGCAGTGCAGGTGGTAACATTTTTACCGGTCCAGATTTGGAATTGACGCCAATAGAAAATCCTGTGCGGGAAGCATATTATCAATTCTTCAATAGCAATTTTTGCAAGCGTCCTAGCTGGGATCAGATTGCAATTCTGTATGGCGTGCGTGGATTATCAGACTATTTCGAAGAAGTTACTACCGGCGAAGGCTATTTGCGGGATAGCTATCGATGGAACATGATGCCTGAGTACAGGACATATCTAAGGACCAACTACCCCCCGGAATACTATGCCAGACTTATAGAAGACTTGATGATTGCGCCACCTGCTTTAAAATAGCTGGTTTGGGCATTTCCACATTAGAACACAGGTACCTGCTAAAGTGAATAAAATGTTTTCGGAGGTCCTGCCGATCCCATAATCACCCGGATAGACAGCGGATTCAGTCATAGATAAATGCCTCTTCCTGAACGGTGATAACCAATTCACCATTAACAAGATCAATCATCATATGATACTCATCGGCATCACCTAGGATAAACTCGTCACTCCCATTCTGGTATACTCTTGATTGCCAATATAATCCTCGCCATGTAACATGTATATCATTATTCCCGCGAGGCAGATCTATTGTATCGCTGAATACAGGACCAGAGCCTCCTTCCGGGGTGTTATGGACACCACTAAATTCCAGCACCCCATTGAATTTTATAGCGATCTCACAAAACCTGAAATCATCTTGAATATCGAACCTGATTAACACCAAATCTTTCTCAGGCTCGTTGCAGGAGGCAATAAGAAGTGTAAATAAAATGACTAGGTACTTAAATCGGGCCATTAATAATCCTTAATTCGTACTAAATTATTTAATACGAGCCAAATTTCGGCACAAGATTACCATACTGATGTGGGGCTGTGCTAGCAGATTCAATTTGGGGGCTACAAAACAATAAAGCAAATCCAGGCTGGTATTTCGCGGCGCCTAATGCTCCATTCTCCTGCCGTAATCCAATCGAATATCGGTTGTCAGTTGCGGGAATGCCGGTACGATCAATGGAAACGGTACCTTCTCCTGCATAACGACCATATCGATGCGTGTTAACGTGAGTTCATCAAGCGCTTCTACATTAACCTCAATAATATCACTATATTTTTCCTGCAATTCATTAACGTATGGCTCCAGGTAATCGGTCACCAATGCCAAAGTGTTAACACTATCAGGCGGATTTGAGACTGACGTCTTCAAATATTCGTATTTCTGGTACTGAGCAATCAGGGCATCCTTCCACATCTGCTTATTACGCTTTACAACATTAATCTCATTGTATCCGCGCTTATAAGCCTCGTTAGTCAGGTATCTGTCGCGCACCATATCAACAATGGCAAGCTTAAACTGCTCTGCAAAATCTTCTTCGGTACCGACTGGTCTCCTAAATACTAATGGATGCTTTTGGATCTCTGTTCTGAAATCCCTGACGGACCAGACATTCCCGTCAATGACGAGCAGCGAGTTATCCAAGAGTGCTTCAATCCCATAATAACCGTCCAATTCTGGCCGCTCAACATCTATATTGAACGTAGATCTAAGGAACGAATCACGCTTATCTTTCGGAAAACGCACATACTGAGGTCCGATTAGTGAGACAATTTGCTGAAGCGTCTGTCGATTGAATTCGAGTCGTTTGCCCTCCATAACTTTTACTACAAACTCGTCGTAGATAGCGTCTACCGCCTTTTTTGTAAGCTTTTCTTCAACTGCACTCCACCTTTCCCGGATCTCACCGTCTGAGATGGCCAACTCATCCTTCCAGCCAACAACCTTTATCACTATATGGTTATCCTCGCTTATCCTCAAGGGTCCAATCACCTCGTTAGTATCTAGGCTATCAGAAAACAGTGCTTCATGGATCACCGGATGTTCCTGTGATTTCCAGGATACTTCCCTGTGAGCAATTTCTTCACCTTGCCAAAGACGTTCATGGGCAACCTCAAATGCCGTACCATTAACGCGGATTTCTTTATCTATAATGGCTGCAACACTATCACTGGGTATGTCAAAGTATTTCAGATTATAGGTTCGCCCAGCAAGATTGTAAACTCGCTCAATCTCTACTTTATCCAATTGAACTTTTTGAAATCCCTCCGTATTGAGAAGCCATTCGCGCATCGCCTGCTCTTCACGACCTATGAGATAGTTTTGAAATTCTTCATTTTGGACAAATTCATTATCATCACCTGCTTCCATAGCCAACATCTTTTCAGCGATAAGCGAATTCAATACAATTTTCTTATGAAGATTATTACTGCTATTGCAGTACGGTGGCCGAATAGTCATTTCTGAACGACGCATGAATTCAGCCAGAGAAATTGTAGATCTACCAATCTTTGCCAGGATTATCTCCTCCGGCTCTCGATTTGAGCTGTCGCTGCTACAAGCAGCTGCCAGTAAAACAATGCCCAGGCAAAACCTGGCAACCAACATTTTTTTAATTATTCTTATTCTCATTTTCTCGTTGAAGTAGGTTTACTTAATCACAGCCAGTTTTTTCGTTGCAGAGAATGTCTTCGTCTTCAACTGGTAAAAATATATCCCGCTTGCTAGACCAGAAGCCGACCACCTAACAGAATATGATCCCGCCTCTTGATAATCATCCACCAGGGTCGCTATTTCCTGGCCGAGAATGTTATATATCTTCAGAGTGACAGCGCATGCGTCAGCCAAATCGAAATCGATATGTGTTGTTAGATTAAAAGGATTCGGATAATTCTGTGACAGTTTGTATATAACCGGTATTTGCGGTAACTCTCTATGGGTTGTATCAACAACTACAGAATCATTATTGGCTAACCCGGGAGATCCAAACAAGCTCAAGGCGCTCCAGTTCTCCGGCTGTGAATTATCATACGCCGGATTTATCAATTCCAGAGTATTCCCCCAGCCTGCTGCCTGAATCGGCCAAGGCGCCTCATCATCAAACATGACACTATCAACCAGGACATTGTTATTATCAAAAACCCTAACAGCATCACCTTCGTTACTAAACTTGAAGTTCATATTCCCTGTATAATATTTCACTCCATCGGTTAACTCGGCAAATTTTGCTGTATCATTACAGACAACTAATAGAGATCGCCTCCATAACATGTCCCTATTACCGAACTGAAACACATTATCATCGTTCGAATCCTTAATTGTCCAACCTGCTAACGATATATCCCTATCGCTATTGTTGTATAACTCAACCCAATCCTCAGTATCATGCCTAACAGCAGAATCGTAGTTTATCTCAGTGATCACAACAGAAGAAGATTCTTTGAGTATTATTTTTATCTCCTGAAGGGGGCTCCAGACAAGGCCATTTCTTGAACGGACCTTAACCGTTGTCATCTGTGATATTGGAATACTAGTAGAACGTCCAGTAAAAATCGTAGCCGCATCAGAAACTTCTCCTGTCAGATCCCATTTTCTGGGATCAGAGCCATCAGTTGTATAGATAATCTTATCGGCACCTGGTAATAAGAATTCAAGCGTCAGCTCAAAATTCTCATCACAATTATATGAATCAGTGGTGATTACATCGTCGCCAGCCATAAAGGCTACAGGTTCGAAAAAGGGAAACATGCCCGATTTCCTTAATTCAGTAACAAGTAAGTCCGATCTGCCAATCAAATCCCTTCGCACGTCATCTATCTCACTCAGCCAGTGATCATAACCATATGGTTCACCACGCTCATCTCCCCAGCGTGCGATTTCTCCCAATATTGATTTCTCGATAATCCTGCAACTTGAATCCCATATAGCTACTACCTGTGAATCAGTAAGGATTCCATTATTAAAACAGTGCTTGTACACACGGTCGGAAAATTTCATTTTGAAATCAATGTTTTTCTTCAACTTGAAATAAGCGTCAAACTTATCGTTGCTGTAGGGCATCTCATAGTTTTCCAAGGATACAGGGGGGCCCGATCTCCTCGCACCACCATCGAAACTGTCCTCCATGTCCCAACCTGTGAAATACATTGGGCCGGGAGGATTCGTACGACATCCGAAATAATACTGCGGACTATCACCGGCATTTGAGTAGCAGTGAACCAAGGCTAAATCTATATAGGTGTCCACAGCTAAATATTTGCCTATCTCAGAGAGTTGAACGTTCGTCCAATCCGTGTTGTTTAAATAATAGTATCGATCAGGATTTCCGGATTGTGGGCCGCCTTTCCCTTTGCCAAAGAAGTAATCTTCATCTTCTCCGCCGAAATACGTCGCCATCGCATGGTCATCCATTCGCTCACAAGGATTATACTGTCCCCAGTATTTGCCATTAATGTACAGGTGAGCATAGGTTCCTTTATTACCCCACCCAGACATCAATGTTTGCAGATCGCGTCCGAATTGGTCACGGGTATATGCGCAATTTGCGCGATCCCAATCAGAACCCCAATCTCTGTTAAATCCTGTCCTGATAATAATTTTGTCAAACTTCTTGGGCGAGAGATGGCTGTTAAATGGCGCCGTTTCCAGGAAATCGTGATCCAATAAGCCTTCGCCGTAGGCATTCCTGAATTTTAAAGTAAATGATTGTTTATGATCAAAATATCCATTCTGCCACCTTCCTGCTCCCCCTTGGATTTTAATACCGCAGTTTTCCTGCCAGCTTTTAAATCGTCCATCACGGTAGTTCTCAGGGTAGATCATCTCTACGGAGCATTCTACTAGCTCTATCCAATCCGGGTGGTGTGGGTCCCCTCCATATTCCTCTAAATTTTGGCCGCGATGGATTCCTGCTACCCCAAATATTGAATCATAAGGCGCCGAAATGAACATGGTCGGAATATCCAGCAGTGCTTCTATCATCTCCTCTTCGGAGTCTGTTGCATCGTGCATATCAAATTCTTCAGTCCAGAATACGTGATCTCCACTATACTCGCTGGTCGGCAGTTCGCCGTCATCTTGCGTCAGCACGTCAGAGAAAAAAATAAATGAATGCGTTCGTACATCAGAGCATTCCAAACCCGCTTCAAATGCAACCGCCCGTATTGTAGTCATCTCGGATATGCGAATTGGTCCGGTATATGGAATGCCATCATTTTCATCCGGCTTGGTATTGTCAGTAGTATACCGTATCTGCGCCTCTTCAGATGCCGCTGTCAAAGTCAAATAAAATGGTTCGCTGTAAAATCCCCGCGTATGCGAGTACTCTGGCTTTGAACTTCTTTCAATATCGACCTGAGTGAACAATAACGCAGGGAATAAGAAAGTGAATATTAGAGACTGATTCATCGGTTTACGATTTATTAGCGATTCAGGCCATCAGAACAGCACCCGTAATTGATTTCACTAATAATAATAGTAGGTATTTTGCTCTTGGGGATTGGCCTGAAAATGTGCTTACTTCATTAAAATCATCTTCTTTTTATCAATGAAAGCACCAGCTTGAATCACGTAAAAATAGACGCCACTTGCCAGGTTTCGGGGAATCCACTCTACCCTATGATGCCCTACCTCTTGCTTTCCCAAAACCAATGTAGATACTTCTTGCCCGAGGATGCTGTAAATACTTATCTGCACATCGCTTACGAATGGAAGTTGATAGCTTATAGTTGTGCCCGGATTAAAGGGATTCGGGTAATTCTGCAGTAATTTGAACTGCTCAGGTATGTTCTTTTCATATGTACTGCTCAACTGAATTCCCGATCCTGAAATTGAGATATCATCGAAGTAAACAGAATACTTATCCGAGCCAAAACCTATTTGGCCTACTCTATTCAAGCGCGTGCTGCTGGACTGTATATACAATTCGCCATCAAGAGTTACCGTAAGCTGACCATCAGACATTTCTACAACTATATTATGGTATTGATCGTCAGGTATACCATCGGCGCTAATAAGAGCTATTATTATGCTCGATCCACTCTTTGTGCTTACCAGTCGTGAAGTAGATTCTTTCAGCTGGAGCTGGTTATAATTATCCTCATCCTGGTACCCAAATATTATTGAATAATTATTAAGACTGGACGAAAGCTCTTCACCTGTACGTGCAGATATATTCAGAACAAAATCAGAATAAATACTATCCTTCACGAAGAGGAAGCCGGATATAGCCAGTTCATCGTGCCTGGCATCATTATTCAAATAGAGCCGTATATCGCCTTTATCAAGCCGTGTTGACCAAAGCTCTTCCTGAACCAGCTCATAACTGGCAATGTTACCAAAATGAGGTTCTGGACTGAAGATTGGCTCAGACGCATATATAGTATCGGTGGTGTAGAGAGTATCCGATAGATTATCTACTATAGCCAACTCAACTTCGAATACTCCAGTCGAATCGTATTCATGGGTGATTGTCTCGCCCGTTCCGGTTGTTCCATCTCCAAAATCCCACAAATACTCCATGATCGTTTGGGGACCTTGAACAACAGCGATGGATGCATCAAACTCAGCAGTGAAGGGTATCCACCCGGTATTTTTATTCACGCTGAAGTGAGCACCGATTGGAAGCTGGTCCATTAGCCTTTCAATTATGGTAACATAGTTTGAATTAGAGAGCTTATTTGCTAGATACGATCTATGGCCTTCTTCCATCTGCCAGGTATAGTCATTTGGCAAAGAACCCGATCCTGAGGATATCTTATAGAAATATGAGCCCGCTCCTCGCACACCGTATAATGCGGCCATCTCGTCCCAACTGGAGCGGCCTTCAAAAGATTGACCAAAATACCGGTAGAATGCTTCACGAATTGGATTTTCTTCTGGAGCGTTCTTTAGATTGTCACCAGTATAGATATCCCATCCTTCCTGACTTATCACCAAAGGTGATGGCCAGTTCTCTATGACGTATTGCGAATTTGATGTCAGGTTATGACGCACAAGATTAAATCCGTCACCATGAAGCCCGGCCATCACAACTAATTCAACAACTTTTTGAGCAACCAGATCTGGCTCTGCTTGAAGAAGATCATAGAGATTATTTAGGAAGCCAACGCTGATAATCGTCACCGAGCTATCAGGTTGTTCGGCAAGAACCTGACGATAAACATCGAGCGAACTTGGTGCATCAGCGTCTTCAAGATCATGAGGAAATGTCGCAACATGGTCCAGGTAACCTGACCAGTCGGGATTACTTAGATCACCCCGGTAAATCCCTATTGGTATGTCGCCTCGCCCGTACCAGGTGTTCATGGCATCAATCGCAGCGACGCCGCTTTTGTGAACCTCGTTGAACGAAACGGCAAGAATCTCAGCTTCACCTTGATTGGCCATAGCATGCAAAATTGCTAAGCCACCGGCATCATCTACATCCAGGCACATATCCGTTTCATAGATGACTTTCTTTGGTACAGGCGATTGTCCCATTACAAGATGACTCATTACAGTCAAAAGGACTGCAAAATTGAAATATGTCTTGCTAAATGTTTTATTTCTGCTCATCAAAAGCATTTCTCTCTACATTACTAATCTAGGTTATTTGATTGATCATTAAAATAAATTCTAATGTGTCACGAATATTTTCAGGCTCTGCCTATATTGCTACTCACGTGGAGTACTGCAAAAACGATCGCACATATTCGGGTTGCTTGAAATGAATCGTTATGCTTCGTGATAGTTCTTTAATTAGTATCAATTAAACTATTGATAATAGCAGAACTACTTTATTAGGTATGTGACCATACCGTATTTGACAGTATGATGATTCTGAGCTAGCAAATGAAGGCATTATTCCCTTCAGAAAGTTAATCTAGGCTACTATCCTTACCGTCCAGGATTACAACGGATCTGACGATAAAAACGACCACGGTGAGTATGTGATAAACTATTCAGAAACTTGAAATAGCTGACAGTGTCCTAATGCAATTCAAAACTCACCCGTTCCTACTCAGTCCTATATCAGCTAATTCAGTAGTATACTCAAGCCAACTACATTGGCGAACCCCAATACCCCAATATCACGATATGCATAGTCAAACTGGATATTCCTTTGAGGCAGCAATAGGCCTGCACCGAATGTTGGGCCAAATTCCGACTTCTCCAGGAAGATGCTGCGATAGCCGCCACGTAAAAAGAATTTTGCTGCACCTGGCAACGTAAATGCATAAGTGGCTCCAATATTTACTGATTCCGAATTGTTGTTTGGATGAAGCGCGTCAACTGCTATAGTTAATCGATGCATTGTGCTTATAATTGGATTCATCGATAATCCAATTCGGAAGATGAGGGGTAGCTCCCAGCTTTCGGTTACATATTCTACCCTAACATCCTTATAGTTACCAGCTTCATCGGGAGACTCATCGTATGAGCGCAAAAGATCTAAACCCCGATAGCGCATCCGTGTTCCGTAGTTTGAAATGCTCATCCCAATCTTCAAGCCATCGGCGTTGCTACCCGTTGGTGCAAGAAAACCTGTATTGATAATTACACCAAGATCAGCCGCTACAGATTGTGCATTCGAGTGGTGGATTGAAGAGCTGATGTACTTTACGGTAGCACCGAAGCCGAACCAGTTGGCCACTCTTCGTCCGTATGAAATATTAACGGCCAAATCTGCAGGAGAGAATACTTCTCCGGTCCCTTCCTGCAAGTCCACGGTTGTTACTTCCATTTCTCCATAATTAAGCCCCATTGCACTAGCGGCAAAGGTTCCGTAGCTAGGCGTTACGAAACCGCCCGCCACCATATACGCTTTGGTATCTACTATCCATGGTTGATAGGCAAAAAACACCTCATTACGGGCCATAAACGCCAATCCAGCAGGATTCCAGTATATTGCAGATAAATCATTCACCGTACTTACACTGGCATCTCCCATAGCTATCCCTTTGGGATCAAAGCCTAACTCCAGGAAATCCGCAACTGTTGTCCCGACTCGTGTTGGAGAAGTTTGCGCTTCGATTACACGTCCGCTTAGGAGCACCGTAGCCAGCACTAGCAATACAAGATTTAAATTCTTCATAAGATTGAACCTTTCAAAAATAGACTCGCTTTAAACGGCTCACTTTCCGTTAAATAGAATCAAAGCGCTTATTTAATGACGGCAAACTTACCAACCTTTTCCTTGCCTGTAGCCGTCGACACCAGGTGATAAACATAAACACCTGGAGCTATTTCCAAACCTTCCCTGGTAAGTAAATCCCAGTGGACAATTCCGTTATCAGCTTCGTTGTCCACATCGATTTCGTCAACCAAATAGCCACTGATTGTGAAGATTTTTATCTCACACTGAGCAGGTATATGAGTAAACATGAGACGTCGCTTTTGGTTTAGGAAGATATTGCGTACGCTGGGCTCCATCACATTTGTTACAATATATGGATTTGGCACTACCTTAACTTGGCTCAAATCCTCTGAAGCTAATGCCATTTCCTCAGTTGGTACAGTAACCTTGACAAAGAATTCGTCATCTGCGGTCATTGGCCGCTGACCATCCACGCGATAAACATCGCCTGGTGATGGAGCAAGGATTAAAGTTGAATCCCTGAGGTTGAATGAGAATACTGTTACCAGCCACTTCATCTCATCATTCATTATGGCCGAGTATCCAACGATCATATCATCCTCGAGAAGATCATATGATCCATTTTCATTGGTATCATGAGCTACCATATCAAGTAATACGTTGTTCCCATCATCATCCTGGAAATGGGTATTCTCAACATACATGTTGTACGTGCCAGGAAGTAACAGGTCTTTATCATAAGAAGGAATCCCTGGAACATGAGATGCACGTATTCCTAGATTTGTCGCGCTCGTGGCATAAGTGATATCTCCCGAAGTAAATACAATGTGATTCTGCCAGGGGAACCACAGATAGCCAGGTGCATTTATCGTTAAACTGATCGGTGCATTTCCGGTAATCCATCCGGAAAGAGTAGTGTCAAATGCAGCTGTCAAGGTGGATAATTCCGAGAATGACATGATAATGCCATCGAACGGATTCGTCGATATTTCTGGATTTAGATAATATGTCTGAGAAATAGCGTCCTCGATGATATTATCGTTGGAAAAGCTAGCCGTCGATTCCCTGATAATCACGTTGTTACTATCAGTCACATCGACAACTTCGAATCCGGCATTTTTATATTGATATGCCATTTGGGGGAAAGGCACTCCACCAGCTAATACTGCCAATGTATCAACTAGGAAACGAAGCTTGTATTCGTTTCCTGGTTTGAGGTCAGCCTCACTCAGGACTTCCAGACTTACTACGCCTGTGCCCTTAATGTCATCGTGTGTAACCTCGATTTCCGCGGCAATATAGCCGGCAGCTTTTTGATGAGGCGTTACAACTGCCACATTCGGTCCGGTCCAAACTACGTTCTCTTGCTCATCAACAGTAATTGAAAATACATTTTCTGACGGGGCAATATCTGCGGCAATTCCCTTAATACCGTGATCGTATGCAGTCAGATAATAGTAGTAAGTCCTGCCATTTTCAACATCCTCATCCACATAATAGTTTCTTAATCCTGTATTATATCCGAGGAAGTACGATTCACCCTGGATCAATGCGTAGTCAGTGAATCCAAAGTACTCGTTCTTTATGTCGCATTGGAAAACAGGTACTTTTCCAGATGGATTACCATGTCCGTCATAGACTCTGGCTGCATCAGAAAAGGAACGATTCGTAGATTTATACAGCTTATAGCCTTCAAAATCATTCTCGCCACCGAGCAACGGCTCGCGAGTAAATAGCTCAGCCGCATTATCCCATGTTAGAATGACTTTCCCGTCAGCACCAGTAGCTTTCAAAGTCGGCATAGCTGGTGGTTTAGCAAAGCGATAGTCACTCTCATAGATTAGCTGAACAATCTTCTTCCGTTCAATCAGGCCGTATGGAGGATTACCGGCATTCAAACTGGGGACACTTTCGAACGCGCCCATCAAGGCACATGATATGCGCTCTGTCGTCCCTTTTTCCAAACGGAATCGGCCTGATCCGAATATGGGAGCATAGTCCGCAGGAGCTCCTGTATACGGTTCATAACCGGCATATGCATAAAGTTCAAATAATGCGCGGTCAAACGCCGGTGCGGGAGCGTTATCACCCGGCCATGGGATGAAGTGAAAACTTGTCAAACCAAGCATGTCCGACTCAGAAATATCAGTGAGCCCAAAGTTTGGTTCGCTATTAATTCCAATTTCCAAGTCCGGTTTATGGTTACCTTCGGTTCCATCGTCATCAGGACCATAATAATTCAATTCACCTGGTCCAACACCATCCAAACCAACATCATCTCCGGCAGTCTCTCCGTTGTCATAGAATCCGGAACTATCGGCATCGTTGCCATCGGTCCAGTCTTGATCTTCATCGGCATCCCAATGTTCTTTCAGGTCTTCCTCTAACATACCATACGCTTCCAAGAACGCTGGGAGGTCTGCTATACCATCTGTAGGACCAATTTTCTGAACAGCTAGATTGTCTCGTTTTTCGTCAATCAGTCCATCAGAATCATTGTCGATCCCATCGAAAGCGATTCCAGGACTCTCCAAGAATGCCAGACCAATTGTTCCTGTTGGATACCCACCGGCTCCAGCATTGTTTGAATCCCACACATACGCCATATCGGACTCCTCAACGAATCCACCCAGATCATCGCCGTCGTCCCAGAAATTGTAGGCGTTACCCACACCAACATCCATAAAGAAACCAAATGCTGCACGGGCTAAATCATATTCAGAAATATTGCTGATGTTGTATTCCCAGAATATCACGTCACGTGTTTGTGGATTTTCCCATTGGTAGCCTCGGACTTCAACGCGCAATCCAAGACCACCCCACGGCATTCCCTTTTGGACCGTTACATCCAGATTCTTATCACCAATAAATACGCCCGGTCTTGGATAATATTTAACTCGACGGTCACCATAGATATACTCTTGATCTTGAGCATCATTAGCTACAAAGTAACTTTCAAGCTGAGCATACTTGACGCCCCGTCCAAAACGTCCGTTCCATTCGCCTGGCCATTTAACATCATCACCTTGAGAAGGCCAACCTCCAACAGGCCAGGAGAGATCATCATTGCTGATCGCGGGTGTCTCACTAAGTTCATTGATGTATCCCGGCACGGCATGAAATCCCCAAATAAGATCTCCCTCAGGATTCTTATCGAGCATTCCATCATAGTTCCAGATTGTTTCAACAAAATACAGTGTATCGAGACCATTCCCGTCAGCCAACTCTGCCTCGTCAGTAACCGGTATAGTATCCTCTTTAATAGCGACCTCAGCACCAACAAGAACAGATAGTACGTCGAATATTTGCAGGCCAGTTTCAGAATCCCTGGGCCATTTCGATCCGTCGATCATATACTTGTAGCCAATTTGAGTATTATTTCTGAAAATCATGAGCATCTGATTTCCATCCATCACTCCCTCACGCATTGCAGCTCTATCTGCTGCCGGATCATCGGGGCCATCGTACCATCTAGTCTGGGCCAATGCCATCGAACTACAAAACACCAGCATTGACATCAGGAAAATGCATCTAAATAAATCTCTATACTTCAACATGAATATCTCCTACTGGATATTTGTTCTTAAAAAGTGAAGCCTAGACCTAATTTGATTGAACGAGGCGTAGCGTACATACTTGGATTTTCTACTGCATCGCTTAATTCCGAGAAGTCGCTGTGATAATTGTTAATATCAACCGGACGAATAATCGCTGTGTAGGCACGCCCTGTAGCGCTGTTTACCCAGTCCTCATTCAAACGGTCCAATAGATTGTAGACCAGCAGCGTCAACTTGACATCCATACCGCCAACGGTCATAAGGTTATAGTGTCCCTGTAAATCCACACTGAATTTTGCAGGACGATATTGGTTGTTGGGCATAAGATTAAGCCTTGACAAAGGATCTTCCGTAAGCGGGCTCCAGGTATATGGCATACCTGAGTTAAAGAATCCAATCAGTGAAACACCAAAAACTTCTGTATTATACCCCGCCATAATATTCAAAGTGTGACGCTGGTCCCAGGAAAGTGGAATGAGCTTATTCACAGGATCCATATCGGATCCAGCCCGACTGAATACCATGTCTGGACTATCCGCAACACCACGGGTATACTGGAGCGTATAATTGGCAGTAGCCGAAAAATCTCCTGAGCGGAACTGGTATCTCAGCTCAAGCCCTCGAACATTGCCATAGTCCTTGTTATCAAATAAGCCGTATCGAATCTGACTATAAGTATAGACCAGCTTGGAGCTCAACAAATCGTAGATATCACGGTAAAATACAGCGACTTCGATATCCATGCTGCTCGTTAACTGAAGCCACAGACCAGTTTCGTAGGATACAGTTTTTTGCAGTTTCAGTAGCGGATTACCCACTTGTCCCAATTCTGTCACACGGAATTGATGATTCTGATAAAAGTAGTTAAGGGCTGGAATCTGTAGAAAGTGCCCGTACGAGAATCTGAGTAAGGCTGTTTCACCCAATTTATAGGCCAATCCAATACGCGGACTAAGTGACCATTGAGGCTCAACATCAGGATAGTCGCTCATTCGGGATTGATCCATGAACAAATCCTGGTTGGCCGGATTTCTCCAATTAGTCGGGTATACTGTCTTTGGATCAAAATAATCGTAGCGGACTCCAGCATTAACAACCATCGCTTGGAATTCCATCTTATCCTGGATATATACAGCAAATTGAAAAGGTTCTTTTATATAATTATCTGAGTATACTGAAAGATCCGAACGTAGTTCAGGTTCATAATAGCTGTAAATGCGATTATTAGTTAGTGAATCAAGGGTGTACAATGCTTCCTCATCAGTGCCCTCGTACTTGTTCATGATAGTATTGGCAGCCTGATCAAGATTGAACTGGGCCAGATCGGCTCCAAACTTGACACTATGATTGTTGTGCAATTGCCAGGTTAAATCAAATTTTGTTCCCAGCTTGCCTTCGGTCCGCATGTTATGCCCCTTTGACTGACCGCCGGTTGAGAAAAACTCATCACTGCTACCATAAAAATCACTGATATACCGAGAGTCCAGTGGATCTTCATACAGGTATGATCCGTTGGTATACTCGTTATAGGATAACTTCAATTCATAAAACGCCTTAGGACTAAGCATATGGTTAAGATGGAAGGCAGCCATATAGGATTCGTTGTGATACGTCGGCCGATCACTGGGTTTAAAGAATTCGCTATGATTGTAGCCTTGTGATTCGTTTTGGTTGTACGTATAAATAAAGGATGTCTTGACGTCTTTAATCGGTTTGAAGCTCAGCTTCCCGAAAAGGACCAATTTTTCGCTATGATCCATATCGACATAAGAGCTATCACCAGATGCATAGCTTATCCAGTTTTCCGGATTGCCATCAGTATAATTACTATAATCATCAACATTGAAGTAATTAACGCCGTTTAAGTGCCCTCGATTTTTTGCATAACGACCATCGATGATAAAATTCAGTCTATCTTTCCAAATTGGCCCAGATATATTGAATGTATAATCCTGGATTCTGATATCGGTATTCTCAATGCCTGCAAATATATCCTTATTGGCGGTAATATAATTACCCAGGTTAACCGATCCTGAGCCTGAAAACGAATTTCCACCTTCTTTAGTAACTACATTAACTACACCACTCATGGCGTTGCCATATTCAGCATTAAACGTACCGGTAATCACTTCCATATCTGCGACTGCACTCGGCGTCACTTCCACTGTCGTTGAAGTGTGATTAAATGATTCTGTTATCAGAACGCCGTCAAGCATAAAACTCGATTCGCTGCTCCGACCACCTCTGAAGTGTCCGGCAACAACACCGGGTTGCATCTGGACAACCTGATCTATGTCCTCAACTGGCAGAACTTCCATTTCATCTGATGAGATGTTCCTGGTTGAACTGGTCTGATCTTTCTTAACGGCAAACCTTTCCATTGTAACAATAACTACCTCACCTTCCAGTACCTCAGGAGAAAGCTCGTAGACCAGATCTGTAGTAGAATTAACGCTAACACGAATATCCTCAAATCTTACACTACCATAACCGATCATGTTTGCAGTTACATCGTATACGCCGGGCGGTATATTTATAATAAAAAACTCTCCCTTGGAATCGGCTGATGCACCCCAATAGGTACCTTCAATAACTACATTTGTACCAATAAGGGGTTCACCCGTATCCTTGTCGATCACAGTGCCGGCAATTTTCCCGGTTACTTGTGAAAAGGCATTACTTAAGAGAAAGAATAGCAATACCAATACGGTGCTCAAAATTTTATTGTCCATGCGTTTCTCCTTCCTGAGATCGATCACTGCACGTCATTCAAATATTGCAATCAGATTTGGTTTGTACTCCAATCCGCTATTCTCTGCGATGGATTCATTTACCCATCAAGGTGACTATATTTCGCCACCCAATCCAATGCTGAATTGTGGCCTGGTAAATCCGCTTTCATTCCCTGCCACGATATTATTAACCAATGCCAGACTCACATCTATGTTTCCGGGATAACAAAAAGGTCGCTGACCTTCATAGAATATTAGGTATTATCAATTGAAACGGAGGTTTTATTGGTATCACGGGGTACCAACTAAAACGTTTCTTAACCCGTGAAAATCACTTTATGTCTGCTGGACCTATTCCAACAAACTAAATCTTTCAATATTAAAAAATATTCAGCATCGGTCATGGCGACAATCCGGTCAATACAACCAAACACGCAATGCTTTTAATAATGAAGCCTCACGATACTGTAGCGATTATATCGAATCGAGTATTATCAGCCTCGATAGACAGCAATTGCCGGTCAACTTGTTTAGAGCTGACCGGCAATTGACTGTCTTTATTTCAAATAAACTCAAGTTCCGGACTATCGGCGAAACGGCAAATTCAAATCATCGTTGAATAATAGCGATCCCACCGACAGAACCTCGATACTATTTCAAGAATAGCATCTTCTTGGTGGCTACTTGTGCACCATGATCAAGGCTGATCTGATAGAAGTATACACCACTGCTTAGTGTGGCGGCAGCATCAAACATGGCATTATGCTGGCCAACCTCGCGCACTCCATCAACAAGAACGGCAACCTCTTTACCCAACAGGTCATAAATGGTTAGCCGTACATGGCTAGCCCTATCCAATTCAAAGCCAATATTTGTGATTGGATTGAATGGATTTGGATAGTTCTGTGTAAGAGTGAATTTCACAGGTGCTGCCGGAGCAAGACCATCCTCAATTGCAAAAGGTACAAAGTCTGCATACTGTAACAAGATTGACTTGAAGTTATTAGTCATTACACTATCTGCACCGCTGATATCCTTTAGCATGGTATCAACTTCAGTCCAGTTGGTGGTAGTGCCACCGCGCCCACGGAGATGGAAACTCTCTAGCGGAACGATTCCGTCAGACCAGGTAGCGATACGGAATTTCTTTGTCACAATCGGAGTTTCAAGAAGCAAGACTGACTCGGCGTCAGAATCGACTCCCATACCGTCCTCAGTTCCTATACCACTTGCAAGAACCTCCCAGTTACCATCTATCTCTGCTTCTACCTTCCATGGAGTATCCGGCTGCGGCTGATTACCATAAACACCACCCCAAGTGAACAGGTTCACATTCTTGGGTGTTACCCACTCAACTTGCCAGTACCATGGATCAGCTTCAGTAACAAATCCGCCAATATACTGGTAAGGCCATCCGATTTCACCCCATGGGGTATCCGTAACATGGAAATCACCTTTTACAGGATCAAATAGAAGATCCGTCGGCTCGCCTCGAGTTGATGGGTTGACAGCAGTGCCGAGACCAAAGGTATTGTCACCTTTTTGCCACGAAACACTGACGACCGCTTCATACAGGAGAGCGAGGTTGATATCAGAATCCATGTAGGGATTGGTTGCTGCCGTTACGGCAGAGTGATCAATGTACTGAATTAGACAAGAAGGTACATCGCCTGATCTACCAACAATTACAAAGCTCCACAGGCTGTCAGCAGATGATACAATCCCATCTGCGAGACTGTCGGGATTGGCGTATGCAATGAATCTGAGCTTTGTGGTTACGACAGGCTCCGCTAGTCTCAATTCCAGTAGACCATCGTCGACCCATCCTGCAACTCCCTTAAGGGTGTCCGCATGCCAGCCATCATCGTTTTTGACAATATTCTTCCAGCTACCTGCGCTATCTATTTGGATAGCCCAGCCAGTTGTTGGTTGTGGTTGATTGCCAAAAGGGCCGGTAGCAGTAATGTAGTTGATATTCTTTGCGGTTGACCACTCGACCTGCCAATAAAATGGATTAGCCGGCGTAACACCACCTGCTGTCGAATCATATTTTAGACCATATTCATGCCAACTAGATGGTGAAGCCCAATCACTTGTTGCAGGATCCCAGAGAATATCAGTCAGTATCCCTCGCCCTGTACCCTCAGGTACGGAGCCGGATAATGTTGCACCTACAATAAGGGCAAGATTTGAGTCCGGATCCATGGCGTTGTCTCCCTGTGCATTAACTACGGAAGCTGATGCAAACAGGATAAGTGCAGCGGCAATACATCTAATTGTTAACCTTTTCTTCATAGCATATCCTTGTTTTATTATTAACAATTGACCTCTATGATTGCATCCACAAACAGATTGTATTATCTAAGTTAGGGGCTTCGATGCTACAATAAGTACGATAGTTCATACCTCTCAGCAATAACAGTAGTGTAGTACCGAGAAGGGCATCTGTTCTGTAACACCGCAAGACGCTATTGCTTCCCAGCTTAGTTGAAACACTCTCTGTTTAGTCTTTGGTGCACAAACGATTGTCCACTTGAATTCTACGAACATAGTATGCCTCGTGTCAATATTTTTTGTTAACTGAATCCCTTATATCGTTGCTCCAGGTTTTTCAAGGCCTTGTGTATCAGATGTTTCTCATCGGGTCTTTCATGAATAAACGCTGCTATGATAATTTATAATCACCTGCATTCCTGGCTCTTATTCTGTGTGTAATCATGGATTATCGTTTCAACAGGCCTATCGCCTGTCAATCAGTAGAAAGGAAAAGCCCGCTTCCGTGAACCGGAACGGGCTTTTACACCTCCGAAAGCTAAAACGGATCGGTCATCAAGTCTTCATCATTTGAATACTATTGGGAAGGTGTATGCTCCTCCATCACCGTATATAAATCACCAATGATTCCATCCCTATCAAAATGTTCCCACAGTGATACCTTTTTCGGGTGGTTTGGCTGATCTGTCCAACTGATTCCGTTCAATCTCGGAATTGGTATACTTCTCGATTTAGCCCATGATGGATTTTTCAGGATCGCAACAGCGGCCATATCATACAGAGGTCGAGATTCCGGATTGCCTCTGAATTTCGTGAATAACTCGATAGAATAATCACCAAAAGTAGTGAATTCACCACCGTGGCGTCCAATTACTGGTGTCGAGATCCTGGGCCCCTTCCCAGCCATCATTTCCTTTATTTCCTTAACAGATACTTCTACTGCTGAGGTTCCAGAATCTTCTCCATATCGTACTGTTACAATTTCAACTTCTGCGTCGGATTCAAGTACAGGATTGACAGCTGTAGTATCGTTTACCAGATTGTATTCGCCGTCAGCTGGATAATTAGCGCCCAGCCAGACGATACGAACTTTTTCCGCAATGGTTGGATCCTTCGCCAATGCCAAGGCGATATTGGTTAGTTTGCCAACAGGACATAGTATCAGTTTTCGGTCACCTGCGGCATGAGCACGCTCAATGATGAAATCAACCGCTTCATGACCATCAAATTCTGGATTATCTAGCTCTTTTACAATATCCTGATAGATGCCATTGGCGCCATCATATATTTTGATTCGCGAGTATAACCCGCAGAGCTTTACAACTCTTTCAGCTTCAGTGTGATGCTCTTCTACGGGACCGCCGTTAGAGGTTGCGTTAACGGTAATCCCCTCAACATCAAAAACCTTATCGTTTAGTAGCATATAGGCAATTGCATGCTGATCATCCAACTCGTTATTCGCATCGGTATCAAGTATGATTCTCAATTTCTCATTTGTCGAACCACTGCAACCTAATATGAGTAGAAATCCAAGGACTAGTATTGCCGCTCGCCTAAACACAACCATTATATAATCCTCATTTTTGTCGTTTAAGTTAAGGTTATCCATTATTCATAATGAATCATTCAGTCTAGAAAACTACTTTAGTGGTGGTTCCAATAGTAACTCTTCAATTAGCCTGGCATATTCTTCTGCGGATAATAGCGGTTCCAATACGGAATCTCCACGCGTCTTCATCTCCCAGGTAAATCCGCTTGGTATTGATCCTGTACCTTCACTGGTTTGCGTAAAATAGCCGGAGGCTCCCCTGACACCATAGAGAACGGTCATCATGTCCCAGCTTGGATATTCATCGAATCCTGAGTTAAAGTATTGGAAATACGCCTCTCTGACGGGATTTTCTTCGGGAGCATTCTTTAGCCCCACACCTGTCATAACATCACCCCCCATATGATGAAATACTAATGGTGACGGCCAATTCTCAAGCACGTTTTGGGCTGCTGCAACTGTATTGTGAAATCCTAGATTGTGATCATCACCGTTGTGAGCTCCCATAATGACGAGCTCTTTCACTTTTTTTGCGACAAGCTCAGGATCTGTGCTTAACAGTTTACCCAGGTTGTTCATAAATCCCACACTGATAATCGTTACCGAATGATCCGGCTGCTTCGCTAGCACATTCAAATAGACATCCACCGCGTCGGGCGCATTATCGTCGTCGAGGTCGTGAGGGAATTGGGTTAGGGCGCTTAGAAATGCAGAAGTGTCCGGATCAGGGAACGGTCCTCTGTAGATACCAACAGGGATATCGCCTCTGCCATACCATGTATTGATTGCGTCGATAGCTGCCGCACCGCTTGAGTGAACTTCATTCAGACAAACTGCCAGAAGTTCAGCCTCTCCCCTGTTTTGTAATCCGTGGATCATTGCAAGTCCACCCACATCATCTACACTCAAACACATATTTGTTTCGTAGATAACCCTCTTTGCAGCAAGTTCTTTCCCGCCGCTACAAACGACCAGAGAGATAGCCATGATAGCTAAAAGACTCAAGCGTATATAGCTATTAAACCTCATAATTCATATCTCCTATCTAGATTTGTTTCAATTCGGTTTTCCTACTGTCTTCTCAGCATCGGGGAACAGAAGCCGATCACATTATTTCTTTGGCGGCTCCGTCATAAGATCTTCTACAATTTTCGCAAATTCCTCGTTTGACAATTTTTCATCCAGTACAGTAAACTCCCTCGAGTCCGTCTTCCAGACATAGCCGTTAGAAAATGATCCCGTATTTGTGGTACTGGTAGTAAAGTAATCTTCAACACCTCTAACACCATATAGAACCGCTAACTGATCCCAGCTTGACCGTCCAAGAAACTTGTCACCGAAAAACTTGTAATAGGCTTCCCGTACTGGATTATCAACAGGCGTACTTTCAAGTGCCGGACCTGTCAACACCTCAGGACCCGGGGGACTAAGCACAATCGGAGTCGGCCAGTTATGAAGAATGTTGAGAGAGGCGTCTTGCTGGCCGTGCCTGACGAGATTGAAGCTGTCTCCATCAACATACATCATTATCACCAGTTCTTTCACCTTCTTCGCAACCAGCTCCGGTGAATCATTCAAGAGATCATTCAGGTTATTCACAAAACCAACTGCGACTATGGTAACAGAGTGATCCGGCTGTTCTTTCAATACATTCTTATAAACATCCAACGCGCTTGGCGCACTATCGGCATCCAGGTTATGAGGGAACTTGGTCAGGTGATCCAGGTATTTTGAAGAATCCGGATCCGGGAATGGCTTCTTGTATACTCCGATTGGGAGATCACCTCTCCCATACCATGTATTGATCGCATCGATGGCGGCCGCTCCACTTGGATGTACTTCATTAAAGCTGACTGCCAATATTTCAGTTTCACCCTTGTTCTGAAGCGCATGCAAGACTGCTAGAGCACCCACATCGTCAACATCAAAACACATGTCAGTCTCAAAGATTATCTTCGGTTTCTGATCTTGACAGTTCATTGAAAAACTGACCATGACAATGGCTAGTAATTGAAAAAGAATCCCCCTGATATTCAGTTTTTGATTTTTCATTTTTGCCATACTCAATTCATTTAGTAATGATTACTCCTGACACCTAGCGCACTATCTTGCAGGAGCTTCTAACATCAATTCCTCAATGATCCTGGCATACACCTCCGGTGATTGAAGTGCTTCTAGAAATGAGTCACTTCTTGTCTTGAGTTCCCACTCAAATCCATTTGGTAGTCTTCCAATGCCGGTGCTGTTTTTCACAAAGTTGTCGGACGTTCCTCTAACACCATACAGGACAGTTATCTGGTCCCAACTGGTCTGGTCTTCGAAGTTTGAGTTAGAGAAGCTATAATAGGCCTCCCGTACCGGATTTCCTTCAGGTGAATCAGCCAATCCAGATCCGGTAAATATATCCTCACCCATACTATGGAAGACGATCGGCGTCGGCCAGTTCTCAATAACATTCTCAGCAGCGGCAACAGTGTTGTGAGCCACCAGATTTCCGCCATCATCTATATGGAAGGCCATGATCACCAGTTCTTTTGCCTTTCGTGCAACTAGCTCGCGATCTGTATCAAGCAGCCTGTCCAAGTTATTCATAAATCCTACGCTTATAATCGTAACCGAGGCGTCAGGCTGTTCTGCCAGAACCTTTCGATAGACCTCTACAGCACTGGGGGCACTCTCATTATCGATATCGTGAGGGAATTTGGCAAGGTTGTCCAAATATGCAGACTCGTCGGGATCTTCGAAATGACCTTTAAAGACACCGACAGGAATATCTCCGCGTCCGTACCAGGTATTGATTGCATCTACCGCCGCTACGCCGCTTGGATGGACCTCATTCAGACATACGGCCAGAAGTTCTGCCTCTCCCCTGTTCTGAAGAGCATGGATCATTGCCAGACCCCCTACATCATCCACGGCCGCACACATATTCGTTTCGTAGATCACTTTCTTCGCAGTGGTGCTTTTCTCACCGCATCCCACTAGCGAGATCACCAGGATCGCGATTATACCCAACCTGATTTTGATTAAAGCATTCATAATATGTATTTCCTATTTCAGTGTTTTCTAATTGCACGTACTATTTCCGGACTGCTCCATGATCTTTAAAAAAGAATACATACTGGTGTTGGCGCATCAATCTCGGCAACTTTCTTGAGTAGACCGGTTTTCTTATTCCGCTTGAATGATACTATGTTATTTGAGTTTCTATTGGCTACCAGCAAATAGCTATTATCCGGGGATAACGCAAAACTACGTGGCCTCTCGCCATACGTGGACTGATGCCTAACCAGGCTTATGGACCCATCTTTCTCATTAATATCATAGATTGCCAGACTGTTATGGCCTCGGTTGGAGGCATATAGGAAATCCCCATCCGATGAGATATGGATATCTGCACATGAGTTATGTTCAGTATAGTCGTCAGGCAAAGTGGATACAGAGGCACCTTTTATATACTTGTCATCGTCGGATTTTCGAACCAATGTAATTGTACAATCCAGCTCATTCAGCACGTAGATCCATTGACCATTTGAATGAATTGCCAGATGACGCGGCCCTGCACCGGGTTGCATTTTCAACGTAATGGGATTTGAAGGAACCAGTTTTCGCTGCTTGGTATTTAAATATGAGAACCAAAGCTCGTTAGTCCCCAGATCGACGGAAATGACTCTATTCTCAACGGATTCAAACCATACGGAATGGGCGTGTGGTCCCCGCTGGTTTTTGTGGGTACTACTTCCATTGTGAGTCTGTACATCCAATAACGGACTGAGTACCCCTCCGTCATTGAGCCACAGTAGACCGACATTGCCGCCGGTATAATTGGCCACTAGAACATATCCCTTTTCATTTACTGTAATAAAGCAAGGATGCGCTCCGCCCGAAGAGCTGCGGCTAATAAGCTTCAGACTATCTCTATCGATGAGATAGGATTCCACGGTACCGGCTCCATCGATGTCTAGTTCGTTTACTGTAAGAAAATACTTCTTATCGACGCTGAATGTCAGGAAGGATGGGTCTTTGGATTTTGCTGCCAGGCCAACTCTTTCCAGAGAGCCGTCTGCGTTCAACTGATACTTGTAAATGCCTTCGGCCTCACTTTCAGTATATGTCCCGACGTAAAATGTATAGCCGTTGGTCTCTAGACCTGCCGTACTTTCAGCAGGTTTACAGCCTAACAGGAAATACAGGGAAAATAGCGCATAGAAGAATTTCATTACTTGTTTAGTTTCTCCACTTAACCTCGTTCGGGGGCACAACTACAGACGAAGCTTTCTTTGGAAAATTCTTAGGAATGTTAGTTGTGACTTTGCCAGTGGCAGCCCATTCAGCCCCTCTGGCAAATAGCGTCTGAAAACCCACGCAGTGGACCGCCTTTGTCTCATTCTCGTAGTGATCCACGCCTTCAACTACATCTGCTTTCTCCTCAAGGAATGCATGACCCAGTACTGTAACGAAGATCCTGCCCTTACCATACTTGACGGTCCAGGCAATCGGTTCATGATCGCCCGAGCCCCATGTCCGCTTGTCAGAGAAGGAGGTGGCCAGTATCTCAATGTTTTTAGCAGGACCTCGAAGGCCATGGTAAAATTCATCCATCCCATGGATCCATTCTTTAGGCATATCCCTGGTTATGGTGTGGTCTTCATGGCGAACGTTTATGACAAATTCGTGTTGTTTCCCGTGCCCTGGTCCTACGCCATGATAAGGAGGTGTCTCAATCCATTTCTTGTCATTGTTATCCCAGAATATGTGTTGCCCCGCACCTGCTTTATACCACCCCAAGCCTATCATTTCATGGAATTTTGACCAGCCTTCCAGCGATAGAACTCCTTGATGCACGATGACCAAATTGCCCCCGTCACTCATGTACTGATCGAACTCATCTTTAATTCTATCCGGCATTTCCTGCCCAAGATACGACGAAATGATTAATTGATAATCAGCAAAGCGGATATCTATATCTTCCCAGTTCTGATCCTCCGGTATGATCATAACTTCAGCATCATAATCGCCTGTAGCATTCAGGACCTGTTCATAAATCTCTGCTTGATATCGCATATCATGGCTATCGAAGAATTGTAAGATTAAAACATTGATATTCCTGGCCTCAGCTTGTACCAATAGTCCAAGGCAAGTCATAAATACTAAAGTAGATAGTTTCATAAATCTCGTTCGTTTAGTATTCACTATATACATGGATCACTCCTGCAAAAAAATACTATATCACTCTAGCAGATTGGACATGTACTACACGAATCGTGATAAATCAAAGCAAACCGGATCGTATAGGTTCTCAGCGGTTTCGATTCATCGTTATCCATGATCGCCTTCTGGTTCCACAGGAGATGGAACCCCCTTGTTTAGCCATTTGAGGAAAAAGAATGTCATCGTATCGGTTCCAGTGTTGACCAGTCCGTGCATTTTCCAGGGTTGTGCATATAGCAGATCGCCACTTTTTGCTTCAATCTCCTTGCCCTCAAGAGACCAGACTCCGGTACCTTCAGTAATCAGCAAAAACTCTTCTTCTGCGTGCCGATGTGGCGGATGTACTGTTTCGCCTGGTAATAAATCAACAAGAGCCGTAAACATATTCTCAGTTCCATAAGTAGACATATGATCGTGAGTATACTTGTCCATAACTCCCCAATTTCCACTTTCTCTCTGGGTCTGGCTCCTGGGAATGACTTTGCTATTAATGGACTCCAGACGAATCTCGGGCTTTGCCGACGATTTCAAGGCAAATAGATACCCAAAACCAAAACTCACGAGAATTGCTGCAGAAACCATGACTACCTTCATCGCATATCACCCTCTAGTTTGAGCGAAATACTCCAGCAACATATCTACGTAGTACGCGAGCTGTCTTCATTGTTATAGATTGGACCTGACCACTCGACAAAGTATCCGCAAGATGAATCTCTATTCCCTATTGTGACTTGTAGTCTGTGAACTGGTTTAGCAATATTCCCGTCGTCCACTGGGCGGCTTTGCCAACGACTTCGGGACATTTTGAGTTGGACTCCTCCCTCACATTCTTACAGAGAACGGAACTATATTCTTCCTCGAAACACTTATGAACTTCATGAATCAGTTTATGTGACAATGTATTATTGCCGAATCTCTCTGTACCGCATATCCAGCCGAGAACCATGCCCGCCCCAGTGAATGCTCCGCAATTGGCATTTTTAGTCGGCGTCGCACCGCCATCTAGACAACTGGCGGCCCTGAACAATTCGTCATCTACGGGGAGAAATTCAATAGAATCTTGCAGAGCTGCGACAATGCAACGCGCGCAACCTCCATGTCTTTCCTCATATTCGTGCCCAAGATCGTACGCTTTCTGAAGAGTCTGATCAGCTCTGTCACCTATATCAAAACTATCATTTTCGTCTAAAGCTTTAAATCTTTTCTTTTTCCATGGAACCGCAGCAGCCTGATCAATACCCAAACCAAAAGCTAGCAGTCCCAGACCGGCGGAGCTTAAAAACTTCCGTCGTGTGCTGATTGACCCTTTTTGCTCTGTCATTTCATTTGGTCCCTTACGAAATAGCGTTTTCCCTGAAAAACTCTTCGCCCAAATGGGCTATGTAAGCGGAATTCGGCAGCAATTCAAGTTTGCTCCCTATTCTCCTTCATCGTCCAAATCGGGCACTATGGTCATTAAACGTTCTATCTCCCGTTCGACTTGGTCATCGTTCTTCGGCTCAGCATACCCTCTGTACCCGGGACTGAATGTCCAACTGTAGCCGTTGGGCAGACTGCCGCCGCCATCCCAATCCTCGTTGTATAGTTCAGTACCGAATACTGCATATAATGTTGTTACCTGATCCCAGCTGGATCTGCCCCTGTTTGGACCTACACCATATTCCAATTCGTATGCTCGTCTGACTGGGTTGTGCGCGGGAGTTCTTCTTGTCAGTGATTCGCCAGTGATCATGTCTCCCCCCACGTGAGTAGTTACCACAGTGCCCGGCCAATTTTCAATTACGTACTGAGTTTGACCAACAAGGCCATGTCGCACAAAATTGAAGCCGTCCCCGTGTAATCCACCCATCACAGCCAGGAGTTTTACTTTCTGCTGTACAAGCGCATTGCCCTCCTCATCCAAAAGCAGATCACGCAGATTATTCAGGAATCCAACACTTATTATTACTACGGAACTGTCTTCCTGAGTTTTTAGGATTTCTTTGTAAAGACGGACAGCATTAGTTACTATGTTGTCATCCAGATCATGCGTCATATTGTCTACATCATCATCGCGCCCACTCATGAAATAGTCTGAGCCATCGGGATCACGCAGAAGCTTCGTATAAATACCAATCGGGATTGTACCATGACCATAGTATGTGTTGATCGCATCGATCACGGAGGGTGCCAACGGATGCACTTCGTTATAGCAAACACCAAGTATGGTAACCTCTTCTTCAATCTGCAATCCATGTAATACTGCCAGTGCTCCCACGTCATCAACATCAAGCGTCATATCCGTCTCAAAGATGACTGGGACACCTACCACCTCTATGTCGATGTCTAATCCCGAATTAGTGATCGAGTCCTTATCTGTGCAACTCAGGCTCACGAAATACGCCCCGGCAGCTAGCACTGCAAAAATAATTCTGCTAGATTTCATCCGAGAAATCTTTATAATATTATTTTAGTACCTTTCTATTTCGTGCATCGCAGGGGGGGCAGCGTCATCAGACGCTCTATTTCCTGCTCAACCTGATTATTACTTATTGGGGCTGCATAGCCTCTTAATCCAGGACTGAAGGTCCAGGTATATCCATTTCTTAAGCTGCCACCGCCATCCCAATCCTCAGTATAGTATTCGGTGCCGTATATGGCGTATAGCACGGTCACTTGATCCCAACTGGAACGGCCAATATGTGGTCCCTGATGCCATTCCAATTCGTATGCCCTTCTCACAGGATTGTCTACAGGTGTGGTACTGGTCAGTGTTTCACCTGTTATCATATCTCCACCTACATGAGTGGTCACCAAAGTGCCAGGCCAGTTCTCAATCACATATTGCGATTGATCTACAAGGTTATGCCGTACAAGGTTAAAGCCATCGTTATTTAATCCACCCATTATTGCCAGCAATTTGACTTTGCTTTTTACCAGCTCAAATCCCTCCGGATCTTTCAGTAGATCATGCAGATTATTAAGGAATCCTACACTGATGATTATGACAGAATTATCGGCTTGTTGCTTTAGCAGGTGCTTGTAAACAGGTACAGCATCGGCCACGATATTGTCGAATGGATCATGCGGCATGTTGTCCACATCAAAATCACGTTCCTTGGTGAAATAATCGGACGGATCTGGATCAGCATAATCCTGCCTGTAAATTCCAATGGGCAACGTACCGCGTCCGTAATACGTATTTATCGCGTCAATAACGTCCGGTCCTAGAGGATGAACTTCATTGTAGCATACACCCAGGAGATTTACTTTCCCTTCGTTCTGCAAGGCATGTAAAACCGCCAATGCACCAACATCATCTACATCCAGTGTCATATCCGTTTCATAGATTACTGGTATGCCAACCGCCGCCGCATCTGCGTCTTCTCCGGAGTCAGAATCTGTACATGTTATGCATAGCATAAACGACGCAAGTGTTAATAGTCCTAGAGTTGATTTAGTAGCTTTCATAATCGACCTCCCGTTGCTTTATGATACTTCTATAGTTCGGTCAAAGTAATATTCCTGAGCCAGACTTCCGTCGGAGATCCCGCATGAATTTGAAATCCAATAATTCCCTTTTTACTTATTGAATCATCGTCTTCAGTATAATCAACTGATTGGTACCCATTTACCCATACTTGAATATGATTGCCATTGCATCTCACCACCATTTCGTTCCAGTCATGGGGCCGATATACTTCTACTATCTCTTCCTGATTCGCGGTTACTAACATTTTATTTCGCCGCGCCTCATCGTAAAGACTGCCCCATACCACGCCAAAGTCCCCGATCGGGCCACCCATGTCCGCCTGGTATCCACTGACCTCGGTTCCTCCGTCAACACGGCGGCTTCTAAACTGGATACCAGAGTTATCTCCCGGTCCAACAAGTTTGGCTTCAAGTTTCAGTTCAAAATCCCCGTACTCACTCGTTGTGCACAGAAACATATTATGCGGAATATCTCTTTCTAGCGAACCTGCTACAATTGAACCATCTTCGATGCGAAACCAGTTCATATCTCCTTCCCATCCTGTGAAGCTTTCACCATCAAAGAGCGAAACAGCAGCTTCGCTATCAGGCTTGTTTCCACCAGAACAAGCCACTAAACACAATGTCAGAGATACCAAGATAGTATTTAGAATTATCTTTGCCATCGGATTTGTCTCCTATTAATACCCTGTTCTGCGGCCCAGCGGTCAATCCTTCACGCAGCGTACGCTATAGCCACCCTGCTTCCAGCCATGATCATAGCGTCGCACCTCAGTGTTCCGACTGTAGATATAGCGGTGCCAGGCAGTACCACCACTGGTTTCGGAGGCGGTCCAAAAGTATGCATAGGAACCCATGCCATCGAATACGCCATGATTATATCTGTAGCCCCCAGGCAATGCCGTAAAACCGCTCGAGTTACTTGCGCCTTCATTCGCATCCCGCCAGAGGCCGTCACCGGACTCAATCGTTCCTGTGCCTTTAAGCGCTCCACCAGCTTTGCTTTCACCACCCAGATATTCGACCAGCTCCTGCCATTCATCATCGGTGGGCACATGCCAGCCGTCTGGTGCAATTCCCCTGCTATCGGTAACTGCAAACCAGTTGTACAGTCTTCCATACACTTCAGCATTTTCATGATCATTATTATAGCAGCAGCTGCCCCCACTTCCTTGGTCCCACTCCGCATCGTCAGTTCGATTAGGAATTTCATCACCGCTTCTGTAGTGTGTCACTCTTAGGTTCTCAGCCATCCACCATTGATCGCCAATTCTCACAGTTTTATACACGTTTCCATCAATATCTGTTACTGTAGCAGTTTGAGGTATCGATATAATTGCTCGTTGGGTTCCGCTGCATGAGACTAAAAACAGATACAAAAATAGAACGAATAGTCGTTTCATCGTAGCGCCCCTTTTTATAGCCGTGAGCCTGGGATCTACTGTACTTATATTGTTCTGGCTATTTGTCATTCAAATTTCAGGCCTTCAATTAGATTATGATCCAGGTCCGTAATAACAAGTGAGGCTCCCCATTCTCCCTCACCCTGAGTGACTTTCATGAGTATTTTATTCCACCCCTCCTTTTAATTCCGCTTCGGCCTGATCCTCTCCCGCAGTGTGACCGCGGATCACGTTATTTTGGTGAATAAGTTTATTGTTCAACCAGACTTTGACACCGTCATCCGATCCGATCTCAAAAATGCACTGCCTACTCTCTGCAGCCCAAACATGTGTTTTTAGGTAAACAACACTATTTTCGACCCTAAACAATTTTTCCAGATCAATGAAGTTCGCCATGATTCCATCAACACCGTTCGTCAGTTTTTCCCAGTCATTGAATTCATCATTCCTTTCGGGTTCAAATGTCACATCGAAAAGATCAAAGCCTTCAACTCCCACTTTGGAAAATGGACCTGCGGCATGCCATACATTAACAAATTCTTCCGGCTTCCTAATCTTGATCTCAATTTGTGTCATCTCTTCTTCTGTGAAATTCACATTGCCTTTGATTTCAGCTGCCGCCCAACTTGGCTCATACGAGGTAACAACCGGTTTTCCAGATGCTATTACGAATTCTTCGATTCCGGCGGAGTTTTTTCCCACACTGCCCCCGGCACGTTCAACAGCCTTCCTGGCAAGTCTTTCACATACTTCCAAGACCGTCGGGAAATCATATGTCGTATACTCGAATTTTGTGGTAGTATCAATGCCGGTCTTATACTTCGCCGGGAGCTTCTCTAAACCTAATGATGTTGCCAGAATCCCGGCAGCGTTTGAAGGATTACAATCAGAATCCTGACCACATTGCATAGAGATAATAATGGTCCGGTCCATATCGCCGCCACCATACAGCAGTCCCATCACTATATATGCACCGTTTATTTTTGCATCAATATTGAATTGCAGGCTTGTCCCGTTGCAGCTGAATTTTCTGTAGTTATGGTCCCGGTTGTATTTATCTTCGATTAATCCCCACGTTTTCCGCCAATCGTTGGGATTCTCTCCGTACCATTTGACTACATCTCTCACCATTTCGGCATACTGGCTGCTTGCCGGTATAGCTGCCAGACCTGCATCAATTAATTTGCCTATATCATTTTCAAAAAATGCTTCGGCATACATGGCACCTACAAATTGCCCGCCATGCAGTCCATCGCCATAGTTCATTATGCGACCGAACTTCTCCCCTAGATCAATCGCAATCTGTGGCATTCCAGGAGCAATCAGCCCTGAATAGTCCGCCTCAATTTGATAGTCAATATCGTCTGCATGCGAATTGTAGTCGGGATGCCCTGAAAACGGCGGGGCTATACTAGAGCGCAGGTTATCGCGTCCAATTTCATTTGCGTGCGCCAATCGGTACCGACTATTGGCGAAATCGATACCAGCTTGACGAATTGAAACATCAAATCCATAGTCATCGAGAGTTTTCAGGAACGTCATCTCAACATAAATGTCATCCTGGAATTGCTGATTCAGCATTGTTGGTTCCCATGCAGGGATCTCATCATCAGGAAGAATCACCCCATTATACTTGAATTCCGTTGAGGCTCCCCAACCTACACCTGCCATCTGCCCGAGCCATCCAGCCGTCATTTTACTTCGATATTCTTCCACAGATATTGTTCTGTAATTGACTCCTGTCTCGCAACCTGGAAAACCTATGGCCATCAATAGTGCCATTAACGAAACGAGTATTTTTTGCATTAGCAATCCCATGCGCTAATCAACGGGAACAATTCAGGTATATCAATTAATATCAATGAAGTTTGGGCTATTTCTTGATCCATTCTAAACTGTATGTGTTGTGAAACGCGAAACTCATCCCGGCTGAAGACTATCAGTGAATAGTAGGTGCCGGAGCGTATCGGCCACCTCGTTTATTATAAATGCTCCCAATAACGCCCAAGGCTTTCAACAATAACTTTTCTCACTTCCGAAGGATCAATGGTTCCCAGTTTTTTAAATAATATTTCCCCACCAGGTTTTACAATAATGGTGTACGGCAACGAACCCGGCCACTCTTTATCAACGATATCTATTAACTCATATATATCATCCGAGTTGAACTGATAATTCCTTGTTGATGCGTATGCTTTCTCAAGGAATTTTAGTACAGCGTCTGACTTATCTGGAGTATCTAAGCTTATTGTAACCATTTCAAACGCGCGCTTCCGAAAGTTTCGATTAATCCTGATCAGCTCAGGAAATTCTGCAACACAGGGTCCACACCATGTTGCCCAAAAATTTATGAACCGCAATTTATCTGAATTATTTCTTACTAGATCTTCAATGCCCGCAGCGTCAATCATGCTCACTTCAACTTCTTCTGCATTCATTTTCTCCAGGGTTTTTTTTGCAGATTCCTTTTTATATGCCCATTTTATTGAGCATCCAAATACTTTTGTTGTTTCGACCGGAACCTTTTTACCAGCCAATAAGGCATCTACTGCATTGCGAGTGTCGTGAGTAGTGACTTTTTTAATATTTTCACCATCGTCAATTCGCCCGGCAAATCTTAATTTGCGCTCCTTATCCAAAATAAAAACATGTGGCGTGGCGATAGCACCATATGCCTTGGCAACTACCTGCGTGTCACCATCATACAAATAGGGGAAATTGTAACTCATGTCTTCAGCACGCTGTTTCATATCTTCAAAGCTGTCACCAAGGTCGGTATATCCATACTCATCCAATCGCAACGCAGCTGGATGATTTGAAGATATCCCAACAATTGCTACTCCCTTATCCGTATAGTCATCTACCAGTTGTATGATACGTCCTTCATAAGCCTGGGCTGTAGGGCAGTGGTTGGCGGTAAAAATCAGTACCAGCACATCAGCATCTGCAAAGCTGTCGAAAGTGTAATATTTATCATCTATCCCAAGAAGATTGAAATCAGGGCCATCGGTACCAATTTCCAGCGTTTTTACATCGTTACCCGCATAGCACATAGTGGCAAATAATAGTAACGCCACTATTTTATACTGAGTGAACATATATATTCCTTTTCATTATTGTACTAATTGAAATAGTCCGGATTATTCCTGCTTAAGATTTACAATTTTATAACCACCGGTCAGACCCAGTTTTATCATCCAGATTAGATATATGAAAAATGCAATGGCCGGCAAGATAGAAACAATCGAAAAAGCAGTGGTCAGACCATAAGTCACCCCCAGTTTCCCTATCTGCGGTATCCATACACTCACACCCAACATGCCAATAAAACCGATCAGACCAATAGTTAATCCACCACCACCGGGGTACAACTCTGCCGCCAGAGAATACATCGTGGGCCACATATAGCAAATTCCAAGATAAAACACAGTTGCAGATAAATATATAAATACAATACTTTGCGTTTCAGCAGCCTGGGAAAGCATATATAATCCAATTGAAGCCATAATACATGATACAGTCATAATACCAATCGGATTAATTGCCTTTGCAAGTGGTCCTGCAAAAAATCTGAGGATGAACATGATTGCGCTACCATACACCAAGATTAAGGTTCCACTTGCGTTCGCATATTCCTTAAAAGTTGTTTCCAACCATTGACCCGGAGCTAATTCGGCTGAAGCAGTTAACGACATACAAAATAGTAGTATTAAGAAACCGGGTGTAATGACGGTTTTAAACATGGCCTTATTTGATATCCCGGCATCTACACGTTCTGTCTCTGGAAATTTCTCCCTGAAGATGAGTATCCCGTATAGTAATACCGGGATCAGCATTACTAACATATATACTTGCCAGGGGGCGGATATGGCATCGAGAAAAAATGTGCTGAATAATCCACCAACGATTAAACCGCCGGGCCACCAGGCATGCAATATATTGAGCATTCTTGTTTTTTGATCAGGGAACTGGGCTGCACAAAGAGGATTGATCGTAACTTCCAGAATACCCCACCCAAACCCGGCTAATGTCATAGATATTAACATAACCATTGGATTGGTACTTATCACAAAGCCAACAATACCAGCTACCTGAAAAAACCAGGCGATAACCATTCCCCGTTTTAATCCGAACCAATCTATCAGCGGAGAAAATATAAGTAAAGCCAGGGCCGTTCCTTTGAACGCCCATCCTGAAATATTACCGAATTCTACCTTTGTAAGGATGCGCTCTTGCTGTATAAGAATGTGACCAAGATGCTCTCTCGAAATAAAGATTAACGCAGCTGACATCAGCGAAAGACAACTTGCATAAAAGAGTTGTTTGTTCAATTTGGTATCGATGGTTTTATCTCCTTGTTATCAATCAGGTTTGAATTTCTACTTGAGACAATCTAAAATTCTGGTAAGACCTTTTTTATTCCACCTTGCATAGCAGATTCGTGGGCTAATATCCCTATTGATGTCCAGTTTGCCGACTGTGGTGCATTTGGGAATGCTTCTCTGTTTTCAACAATGCTCATAATGAATTCATGGGCCAGATGAGGATGTGAACCACCATGTCCGGATCCCTGTTTAAAAGAAAGATGCTTGTTTTCGTCTAAATCGTAAACGCCCTTGGTTGTAAATTGGCGGATACTTTCAGGAAGTAGATGCGCATAATCGGGTACTTTCACACGGTTTGCTCTCTCGCCTTCAAAAACAACAGGATCTTCAGTCTCCGTTTGTTGCCACTCAAAAGACTTTTTACTGCCATATACATCGAAACTTTCGACATATTCACGCGCCGTATTGAATAGGGATCTTGTGATCTCTGCAGAAAGATCGGAGTCTTTCAGTTTTATATGGCATGTCTCGATGGCAAACGGAGATTTGTATTTCTCAATGAGATTTTTATCTATTGTTCCGGATCCCAGGCAGGATACATATTCAGCCTCCCGTTTAGCCAAAGCAAGACAAGGGCCAACGCAATGGGTAGCATAATGCATGGGAGGTAATCCTTCCCAATACCCCGGCCAACCAGCCATTTCCTGATGATGAGCCGCTCGTAGAAATTGGATTTTGCCTAACTGTCCATCATCTAGCATTTCCTGGACGAATAAAAATTCTCTTGAATAAACAGTTGTTTCCATCATCATGTATTTCTTTCCCGACTCTCGTTGTGCACTGACAATGGCATTACATTCCTCAACTGTTGTTGCCATGGGGACGGTGCATGCCACATGCTTTCCGGCACGCAGCGCATCAACACTTTGCTGCGCATGCAGATGAATAGGCGTATTTATATGAACAGCGTCAATGTTATCATCTTTCAGTAATTCCTGAAACTCGGTATAACGTATTTCAATGCCAAAAGCATCGCCAGTCTGATCTAGTTTGGCTTTGTTACGCTGACATATTGCATACATCTTCGTGTCAGGATGGTTTTGATAAATCGGGATGAATTCGGCGCCAAAACCTAATCCCACAATAGCCATATTTATTTTATTTTCGTTTTTCATGGTATCTTCCACTTCTTCTATTTTGAATTTTGCTGTGCTCATATCTGAATATTATGATCCATCACTGATTTATTGACCATAATTTCATTTCTTCATCAGAATGCGGCCTGTCGGCACATTGTACAGGCTTTTTGCTAGCTTCGTTCTCATTCCCTTTTCACCAGCACCATCCATGCTAAAAACTCGGATACCTAGCAAAAATTAGGTAACCACCACTTCAATGCTATTTGAGAGTATTCGCCCTAGCCAATATCTGGCCCCATTTGAGAAGCGTTCGTTCTTTTTAATAAGGCCTGGATTGGCGAACTCCATATCGCAGGTATATGGATCGGCAGGTATTGCCTGGTAACCACTCAATTGAACGGTTCTCTCTATAGACCGCCCGGATTTGATTGTGGTGAACCATTCCGAGTGCCAGCTGTACCAGTGCGGTTCTGGAGTTGTCACCGTTTTATTCGCGGACCAATAATGACCACCATCGCTATTGAATCTTACACCATTCGTAAAATAGTGAAACTGGTCAGATCCCATTACATCCGGATCAAGAACCAGTAGATCATCGGCATCGTTATTAGTTAAGGTATAAGTGTACTCAACAGTAGTCCCACCGGCACCATCAACTACGATGGCCGAATTAAGCACGAACTCTAATCCGGCATGAAATATATCCAGTGCCTTAAGTGCATCTTCAATCTGCACCATACTCCTCACATCCTCACCACTCCACGCCCTGGAGATAGTCAATACGTCATCAGGAGACATGAACCAGAGCCGCTCAGCCTCTATGTATGGACCGGAAGGCCAGAGCGAAAGTGCTCCACTATGAATGGATCCGATGTAGCATCGAACACCATCAGCAATTACTACAAATGGTTTGCTCATTAAAGTAGTCGCTTCCGGCCCGAATTTCTCAGGGTCAAAAATACTCTCTATGTCCTTTATGAGATATATTGTATGACTTGAAAAATCATAAAACTCTATGTCATCATCCGAGAGAAAAGCCTCACTGCTCAAAACCAGACTATCAATATCTTGATCAACAACTTGATAGGTTCTCAAGGTATCATCAACCAGGAAATAAAAACCAAAGTCCGTATCGGGATCCAAATCAGGTTCAGTGGTATGACAACTGCTAAATCCCAACAGGATACCCGTAAAAATCAGAATACAGACTGACTTTCTCATAATGATATTTCCCACTATTTCAGCAGCACTCCCGCCCTTGGCGGGACTTGTTAGCATCCTATTTCAATAAAAGCATCTTGATCGACTTGGTGTACTCTGGTATCTCTAGCCGGGCAATATAAATACCAGAAGGCAGATCATGACCATTCCACTGTACTTGATGACTACCCGCATCCACATTGTTATCTATCAACTTGACCACCTCTCGCCCAAGCATGTCATAGACAATTAGGCTCACATTTGCAGCTTCAGGTAAATCATAAGTCAGCATCGTAACGGGATTGAAGGGATTCGGATAATTGGGGTGGATTGCGAATTTCTTCGGTATCTTATTAGATTCGTTAAGATCCAATCCTCCTGGAATTACAGCCACTTCATTAGAAAATTCAGTTTCATTGCCACCAATACTTACTGCTGTTACTCGGTAATAATAAGCTACTCCGTTTGTTAATCCGGTATCAGTATATGCATATGAATAATACAGTGCATTCTGCGATACGCTATCAAGAAGGGTTGTTGCAGGTGAATTCAGGTCCCGGTAAATTTTATAATAATCCAAATAATGACTGTTGTACATGCTCCAAGACAGGTGCGCTTTATTGCTTGACGAATTACCCACAAGATCAAATGGCGGGGATACATAATACGACCATGGTTCAACTTCTGCACTATCCACATATTGTAATAAAATTGATTTGAAATGATTCGACATTGTGCCATCCGGCAATAGGGTATCAGCCTCAGACCAATTCCATGTAGTACCTCCACGGCCCCTTATATGAAAGCTCCATAGCGGCGCCACACCATCTGACCATGCTGCCAACCGAAATTTTGTCGTTTCAATGGGCGTGTCAGAAAGCCAGACCGACTCTGCATCCACATCCACCCCGGAACGTCGTTCTTTCCATGATCCTCCCACGCCATTCATCACCGAAATCCATTCTTCACCACTCCAATATTGCACTGACCAGTGCGCATCAGGTTGGTTTTGTCACCCATATGCTCCGCCCCAGGTAAAGTAATTGATCTTCTTAGGTGCCGGCCACTCGCACATCCAGTAGAAAGGGGTATCGACCGGAACCATACCGGCGTCAAAACCATAGGGGTATCCGAACTCAGCCCAACGTGTGGTGGTAACATTGAAGTCACCTTTCACAGGATCAAATAGAAGTTCGTCTGGTTCACCACGAATGTTCCACAACTCGTCAGCTTTGAATACAGCGCTCACTACACATTCATCCAATAGCCCCAGGTTGACCATCTCATCCATCTCATTATCGGCAACCATTCCGCTATAATCGAGATATTGGATCAGGGTGGAGTTCACATCGCCAGTCCGGCCAGTGAGCACGAAGCTCCTCAGGCTATCCTCAGCTGCATAGGCAATAATGCGAAGCTTTTTCGTCACGACAGGCTCCAGGCCGCGCCAGTGCAGCAGTCCATCATCCACCCAACCGCCAACACCTGACAGTGTATCACCCTTCCAGCCATTATGGGCTTTCGGTAGGGCGAACCACGTTTCTGTAGTATCGTTCCATATCTGAATGGCCCACTCCGTTGTCAACTGAGACTGTTCCCCGTTCGATCCACCGGCGGTGATGTAGTTGATGTTCTTGGCTTCAGGCCATTCAACCATCCACCAAAATGGATATTCACGAGTTACACCACCCATCGTTGTATTCGCTGCCATCCCATACGCGTGCAGACTGGATTCTGTTTTAAAAACACCAGTGGACGGATCCCAGAGTATGTCAGTCGGTAATCCCTGTCCTGCCCCGTCTTGAAGGGAGCCCGATACTGTCGCAGATGGAAGACATCCTAGATTGATATTGACATCGGGATCATTATCGCCGATTGACGCGGCATTAACATGTACATAGATGGTGTTGCCATTTGCGTTTGCAGACTGAAGAACACATAGAACCAAAATGAAGGTAATTGTGAGATGCTTCATCGCGTCTCTCTCTCTAATATCATTTTAATGGTTATGGTATAGCTGGGAGATCCCATTCTGGCGAAGTACATCCCTGAAGGCATTGTTCGTCCAGTACGATCTCGACCATCCCAAATTATCGTGTGGTAGCCTGAGGACATCTGCTGGTCCAAGAGTTTGATAACCTCCCGGCCAAGTATATCGTAAATGATGAGGTTTACGCTGGCTGCTTCTGGAAGATCATACTGGATCCTGGTTTCCGGATTGGATGCATTTGGATAATTTTGCCGCACGCTGATTGTATTAACACTGTCCGGCGATTTCGCTATAGCATTTCGCAGGTACGCCGCCTTCTGGTACTGTCCTATCAAGACACCATGCCGCATCTGTCTGGTTTGCTTAACAGGTACTTCAGTTCTCCGGCTGATTCCATACTCTTTACCGGAATCGTTCATGACACGAGACACGGTAGACACAGACAATCCCAGCTGCTTTGCGATGCTTTGAAGAGTAACCTGCACAAGGTAAGCAGTAATAACTTCGATAATATTGCTTTGTACAAACGTTTACGCAACAAAATAGTACGATCAGAATTGCATCAATGTCAATTGCTTTGACCTTGCCCCCAACAGCTGCACCAGATCTTAAGTTACGATTTCGGTACAAAATGATGGAGGCAAGCCCATGTCCAGAAAGCGCTATACCCCCGCACAGATCATCCATCTGGTGGGGGAGGCAGAGGTTCTCATCAACCAGGGGATGAACACCGTCGATGCTGCTCGTCAGATAGGGACAGTTGAGCAGACCTGCTACCGCTGGCGCAAGGAGTATGGCGGTATGAAGGTCAACCAAGCCAAGCGTCTGATAGCCGAGAAGGAATTGGATATCCAGATACTCAAAGAGACGCTGGCCTTAGAATCAAAAACTTCTGAGCCCGGCGAACGAAACGGATAAGAGTGGTGGCTCAAGCCTGCTTTGTGCGGGAAGTATCTGTTCGTCGGACATGCCTGGTACTAGGTATCACCTCATAGATAAGCAAACACCAGAAAATATTGTTGACAAGACAAAGCCAGAATTGTATTTTACAACAATCGATTGTGCTAATGGGCTGTTTCAACCAGATCCTCTTAACATTACATGGTAGAGAATAAGCGAGTTACAATTACTAGCATTGCCAACCAAGTTGGCTGTTCAACCACTACCGTTTCGCGTGTACTAAATGGACTGGCGGAACGATATCGGATAAGTAAAAGTACCGAGGAATCCATTCTGAGTGTTGCCGCTGAGCTGGGATACACTCCCGACCAATTAGCGCGGGGCCTGCGTATGAAGCGTACTCACACGATCGGATTGATTATCCCCGATATATCCAATCCCTTCTTCTCAACGGTGGCTCGGAATGTCGAGGTTGAGGCCCGGAAAGCAGAATACTCAATTTTTTTATACGATACCCAGGATGACACGAATCTGGAAGTTGATTCTATCCGGCTTCTGCTGTCCAGAAAGATAGACGGTCTTATTATCTGCCCTGAAGGGAAGATCAGCAACCACCTGAAACCGATCGCGAGTAGTGATTTGCCGATGGTTATTGTCGACCGGCACTTCCCCGAATTGAAATGCCCCTACGTTATATCGAACAATTATGAGGGATCGCAGCAGGCAGTTGACCACTTTATCTCACGTAACCACCGTGTTATCGCCTGTATCCAGGGGCGACTCAATACTTCGGTGAATAATGACCGGATCCGTGGGTATACCGATGCATTGCAGAAGCACGGAATTTCCATCGATGAATCCTTGATCGTGGGAGATAGTTTTGGCGTCAGCAATGGCTATGTGGGGGCAAAATTACTCTTGAACCGGTACATACGACCGACCGCCATTTTAGCAACCAGCAACCTGATTTCTCTAGGAGCAATGCGCGCTATCTCGGAGGAAGGGCTGCGGATTCCTGATGATATTTCCATCATCTCCTTCGATGATCAGCCCTACTCGGATTATCTGGCGACTCCCATGACCACCATAACGCAACAGACAATGGAGATGGGACAAATAGCCTTCAAGTTGCTGCTTGCTCAACTGAATAAGGTAGTATCTGGGCAGAACCAGGGCGTGATTCTGCCTACCAAATTGATTATCCGCAAGTCAGTGAAAACGCTGGATAGCATATCTTAACTCTTTCCGTTGAAGGTACACATTCTAATGACGGTCCGGAAAAGATTCATGTGGGAACTGGGTACTGGTTCAATAACATGCTTGCCATCCGTTCAGGCTATAAAGGCAACTATGATGAAGAGGGCATCACAGTTGGTGGTGGTCTGAGGTATTTAATCAGTGGTCTGGGGCTCCGTGTCAACTACGGGTACATCGCCTTCAGCCGATCGGGACAGGTGCATATGTTCACTCTCGAGCGTCCTTTGAATAGCTGAAGCGACAGAACAGTTTTGGGAGATCTACTTTCAAATAATCCATTGTTTTACTAGAAAGGGAGACTGATGGTCATTGTAGAATCATATGTTATCGCGGTTATTATGTGCTTAGTCACTATGCTTTGCTGGGGATCATGGGCCAATACCCAGAAACTCGCTACGAAACAGTGGCCCTTTCAGCTTTTCTATTGGGACTATGTGATCGGCGTGTTGATCCTGTCCTTCGTTCTGGCCATAACCATAGGAAGCTTCGGCTCGGCGGGCCGCAGCTTCTTTGCTGATCTGGGGCAGGCATCCCTCAGTTCCCTGGGATGGGCTTTTCTGGGTGGAGTGATCTTCAACTTGGCCAATATTCTCCTGGTGGCAGCCATCGATATCGCCGGCATGGCAGTAGCGTTCCCGATCGGAATTGGCTTGGCTCTGGTGCTGGGGGTGATAAACAACTACATCGCCACCCCCGTTGGCAATGCTTTGATCCTGTTCATTGGTGTTGGTTTTGTAACGGTTGCTGTTCTCACTAATGCGGTTGCCTATCGCCGTCTGCCATCTGAGGGACAGAAAACCACCACGAAAGGGATCGTGATATCCATCGCCGCTGGTATCCTGATGAGCTTTTTCTACCGGTTCGTGGCTGCATCCATGTCCGAGGATTTTATCATCCTGGAAGCTGGAAAGCTCAGCCCCTACTCTGCGGTATTTGTTTTCTCCATTGGTTTACTGGTATCCAATTTTGTATGGAATACTATCGTCATGGCCAAACCATTCGTGGGTAATCCTGTACCATATCGCGACTATATTACACAAGGCGATACTCGTCTGCATTCGATCGGCATTCTGGGCGGCGTAATCTGGGGTATTGGTATGTCCTTCAGTATTATTGCGGCAGGTGCAGCAGGATTTGCCATCTCTTATGGATTAGGCCAAGGAGCCACTCTCGTGGCAGCCCTGTGGGGTGTGTTCATCTGGAAGGAATTCAAGGAGGCACCCAAGGGTACCAATCCCATCCTGGCCTTCATGTTTATTTGTTTCGTTGTTGGACTCGGTCTGATTATTACAGCTCGAGTAACCTAGGGCAAATATAGCCCGTGTCCTCTATGGAGAATAAAACGAGACAATTACGATTGACTAGGGCGATACGGCTGTTGTCGGCTTGCTCGATGACACTTCTACTGATGATTGCCTGTCAGTCAGCGCCTCCCGAGAGCATGACACTGTCTAATGAAGAGTTGATGGACAAGATCAAGGGTGCCTGGGCTGCTCAGACGATCGGTGTCACCTTCGGCAGTCCGGTGGAGTTTCAGTACAATGGTACCCTGATCCAGGATTACCAGGATCTGGAATGGTATAACGGAATGCTGCTGGCTACCTACACCAATGAGCCCGGGGCTTACGATGACATCTACATGGACCTGACTTTTGTACAGGTGTTCGAGGATGAAGGCCTGGATGCTCCGATGGAGTCCTTCGCCAACGCCTATGCCTATGCCGATTACCGACTCTGGTTTGCCAATCAGATTGGCCGGTACAATATCCGCAATGGTATTATGCCGCCTGCCTCGGGCCATTGGCTCAATAATCCCTGTGCCGATGATATCGACTTCCAAATCGAGGCGGACTTTGCGGGGCTAATGTGTCCCGGAATGGTGAATGCCGCCGCTGAGGTCTGTGACAAGGTCGGCCATATTATGAACTACGGCGATGGCTGGTATGGTGGTGTCTATATGGCTGCCATGTACGCCCTGGCCTTTGTGTCAGATGATATAGACTACGTGGTAAACGAAGCGCTGAAGGTCATACCGCCGGAAAGCAAGTTCTATCAGACCATGAAGGATGTGATCTGTTGGCATAAGCAGGATCCCAACGACTGGAAGGCTACCTGGTTCAAGGTACACCGAAAGTGGGGTGAGGATATCGGGTCCGCTTACGGTGTGTTCCAGCCCTTTAACATCGATGCAAAGATCAACGCCGCCTGGGTACTGCTGGGCCTGCTTTATGGCAACGGCGACTTCACCAGGACGTTTGAGATCGCCACCCGCTGCGGTGATGACGCCGACTGCAATCCCGCTTCAGCAGGCGGAATCCTGGGTGCCATGGTGGGATATAAGAATATCCCCGACTACTGGAAGCAGGGACTTGAGGAGGTGGAGCACATAGACTTCAAATTCACCACCATTTCCCTGAATGATGCCTACGGCATGTCCTTTCGCCACGCCCGGCAAATGATTGAACGGAATGGCGGGCAGGTGACTGATGATGCCGTCACTATTCAAGTACAGGAACCGACGGTAGTACCGCTGGAGGTTGCATTCGAGGGACACTATCCGAAAGAACGGATTCAGCTGGGGCAAGTACTCGAAGATGTGACAACATTCGAGTTCAATGGTATCGGCTTCGTGGTAACCGGTGAAGCGGTGAAAGCGGGTAAGGAGGAGTACACCTTCGACATCGAGATGCATATTGATGGCGATCTGGTTGAGACCGCCAAGCTTCCGACCCGACACCAGGAGCGCAGATTCTATCTCTTCTGGCGATACCAACTGCCACCGGGCGAGCACGAGGTACAGTTGAAACTTCTGAATCCAACAGAAAAGGCGTCCATGCGGCTTGATTTTGCTATTATTTACGGAGATGAGCCCTTCAAGGTCGAATTCTGAAGATATAAATAGGTGAAAAAGCTAAAGGTGACATTCCAGGGAGATAGGGAGATACATCTCCGCCATAGTATAATACCAATCCTTTCCTCTTTAATGCGGCGATAAGTGCTTTATTGTCCGATAGTGAGAACTTGGATTGTGTGTGCTTGGTAGCACGGAGATTCGGATCTAATCTGTATTAGAAGTTGTTCCACAATGTATTTTTGGAATTGACGATTAATAAAATCCATCTAATGATATGAATTGTTCGAATGTTTGTTTTTTATTGGTTTATTGTTTCTCCGCTAACTCCAAATAATCCCACTATCTGCAATTCGAGGTTGTATGGATCGAATTGGCTGATAATAAGGTCGATCTGAAATTGATCAACATACCGAGACATTTATCTGAAATCAGAATCCAGAATATGCGCATGAAAACAGTGCTAGCTACTATCGCATGACAACAAGAGAATCAATATATGCTCACGTGGGCTAGGCGAAGGAGAACCCAATGAAAGTACCAAAGATAATTGTTGTTGGCAGTTCCAATACGGATATGATCATCAAAATGGACAGAATACCCACTCCGGGTGAGACGATTATCGGAGGAGATTTCTTCATGGCTGCCGGTGGCAAAGGTGCGAACCAGGCCGTGGCAGCCGCGCGGCTGGGCGGCGAAGTTACTTTCGTGGCCAAGGTAGGTACGGACATGTTCGGAAAGCAGGCCGTCGAGAACTTCAAGCAGGAGGGTATCGATACGGACTTCATCGTGGAAGCTGCTGAGGATCCTTCCGGCGTGGCACTCATTTTTGTAGATCAAAAAGGCGAGAACAGCATCGCGGTGGCGTCAGGGGCGAACAACAGTTTAACCGAACAGGATGTATCGGCAGCCCAAGGGAAGTTGGAAGAAGCCGACGTACTGCTTCTTCAACTGGAAACGCCGTTGGACACAGTCCGCCACGCGGCACGACTTGCAGTGGAAAAAGGTGTGAAGATCATTCTGAATCCCGCACCGGCCCGGGAACTGGATGACGAACTGCTAAGCTGTATAACGGTGTTGACGCCCAACGAAACCGAGACCGAGATTCTCACCGGGATTAAGGTTGAAGATGAGCAGTCTGGTCAGGCCGCGGCACAAGTGCTGCGATCGAGGGGGGTAACCAACGTGGTCATTACCCTGGGCAGTGAAGGATCGCTGGTCGTCACCGAGGGTAAGTCTATCACTGTGCCCTCCAAGAAAGTGAAGGCGATGGACACAACGGCCGCCGGTGATTGCTTCAACGGGGCCTTGGCCTGTGCACTGGCAGAAGGGAAATCGCTGGAAGAAGCGGCACGGTTCGCCAATCTGGCCGGTGCGCTATCGGCTACCAAAATGGGTGCCCAACCTTCCATGCCAACATTCGCCGAACTCCAGACATTCGCAGGCGCGGAGTTGGCGTAGAATTATATAATCCACAAAGTGTGAGTCCTAATGGGCGATCTATGTTGAAATCATTACGATTCCTCGCCGGAACCGGTCCGGTACTAATCGGGATACTCTTAGTCTCAAGCTGCACGACACAACGGTACCGGAGAATAGCGGTTGAGGAGTATCAGGATAAGGTCTATGCCTCCTGGCTGGGGCAAATAATTGGCAATATATACGGCCTGCCCCATGAGAATCGGTATGTCGAGGAGCCGGGACCAGAAGAGTTTCCATACGGCTATCGAGGTCGGGCACTGGAGGTCATGCAGGAAGTCAATGGTGCATTCTCGGATGATGACACCGATATCGAATATATGTACCTGTTGGCCATGGAGAAGTACGGAATTGAACCCAGCTATGCCGATCTAGCGGATAGCTGGCTATATCACGTGCGCGATCGCGTCTGGCTGGCAAACCGGGCGGCTTTGGCATTCATGCACTTTGGATACACGCCACCAGTGACTGGCCTGAAGGAAATCAATCCCCACTGGTACCAGATTGATCCGCAGCTAGTAAATGAGATCTGGGCCGTGACTACGCCCGGGATGGTGCAATATGCCGCTGCAAAATCGGATTGGGCGGCCCGGATCACAAATGATGATTGGGGGATCGAGCCGACCATCCACTATGGTGCCATGTACGCCGCCGCGTTCTTTGAATCGGACATCCACAAGCTTATCGATATCGGGACCAGGGCTTTGCCCAGAAGCAGCCGGTTTGCCCAAACAGTTGAAGACATGAAGAGGTTATACCGCAAATATCCCCACGATTGGAAGCAGAGCCGCAAGGAAATGGCGGAGATGTATTATCACAATGAACCGCTCGAGACCAGGACGATCTGGAACGCGAATCTTAACGGGGCGTGCGGGATTCTTGCCTTACTGTACGGGGAGGGAGATTTCCAAAAGACACTGGATTTGGCCTGCGCAATGGGCTTCGATGCGGATAATCAGGCAGCAACCATGAGCGGTCTTCTAGGAGTTATATCGGGCACTGATGGACTCCCAAGCGACCTGCTTCGACCGCTACCCGATGCTGAATGGAAACTGCCATTTAATGATGTTTACAAGAATGTATCTCGTTTTGATATGGCTGACGCGAGTTTGAAGGATATGGCTTCACGTATCGCGGAGCAGGGGGAGAGAATCATTCTGAGTGAGGGCGGACAGAAAATCACAGAAGATGGAATTGAATATTACCAAATCAATTCGGAAGCAGAATTCGTTGCTGCGCTTGAGTTTCCAGGTGCACCTGAACCCTACTTGGAAGCAGGGATGGAAGTAGAACACAGCCTTTATCTCTCAGGTGGCAAGCCACCATTTGAATGGCGGGTTATATCAGGTTCCTTGCCAGTCGGGATCCAGTTTGATAATGGCGTTATCTCGGGGACGCCGACTACACCTGGTGTGTACCGGGTCGTAATCGAGGTGTCCCAGGGTGATACGCAGATTCATCATAAATTCAGTTTCGTGGTGCGTGATCGCAACCTGGCACCGACAGCTTATAGAATTCTGACCAACGTACCTGAGCCCGATGTCGAGAAGCGCGAGGCCATGTGGCTGACCGTGGCGCAGTCGCTTTATACGGATGATATTGAATGCATCCGCGATGGTACACGCCTTGGGGATGGCTCCACCTACTACAGTATCAGCAGCTCCGCGAATGATGACCAACATTACTTTGGTTATGAGTGGAATGAGAGCCAAAACGTAGGTCTGCTCGATCTCCATACCGGTTCGGTGGAGGAAAATGGCGGCTGGTTCACGTCCCTTAACGTGGAGTATCTTGACCGGTCTGGCGACTGGCAATCTGTGGAAGATTTGGTTATCAGTTCTGCATTAATTCCGGGTGAAGAACGTTTCAATAAGCCCCATTTCGTGGAATACCTTCTCGCCTTTAATCCAGTGGAGACATCCGGAATACGCATCATCGGTAATGCGGGCGGAGTTGAACACTGGTATAGCACTTTCACCCGCTTTACCTCGATCACCGAGCTGTCCGTCCATGGACCTTTACCGGATTATCATATGCTGACGGATTGACTGTTGATATAATCAGCTTAACCAAGACTTGACCATGAACCACCTATGCCGCGGTATCCTATATGTACTCATAGTGCCTGAGGGTCATTATCAGACTAACGCAGGGCATACAGGTGTTCACGAGAACGATATGGGAGCGTACGAATTCAGGTCGAGTTTCTAGCATCGGCCGCATTTGGAGATGCTGAAATGACAAAAATGTACGTGAAATTGTTGCTAATCATTGCAGCTACTGGAATAGCTGGTTGGGGGTGCACTTCGAAATCAACCGGATTCGAGGCGATCAGCCTGACGGATTTGAAGGATAAGATTTCAGGCGGTTGGGCAGGCAAGATGATCGGTGTGGCCTATGGAGGACCTACCGAATTTCGATACAATGGCGTGATCAACGAAGACGAGATTGCCTGGGATCCAGGCAGCGTGCGCAATTCTATCTGGGAGGATGATCTCTACGTCCAATTGACCTTCATGATGACCATGGATAAGTACGGACTGGATGCACCCGCAGAGAAGTTTGCCGAAGATTTCGCCAATGCCGGCTACATGCTATTCCATGCCAACCGCAAGGGTCGCAAGAACGTCTGGGACGGCATCATGCCACCCAAATCCGGCCATCCGGACTATAACCTGCACGCCGATGATATAGACTTCCAGATCGAGGCTGATTTCATTGGATTCATGAATCCCGGGATGCCGCAGAGTGCAAATCAGCTCTGTGACCGCATCGGACATATCATGAATTACGGTGACGGCGTCTATGGTGGTATGTTTGTCAGTGCCTTGTATACTGCTGCCTATTTCGAGGAGGATATTCCCGCGACTGTAAACCGGGCTTTGAAATCGATCCCACCCAACAGCCAATATGCGCAATGTATTGCGGATGTGATCGAGGGCCACCGGCGCCAGCCAACGGATTGGCGGGCAACCTGGCAGGAGCTCCAGGATCGCTGGAGCACCATAGACATTTGCGGCGGACTGGACCATTTTAATATCGATGCCAAGATAAACGGTGCCTACATCGTGATGGGATTACTGTACGGTGATGGTGATTTCGGCCGCACTATGGAAATCAGCACCCGCTGTGGCCAGGATTCGGACTGCAACCCATCTAATGCATCAGGAGTACTGGGTATCATTCTGGGATACGAGCAGATTCCTTATATCTGGAAGCAGGCCATTCCCGAGATTGCCGATCAGGATTTCTTCCACACTACCTACTCGTTCAACAAAGTTGTTGACCGAACCTGGGAATATGCTCAACAACTGATTGTCAGAAACGGCGGCCATATAAGTGGAGATACCGTCTTCGTGAAGATCCAATCGCCAGCGCCGCCCGCTTTGGAGCAATCATTCCCTGATTTAAAGGCCAGCTACCGGACAATTGTTATGGATCAGGAGGGGTGGAGCTGGGAAGGCGAATGGGAAGCTATCGAACACTCCCAGTGGGGTACCAGCGAAGCCCAGATGGTTGCGAAGGATCAAGGCGCAGCCTGCACTTTCACTTTCAGTGGAACCAGCGCCGTAATCATGGGGCGCTGGGATCACGATGGTGGTTTGGCTGATGTATACTTGGATGGTGAGCACGTTCGGGAGATCGATAACTACTACTGGGTAGCCGAGGCGGGGGCCGGGTTCCACTGGTTAAATGGTGCACATCTTTACCATGTCTTGGGTCTTTCTCCCGGTGAGCATACTATCAGGCTGGAGATCAATGGCCGGCGGAATCCTGCGTCCGATGGCACGGCCATGCGCATTTCGAGGGCGGTGGTTTATAACTGATGACTCTTAATGGGGTGCCTATAATGAGACTATCGTTATCATTAATAATAGGTCAGGCAGCTGCTTCAGGATTGCTACCATCGATAAGCAACTGGTTGCTGATCTCGAGAAAGGGACTCAACTATACTGTTCATGATGACTACCAATGGATGAATTGCCCGACATAATCAAGGAATACGCTCCGATCTCCCTGCAGGAGCTGGACGCCACCAAGCTGTTGGAACGGAAGGATACCAAATTCATCTTCCATGAATGTGTGCTTCCGGCCCTTTTGCTTGAGCTGAAATCCGGCTTTCGCATTCTGGAAATCAACGGTCACCGGGTAATGGATTACGAGAACCAGTATTACGATACACCCGATTTTCGATTCTATACGGACCATCACAACGGAGCCCGCACCCGATACAAGGTGCGCTATCGAAAATACAACCAGCCAAAAGCAACCTACTTCGAGATCAAGGTTAAGAACAACAAGGAGAGAACACACAAACGGCGCATCAAAGTACCCACGGTTGGCCAGACATTCAGTGAGAAGGAGAAGGAGCTGATCACCGGGATCACGGGCGTATCTCCGGATTTGTTATCCCCGAAACTGACCATACACTTCTCTCGATTCACACTGGTCAACAGTGACATGACTGATCGCATCACGGTGGATTTCAACGTCCGTGTCACCAATGGCGGCCCATCAAAGCACTTTACCAATCTGGTAATTGCTGAGATCAAGCAGCCAAGATATCGGCCGAACTCCGAGTTTATTCAAGCCATGCGGCAATTCGGTATTGATGAAATGCGCATCAGTAAGTATTGCATGGGAATCCTGCACACCTACCCTGGTGTGAAATACAATCGCTTCAAGCCAAAACTTCTGCGACTGAATAAGATCATGTCCGGAAATAGCACTATGGAGAGCTTATATGCCTGATCCCGCCGCAGCTTCTAACATCACCATTATGAACGGACAGATTTGGGAATTAGTAGTCCGTTTTGCCTTCAATTTCGTTATTGCCTTCCTCCTCATCCGGCTGATTTACTACCGTTTCCAGAAAAATCCTACCTATGCCTTTACATATTTCATGTTCAATGTTCTGATTTTCTTCGTTTGTTACCTGCTCAGCAACGTCACCCTGTCCATCGGTTTTGCATTCGGTTTATTTGCCGTGTTTGCCATTCTCCGTTACCGCACCGATCCCATCCCTATCAAGGAAATGACCTATCTCTTCATGGTCATTACCATTGGCGTAATGAATGCTTTGAGCACACCCGATATCTCATTGATGGAATTGCTGTTTGCTAATGGCGCCATCGTTCTGGTGGCCTTTGGTATGGAGTCATACTGGCGAAAGACCACGCTGAATGAGGTGCTGGTGATCTACGAGAATATCGAGAATATCAAGCCGGAAAATCAGAACGCGTTGCTCTCGGACCTCAGGAAACGAACTGGGCTTGACATCGTGAAGTACAAAATGGTTCGTACGGACTTCCTCCGGGATATAGCTCGTATTCGAGTTTATTATCGGCGCAGCAACGATCAGGAGTAAGGCTATGCTCCCTCATGGCCTCCGTTGGCCTGTATTCTTCACCGTACTCTGCCTCGCCTGGCCTGGCCGCATCCTTCCTGCCGCCGATGACAACCAGCTGTGGACTGCGCTTGTATTTACAAAAGACCTTCCCGGCAAGTTCGACTTGGAACTCAATCAGGAAATCAGATCCAAGGATAACTTTTCCACCTTCAAAAAATCTATCACCGAGATCGGCCTATTCTACAAGATTAACAAGCACATTAACACTTCCATGGACTACCGGTATATAGTCTATAGAGATAAGACCGGAAGACGACTAGGCTTGACAGGGCGCTACAAGCTGACCACGGGCAAGTTCTCACACCAGTACCGAGCCAAGCTCCAGCAGGAAAATGTCGAGGGTGATGAAACGGAAACTAACCTCAGACACAAATACACGGTTCGATATAGCCGGAAAGGTGAATTAAGCCCCTACCTGGACTGGGAAGTGTTTTATCATCTGGGGCAAGGCACAACCGGGATGTATAAATATCGGGTCACCATTGGAGCGAGAAAGAAGCTCACCAAATCAACCACTGCCAAACTGTACTACCGCCTCCAGCAGGAAGTCAATCAATCCAATCCCGATAGAATAAATATCCTTGGCTTTGAATATGAGGTCGAACTTAAATCCGGCAAATCCCGTTCGGATTCATCAGACGACTAATCCTGCATGCCCCTCGTTTCAGGCAGACACATATCCGGCACGTATCCCATTTACGAGCGATTCTTACTCTGTGAGGTGTGGATTATTTCATAATCCATCCAGCTCGAAGCTGGCAGGTTTCCGTATCCGGTTCCGTATCCGGCAAATGATCCGGTTGATTAGGAGTATTTAAGGTTATTTCCGTTTTTAATAAGATTTGCGCAAGTAGGAATACTTGCCTTGAAAGCGACGTTTTCTCGTCTAAAAAGAAGGGTGCCGGGGGCGGGACTCGAACCCGCACAGCCTTGATGGGCCGGGGGATTTTAAGTTCCCTGTGACCTCTCCCCTATCTTACTATAATTACAGATACTTATAAGAAGCCTCGAATAAGTGATGCGCAAATAGTGCGGTTGATTTAGTCAATTCTCACTGTTTCGCACAACGTATTATTCCCTCCTAGTTCTTCCATTATGGCATCGAATCAGCAGGCTGTATTGGTTCAATGGCGGCTTGAAAATCCGCTTTCTTGATCTCCACTAAATCCTAATCCCGAATACAGATTTAGACTCACTTTGGATCACAACTGTCGATTCAGGTCTGTTGTGATTGTAGTGAGAAGTAATACATAGAAAGGAATTGATATGAGGAATCGTTCAGATAATTACTGCGCATATTGTGGAGCCCCGCTCGAACGAATGTTCTCAATTAAATCATGCGCTGAACTACTTGACTGTTCGCAGCAATTCTTCAGGAATATGATTCGAGATAGACGGATTGGTTACTCAAAAGTTGGAGGAATGGTCAGAATCCCCCACTCCGAACTCGAGAGAATCGCCAATTATATGCCCAGTATGCAAGAGATGGTCGATGAAGCACTACTGCCGCGTAATTGAGAGTCGATCAACACGGAGATAACATTCACTATGGGTGAACTATCCTTGTTTATGTGTAGTGCACGTATTAGAGATGTCACACTGGTTACTCCATCTGGCAGCGATTGGCTTTAAATTGGCTGACCAACTGGCTCACATCGGAGCACAGACTAACGGAGGTTTAAAGTAGCTATGAAAATTGACTTCTCAGGTAAAACAGCACTGGTTACCGGCGGAACTCGTGGGATAGGAGCTGCAATCGGGCGCCTGCTTCATCAAGCGGGTGCCTGTGTGATCCTAACGGGAACGAAAAAGGAGGAGATCGCCTCGCTTAATAGAACCCATAAGGAGGATAAGAGGCTTCAATACATACAATCTGACTTTGGCGCTAAGGATTCCCTTGAAGAATTCTTGGATGCCCTATCACGATACGACCGAATAGATATCTGTGTCAATAACGCCGGTACAAACCGGATTGGTCTCGTCGAGGACACTCATGCAGATGACTACGATCTATTGACGGATATCAATCTCCGAGCACCCTATTTGATCTGTCGTGAAGTGAGTCGGAAAATGAAGGCTGAGAACTATGGCAGAATTGTTAACATCGCCTCTATCTGGGGTGTCGTTACCAAGGCGGGGAGATCGGTTTACACGGCCACGAAGCATGGATTGGTCGGGCTTACAAAAACTCTCTCCGTGGAGTTAGCGCCCTACAATGTCCTCGTGAATGCAGTGTCGCCAGGATTTACATTGACGGAACTATCGAAAGCGACTCTCTCTGAGGCTGAACGGAAAGAGGCCACAGCTATGATTCCCATTCAGCGATTTGCAGAACCTGAGGAAATAGCCCGTGTAGTGCTCTTTTTAGCCAGCGATCTCAATACATATCTGACCGGGCAGAATATTGTCGTCGACGGAGCATTTGTGAATATCTGATCGATTTTCTGCACTGTTTCATCGAAAGCACTTAACTGGCTACCTGGTTGCAGAGCGGAATCCTGTTCAACCACGCCTTTCACTTGCGGAGAGAAAATTAGTCGAGAATCTTCTGACTTAATGGAATGGGAGGAAATTGCAAATAGTCTAACTGAAAACACTACTGTACAAGCCACTTTGGGCTATCTTATTTCGTAATTTTGTCTGTACAGCTATCAGTCTATTCTATCTTTCTCGTTAACCTTCTCTCTTCTTACCAGCAAGGATGACGGACCATGTCAAATAGACCTGCATCCCCCCGCTCCTATTCAGCTAAGTTCAAGTGTAAAATAATGCACGAGCACCTAGTTGATAGCATCTCGGGCCCTGAACTCCGCGCTATGTACGACGTTAAGAAAAATACTTTTGGGGCTTGGAAGCATCAATTTCTACAGGCAGGTTTTAGCCGAATGCACAAGCGACATCAATCCAATGAATTCATCAAGACAATCAATAAGTTAAAAGACAAGAATAGGGATCTTGAAAATCAACTATCCCACCTCCAATTGCGAAACGATCTATTAAGCCAAACATTGAAATATGGCATTGAAATTCGAAAACGCAAAAGATATCCTTCGGTAGAGAAACTACGAATAATTAAGATTGTCGAACGGAGCAAGTTGGCTCGACCGGCTGCGTGTCAAGAAATAGGAATTGACAACGCTACCTATTATAAATGGCTGCGCCCCTATTCGAAACATGGTTATAAGGGGCTAGTTAATAAAGCTGGTCGAAGATCTGCGTACTGGAATGAAATCCCAGATGATCAAAAAGAACTCGTCTTAAATATGCATGCTCAAAATCACCTTATGGGGATAAAGCAGCTCCGGTGGCATATTGTTGATGAATGTGGTGTATTCCTTGGACTGAACATTGTTAAAACCCTTGTAGTCCTCGCTGAAGACAATGATTGTGAAAAAGATGAAAATCCACCCTATCACGCAGCAAACTCATTTCCTTATAAGACCTCACACCCCCATCAAATTTGGCAAACTGATTTCACAAAGGTGAGATTAGCCAATGGAAGGAGCTATTATGTTTCAGCCATCATTGATGACTATTCCAGGTATATAATCGCGCACGGGATCTATAGCGTACCTAATTGCAAAAACGTTATCCATCTTTTTAAATCGGCGCTACCCAAACTGAACTCCGAAAGCAACAAGAACGATACTCGACCTAGAATACTGACTGACCGAGCCCCATATTATGTTACACCTATGCTGAAGGCATTTCTTACTTCAGTAGGCATGAAGCGAGTTGTTGGGAAAATAAATCGACCAACTACACGGGGCAAAATCGAAAGATTTTTTCTGACGCTGAAAAGGGCAATGCATGATGAGTGCATAAGATCAAAACCTCAACTCACCGAGTGGATTGACAGATACATTGAATTTTATAATAATGAAAGATGCCATCATGCCCTTGACTACTGCCGGCCTGTTGACGTACTTCTTGGAAACAAAGAGGAAATAATGAACAAACGAAAGGAAATAAGAGTCAGTTCACCAAGAATTCGCGGCGAAAAGCAAAGTGAATACCCAACAGATCTAGACAGAAGATGCAATTACAACTAACCTAACACAGATTGAATGGGTAGTAGAAATGTCCGATACTGAGAACAATACACACAAACGGCAGCAACGTAATCAAAAAAGGGGCAGATATACTCCAGAAACAAAGGTCAATCTCATCATGGAAACGATAAGGTTTCCTAGGGGTGTCGGCAAACTATGTCGGGAGCGTGGAATTTCAGAACATTCGTATTATACCTGGAGAAGGCATTTTCTGGAAGCAGGCAAGAATCGCCTAATGCACACGATCAGATATCATAATATTGAGGAACAAATTCTGACACTGAGAAATAAGTGTACTCATTTGAAGAATGACTTGGAGGCTAGCCGTATTGCGAATGATGCACTGCGGGTGTTGCTTTCAACCGGCATCACGATCAAGAAAAACAAACATTTTTCTCCAGAGGACAAAGAAAGAATAGTCCAGACCCTCCTATCAACAGACCTTCCCAGATACAAGATATGTAATGAGCTAGGATTATCTAAAGAAACAGTGAGAACATGGATAAGAAATTATAAAAGAGATGGCTATCAAGGGCTTGTCTATAAAAGCTGCCACAGACCAGGAGCTTGGTGTGCGTCGTCAAAGTAATGTGAGCTACTTGTGCTTAAAACTAAGAGACACATTATGCGTTTCCAAGGTTTAGCTGACGCCTCATCTGAAGCGTCCTGCGCTTGATTTTCTCCCGCCTGTCCAGGATCTGTTTTCCCCTTCCTTCATAGACATCTACGGGCTTCAGGTTACTGAGCGATTCATGGTACCGCTCATGGTTGTAGTACTCGATGAACCTGGCGATTTCCTGCTCCAGCTCCCAGGGCATATAGTAGTGCTGGAGTTTGACCACGTTCTTCATGGACCGGTGATACCGCTCGATCTTGCCCTGCGTCATGGGATGATACGGGGCTCCACGGGCATGCTTTATGCCATGCTCGGCCAGATACTCCCGGAGTTCACCCGAGAGATAACAGGGTCCATTATCAGATAGAAGCCTGGGACGGTGTTTTACAGCCACACCCGTTGCCCCTGTCTTATCGATCGCCATGTCCAGGACTTGTTTCACATCACCAGCGGACATGGTGGTGAAGAGCTTCCAGGCGATGATGTACCGGGAGTAGTCATCCATCACAGAGGTCAGGTAGTACCACCCCCAGCCAATGACCTTGAAGTAGGTGAAGTCGGTCTGCCACAGTTCATGGATCCTTCTGGTTGGGTTAGTAAACGAGTCTCTGGCTGATAGCACCACATAGGCCGGGCTGGTAATCAGGTCATAGGCTTTCAGGATACGGTATACACTGGACTCTGAGATGAAGGTCTCTTGGGTGTCGGTGATGTGTGCTGCTAACTCCCGGGGTGACTTCTCTGGCTGCTCCAGCGCGATCTGGAGTACCTGCTCCTTCACTTCTGCAGGGATCCGGTTCCAGAACCGTCTAGCACCAGACTTCTGGTCAGCCAAGCCATCGTAGCCTTCTTCGCGGTACTTCCGGTACCAGTTGTAGAATGTGGACCGATTGATACCCAACTGCTCCAGGGTGCGCCTGGCGGAGAGTTCCGACGCTTCCACGGTGCGGATGATCTCCATCTTCTCAGACTGGCTCACTCTCATATACCGCCCAAAGTTGAGTCCACACCATTCAGACTTTTTTTCAGCACACGGTTATCCACAGCAAGTTCTGCCACCAGGGCTTTAAGTTGGTCATTCTCCTTCCTCAACTCTGATACCTCACTGCTGTTAGCCTCTCTCAGCGTATCTCCCATGAGCCGTCTCCTCCCAGCCTCCAGGAAGTCCTTGCTCCAGCGGTAATACAGGTTGGGTGCAATGCCTTCTCTACGGCAGATAGCGGAGATGCTCTCCTCGCCTCGAAGACCTTCTAATACGATGGTGATCTTCTCTTCAGCAGAATACTTCCGGCGGGTTCTGCGCTTGATGTCACGGACCACTGCTTCCGACTGCTTCTCTACCATCTTTAAGACTCCTTTGCTTCGTGTTCAACTTAGCAAAAGTGTCTCTTAGCAAAAACACACGAATGGTCCACATTACTCTGAACCGCTACATAATAATGAGAGGTATCATCACACGCTTGGGAATGTTAGACCTGCTGATATCTACTTTTACAGAAAGCAGCAAATCCTCTACAAGCGAGATAAGGCAATATTAGCTAGCCAGAATTCTAAAAGTAATTACTCCGTGTTGCATCATTGAGCTTGGGAAGCTATCACGGTTCAGAGCAGTGTGGACCACTCCTGTGTTTTTGCTAAGAGACACTTTTGCTAATTTGAACACGAAGCAAAGGAGTCGGAAGGATGATATCGAAGGAACCAGAAGGAGTGGTCTGTGATATCAAGGACAGAACCCGTTGGGAGTATGCCGCAATTTAGAGGGCTTTACTCTGCTGACATACTAATGCAAGCGATTAGTCAAGATTTTCCTTAATTGCATCGTGTACCGGTTTCCTTCCCTCTAAGACTCTAATGCAGTCCATAGCGGCGCCTAATTCCATAAGAAAACGACAGGCTGTTGCGGAGGCTCCCATGTGTGCTGTCAGCACCACGTTATCAAACTGAGTGAGCATCCCTTCATATGGCTCCTTCTCGAAGACGTCCAGCGCCGCACCACCCAAATGCTTCTGTAGCAGGCCGTCCACAAGTGCTGTCTCATCGGCAATAGGACCGCGAGAAGTATTTATCACCATGGATCCAGTTTTCATGAGTGCGATAGTTTTCCTGTCCAGGTAATGATGGTTCATCTCGTTGTACGGGATGTGGATGGTTACCAAATCGCATGTACGAAAGATTTCCTCCTTGTCACACCATTTCAGATCGAATTCTTTGCCGAATTCCAAGTCCGGCTCAATATCGCTAACTAATAGGCTAGGATTAAAAGATTGTAGCAGCCGGATTACTTTCTGGCCTATCCGCCCCACACCTACTACTCCGATCGTTAGCTCCGAAATCAAGGTCCCCATGTAGCGATTCCATGCACCTTCACGGACTGAGTGATCCGACATCAGGATTTGCCGGCAGAGATTAATCATATTCGCAACAGTTAGCTCTGCCACACCTTGGGAGGGTGCGTCGGGAGTGTAGGTTACGGCAATCCCCATATCTCTGCACTCAGCTAGGGGCATGTTATCTAGACCGATACCAACTCTACTGACAACCTTCACTAAAGATCCCTTTAAAAACTCTACTGGGTATGGTTCTGTACCAGCTATTATCCCATCAAAATCTTTGATTAATTCCCCAACTTCTTCCGTCCTGAGGCGTCGGCCATACGGATTATGCACGATCTCCCAACCAGTCGCTTCCAATAGATCCAACGGTTTACGTCCTGTCTTCCCGAAAGGAGAGGTGGCAATTAGAATTCGGTATTGCTGTGCCATGCGAACTTCCTGTAACTACTGCTTTCGGAAATTGACTTCCAGCGGTCAGCTTTTCTCGGAATACTCCTTGGCGTACAGCGCCAAGATTTCAGCTAGATGAAAAGTGAACTCGTCGTCAATATCAATTGACTCAATCCTCGGCATCTCAAAAAGCTGCGGTTTTTCACCAATACGGGCATTTGTACTCTCAAAGGAGTCTTTGGTGAAAATGTATAGATTCGAGTTCTCCTCGTATACTGGGTTTAGGTCCTGGGTGCGTATCAATTCATCTGGAGAATGGTTTATTGGCTCACCAGAATGAGTGAAGAAGCGAGTCTGATAACGGTTGACGGTAAAAAGAGAGTCATAACCAGATTCTTCACCTTCGATAAACGCCTTCAGGGCTTCGCCGATAGTTTCTGCCTTGATTAGGGGATTTGTCACATGAGTTTGCAGAAAAATATCACTTTCGTGAATGGAGATATCATGTGCGATGATATTGTTAACGCTTTCAAAATCACCACGCAGCTTCTCAGGACGTTCTAAGATTTTTACCTTGGAGAACTGTTTTGGAGCCTCGCTCATCACCAAATGACTATCCGTATCAATGATAACATCATCAACTGCGTACGTCCGTTCAAGAGTAGACAGAACGTAGTGAAAAAGTGGTTTGCCAGCGAAGTTGCGGAAATTCTTATCCTTGACCCTCTCGCTGTGCTGCTTAATAGGGATTAAGGCAGCTACTTTGCGGTTGTGAATCATAGCCTTTTCATCTCCGAATTTGATCCAATGCTTTTCTAGATTCATTACCGATCATGGTAATGTCCAAGCTGTACCCGATCAATTGAAAGCCTTGTTCAATTCTCATTAATACCTCGCCTGGATCAGGTTGAACTACATGGATTCCAGCTAATACAGCATGTCGCTTGCAGCTCGCTAAAATCAAATTGAGAGTATCCAAATACTTGCTGTGCTCGAACTGACCTGTTATGCCCATGGACGCAGTCAGATCATATGGACCAATCAGAATCGCATCAACACCTTCTACGGATAGGATATGCTCGATATTCTCAATTGCTTTCACATGTTCGATCTGAACACAAATGAAAGTTTCCTCATTTGCCGATTTCATATAGTCGTCAAAATTAAATCCGTACCCGTGGCTTCTCCCGAAACCTACTCCTCGCTCGCCCATGGGGGGATATTTCACTGAACGAACCAGCTCTTGCGCCTGTTCTGCTGAATTGATGAGGGGTGCAATAACTCCCCGCGCACCTGCGTCAAGGTAACGTTTGGTTTCCCAATATTCATTTGAAGGCAAACGCACTATGGGCACACAATTCTGATTTCCCGCTTGAATAGCCTGAAAGATAGCTAGAGTCTGCGGGATATCCACGGCAGAGTGCTCTGCATCTACCACCAGGAAATCGAATCCAGCATTGCTCATTATTTCCGCGATTATTGGGCTGGCAGTGTTTATCCAGCTACCTATGATATTTCCACTTTCAAGTAGTTTTGCTTTCAGATTCTTATTAATGGATTTCTCCTTCTCTCATAAGTAGTTCGCAATATCTCGGCCATGGATTTTTGCCTGATAATAAAGGCCTGTAGCTATCGAGAATAGCTTTTCATTTAATGTAATATTTTACTTAAGAACAGATCTTGGATTTTCTGCACATTAATAACCTCATGGTCGTAAGTAGCACTAGAGTGCAAGAAAGTCCTGGAGAGAAAGGCGCTCAAAAATCTCAAGCCGACCACCTTCGGTACAGTTATAGATCTCTCGTTTATACCTAGAATAAGTATCTCTCGCAAGCTCATAATGTAACTCATTGCCCAACAAATCTGGATATTGCCAAGTCACACCACCTGCAAAATAGTCAGGATGGAAATGATCCAGATCGGTCTCGCCTGCAATAACATCAACGTTTGGAATTCCCTTCGAGGCAAAGGTGTGATCGGCTCCAATTAGTGCCACTTGCTTGAAGCCCATGTGAAATGCTAATTGTAATGCAGCATAAGTCACTGTATGTCCTTGGCACATTGAAAAGGAACAGTCTCGTGCGAACCGTCTTGACACGTTGGCAAAGTGTAGCAGGATTGCATTCTTACGAAAATCTACATACCGGTGGGCAAAAGAATTGAGGAAAAGAGGGATATCTGTCTCGTTAAAATAATCCCTATTCTGGATGAGAACATGAGGATTAATTGAAACGATGCAGCTAGGACGGAAAGTAGTACGGTCAAACAAGAGATTTATTTTATTCAAACCGAAGGTAAAGATATCTGCGGTTTCTAAAATAGTAAAGTCAACCTTGTTAAGTGATGGTCCATTACATAGGATAATAGCTTTTTGCCCACAGTATCGATCGCTCCAATTCCGAATACGTTTTCTGGAAATCCATGATTTCCAATTCAAGTCCCAAAGTAGGCGCCCAAGAATGAGATGGGTTGCATACCTATAGGGATTCACAGTTGGGCGTCTCTGTAATTCTTGTTGCACGAGTATCTCAGATTCTTTATTGTTCATTCAAGCCTCCAGTTTATCCTCTCTCTGTCGTACAAGAGAACTCCCAAAGAACTTAACTATGAATCGAGGTGAAGATTTCACAACAGACTGATATTCACGAAATAGATTTAACAAGGTACATTAATATCGTACAGCATTTTGTCTAGTACTCAGACCGTCAAGGGCAAATTGCTCATTCTGTCATTTCAGTTTTGGATGTTAGCAAAACGTTTACTCGGAAGTGCCTCGCTACCTGTATTTCGCCCGTCGAACCTGCTACGTAACACCACCCTTTTTCTGATAAACTTGACGACTAACTTCAGAAATCTTTTAAGGATATGATAAGGATTCCCATGATATACAGATTGGGCAAGATAGACTGCGTCAGACGCCATTTCTGCAAGCCTACTACTTTGGATAAGATGTTCATTTTCATAAAGAATGCGACTACGTTCAGTTGGTGGAAACATCGAATCAAGATTATTGCACTTATCTCGAACCAAGACATTTACACCATCCCACCATCCTTTGGCTGCCAAATCTCTTCCCTCAGTAGTCATATTATAGGGATGAAATGGTGTATAAGCCTCAAACAGTAATTTCCATTCCGTATTAGTAATTAAGAAATCCCGATTTGCCTGTCGAACATGTTGGTAGTTTGAATCATCCACTATTATCACGGCCCCTTCATGTAAATGCGGTAACGCTAGTTGCAGGCTCATGAGTTGACTACGGTAATCATGAGGCCCATCAATGAAATAACATCCAATTTTGTTGCCACTTATTAGATCTCCAAGACCTTCAAGAGCATCCTCATAGTCTTTATTGATTATGCTCACATTTCGTAGGCCCAGGCTCGATATACCTTGTTCGACTATCGAGAGATTAACATTATCGGGATCAAAATATGCGAAGTTATCAATTCCGTAGCAGGGCACTTTCTTGCATTCATGCGCTACCGATAGGAGAGTGAGCCCTTGAAAAACACCAACCTCAAGATAGCAGGTATTCTCAAAAGTTGAGTATAGCGTGGATAATCGCTGTAGTAGACCAATGATTTTATCTCCAGAGAAACCACGGGGAGTATCTGCCCTAAACAGCGCGCCTCCCTCCTCAGTTTCCTCTATAGCACCAATTACAGCTTCAATCATGGAGTTATTTTCTGACTTCATAATAGCAATCCCGATTATTCTAGTGAATAATATTACCCCCCCTAGGATCAGATGACCATGCTAGGAAATGCTTGACACCACATAATTATCAATTATAGTCAATCTAAGTCTCTATACCCTCCTAAAAGATGTTAACCATGGCATTGGGTGTGATTTCAGTGAAAGGGCGATAATTAGAAACGAATGAACTGTGAAAGCGAGAAACGTAGCCTGGGCAACACCAACCGGACCATGGTACCGATTGAGGACAAATGCTAAAGTAACATTAGTTAGGGCACTAATGGCCGTGGCGATTCCTAATAGTTTGGTTCTTCCTGTGTGGAAAAGGTAGCCGGTGAAGCTCCTCGTAACATTGTATACTGCCATACCAAAAACCAACCAAGGTAGGTACATCGCACTATGAGCATACTTCTCATAGACAAAAATATGAATCAGGATTTGAGATATGAGAAGAAATCCAGCGGCGAACAGGAGTACCCCCACAATATAATAATAAGAATATCTTACTAGCTTCCGTTTGACATGATAATGGCTGTCCCCCAACGTAACATGACGATAGAAAAATGGATTCCACACTTTGAACATAGCTTCATAAAACAGTGCCAGGATCATTGTAAGCTGAAAAGCTACCTGAAAATATCCAGCTTCGTCTAGACTAACAAATCGCGCTAGAAAGAGTCTGGCGATGCCATTCAATGCCCATAGACCAAAAACATGGGGTAGGATGGGTACCGAAAATCCAAGGAATGCTTTAAGGCTTGCTAGATTCCAAGTTGGTGAAATCAATCGCGATTTAATCAGGTATATCAAAGCCGCGGTTCCAACCACTAAATTGCCGGCAAGACCGGCCAGGAACCGTCCTTCCCATTTCATTCCTAGCACTAAAACCAGGATCACCACCATCGTGCTAATGAGTATGGCATTGGAAATCTCGTAGGTCACGTATCGCTTAATCCGGGTTTCGATCTGATTCAGAGTCTGCGCTATGTTCAACATACTCATAGAAAAGGCCATTAAGATGATTGAAAGGATCGTCCAGATTGGAAGGGCAGTCTCCAGAACACCAAGAAAATACAATACCACCGCTATGGCTGTGATTATGTACGCCATTATGACCGCCAAAGAGACAATCACCGATAGTGTGTGGTTCAACTCCTCCTGCGTTAGTTTGAAGTAGTGAGCATATATATATCCGGGAGCATAAAAGGTGATGAGCGGAGTAATCATACTGACCAATACCGCCGTGATACCTAGAATCCCAAAATCGGTTGGGGACAAGACTCTTGTCAATAATGGTAGCAGTAAAAAGGGGATTGAACGCGAGAATCCACTACTAAAAAAGTAGACGAACACATTCCGGATATTTTTATTCCAGGGTACTTTATTAAAAGGAATCCGCAATGACATTTCTATGCAATAAAATGAGGTTCATGATCCGGGCTAGATTAGGGGATCGAGTTATCGACGTAATAGTAATTCACAGATGGTATTTGTATTCTGTTTGACATTTCATACTGATTGGGCACGTAGAAGTTTCGCCATGAATTAGCATTTAGGGCATACTTTTTTCTAACTCAAGAGCCTAATACCTGCTGGATAACTTTGCAAAGATCTAGAGGATTATCCTGAGGAATAAAGAGAATTTCGATAGTTTCGGCGTCTTATTGAGGAGAAATCCGTAGTTATATCGTGAATAATAGGTGTCTCCATCGAGAAGATCGCCCGGTAGCATACTGATTGTAGCATACGGCTGCACTCTCCCTTCCCCATTCCCCTCTAAACCAGGCAGCTAGAATCCCTGCTTGCAGAGCAGGGGGGCAGGTTGCATTTTCAGGGATGTACGCCAAAAATGTTGGGGGTGGTATCCGACGCAAAAAGATTTCTTTGCCTATTTCGCAGGAAATCTTCCCAAAAAGAACTGAAGAAGAACCGGAATTGAAGAAAGTCCAATAACCGAGAGACCGGAGGTTAAATATTGTAGCCTAAACGGATAGGTTGTGATTGATTCTATTTTATCTCGTAGCTGCAGCAAAGATTCAAATTTACTCAGGTCCACATCTTTGCTACCTGACTTCATTCCCTCTAGGGTACGTATAAACTCTGAATGCAGCTGACTATTAATGTCCAGAAGTGCTTCTGCCTTTACGTCGTGAATTTTTCTTGAAACTGGATAGGCAGGAATTATTAGAGAGGATAGAATGATTAGTCCTGCAAAAACTGAGTAGGAAATAACCTCGACACTTATTGGGAATACTGAGAATCCAATGCTCGAGAGACATAAACATACATAAATACTGGCAAGTATTGAAATTCGTCTTGTGGCACCAAGCAAGAACTTCGTCGATGGATTCTCTGTTTGCCAGAGATCAACCCTTATTAGCCGACCCATTTTAATAGCGTGTCGGAAAAAAGTAATGAGACCATAAAATCCAACGCCAGTAACATAATTGACGAAAAACATGAATATCATCAATAGAACCAACAGAAGAGGCTCTCCCGGCCGTGCTTTCATTATCAGTGGCGAGATGCCTAATAGTGATCCGTACATAAGTCCAGTAACTGTCATCAGGGGTACATTCAAAATCGATTTCACTAGTTTATTATATTCTTGATATCCCTGCTCTGGGTCAGATGTGGAGAATACAAAATGATAGAAATCAACTCCCCTACTTACCAAGTACTTAAATAGTATTCTGATACCTGCAACCAGAATCATTGTTGCTGCTATTAGCATGCTCACAAAAAGAGCGTCCTTGTCTTCTGCATTCCTAACCCATTGCATTACTACATATAGCATTCCTGATGCGAAGGGAAAGAATATCAGTAGGCTAGCACCTAGATTTGAGGCATAAAAAGTCTCTTTTGGGACATGCGAAGTGACTCGACCATTTTGCTCATCGTTAGGCATTTGTACCGTTCCCCCTATGTAATAATATTAGTAATCGATTTGATATAAGAATCCACGTTCTCAAGCATTGGTGTATGCCCTGCGTCGGGAATTTCGAAGAACGTTGCTCCAACATCCTTGGCAAGTCTAATTGATGATTCTTTTGAAACCACCCTGTCTCCTTCCCCCCTTACAATGACTGTGGTAATACCCGTCTTTTGTACAGGAATACGATTTCGGATTTTCTTCAGTTGACATAAGTGCCTAAACAGCATTTCTGCGGTTTTAGGATCGACAGATAAAGCACCGTTGATGATGGAAGAATCAATGTGTTTTGTATTCTTGAAAGTATAGCGAGAGAGCAATCGTATGAGTCTATGTGAAACCTGATTGGGGAGTCTTTGCAGAGAGTATAATGCTGTTGATACCAATCCTCTTAATCGTAGGATTCTCAGGGCAATCGGCAAACCCTCCGTCGGACACCCGCTTAAAATAATCCTCTTACTTGATATAGCCTTGTTTGCGAGCAAGCTGAGAACAATTAGAGCACCCAATGAATCGCCGATAATTGTGAATGGGACTTCCTTGACTAAAACGTTCTGCATTGCCAGACCTATGATGTCAGAGTAGTGTGCAATGCTAATCAGATCTGGGGAAACCGGGGGAGAATTGCCGAAACCAGGGAGATCGAACATTATTAATGAGTGGTTGCTAGAGAGCTTCTCCCCAATTTGAGTCCAAATATCACCACTGTGTCCCCAGCCGTGAATGAGTATTATTGGATCACCCTTACCAGTTTGCCTCATCCATATATTTATAATTCTCTGAGAGTACTCAATCTCGACAAATCTTGCTGTTATATCCATATCGATGGTATCAGGGAATTATGTGGAGTACCTGGAGAGTATGTTTAAGCAGCTCCCATGCCTAACTCACGCTGCCAAAATCCTTTCAACCGGTGAGGTGTGCCGAACACTCTTGATAGCTCTCCCCCAATCGTTTTCACAGAATTGGACTCATCCATCAACCTCGGCAGATAGCATAGAGGCTGAATGCCTACTCCCTTTTCCCCATCTGTGTCAGTAAGTCCAAGCTCGTGCCCAATTCCCCAAACCTTCTCTCTCCGAATCCCATTAAGATCAACCGCCATCTTGTCTGAAAGGTACTTTAGTGTCGACATCGCCTCATTCAGGAATGCGATATCGCCTTCCCCAACTTTCGCATCCATCAGCATGCAGTAATTGCGGAACTCTTTCACTGCTTCTGCATCACGCAGCTTTAGGGCCTCATCGATCACATCGCCAGGTTGACCTGAGTTGTGCAGCACTATTGAAAGGATCGATGGAAGTGAGAGGTCGAATACATGCTTCTGATAGAATTCGTTGATTGGCTCCATCGATGAAGCACGCATCTTTTCCACATACTGGATTAGGTGCTTTGCAGAAGATAGGTCCTCATACCCCTCGGAAAACACCGATGCATTCAGTAAAACGATCGGCGTTCGCAGGAAATGAGGCACATAGGGCAACCGAAGCAACCGGGACATTTCAAGATACTTCAGCGCTCCCAGCAACTCGATACCATCTGGCTGCTCCGCAAAATACGTATCCTTAATAAGCGTATTCCAATCATCGGACTTGCTTATCTTGTCGATGAAATCCGCATATTGTGGATTCTCACGAATAATCGCTAGCCTCTTTTCTGAATTCTCGGCGACCTTCTCCTCGTCCCTTTTATCAAGGTAAAGGGGCACGACCACATCGGATAGCTGCTCTGTGCTTCTGTACGGCTCATAAATATCGAGAGATGGAACAGAGGTTTTGTATCTCCATGCTTCGGAATAAGTAGCATCAACGTAGATTTTCCCATGTATCACAATCGACTCAATCAGGACAGCCAGGCATGACAGGTACATGTCCCATTGATCAATTGACTCATAGTCTTCAAGCAGGTCAAATGCGCTTACGACCGTCCAGTTATCAAGAAGAATGTCATTTGGCATGAGCTGCCATCTGCCATGTGTCTGTACCGGCTTAATTTGATCTACCTTTTCAGCCACAGTGATCGATTCCACATCCTCTAAAGCGCTACCTTTAGGAATCGGAGTGGTGGTAACCAGTGCTTTCTTCTCAGGTGGTTTGGGATCGATTGCACCTGTTTTGAACACCTCATAGACTTCTGGCGAAGGATCAACTCCTTTGAGCTGGCATTTTCCGTAGAACTCCCACCCAATCTCGCCGTTGATTTCCATGTGTTTCAGCCATGCCACGGCATCATCATATATCCTACCTGAAACATAAATATGACCACCATCAGCAAGAGACATGACCCTTGCAGCTCTATTCACATGGTTCCCAAAGATAGCAAGGTTGCTTGCTTTCTCCTCAATTAACACCTGTCCCATATCCAAGCCGATCCTGACCCATATCTGCTCTGACGAATCCTTCTCCAGATTATAGGCAAAGAACTTGTCCTGAATTGTCAATGCTCGTTGCACGGCAAGGGTTGGATCAGCAAATGTTGCTAACACACCGTCACCGGTGCTTTTAATTACCTTTCCCTTGCTTTCAGCGGTAACTGAATCACTGACAATTTGATCGTGTATCTGTCTCTGCATCTGTGCAGCTACATTCCCAAGCTCACTACCCGCTTGGGTTGAGCTTTCTATATCGGTGAACAGTATTACTAGAATTGAAGTTTTGCAGGCACTGGCAAAATCTACTGCGATATTTAGATCATCGCTGGTAACCTGCTGTGATGAGGAAGGCAAATCTTGATTCATGTTTCAACCATGGGGTGATTAGTAGTATTTAATAATCTATTTATTAAAGATCGTGACCTCCTGCTCAACAATCCTGCGAATCGTGCCCGACAATTCATCGGCTATTCTTAAAGCAAGAACAACCTGCATCTTCTTTTTCGTTTCAGCCAAAAAGAGATGGATTTGAGATGTCATTGCATGAACGCATCGCTCAATATGCAGCCTGCCTGCTCCGGTACCGAGAGCCGGGAAGGCGATAGACTGAATACCCAAGCGCTTTGCATTTTGGAGGCAGTGAGTGGTCACAGCTCGTATCGTATCCGGATCCGGTCGCTTTTTGGGCCTCAGCCCTAATACTGCAGCATGGAAGACATACTTCGCATTGAGATTTCCTGCGGTGGTTACCACACTCTGACCAAGAGGTACAGGCGTATGTTTCTTTGCTTCCATTTTTATCGCATCACCACCACGGTCCCAAATTCTGCCTGACACACCGCCACCCATAGTCAAGTAAACATCATCGGAGCTAACTATTGCGTCAACCTTCAGATCGGTAATATCTCCAAGATAAATACTCAATGAACTCCGACTAACCTTGAAAGTCTCTAGGAATTTTCTTCCTTTCCTGCCCTTCTTACTCTTTTCAAAGACTCCTTGGTCTTCCGCATATCTAGAAGGGGATTTATCAAATACTCCATAAATGCGTTCTTGATCCGGGAATCCCTTTAATGGGAATTCACCGAGATAAGTCCATTCAATATTTTCATACCCAGCCCCTTTCACCCATCCAAAAGCACTATCATAAACTGGATAGGAAAGAAGCACCTGCTCCCCTTTCGCCTGTGAGCAAATACGACTTGCCTTATTTACATGCCTTCCGAAAACATCGAGGGAGATGGCTCTTTCAACAG
>JBHPIW010000012.1:0-75541 GCA_042568495.1 Fidelibacterota bacterium | reverse complement strand
ACCGCCTACATTTCCCGGACCATCATTGACGGAGATAGTGCCGGGAGTGTGATCAGGATTGAGAGTTGTGCAGACTCGGCGACGGTAATCGATGGCTTTACGGTCACCAATGGCCGTGCGGAGTATGGCGGGGGGATCTTCCTGAACGGATCCGGTCCGAAACTGATGAATCTTGCAGTGATCAGGAATACGGCTGATTATGGTGGTGGAATTTCTTGCCTGAACTCAAGCCCGGAACTGGATAACGTATTCATTGGTCATAACGCAGCCGGTCATGGTGGAGGTGGAATGGATAATTTCGGTTCTTCGCCAACGCTCAGCAACTGTGTGATTGAAAGCAATTCTGCGGCAGACTATGGCGGTGGTCTCTCAAACGATCTATCATCCCCGGCACTGACAGGTTGTGTGATCAATGGAAACACCAGCGAGACGGGTGGCGGGATTTCCAATTATACCTATTCTGATTTGCATCTTTACAACTGTACCATCGTCAACAATGCGGCTATAACCGGCGGTGGGATGTGGAATGGAGGATCAATTCCGATGGTCACCAACTGCATCTTTTGGGGAAACGATCCCGATGAGATATCAGATACTTCCTCGACGGTCATCTACTCTATCGTTCAAGGAGGCTATCCTGGGGAAGGAAATCTGGATTCTGATCCGCTATTTTGTGACCCGGCCAGTGGCAATTATTCCTTGGCCGGGAATTCCCCCTGCGTAGGATCGGGTGAAGCCGGGAAGAATATCGGAGCACTGGGAGTTGGCTGTGGCCCGATTCTACGTACGGATGATAGCGGATTAGCGCCGTATAGATTTGATCTTCACCAGAATTATCCCAACCCCTTCAACCCGGTGTCTACGATAGAGTATGAGCTGCCGCATGGCAGCGAGCTGTCACTGGTGATCTATGATCTCTTGGGCCGTGAGGTGGCAAGACTGGCGGAGGGCTACACGGAAGCGGGGTATCACCAGGCACAGTGGGATCGCCGGGATGACAGGGGGCGCGAGGTATCCTCAGGAATCTACCTGGCCCGTTTAATGACGCCGGAATACACCCGGTCGATCAGGATGGTGCTGCTGAAGTAGGGGAGACCACTCTCCACTTCTTTTCACGCACCAGGCGCACCAGGCGAACGACAAACGCACCTCAGGACTGTAGCTTATTCCGCTCTTTAAAATCCGGTATCGGGCTCGGTAATCGGTGTGCAATTCACTGTTCTGCGCAAAATCCACGGCTTCCCCGTCGGGAGCTTTTTTCAAATCGTGGAATTTTGTAGGGGTTTTGTTGAATTCCTCACCACCTCCATCCCGTCGGGCAGGCCTCGTGCCACTCGCCCACCCGTACCGGGGTGTTGAATTATGCGCTCCCTGTCGTGAACACCCCGGGCCAGCGTAGGCCAGGCGCCATCGAAGTCCTTAATGGAGGCCAGAAAATCGAACATATCTTTCTATTCGATTTTCTGATGTAAATAAGCCTCCGAAAGGAGGCTTATGACTGTGCCGCGGAAAGGACTCGAACCTTCACGTCCAGTTGGACACTGGATCCTAAATCCAGCGCGTCTACCAGTTCCGCCACCGCGGCTATCGTTCAGGTCCCTACCAACCTGACGGCCCGATTTTACACCCTTTTCGTCACAATATACAACGTCCGGAGAGGTTTATGGAAAGGCTGTATCCCCATGCGATGCTACTGCAGCAACAGCATCTTGCGAGTGACGGTGCGATCTGGGGTACGTACCTGATAGAAATACATGCCGTTGGCCATTGGGCTGCTGGCGTCATCGCGGCCGTCCCACTCCACGCCATGGTAACCGGGAGCCGTAATCCCGTCATGGAGCACGGCGATCTCACGTCCCATGAGGTCGTATACGGCGATCTTGACCTGCATCTCGACGGGGACACCAAAACGGATGGTCGTAGTGGTGCGGAAGGGATTAGGGTCATTGGCGGTCACGATCAGATCATCTGGGACCGGCCGGGGGATGGCGGATGTTCTTTCACCCAGGCGTACCACTTTCACTATCGTGAAACCGTCATTTTCACCCCAATTCCCTTCACCCAGCACGTAATGAGCATCGTTCCCGGCACGGCTTTCCGTGTTCGAATTATGGTCCCAGGCCAGATAGTACACGGGATTGCCGGTGCGTGCCCCCGGCAGCACGGCCGCGCCTTCCCCGGGATCGAAGCCCAAGACTGCGGTGATCTGAATCGAGCCATCCGCTTGTACCACGCCGGCGCCCACGACCAGGGAACCGGAATCCCCGGCAGCATTGATCCATCCACCGGAGTCGACCACGGCCAGCTCATCCCCGGCATCCAGGTACACGCCCCCCAGTGTAGCTGATTGCAGCTGAAGGACATGGGTGATTCCCGTTGGTTCAACATCGGCGGCAAAATGACGCGGCCGGGGTGGAGGCACACCAACGATCATCTTTTCGCTCTCGCCTCTGGCAAATATCACCTGTCCCTGACAACCTGAGGCCGACACTTGGTTCACCTCAAGGGGATACGCTGTGTCTCCGGGCGTAGCATGAGCCAGGAAGAAAACCAGGTTAATCAGGGGTCCACTGCCCGGGGCGATCGGAAGGCTGTCGGCACCGGTGTATTGCAGGTGCAACTGCCCGGTATCCGAACTTTGCACCACGATTCCCTCAGGGAAAGACATCCGCTCTAGGATTTCCATGGAAAGGAAGGAAAGGTATTGTGAATTGAACACTACCTGGAGCTCGAAATCGCAGATATCCGCGGAATTGGTCAGCTGCAAAGCAGTGGTTACGACACGGCCCGGTGAACCTTTTTCCGAGGTGGGTATAAACACCGCCCGCACCTCACCCACCGGGAAATACCCTGGAGAAGATGCATACGGCAGTTCACCAAATGCTGTGCCAAGTAAGACCTCCTTTCCAAGGGCGAGCTCCACATAGCCCTCTGGTGCCAATGAATCTACCAGAGCGCTTATGGTTGCGATAGGTCCACTGCCCGCTACCACCGGAGTGTTCGTGAATGACAGCTCGATCAACCGTATACCGCCACCTTCGATATCAGACCAGGCAACGTGGGCATCTCCGGGAAGCCGCGGGGTGCCAACCACGTCCACAAACTCCAGACCATTGGCAGGCAGCAGCACCATTCTGAACATCCTTACTGGATGTTGATTGTCCATATAGATAGAAATGAAGCCCGTATCACCGGGCGAGGTGGGAGGACCGGTGCCAATACGCAGCTGCACGGGTGGTACATCTATGTCAACCGTTCCAAGAGTGATCCGGCTGGGATAGGCATTTCCATGAGGATCGAGAACCTCTACGCCTAGAGGCTCCAGATTGACCGTCACCCGCACATCAGTCACCGGATCCATCGCAAGTAGCAGGACATTGCCCTCTCCGGCAGGGATCACGGTCAATTGTGGTGAGAATGCCATGATCGACCACTCCTGCGCGGTGCTGTCACGCTCGACCGATATTACCCAATCCGGCGGTGAATGCGGACCAAGCACTGCCGTGGGATTCACTACAGCACCGATGGGGGTTTCCCGCAACTTGAATCGCAGTCCTGAAATAGCGGCGTCATTTTTAATCCGGACCGGGACCTGGGCTTTATGTTCGATCCTCGTCCGGGCATGGCCAATGCCAAAGTCGATCCAGCTTGCTGGTGTTGCGAGTACGGCTTCCGAATAATCGGACTCAAATTGATCCTGATAAATTGCCGAAATCACATAGGAATAGGTCCGGCCGTTGATAGCCGATGAATCCTCGAAAGTATGATTCCCTCTGTTCAACGTCGCCAATAGCTCCGGCTCGTCATGAACAACTCCATTCACCTCGTTCCGATAAACAGCATAGCCTGTCAATGGAAGAGTGGTGGTTTGGGAAGCGCGCACACCGGTGAGGGCGTCGGCCATACGGCCCCCGGCATCGAAGTAGGGCGGGCCAAGTTCGGAAGCATCGTCATCCACCAAAAGCAACGCTTCTTCACCTCTACCCTCTCCACCAGGAGGTCGCCAGCTTAATGCGACACATCCGTCCTGCCCCGATAATGCCACCAAGGATTCTGGCGGATCAAGGTATCCAGGATAAACCTCTATAGAACCCGAATCAACATGCGTGATCCACCATTCACGCCCCTTGGCATCGATCATTCGGGAATCCATGAGACGGACACCAGCCTCTGAAAACCGTACTCCCGGCACTACTTTCAGGTGCAGAATCAGGCTGTCATCAACACCTAGCTGTGGCTCATCGACAGTTCGGTTCGAGAGTCCTATCCATGCACCATGGTCATTGGATTCCCATTCCATGTCAAAGTCAACCATCTGATTTCCCGCTGTTATGTCAACGATAGACATCAGACTCGTGTCCCACCGGCAGGTGAAGTGAGTCCCCATAATCGGGCTTGAGGAGGACAGATAAAGACCCAAACGACCGGTCTGTCCCTGATCGATCCGAGCTCTTCCAACAACGACTCTGGCTGCAGTCTCATGCAGCAGAGCTCCACCGATATTCTTTGACATGAGTGCTCCACCCATGGCATCGGACACAACCGCCGCTTCCACCGTGAGCGGTATTGAGTCGGGAAGTGAAGTAGCCTCAGGCAGAAGGACCACTAGCTCCATGATCGGTCCCTCACCAGGTAGTATGTTGTTTCCCACTGGATCAAACAGCAGAATTCGCCGATTGCTACTAAGCTCAAGAATCCGGGATTCCACCTTCCAACCAGCAGAGCGGGGTGTGGTCAGGATAGTATCCAAATCCAATCCCCATTTTTCAAGGGACAGGTCCAGTTGAACGCCTCCTACTTCGTCCCATTCATTTATCAAGCTTATGGCGATTACAATCGTATCGATGTTGGAGAGGACCTTAATTCGAGGGAGGACCAGAGTCACGTCTTCAAAATCCTGCGTACTCTGACCCGCGACAGATCGTATGAATAACATACTCGCAAGACACACAATAGCGAGAAGTGGATGTCTACGGATAATACTTACTCTCAGAGAAAGCACCAGACTGTGTTACGTTAAGGACTGAGGTGAAAATTGAGATGGCAATGAGAGGAACAGCAAGTTTTTTAGATGGTTGACTGCAAACCTTCTATCATCCTGGATGCCCTGTCTTTTATAATGTCCCCAGCTACAACCTGCTAAGGAAGTTTCAGGTCTCAGCTGAGCGAATCCAGGGCGGTGGCCAGATCCTCCTGCAGATCAGTTACATCTTCAATTCCAACTGATAGGCGCACCAGGCCTTCCGTCAGTCCGATTGCTTCCCGCTGCTCCCGGGGTACTTCAGCATGAGTCATGATGGCTGGGTGCTCCACCAGGCTTTCCACACCTCCAAGACTTTCTGCCAGGGTGAAGATTTGCAGGTGTTTGATAAGCGTCCGAGCACGATCGAGTGACCTGATGTCGAAGCTGATCATCCCGCCAAAAACCGATTCACCATCCGGCGAATGCTGCTGGCGGGTGGCCAAATCACGTTGGGGGTGACTGGCCAGACCAGGATAGAATACCTTGTGTACCTCGGGGCGTTTTTCCAGGAATTGCGCCAACAGAGAAGCGGAACGGCAATGCTGCTCCATCCGAACCGTCAGTGTCTTGAGCGAGCGGGAGGTCAGCCAGCAATCGAATGGGGAGGGCACACTGCCTACCGACTTCTGTACAAAATAGAGATCCTCAGCCAGATCGGTTTCGTTGGTAATCAAGGCACCCATGAGGACATCGCTATGGCCTGCCAGGTACTTGGTAACACTGTGGAAGGCAACATGTGCACCCAATTCAAGTGGACGTTGGCAGTAAGGACTCATGAAGGTATTGTCCACAATGCACATCAAGCCTTTGTCACGAGCAAGTTGGGCGACGGCTTCAATATCGGATAGAACCATCATCGGATTGGAGGGAGTTTCAAGGATAATTCCCCGGGTGTGGGAATTGATAGACTCAGCAATATGATCCAGTGATCGGGTATCTATCCAGCTGCACTGGATGTTAAAACGATTGAATACACGCTCGAAGACACGGTAGGTCCCACCGTAAATATCTTTGCCAATGATAAAATGGTCACCGGCCTTGAAATGCATAACGAGTGCCGAGAGCGCCGACATCCCTGAGGCAAACACAAGTCCGTGCTGTCCCCCCTCAAGAGATGCCAAGTTTTCTTCCAGCCTGGTTCGGGTCGGATTCTTCGCACGGCTATAAATGAAGCCGCGATGCTTGCCTATATCATCCTGGGCGAACGTGGTCGTTTGGTGCAAAGGTGGTACCACGGATCCCGTACTAGGATCGGGTTCCTGTCCGACGTGGATGGCCCGCGTGGCGAACTTGCCCGTCAGCTTCCGTGACACTTCTTGTATTTCTTACCGCTCCCGCAAGGACAGGGATCGTTGCGGCCGACCTTATCAGTGACCCTGATGGGCGTACGGCGCGCGGGGGGTACTGGAGCACCACCTATGGCTGGCTGTCCTGGACTTTCCTGGGACGCCTGCTGCTGCGGTTGTGCAACAGGGGCCTGGAAGCCCAGATTGGCCGTATCTGCGTGGGATGTTTGTAGCTGCCGCCCAATACGTTGTAGCTGGGGGCGTTGTTCTTCCAGACCTGCGATCCGAACCCCAAACAGACGTCTCAGCGTTGTGCGGTTTACATCATCTAGCATCTCAACGAACATGTCGAAGGCTTCGGATTTGTATTCCAACAGGGGATTCTTCTGCCCGTACGCCCGCAGGTTGATCCCTTCACGCAGCTGATCCATGCTATACAGGTGTTGCTGCCACTTTTCGTCCACGGTTCGCAGCGTAACATACCGCTCAAAATGAGAAAACGCCTCCGGCTCTGCCAACGACCGTTTGAAATTATATAACGCCATGGCCTGTTGGACAATGGAGTCCTGTAATTTTTCGGTATCCGTGCCTATTGCCTCATCAACTTGATAATCCAACAGCAAGACATCCATTAGCTCATGTCGTAAAGCTTCAAAATCCATGGCACCGTCACCACTCGCCAAAGCAGACTGTATCTCACTCTCGGCCAGTTCGGCTACCATCTTCTCAATCTCGGGCAGCAGTTCCTCACCATGCAGCGCGAAGTTGCGCCGATCATAGACGATCTCCCGCTGCTGATTCATCACGTCGTCATACTCCAGCAGATGCTTCCGAATGCCGAAGTTGCGGGCTTCAACCCGCTTCTGGGCCCGCTCGATAGACTTGGTTACAAAGCGGTGGGTAATGACCTCACCCTCGGGTAATCCCATACGATCCATCACCCGGGCGATCCTTTCGGAGCTGAACAGGCGCATCAGGTCGTCTTCCAGACACAGGAAGAAAACCGAACTACCCGGATCGCCCTGCCGACCGGATCGTCCACGCAGCTGCAAATCGATTCGGCGACTCTCATGCCGCTCCGTACCAAGGATATGCAGCCCCCCTAATTCGGTGATACCCTCTCCCAACTTGATATCGGTACCACGCCCCGCCATATTCGTAGCGATGGTTACCGCCCCCTTTTGCCCGGCCCGTATGACAACCTCCGCTTCCCGTTGGTGTTGCTTGGCGTTGAGTACATTGTGGGGGATTCCCCGCCGTTTGAGCATCCGGGATATGGTTTCCGATACTTCTACGGTGATCGTGCCAACCAGGACGGGCTGCCCTTTTCGATAGCGCGCCTCAATTTCATCAAGGATCGCATTATATTTTTCCCGTTTCGTCTTGTATACACGATCCTCAAGATCCTCTCGAACCACAGGCTCATTGGTAGGTGCTTCAGTTACTTCGAGCTTATAGATCTGGGTGAATTCCAGGGCTTCCGTTGCGGCGGTTCCGGTCATTCCCGCCAGCTTCTCATACATACGAAAATAATTCTGGATCGTAATAGTGGCGATCGTTTGGGTCTCTTTTTCGATTACCACGCCTTCTTTGGCTTCCAGGGACTGGTGCAGACCATCGCTGTAGCGTCTACCTGGAAGTACACGACCGGTGAACTCATCCACGATCAGGACCTTACCATCCTGTACAACGTATTCCACATCTTTCTCATACAGCGCATAAGCCCGTAGGAGTTGGCTGATATGGTGGATGGTATTACTGCGCTCGCTATGGGTCTCCTGGATCTCAGCTTTCTTCACCAGCTGCTTTTCAGTTGACAGAGTGGTGTCGTTCTCAATTGCATGGAAAGCCTCACCAAGATCTGGAATTATAAAGGCCTCCGTATTATCGGGAGAAATTTTTTCACGGCCCATTTCAGTAAGATCGATTATGTGGCTCTTTTCGTCCACAAAGAAGAACAGTTCCTCGTCAAGTTCATGGAGCTTCTTGTCCCTCATATAGTCGTTCTCCACAGACCGGACGGCCGTCTTCACACCCGTCTCCTGGAACATTTTCATCAATTTCCTGTTTTTCGGCATACCACGACTGGCGATGAGCAGTTTTGTGGCCGCCTCATACTCATCTGTGTCCCACTTGGCTTCCGCTTCTGATACCAGGGAATTGACAAGATTGGTCTGCGCTCGAACGAGCTGCTGGACCTTGGGTTTGAGCTCTACATACATGGTATCGGTGGGATTATCCACTTGTCCGGAAATGATCAGCGGTGTTCGGGCTTCATCGATGAGAACCGAGTCGACCTCATCAACGATAGCATAGGCGTGGCCGCGTTGTACCTGATCCTCGGGGCGCACGGACATGTTATCTCTCAGATAATCGAAGCCAAATTCGTTGTTCGTCCCATAGGTGATGTCGCAGGCATATATCTCTCTGCGCTCTTCGGGATTCATTTGATTAAGAATGCAGCCCACCGAAAGCCCTAGGGTTTTGTATATCTGTCCCATCCATTGACTGTCCCGTTCAGCCAGATAGTCATTAACGGTGATAATATGCACGCCTCGACCGGTGAGCGCATTCAGTACCACCGGCATGGTGGCGGCGAGGGTTTTCCCCTCACCGGTTTTCATCTCGGAAATGCGCCCCTTATGAAGGACGATGGCTCCCAGGAGCTGAACATCGAAAGGGATCATGTCCCAGATCATCGCCTGACCCACAACCTTAAATTCCTGACCAACCATCCGGCGGCAGGCATCCTTCACGATGGCAAAGACCTCGGTCATACGCCGGTCCAGTGTATCCTGCTCAGCCTTATATATCTCTTCATCACGTTCAGCACTATCCTGCAGTACCTGGGTAACAACATCACGGGCATCGGCTATTTCTTGACGAATTTCTCCTAGGCGCTCTACCAGATAATCCTGTGGCCGCTCCTCCAGATCGGCATAGATCTGATTGATTTCTTCTACCAGAGGACGGAACTGGCGTATGTCACGCTCAGACCTGGTACCCCCGAATAGTCTGGAAATAAAACTCATTATTCTTCTAACTTCACCTAGCTTAATCGAGGCTCAACGTGCCCTTCAGAAGATCATGATAGACTGCATCCAGAATGCCGTTGATGAACGCCGGGCTATCATCCGTGCTATATTTCTTGGCAATTTCAATAGCCTCGCTGATGCTTACTTTTAATGGCACATCATTAAAGTTAACCATTTCCACCAGTGCGAGTTCCAGAATAAGTCGATCAATCAATGTCACTCGCGCAAGATCCCAGTGTTCCAGCTTGGATACAATGATCCCGTCCAGTGCTTCCTGGTGTTTTAGTGCTTCGGCAAGCAGTTTCAGGCAGTATTGACGAGCATCTTCAGGTGTGGATCCCTCAGACTCTGTGGTTACGAACTCTACAATCTCCTCCAGCTGGCCCCCGCCCTGAACAGCGGCGTAAAGACCCTGGAGTGCCATCTCACGGGCATGTCGGCGGAGCTGTCTGGAAATCTCACTATCCTCGTCTGAAAACCCGCCCGGGTGTGCTGGTATAGAATGTCTTTAATTTGGCCATGTTCCGTAGTCTTTGTTCGGCAAGCCGGTCCGAGGCTTCGCTGGTTGGTATACCTTCTTCCGTCGACATCGTGAAAATTTGCATCAGGGTATCATAAATCCCTTCCGCCTGTTTGAATGCTCGCTCACGGTTATAGCCTTCCAGCTCGTTAGCGACGTTGATCAATCCGCCGGAGTTAATGGCATAATCGGGAGCATACAGGATGTCTCGCTTGAGTAGCATGGCACCATGTACTTTTGAGGTCGCCAGCTGGTTGTTTGCGGCGCCTGCCACGATGGTGGCTTTGATCTGCGGTATGGTTTCATCGTTGAGAATCGCTCCCATTGCACAGGGAGCGTACACATCAACATCATGGGCATGGATTTGATCTCCATTCAAGGATGTGGCACCAAATTCCGTCACGGCCCGTTCCATTGCCGCCTTGTTAATATCTGAAACAAAAAGCTCCGCGCCTGCATCATGCAAGTACCGGCAAAGGTTGTAACCAACGTGACCTACACCTTGGACAGCAACTTTGATTCCACTGATATCCTCGGTACCCAGCTTTATTTTCAAAGCCGCTTTGATTCCCACAAACACGCCAAACGCAGTTACAGAGGATGGATCACCACTTCCCCCCAACGCCCGGGAGATCCCTGTTACATACTGGGTTTCCATACGGACCCATTCCATATCGCGCACGGATGTATTCACGTCTTCGGCGGTGATATAGCGGCCACCAAGACCTTCTACAAAACGACCGAAAGCACGGAAAATGTACTCGCTCTTGTCGGTCTCTGGATTCGCGATGATAACAGCCTTGCCACCTCCAAGATTCAGTCCTGCAATGGAGGCTTTATAGGTCATGCCACGTGATAATCGCAGTACATCATTAAGTCCTTCCTCGTCGCTCTGGTAGGGATAGAAACGGCATCCCCCGAGACTGGGGCCCAGGGTAGTGTCATGAATAGCGATAATTGCTTTAAGGCCACAGTCGGGTTCGTTACAGAAAACAACCTGTTCGTGATCGTGGCGCGTCATCATTGTGTAAACATCCATAGATCATAATCCTTTCTTTTGTAGCGCACGGGCGATGACCACCCGTTGGATTTCCGAAGTTCCTTCATAGATCTGGGTGATTTTGGCATCCCGCATCAAGCGTTCGACACCCGTTTCCCGTATGTATCCGTAACCACCATGGACTTGTACGCATTGAGTGGCTGCGTTCATGGCAGCTTCACTGGCGAACACCTTCGCCATCGCCGCCCATTGACCGTACGGCTGTCCCTGATCCTTTGCAAAAGCGGCCCGCCTTACCAGTAGCCGGGCCGCTTCAATTTCGGTGGCCATATCCGCCAGTTTGAACTGGATGGCTTGAAAATCGATAATTTTACGCCCGAACTGTTCTCGCTGCTGAGCATATGCCAAGGCATGATCCAGGGCAGCCTGACCAATACCAAGCGCTTGCGCAGCAATTCCGATCCTGCCCCCATCAAGCGTAGCCAGTGCAATCTTAAATCCGTCTCCCTCTCTCCCTACCAGATTATCCGCTGATACTTTCACATCATCAAAATACAGCTCACAAGTGTCTGAGGAGCGGATCCCCAATTTGTCTTCTGGTTTGCCAACACTGAAGCCCTCCGCGCCTTTCTCGATAATAAAACAGGAAACCCCCTTATGCTTCTGCTCCTGATCCGTAACTGCAAACAGCATCACGATGTCCGAGTGAATGCCATTGGAGACCCAATTCTTGGTGCCGGAAATACGATAGCTATCCCCATCTCTCTTTGCCCGGCACAGTAAACGGGAAGCATCGGAGCCGGCTTGAGGTTCGGAAAGCGAGAACGCGCCCAGCATTGCCCCACTCGCGAGCGGTGTGAGGTATTTGCTTTTTTGATCATCTGTCCCAAAAAGTTTGAGCAGATCGCATACCAGTGAATTATTCACGCTCATGATCACACTCACCGCTGCATCGGCCCGGGCAATTTCTTCAATGGCTATCACGTAAGCCATCGAATCCATGCCGGCGCCGCCCCATTCCTCAGGAATCATGACCCCCGTCAAGCCCATTTCTCCCAACTGGCGCACAATATCCTCAGGCCAGGTCTTGGTCTCGTCCCTGTCAATGGCTCCCGGTGCTATCACTTCTTCAGCAAACTGACGAACATTCATTTGAAGAAGGGTATGCTCTTCGGTCAGATCAAAATTCATGATACATGCAGCTCGTTATTTTCAATAATTATAGAAACCCTGTTCGGCCTTTCGGCCCAGGTGTCCGGCCGCCACCAGTTTCCGCAACAACGGACAGGGACGATATTTATCATCTCCCAACTCCTTGTGAAGTACTTCCAGGATGAACAAGCACACATCCAGCCCGATGAGATCCGCCAGAGATAGAGGGCCCATAGGATGATTCATGCCCAGTTTCATTACTTCATCGATAGCTTCTTTCTCTGCCACCCCCTCCATGAGACAGAATACGGCCTCGTTAATCATAGGCATGAGAACGCGATTCGCAATAAAGCCGGGGTAATCGTTAACTGTCACTGGAGTTTTTCCCAGCTCGTTGGCCAAGGCAACCACCGCTTCATGCGTCGCATCACTGGTGTCGTGCCCGCGCACTACCTCTACCAGCTTCATAACCGGCACCGGATTCATGAAATGCATCCCGATTACCTTGTCAGATCGTTTGGTAGCAGCACCAAGGAGGGTGATGGAAATGGAGGATGTGTTGGAGGCGAGGATGGTTTCAGATGGGCATAGACTATCCAGATCCTTGAAGAGGCGCTGCTTCAGATCGGTCTCTTCAGGTGCAGCTTCGACCACCAGCTGCGTACGCTTTGTCTCATTTAGTTCGGTAGTGATCTCAATGCGTTGGATAGCGTTCTCGGCATCTTCTTGGGAGATAATTTCTTTGGTGACCTGGCGTTTGAGATTTTTCTCAATGGTCTGAAGCGCACGTTTCAGGAACTCCTGTTTCAGGTCAAACAGGATAACCTGATAGCCATTCTGGGCACAGACATGGGCGATACCGTTGCCCATCGTCCCGGCCCCAATCACAGAGATAGAGGTGATAGTTTTAGACATGGTTCATTCTCAATGAGCGGTGACAATAGCCTTGAAATTTACAATTTCAGGCTTCAGTTACCTTGACGTTTTCGAAGAATATTCCCATGGCAGGGATGGACGAGAATGCTTGCCAGAGGGAATCAGATACGCTCCACAACAACGGCGGTGGCTTCTCCCCCTCCGATGCAGAGTGCGGCGATACCACGGTGCATATCCCGCTGCTGCAAGGCACTGAGCAGGGTTACCAGGATACGAGCGCCTGAGGCGCCAATGGGATGCCCTAAAGCTACCGCACCACCATGAATATTGACCTTCTCGATATTAAGTCCTAACTCATCAATTGCCGCCAATGCTACCACCGCAAAGGCTTCATTGATTTCAAACAGATCGATATCCTTAAGGGAAAGCCCGGTTTTGTTCAGCACCTTCGTTATGGCTTTCGCAGGTGCGGTGGTAAACCATTCAGGTGCCTGGGCGGCAGAGGCCTGTCCCAGAATACGGGCTACCGGCTTGATTCCCAGATCATCGGCTCTTGCGCGGGTCATGACAACCAACGCCGCTGCGCCGTCATTGATAGTGCTTGCGTTGGCCGCGGTGATGGTGCCTTCTTTCTCAAATACGGGCTTCAGCTCCGGAATTTTCTCGAAGTTGACCCGTCCCGGTTCTTCGTCTGCGTTTGCGACCAACGGTTCGCCCTTGCGTATGGGTATTTCCACCGGAATAATCTCATCGTTAAAAACGCCACCATCCTGGGCAGCTAGGGCACGCTTATATGAGCGGACGGCATACTCGTCCTGCTGCTCACGAGTGTATTTTCTTTCCCGAACACACATTTCGGCGCAGCTGCCCATATGCATCCGATTGTACACGTCCCAGAGCCCATCGTGGATCATACCGTCGACCGCTTCCTGGTGACCCATCTTGGCGCCTTGGCGCATCCCGAACAGGTAATAGGGCGTATTACTCATGTTCTCTTGCCCACCAGCTACAATGATCCCCGCGTCTCCAACCTGTATCGCTTGTGCGGCGAGCATAACGGCCTTCAGCCCGGAACCGCACACTTTGTTTACCGTAAGCGTCTCCACGCTGTTCGGAAGCCCTGCCCCCAGGGCTGCCTGTCTGGCGGGTGCCTGGCCTGCTCCCGCTGTGAGAACATGGCCCATAATGACCTCTTCCACCAATCCTGGATCGAGATGGGATCGTTCCATCGCAGCGGTAATGGCAATCGATCCCAATTGTGGGGCGCTTAGAGTTGCGAGATTACCTAAAAAGGATCCGATAGGGGTGCGCGCATAGGAGGTGATAACAATCTCGGGGATATCCATGATTTCACTCCTGTAACTGGATTCAGTCCTCAGCCTGATCCTGATAGGCTTTCAGGATATCACGTACCAGCCGGTGACGCACAACATCGTGCTCGTCAAGGTGGCAGAAAGAGATCCCGTCGATCCCCTGCAGGATATGCATGGCCTGGATACATCCCGATTCTTCATTGGGAGGAAGGTCAATCTGGGTGATATCACCGGTAACTATAGCCTTGGAATTGACTCCCAACCGGGTGAGGAACATTTTCATCTGCATGGCAGTCGCGTTCTGCGCTTCATCCAGAATGACGTAGGCGCTGGAAAGAGTCCTGCCCCGCATATATGCCAATGGTGCGATTTCAATAATCCGCTGGTCCATATAGGTACGCAGCTTGTCATTGGGGAGCATATCCTGGAGTGCATCGTAGAGTGGCGTGAGATAGGGGTCAACTTTTTCCTTAAGATCGCCGGGCAGGAATCCCAGCCGTTCCCCTGCTTCAACAGCCGGGCGTGTAAGGATCAGCCGGTCTACCTGACGGTCTTTCAATCCGGCCACCGCCATGGCTACGGCCATGTACGTCTTGCCGGTACCGGCCGGTCCGATCGCAAATACAATGTCGTTCTTCAGCATCGCCTCGTAGTAGCTCAGCTGTCCCTTGGTGCGAGGGGTAATTTCGCCCTTCGGAGTGTAGACAATGATTGGCCTATCTCCATCGGTGGGTGTACGTTTTTCTTCAGGAGCAACCTTCACAAGCGCCGAGACATCATCGGCTGTCAGTCCCCCCTTACGATTGATGGTAACGATCATATCCGTGAGTACCTGCTCCACTTGCCGCACTTCTTGCTCTTCCCCCTCGATAACAATGCGTCCTCCCCGTGCTACCAGGCGTGCTTCAAAAGCCGAGTTGAGAATTTCCAGGTTCGTGTCATTCACCCCAAAGAGCAGCAGTGGATCCGTATCTCTAATATCAAAAGTGTGCTTCATGATCGAATGGGGGATCGGTTAAGAGTTGCTTGTGTGGGAGGAGTTACCAAAACGGCAACGCGTATAGGATATCTGGAATGCAAAGAGTGAGCGATCACTGCATGAAATTACGATTCAACAATGCCGCAACCAAACCTCTCCTCTATTCGTTGTTTTAAGGCTTCTTCCGCAAGCTTAAGCCCAGCTCCTTGAGTTGATCATCCGTGACCTGGGCGGGAGCTCCATCCATGAGGGATAGTGCACTGGTTGTTTTGGGGAAAGCAATCACGTCCCGAATCTGATTCACACCCACCAGCAGCATCACCAGACGATCGAAACCAAAGGCGATACCCCCGTGGGGTGGCGCACCATATTTCAGAGCATGCAACAGGAAGCCGAATTTCTCTTCCGCCTCCTCAGGAGAGATACCCAGCAACCGGAATACCTGTTCCTGATCACCGATCTTGTGGTTTCTGATGGAGCCTCCTGCGACTTCGTAGCCGTTGATAACCAGATCATATCCCCGGCTGCGAACTTTTCCGGGATCCGATTCCAGCAGAGATGAATCCTCGGGATGGGAAGCGGTAAAGGGGTGATGCATCGCAATCCAGCGGTCTTCTTCCTCGTCAAATTCCACCAGGGGGAACCCGGTGATCCATAGGGGGCGGACCTCCTTTTCGTTCATCAGATTCTCCCTGCGGGCTATTTCTTGTCGAAGGGCGCCCAAAGCCGGCAAGGCGACCTCCACCTGATCACCAATCATGAGCAGCAGGTCACCTTCCTTGACTTCCAGATCAATTATGATCTGCCGCTGTACACTCTCAGGAAAGAATTTGGCGATGCCGCCATCGAGACCATCGGCCGCCTTCATCCAGGCCAATCCCTTGGCCTTGTGATATTCGGTGACCAGATTAGTCAAGCCGTCGATATCTTTCCGGCTGTACCCGGCACCACCCGGCACGACCAGCGCCTTGACCCGGCCACCACTTTCCAGCACACCTTTAAAGGCGTTGAAATCTGAATCCGCCACATAGGAAGCGAACTCATGGAGCCCCAGCGCATAACGCATATCGGGCTTATCGGTGCCATACTGCTCCATGGCCTCATGATACGTGAAACGGGGAAATTGCTCCGACAGGTCAATCTCATGAATTTCACGGTATATCCGCCGGACAAGTCCCTCCACGATCCCGTAGATATCTTCCTCGTCCACAAAGGACATTTCCACATCGATCTGTGTGAACTCAGGTTGGCGGTCGGCGCGCAGGTCCTCGTCCCGGAAACACTTCACGATCTGGAAGTAACGGTCATAGCCGGCGATCATGAGCAGCTGCTTGTAGGTCTGCGGAGATTGGGGCAGGGCATAGAACCGGCCGTGATGCAGGCGGCTGGGTACCAGGTAGTCCCGGGCTCCCTCCGGGGTGGACTTCATCATGAACGGTGTCTCGATCTCCACAAAGTCATGTTCCACGAAGTAGTCCCGCACCTGCTTGTAGATGTGGCTGCGAGCGATAAGATTGTACTGCAGCTCCTCCGTGCGCAGCTCCAGATAGCGGTATTTGAGGCGCAGCTCTTCCAGGGCGCTCTGCCGATCGGTTACCAGGAAGGGTAGTGGATCGGCCTCGTTGAGGACTTCGATCTCCTTCACCAGCAATTCGATTTCACCGGTAACCAATTCGGGATTCACATTCTCTGGAGATCGCTCAAGTATCATTCCATACACAGTCAGTACATCTTCTAGTCCCAATTTCTTTGCCGTAGCATAGGCTTTCGAATCTATGCTCTCATCGAAAACCAGCTGTGTGCGGCCGTAGCGGTCCCGTAGATCGATGAAGATCAGCCCGCCGTGCTCCCGCTTGGCGTGTATCCAGCCGCTGAGTCTAGCGGTCCCCTCTTCTATATCGGCTTTCCGCAGCTGGCCGCAGGTATGGGTGCGCTTAAGATTCATGAATTTCGCCTTTGTTAAAAACCCCGTTTCTTCACGGGGCTAATGTTAGAAAGAGAAAGGTCAATAGGGTAGTTTTCTGAATAATTTTACAGCTATCCCTTTCTCCCAGCCACCCCCAGCCGGATCAAAGCCCGGTGCAGGGCAAACTCCGCCCGGGCTGAATCGATACCTGCATCCCGGCTGCGAACACGTTGGCGGGCACGTTCGGCAGCTTCCCTGGCCCGATCCAAATCGATTTCCCCCGCTGCTTCGGCGGTTTCCACCAGCAGCTGCACATTGTTGCCATGAATATCCGCATAGCCGCCATTGGTGGCGTAAAATTGCGGCTTGCCCTCCTTCACTACCTTGATCTCCCCCAAATCCAGGGTGATCATGGCGCGGGTATGACGGGCCATCACTCCAAAGAGTCCATCCAGGGAAGGAGCCCGCAGGTAGTTCACGGGTCCCAGGTCGATGACCCGGGTGGGAGTGACAATTTCCAGTTGGAATGTCCGGGCCATGATCAGGCCAGTTTCTTCGCTTTCTCTGCTACCTCATCGATACCGCCGCAGTACAGGAAAGCACCTTCAGGATGCTCATCCATTTCACCCCGCAGGATAGCCTCGAAACCGGCGATGGTATCCTCCAGTTTCACATATCGGCCCTCGGTATTGGTAAAGGCTTCGGCCACAAAGAACGGCTGGGACAGGAAACGCTGCAGCCGCCGGGCCCGATGCACCACCAGCTTGTCCTCATCGCTGAGCTCGTCCATACCGAGAATGGCGATGATATCCTGCAGATCGCCGTATTTCTGCAGCGTCTGCTGGACCTCGCGGGCAACCAGGTAATGGCGATCCCCGATGACCCGGGGATCGAGGATTCGCGAAGTGGAGGCCAAGGGATCCACTGCCGGGTAAATGCCTAGGTCCACGATGCCGCGATCCAGAACAGTTGTCGCATCCAGGTGAGCGAAGGTCGTAGCAGGCGCAGGATCGGTCAAATCGTCGGCAGGTACGTAAACGGCCTGCACAGAGGTAATGGAGCCTTTCTCGGTGGAGGTGATACGCTCCTGGAGCTCACCCATCTCCGTGCTGAGCGTGGGCTGGTACCCCACCGCCGAAGGCATGCGACCCAGCATGGCTGACACTTCCGAACCAGCCTGGGTGAACCGGAAAATATTATCGATGAACAGAAGGACATCCTTGCCCTCCTCATCACGGAAGTACTCGGCAACGGCCAAGGCAGAGAGTGCCACCCGCAAGCGGGCTCCCGGCGGCTCGGTCATCTGTCCGAATACCATGGAAGTCTTGTCGATCACCCCTGATTCGGTCATCTCAAGATAGAGATCATTCCCCTCGCGCGTGCGTTCACCCACGCCGCCGAAGACCGAATAGCCACCGTGCTCGGTAGCCACATTGCGGATTAATTCCTGGAGGATAACCGTCTTACCCACACCGGCTCCACCAAACAGGCCCGTCTTGCCGCCTTTGGTATACGGTTCCAGCAAATCGATCACCTTGATGCCCGTTTCGAGCATCTCGGTGGTCGGACTAAGTTCTTCAAGCTTGGGGGCGGAACGGTGGATGGGATAGCGTTTGTCGGTCTTAATGGGGCCTTTGTTATCAATCGCCTCGCCGATTACGTTGATCAGGCGCCCTAGCGTTTCAGGACCTACGGGCATGCTGATAGGTTCCCCGGTGTCTTTTACAAGTGTGCCGCGAGTCAGACCATCGGTGGAGTCCATGGCGACAGTCCGGACCATTTTCTCTCCCAGGTGCAGTGCCACTTCCAGGACCAGCCTTTCATCCTTGCCGCGATCCACTTCCAGGGCATTATAGATTTCGGGCAGATGGTCGCCACTGAAGATCACATCCACCACAGCACCCATGATCTGAGAAATCTTGCCTGTCTCCATCCCTTCTCCTTAGCGCTTCAAATAAACCTTATAAGAATTAATAACATCCCCTGCCTACTCCAGTGCTTCGGCGCGCAAGGCCTCCGCTCCCCCGACAATATCCAGGATCTCCTTGGTAATACTGGCCTGTCGGGCCTTGTTGTATTCCCGCTGGAGCGATTCGATCACCTCTTCTGCATTCTGGGTAGCATTGTCCATGGCGGTCATGCGGGCTGCTTGCTCAGAAGCATACGATTCCAGCAGATAGCGCCAGATCTGGATATTTAGATGGCGGGGAACCAACCGATTGACGACTTCGGCCATGGAAGGTTCGAACACCACTTCGGCGGTCTCTATCTCCTCACCCTCCTCGATAACCAACGGCAGTAGATGTTCCTCTCGGAGTTCCTGAACCATAATGTTCTTGAATTGATTAAAGAACACCGTCACTTCATCCACTTGTCCCTCGATATAGCGGGAGACGATCTCTCGCCCAAAGGCCATGGCATGACTGAAATTCAATTCCGACCAAAAATCGATATGGGAGGACACCACGTTATATTCACGCTTGGCAAAATGCTCTCTTCCCTTCCGGCCAATGCCGATAATGTCAACCCTGTCCTTCCCCAGTTCATTGATCCTGCTCTCGGCATGTTTCAATACATTGGTATTGAAGCCACCGGCCATACCTCGATCGGACGTGACGACAACCGCCAAATAGCGCTGGATTTGGGGACGGACTTGCAGCACTGGCAAGAGCTCGCGATCGATCTGAGGGAGCAAACTGTACAGGACGTTCCGGATGCGGTTGGCGTATGGCCGCGCCTGGAGCATATTCATCTGTGCCCGATGCAGTTTGGCGGCCGCCACCATCTTCATGGCTTTGGTCACCTGCTGAATGCTCTGAACCGAGCTAATCCGTCGACGTATGTCTTTCAGGCTGGCCACAAGGTTCTCGTGTTATCTGGCGAAGGTTTTCGCAAAGGCATCGGTTGCCGTTATCAGACCTTGCGCAGTCTCATCATCCAGCTGACCCGTTTTGTGAATTGCATCCAGCTCCTTACTGGCGTTCGCACGCAGGTAATCCAGGAGTTCCGTCTCATAAACCCGCGTACGTTCGAGAGGGAGCTCATCAAGATAGCCCTTGGTAGCAGCAAAAATCACCGCCACCTGCTCTTCCACAGGTAAGGGACTGAACTGGTTCTGTTTCAGAATTTCACGCAGCCTTTCGCCTCTGGTAATCTGCTGTAGGGTCGCTTTATCCAGGTCGGATCCAAACTTGGCAAAAGCCTCCAATTCGCGGAATTGGGCCAGCTCCAAACGCAGGGAGCCAGCCACTTTGCGCATGGCCTTAATCTGGGCATTGCCGCCTACCCTGGATACCGAGATACCGGGATTGATCGCCGGACGGATACCGGCGTTGAACAAGCCTGTTTCAAGAAAGATCTGACCATCGGTTATGGAGATGACGTTGGTAGGGATATATGCGGAGACGTCACCGGCCTGGGTTTCGATGATTGGGAGAGCTGTGAGGGATCCACCGCCGTTATCCTCGTTCATCTTGGCTGCTCGCTCCAAGAGGCGGCTATGCAAGTAGAAGATATCCCCGGGGTAAGCTTCCCGGCCCGGTGGTCGTCTGAGCAACAACGACATCTGGCGATAGGCCACGGCGTGTTTGCTCAAGTCGTCGTAGATGGCCAGGGCGTGCATTCCCTGATCCCGGAAAAATTCACCGATCGTGGCACCGGCATAGGGGGCAATAAACTGTAGGGGAGCCGGTTCGGAGGCGTTGGCAGCTACCACGACCGTATAATCCATGGCACCGGCCTTTTCCAATTCCGCCACGGCGGTAGCTACGGTGGAAGCCTTCTGCCCGATGGCTACATAAATGCAGTAGACCGGAGCATCTGTAGAATGAGTGTATTTCTGATTAATGATCGTGTCCAGGGCGATCGCGGTTTTGCCGGTCTGTCGATCCCCGATGATCAGTTCCCGCTGACCGCGTCCGATGGGTGTCATACTGTCGATGGCTTTCAAACCGGTCTGCAGCGGTTCTTTCACCGGCAAACGGGAGATTACGTCGGGCGCCTTGCGTTCGATTGGCATGGTTGCTTCCGGCTTGATCTCTCCCCGGCCATCAATCGGGTGGCCTAAAGGATTCACGACCCGGCCCAGCATATTCTTGCCAACGCCAATCTCTACGACCTTTCCGGTACGCCGGGCAAGATCACCCTCACCTACCAGCTCGGTCTCCCCGAAGAGAACCAGACCGACGTTGTCTTCCTCCAGGTTCAATGCCATACCGAAAACACCATTGGGAAATTCGACCAATTCCGAGGACATCACGTTGTCCAGTCCATGGACCCGGGCGACACCGTCGCCCACCATGATCACCTCGCCCACCTCGGCTACATCCAGCTCCACTTCGAAAGCGTCCAGCTGTTCCCGCAGCAGTTGCGATATTTTTCCGGTATCGAGTTCGGTTGTCATACCGTATTTACTCCAAACTTTGCATTCTTCTTTCTCATAGGTCCGATACTCTCCGTATCAAACCAACTGTTCCCGCAGCAGCTCCAATCGCCGTGCGATCGTACCATCGATCAACGTGTTGCCCAAGCGTAACTTGATGCCACCCAACAGGCTGGGATCCACAATCCCCCGGGCTCGTACGGGTTGCTTAATGGACTGTTCCACACGTTGTGCCAGCTGCCCGATCTGCTTCTCTGCCAGCACCTCCGGCGTGTAGACAATCAGGTTCTTGCGCCCACCTTCAACTTGGGCCAGATGGTTTATCGTTCTGGCAATCCGGGGCAGCTGCAGACCTTGGCCTTTTTCCAGCAGCAGTTGTAGTATCTCGTACTCCAGTCCTGTGAGATGATCGGTAAAGATTCGGCGTAGAATCTCCACTTTCTTCTCAATAGGGATACGCTGAGTGATCATCAAATGCCGGAACGCTTTGTGGTCCCGATAGATCTGTTCCAGCAGCTGGAAACGCTCCAGAAGACTGTCCACCAGATCCAGTTCCGAGGCTACCTTGAGGGCCGCGCGGGCGAACCGGCGTGTTTCTGACCCTGCGGGCATTAGGCCTTCCCAACACGGCGGAGACTCTCTTCCGCCAATTTCTGATTGTCTTCCGAGGTAACATTGCGACCGATCACTTTCCCAGCCACGGAAATCGCCAGGTCTACTACCGTGGTCCGGACTTCCTGCAGAGCCCGTTCCCGCTCGGCTTCGATCTGGTCTTTAGCCTTGGCAACGATTTCGTCAGCCTTAGCCTTGGCTGTCTCTTCCAGATCAACCCGAAGTTTTTCTGCAGATGCCCGGGTGTCTGCCAGAATCTGCTGGGCGTCGTGGCGACTGCGTGCCAGCTCTTCTTCCACTCGCGCCGTGAGTTCCTCAGATTCCTGTCGGGCTTTGTCTGCTGCATCGAGGGCATTCCGAATCCGTTCCTCACGCTTTTCCAGAGCCGAGATCATAGGTCGCCAAGCTTTCCAGGCGAGTATGCCCAGTACGATGAAAAACGTGATCCATGTCCAGAAAATAAGGCCCGGATCAAATCGAACCAGCTGCTCCATATATGCTCCTAACCCGGCCCGTTACAGCCGATAGGTGAAATCATCAATTACTTCAGGGCGATCAGCAGACAAACCACCTCGGCAATAATGGCAACCCCTTCCAGAAGGAACAGCGGCAGGTTAATAGCGGTCCGGATATCGGCTGCGGCCTCCGGCTGGCGTGCCGTGCTTTCGGCAGCTGCAGTCGCAAAACGACCGATTCCCAGTGCCGCACCAATTACTACCATGCCTGCACCGATGGCTGCCCCCAAATAGGCGAGGGCGTTCGAGGATGCCGCCGCTGACTCCTCAGCCCCGAAGGCGGAGGCAACCATTACGCCGGTCAACAGCGCGAACAAGATGAACAAACGATTACGAAACAGGGACTTCATACGATTGTCTTCCTCTCACTTATTGGTTGAATCCATAGATTCTTTACCAGATTAAAATTTCCATTTAGTGTTCCACATGTATCGCCGCACCAATAAAGACGGCCGATAGCAGTGTAAAAACGTAGGCCTGCACCAGTGCAACGATGATCTCCAGAAAAGTGATACCGACGTTAAGCGCCACAGAACCAATACCAACCCAGGGATTTGCCATCAGGAAAATAGGCGCGAGGATCGCCAACATGGCAATATGCCCGGCAGTCATGTTAGCGGCAAGTCGCATCGTCAAGGCGAAAGGCCGCACCAACATTCCCAACAGTTCGATGGGTATCAGGATGAATAGTACCGGCCAGGGTATTCCCTTGGGGGCCATATTCCGCCAATGTCCTATAATTCCGTAGGCCAGACTGCCGGCAACGATCACGGACAGAAACGTAATAAACGCCAGCGAACCGGTGACATTCAGGTTACTGGTGGCCGTTCCTCCTCCCGGGATCAAGTCGAATAAGGGGATCAGGCCTAAAATATTGGCGGTGAGAATCAGCGAAAAAAATGCCAGGATAACCGGTGACCAAACCATCGCATAGCGCCGCCCGACGTTGGGCACGACAATCTGGTTGTGGACAAAGTCAACGATAAATTCCAGGAAATTGCTGAATCCGGAGGGTATGGGCTGATCCTCCCGTCTGTAACGCCGTGTTCCCAGGAGAAATGCCAGGATTACTATTCCCCCGGCAATCCACAGCATGAGCACATGTTTCGTGACGGAAATGTCGTATCCAAAAAGGTGCATTGGGATCAGCACATCACTGTTGGAAACATGATGTAATATTACGGAGCCGATATTCTCGTTCTGCTCAGTCGAGGTCATCTCAAGAGATTCTTTCTTTCCCTTCCCGGTTCAGGCTTCCCTGGTTCGTGTTATCTCCTGCTTTAGCACAGATTGATAACGATACGCCTCAAAAAGATGCCAGACAAAGAAATTGATCAACAGCGATACGACGAAAGGTGCTATCGGCAAGGAAGTGGATAGCAGCATCACTGCAGTCCATACACCGATAAACAACATCTTGATAATAAAGTTAATGACAACAAAGCGTTGATATGCTGCCTGCTCAACATACGTGAGTCTTCGAGAAAAGAATACGGCTAGACTCGTTACGGAAATCCCCAGTGGTAGAATTCCTCCTGCCAGCACGGCGGTTGCGACCGAACTCCCCGCCAGTAGTCCGGAAATACCAATCCCAGCGATGAATCCTGCGACCAGCACAACTGCCATCCCAAAGGACTTCATTGGTCACCTTCCTGGGGAAACATCGCTTTCCAAAGTTCGTAAAGTCCGACGACAACTCCCAGTAACAATCCTGCCAGTAACAGATATGGTTTGGTGCCCAGTTTACCGTCCAGGTAATACCCCAGCAATCCCAAGCCCAGGAGAGCGCCCGTAAGGGTATAGGCCGCTGAAATAGCTTTTTTGGAAACTCCAGGAGTTGGTGGCATATCGCTTTACGAACAGCTATAGGTGAAAGATCAGCGTATTCAGGCAAGAATTGTCAATGGATAATGCGGTACGGCTACTGGTTTTCCGCTTCCGCATCGTATACTTGCTCTATGCCTTCTGAACTCTCGCGATCATGAGAACCATCCTTTGGTCCAGGTGCCGAGCGTACCTTGGCACCTTCCATTTTACACTTACCCGAAAATTGAGCTCCCTCTTCGATGACCAAAAGTGCGGCTCGGAGATCGCCTGTCATCTTGGCTGAATTCCCTAGAGTAGCCCGCCCTTTCGTTGTCAGGCTGCCATCCAGTTCACCATCAATAATGGCTTCATCAGCGATAACGTTTCCTTTGATCATCGAATCCTTGGCGGTCCGCACCTGTCCGTTGGAATGCACATCCCCCAGGACAGTGCCGTAAATCAGAAGCGATCCTTTGATATCCAAGTTTCCCTGAACGACTGTATTTGGACCTACGATAGTGTTCGTTTGTGAGTTTTCTTCTCTAGCCATGTGTCTCTACTGATACGTCTTGTTTTCTGTAAAGGTCAATAAGTAATCTGGGATCGATGGATCGTCCATCTTTCCAGATCTCAAAATGCAAATGGGGCCCTTGACTGATTCCTGTATCACCCACCAAGCCGATCGGTTGTCCCCGGTCCACCCATTCCCGAACGGAGACAAGATTGGTTTGATTATGCCCATACACCGTGAAATATCCATCGCCATGACTGAGGATGATCATGTACCCCAGATCTTCTGTCCACCGGCAAAAAACCACCATTCCCGAGGCGGCAGCAGCCACAATATCTCCAACTGGAGCGGCAATATCGATTCCCTCATGGTTGACTTGAAGATCCAGATCATGGAGTATCAAACCCCGTGTAACATAGCCGTTCACTGGCGGAAAAGTGGGCACGTTTTCCAGGAAATTGATATAAATCTGGTCGATGAAAATCCCACCCTCGCGTTCATTCCCATTTCCTGCAGCTGCCTCATCACCCCCATGCAAATCGATGGACATCTCCAACTCCTGGAGCAGGTCAGAATCAAGCAGACCATACTGCGCACTGTTGAACATCACATGACGGACCTTATCACGGTAGCTTATCAGGCGATTATTATCCGCTTCGAGCCGGTCGTAATGTTCCATCCGTAATCCGGTAATGATCCAACCGCTAGCCACGCCGAGCAGAATGAGCACCAGGATAAGTACTGCTGTTGCTACATGCCCCCGCTTTACCCAGGTGCTGCGTGTCCAGCCCCCCTCTTCTGACATGACCAGGAATTGATACCTGCGGTTCCAGAAATCTTTCAAAAAGCCCACGAGTTTACCTGTCTGCTCCATAAGTGTCAAATGAAAATAGAGGTCATCCTAGGCTTCTAGGCTTCCAGGGATTTGTTTTCATCAAGGAGAATATCCAGAATTCGCTCTAGATCTTCCTGCGAGTAATACGATATCTCGATTGTGCCTGTATCATGGCCTTTGGGCTTTACACGGACTTTTGTGTTCAGTTTGGCAAGGAGTTCGACTTCCACCTGATTCAGGAATGCCGGTTTGGGAGGAACAGATTTCGTCGATTTTACACGCTCGCCGGCGGGCTTGTCCTCCTGTTCCCGAATAAGGTCCTGTACTGCTGTCTCAGTCTGCCTTACACTCAGCCCCTGATTCACGATCTTTTTCCATAGCCGCTGCATGAGTGCTGGTTGGGGCAATCCCAACAACGCGCGCGCATGCCCCATGGTGAGTTCGTCCCTCTTAAGACTCTCCTTTATCTCAGCGGGCAGGCGCAGCAGGCGTAGGGTATTGGCAACCGCCGGTCTGCTCATTCCAACCTGATCTGCTATATTCTGCTGAGTTAGGTCATATTTGCTGAGTAGCAATGCGAAGGCCTCTGCCTGCTCGACTGGATTGAGGTCCTCCCGCTGAATATTCTCGATGAGAGCATATTCCATCATCTCGACATCCGAATCCACACTCAGGAGATAGACGGGGACATTTTCCAGACCTATGGATTTTGCAGCCCGCAACCGCCGCTCACCCGCAACCAGCTGGTACCGACCCTCACCTGATTCCCGGACGGTGATGGGTTGTAGTATACCCTTGGATTTCACGGAATTGATCAGATCCGCCATCTCTTCGTCACCGAAATCCTGCCGCGGCTGCAGGGGATTCGGATCAATTAGATCCACGGGCAACAAGGGCTGACCGCTCTTGGAAGACAATTCAACTTCGTGCACCGGAATCAGCGCTTCCAATCCTCTGCCCAGACGTTGTTTATCCATTGCGGGTTAATACCTCACTTACCAGGGCCATGTAATTCTGGGAACCTACCGAAGTAGCATCATAGAGAATAATCGGCTTGCCATAACTGGGGGATTCGCTCAGACGGACGTTGCGCATAATCGTGGTTTCGTACACCTTGTTACCGAAATAAGCCCGCACTTCATCAGCCACCTGCCTGGAGAGGTTCAACCGGCTGTCATACATGGTAATCAGTACGCCCTCGATCTCCAAATCCTTGTTCAATTGACGTTGAATCAAACGGATGGTGTTGAGCAGTTGTGACAAACCTTCCAGAGCGTAATACTCACATTGAATGGGGATCAAAACCGAGCGGGCTGCAGTGAGTCCGTTGACTGTGAGTAGTCCGAGGGAGGGAGGGCAGTCAATCAGGATATACTCATATTGCTTGGTCATATCCGCAAGGGCTTTCTGGAGAATATATTCCCTTGCCAGCATGCCAACCAGCTCAACCTCTGCCCCAACCAACTGGTGGGATGATGGCGCCACGTCCAGGTGCTCCAATTGGGTACTGTGAATAATGTCATCCAGGGTTGTATGATTGGTGATCACGTCGTAGACGGATTTCTTGATCGCACCACTTTCGAATCCAATACCACTGGTTGCATTCGATTGGGGATCCAGATCGATCAGCAGGGTAGGGACCTCGGTAGCGGCCAGACCAGCAGCAAGGTTTACCGCAGTGGTGGTTTTACCCACACCACCCTTCTGATTGGCAATGGTGATTATTTTAGATTTACTTGACACGCACAAACCGTATAATAACAAAGCTTCAAAAGCTTATGAATCTAAGATTTAATCTTCTTTTTACGCAAGGAACTCCAGAGTGTTCAGTGTGTTTATTTCGGCAATTAAGTTTGGAGTTACTTCTTGCTCGAAAAGAGGGGCCAAATCTAAATTAATTTTATACCCGACATGCTTATATTTTTTTTACGAGATTCTGAACACGCACGTATGCAAATAATTCATCTTTTTCAAATGTACGAGAGGCCTCTTATAATTTCAAGTGGCTCCCCTTCTGCCAGCTTAATCGTGCATTTCTCCCAGTCTCATCATCAACTAGCAGTACTATTGGAGATCTGATGCGTAGACCAGCCATACTAATTACCGGTGCCAACGGTGAGATCGGACATGGTCTTATCTCGGCACTTCAGGGGCGGACCGAAGAACATCTTGTCGGATTGGACATCGAGGAGGTCGATGGGGCAATCAAGAAACTCCTCTGGGAGGATATTCGCGGCAACATCCTCGACCGGAATCTTCTGGACCGCGTGAATAGCAATTACGAGATCACTGCGATCTACCATTTGGCAGCGCTTCTGAGTACCAGGGCGGAATTTTCGCCTACTACCGCTCACCAGGTGAATGTGGACGGCACATTGAACCTTCTGACATTGGCAGTTGAACAATCCCGCACCCAGGGACGTCCCATCAAGTTCTTCTTTCCCAGTTCTATTGCCGTATACGGACTACCCGGACCGGATGTCAAGAACCAGGCTGGGGCAGTAGGGGAATCGGAGTATCTCTTCCCGCAAACCATGTACGGCTGCAATAAACTGTATTGTGAACTGCTGGGCACCTATTATTCCCGGCATTATCAGCGACTGGCTGCGGAGGCCGGCACGGTCCGTGTCGACTTTCGGGCAATCCGCTTCCCGGGTCTGATAAGTGCCGCCACAGTGCCTTCGGGAGGAACATCGGACTACGCACCGGAGATGCTCCACGCGGCGGCGCAAAACAAACCTTATGATTGTTTCGTCAGGGAGGATACCACCATTCCTTTCATGACCATGCTGGACGCGATCAAGGCCACGATGCAGTTAATGGATGCACCCCGTGAATCCCTCACCCAACCGGTGTATAATATCATGGCTTTCAATCCCTCCGCCGCACGGTTCCGGGAGCGGGTGATCGCTGAATTTCCTCAGGCTCGTATCGGTTTTGTGGTGAATGAGGCCCGCCAGGCAATGGTAGACAGTTGGCCATCCAATGTGGATGACTCCGCCGCCCGCAACGACTGGAACTGGCAACCCACCCATGAGTTCGAAGCCGCTTTTGCCAAACACCTGATCCCCCACATCCGGCAGCGCTATTGGCTGGACTAAAAAGGCGGGATGCCCTGAAAGGAATACTATGGATACGATCCATTCCCGACTGACCAATGAGATTGATGATATCCGCAATGCTGGGCTATTCAAGGATGAACGGGTAATCCAATCCCCCCAAAACGCTGAAATCCGTGTCGGCGGTGCTACCGTTTTGAATTTCTGTGCCAATAATTATCTGGGGCTGGCCAACCATCCCGATCTTATCCGTGCAGCCCAGGAAGGACTCAAGAACTGGGGATTCGGACTCAGCTCCGTCCGGTTCATCTGTGGAACCCAGGACATTCACAAGACACTGGAGCAGAAAATTTCCGAATTTCTACAGACCGACGATACCATCCTGTATACCTCCTGTTTCGATGCCAACGGCGGACTGTTCGAAACGCTACTGGGACCTGAGGATGCCGTGATTTCCGACGCCTTGAACCATGCCTCTATTATTGACGGTATTCGCCTGTGCAAGGCAGAGCGATTCCGGTATACACACGCCGACATGGATGATCTGGAGCGGTGTCTGCGGGAAGCGAAGAAGGCCCGCACCCGGCTTATTGCTACCGATGGTGTGTTCTCCATGGATGGCGATGTAGCCCGCCTGTCCGAAATCTGTGACCTGGCCGAGAAGCACGACGCACTCGTAATGGTCGACGACTCCCACGCTACGGGCTTTTTCGGACCCACTGGTCGTGGCTCCATCGAATTCCGGGATGTCATGGATCGGGTGGACATCATTACATCGACCTTGGGCAAAGCACTGGGCGGGGCTTCGGGTGGCTTCACCTCCGGACACGGTGAGATAGTGAAGATCCTTAGACAACGCTCCCGGCCATATCTTTTCAGCAATACCCTGGCACCGGCGATTGTCGCGGCGGGTATTGCCTGTCTGGATATGCTGTCGAAAACTACTGTATTACGCGATAAACTGGCCGAGAACACGGCCTATTTTCGCGAAAAGATGACCGCCGCCGGTTTCGACATCCGGCCGGGCGAGCACCCCATTGTACCAATTATGCTCGGTGAAGCCAAATTGGCCCGGGATATGGCTGCCGATCTGCTTTCGGATGGCATCTACGTCATCGGCTTCTCCTACCCCGTGGTACCTAAAGGTGAGGCTCGTATCCGGGTGCAGATCAGCGCTGCGCATAACCGGGGACATCTTGACCGGGCGATTGCTGCGTTTGAGAAAGTCGGCAGACAATACGGTGTTTTATCATAGATGCCCATTAACCGGGGAAATTCAAGCCGGGAAGTAGACTCGACATGAAAAAATGGCAAAAAATCACCCTGACTGTGGTTGTGACCTTGTTGGTCGCAGCCGCGGCGGGAGCAATCTGGATGGCATCATCGGTTGCCAGCTGGATCACCAGTTATCCCATTGAAGAACGCCGCGCCTTTTGGGATGAGTATCCTCAGCTGCATCCCGATACCCTGGTGGTGGAATACAACCTTTCTCCCTATGAAGCGCCAGCCTTGGTCACATCTGACAGCCTGAAGTTGGAGGCGCTCTACTTTCCCTCTCGCAACGGTGCTGCTCTCATCATTCAGCACGGTCATCGTGCCCGGGGCTCGGATATGATTCCCATGGCGGCGATGTTCATCCGTCACGGGTATGGCGCCATTCTGCCTACTCTCCGAGCTCATAATGAAAGTGAGGGCGACCTCATCAGCTTTGGCCTTCATGAGCTGAAGGACCTGGATGCCGCCTACCAATACCTCCTGGAAAGACCGGAAGTGAATCCCCAGCGCATCGGCGCCATCGGTACCTCAATGGGCGCGGCCTTGGTTATCCTGTATGCCGCCGAAAATCCCAATATCAAGGCGGTGGCGGCTGAGAGCCCCTACCATAGCATGAATCGCCAGAATATCGCCACCCTCTCCGGCCTGCCCTGGCCAATACCGTCCCTGGTTGTCCGGTTCATCAAGGCGCGAATCGGTGTAGATCCGGAGATCCTGGCACCGGTGAACCATATCGGCCGGATCAGCCCCCGTCCCGTTTTCATCATGATGGGGGGCAGCGATCCCATGGTACTGCCTGAGGGAGGCCAGGCTCTGTATGATGCCGCAGGTGAACCACGGACATACTGGTACGAGCAACACCTGGATCACTTGGGCTTCAGCCAGCTGGTGAACATGCTGATCGCCGAACCGGACTCCGCCCAGGCCGCAGAATTCGCGTCCCGGCTGAACGCCTATTTCGACCGCTACCTGCTCGGTAAAAACTAACCGGCCCCTGATTGCCAATCCCACTCCTAAGCGCCTTTTCAGCGGCTAAGGGATTTCCCTGGTGCTCTTTCTGCTGATTTTTTTTCGACGATAATCTACATATTCCACCCTGTTAGCTTGACTTTTTCGATCTCCTGTATTAGTATTACATTCGACACAAAATCGGGGCGGTAGCAATGAAGTATTCATTTGCACTTATCACAGGATTAATGCTGCTTGGTGTTCTGATATCCTGCAGTGAGAATCAGATCCAGGATAACGAGCAAGCTGTCCAAGTCCAGTTCGATATATGGGGTAGCTTCGCCGGAAGTCGTATTGACGTCACGATCAATGATCAGGGGCTACTGAATACTACCCTAACGACGCAAGTTCCATTCGCAGGACCGATGTTAGTAGTCACCACCGACCTCGATGTTGGTATTCATCATCTCACGATAAAGTGGCGGCCTGTCGATACGCCATCTGCCACCTATGAAGAATCCTATACCTTTGAGACGGAAGATCAGGTGTTAAACTACTACATTGGCTTGAGTTGTGATGGTTCTAACCTGATCGTGGTGGTGCAAAGCGAGCCATTTGCATACCTGTAATCCACTTTGACGAGAAACATATCATCCATGAAATCCCTTGGAACACAATCAGCTTGCTCGTTGCTTCTCCCCCTTTTAATAACCGGCCTGGTAGTGGTATCCTGTGGCCTGTTCACCCAGGACGCCCCGGATGACGACGACCTCGCTCTCTACCTGCTCCTGCCGGATACCCTCAACGCCATCGAAGCCGCAGATCTGCCCCTTGACAGTCTGATACTGACAAATGAACCGATCATTTCGTTGGATGAGATCAAGATCTACGATTGGTCCGATCATAGCTTCTCTATCAAACAGGCAGCGTATGATCGATTAAAAAGTCTGGAAGATGCCGGTGTGTCTACGCATGGTCTGCCTTTCGTGCTTGTGGTCGATGACGAACGCATTTATCTAGGCGCCTTCTGGCCCTTATATTCCTCACTAATTCCATTATTCCCATATATAGAAGTAGCCCCACTCAGGTTGGAAATTCAGCAATGGCATGATTCTGATCCAGATCCTCGCTATGATCCCCGCATCCGCGACATGCTGGACGCGGCCGGCGTGTTGCGGGAGTAGATCAGACCAAAAGGTGTTATATTCAGGGGTCTGATCAGCCCAATATTCTTTTCAACTATCCGGGAGGTCCTGTCAGTCATGCTCAACGACATCCTGCTCTACATCGGTTCCATTATCATCTTCGTCTGGGGTGTAGCCCACCTGGTTCCCACCAGGAACATCGTGGCCGGATTCGGGGATATCTCCCTGGACAACCGCCGCCTTATCACCATGGAGTGGATCGCCGAAGGTCTTACCCTCTGCTTTATCGGTATTCTGGTATTCCTGACCACCCTGCTTGGTTGGTCGAGAGAACCAGCGGCCCAGATCGTCTATTTGATCTCCACCGCTATGCTGGTGGTCATGGCCGTTCTCTCCCAGATGACCGGCGCCCGCACGCCCATCCTCCCCATGAAGCTGTGCCCCTACGTCAAAACGGCGGTGGCGATCATGTTCTTTCTGGGTAGCGTGCTATGACCCAGGGTGAACCTGCCGAACTGGATGCCATCATAACAGCCTTGTACGAATGCATTTCCGGCCCCGCCGGGGAGCCACGGGACTGGGACCGCTTCCGTACCCTCTTCAAGCCGGAAGCCCACCTGATCCGCACTGGTCAGTCGCCCGAAGGCGAGGTGCTTTACGAACCTCATAGTATGGAAACCTTCATCCGCAGTGCCGATCCCTATTTCCTGAAACACGGTTTCTTTGAGAGCGAAATCGCTCGCCGCACCGATAGCTTTGGCAACATCGCCCAGGTATTCAGCACCTACGAGGCACACAGCCGGCCTGACGACTCCCAACCGCTTGGTCGTGGCATCAACAGCATCCAGCTGACCCACGACGGGCAGCGCTGGTGGGTGGTCAATATGATCTGGGATGACGAACGGGAGGGGAATCCGATACCCGGCCCATACCTGCCATAACTGTAGTAAGTAGCACCCCACACAACTCTCTGTCTCTTGTCGGACAGTTCCTCATCTCTCGCTTGCTCCCGGCTCTCACCCTGGCGTAAACTCGCCCCTTGCTTCGTAACTAGAGGGAGATGTGAACATGACTGAAACCACTACCAACGCCACCTTTAGTCAGAAACTGGCAGGGTGGGGCGAGATCTTCAAAACCTGCACATTGTCCGAGGGGCGGCCCATGGACGGCGTAGCCAAGTGGCTGCTGTCCGTGCGCCCGTGCGTTTTCCGTATGACCTTTTTCTCCGGGGCTATCGGTGGTCTGCTGGCAGCTGCCACCGTTACCGGTGCCAATTGGGGCTACTTCGCTCTGGCACTGTTAGGACTGGTGCTGGCCCATGCTGCTAACAATATGATCAACGACTATTTCGACTGGCGGCAGGGCGTTGACACGGAAGGATATGTGCGGGCGGAGTACACCTTCCACCCCATCCTGTCGGGTGTCATTTCACCTCGGCAGCTGCTGGGAGCCATCCTGCTGATCAACGTCATCGATGCCGCCATCATGGTGTTCCTCACCTTGAAGACGGGCTGGCCGGTACTGCTGTTCGCCGGGCTGGGACTGTTCATCAGCGTGTTCTATGTAGCTCCCCCCTTCCGGCTGAAGCACCACGGCCTGGGTGAGTTGGGTGTACTGATCGTTTGGGGTCCCTTGATGACTGTCGGCACCTATTATGTTACCGCCGGTGCTGTGCCCACCTGGGTAATCCTGGCCTCGATTCCCTATGCCCTGGTTGTAACCACTGTGTTGATCGGCAAACACATCGACAAGCTGGTATCCGATAAAGAGAAGGGTATTCACACGCTGCCGGTGATCCTGGGTGAGAAGGCCTCCCTGTGGCTCAACCAGGCCCTGATGGCCGCGTTCTATATCATGATAATCGCCATAGTAATCATGGGCGCGACCGGTGGCTGGGTACTTCTGTCCCTCTTGGCGATTCCCCGTTTGTTTAAGGTATTCGGGATTTACAGGCAGCCGAAGCCGCAGGAGAAACCGGAGAATACTCCGACCTGGCCGCTCTGGTTCGTCAGTTGGGCCTTCTATCACAATAAGCTATCTGGCGGTCTGTTCGTCCTCGGTTTGGTCCTGAACCTGTTGGTGCCGCTGGCGGCCAATACGCTGTTCGCCTGATAAATATTCAACTCTATTCTTTCAAGTACAGCCCCGGGCATCCATAGCCTGGGGCTTGCTACTCTTTCGCAGAATCTTACCTTAACCGGGACCGCAGGAAAAACTTTTCAGACCGAGCTGTGCCCGGACTAACTTGAGTCCTCATGGTCTTCCAGTTCCACCGAGAGAGTAGCCGGCAATTCGAGCAGCAACAGCTTGTTACCAAGGATGCCATTATCCCGTTTATCGAGGAGGTCTTCCCCATCCGGGAAGGTTTACCAGTCATGGAAATTGGCTGCGGTGAAGGGGGTGTTCTCAAGTCACTGATGGAGCGGGGGTGCGTCGGAACCGGCGTCGAGATTAACGAGCAGCGCTACGCCCGAGCCCAACACTATCTTCAAGAGTACCTGCAGCAAGGTCAGGCCACTCTGGTCAGGAATGATATCTTTTCAGTAGGATTTGAGAAGGATTTCGAGGATCGTTTCCAACTCATTGTCCTGAAGGATGTAATCGAACATCTTCCCGACCAGGAACGACTGCTGCAGCGACTTGGACAACTACTTCAGCCCGGTGGTGCCATTTTCCTCAGCTTTCCACCTTGGCAGATGCCCTTTGGCGGCCACCAACAGGTATGCAGAAGTAAGGTCCTATCGCTTGCCCCCTACTTTCATCTGCTGCCCACCTCAATCTACCGCAGCATATTGAAGATCTTCAATGAACCGGAAGGCAAGATCGAACAGTTGCTTGATATCAAGCGGACAGGTATTTCTCTTGAAAAGTTCGAGCGTCTGGTTCAGCAGACCGGCTATAGAACCATCCAGAGGACCCTCTTTCTCATCAATCCTATCTATCGGTATAAGTTCGGCCTGAAACCCCGGCGGCAGTTCAAACTCATCACCGGGTTGCCGTTCGTCAGGAACTTTCTGACGACCGGCTGCTATTACCTGCTTAAGCCTGACAGTTCCTAGATCGCTGCATCCATCACGTCGATAGGTTCTAGTAGAGACTCCTCCGATCCGTTCCGGGGCAGGCGCTCCGCCCGTCGTAAGCTCACGCCCAGCCAAATAACCCCCACAACCATCGAAACTATTCCACCGCTGATCATGGCGACCCAGACCCACTCGATGGATTTATCAAGTACGTAGGTGAAGAAAATGGCCAGGGGAATTCCAACGGCAATCACCCGTATGAAGGACAGCACCATGAAGGGGAGTCCTTTTCCGAGACCCTGCATGGCTCTGCCACTGATGATACCCACAGGAGCAAAGGGGAAAATGATCGCGATAATCCGCAAGTAGGTGACGCCGTAATCCAGGATTTCGGCACTGGGCTTGAAAATCTGCAGAATGACTGGTGCTGCGGGAATAATAAGCACGATTCCGGCGAATCCGATCAGCATGCTCCGCCCAATAGCATACCGGATGATTTCCCGTAACCGGTTGTACTCCTCGGCGCCGAAAAACATACCTGTCAAAGTCACGACTCCTGCGGCAATGGCCAGGATAGGCATGAAGTAGATCATTTCCACCCGGCTGGCAATCTGGTAGGCTGCCACAGCATATGGGGAGAAATCGCTGAGAATCCGGTTGTATACGCCCTGCCCCATGGACATGAATACAAAAGAAAGGGAAGCCGGTAGACCAATTTTGAAAATGGCGCCCAGAATGCCTAGCTGCAATTTGAAATGACGCAGGCGGAACCGAACGAAGGTTACACGACGGATAAATATCAGGTAGGCAAGAACCAGAAACACGGCTATCTGGCTGGTAATGGTCGCGAAGGCCGCACCACGGACGCCCAGGTCCAACCAGAATATGAAAATGGGATCGAGGATCATGTTCAGTACCATCCCCCCGCTCATCACAATCATCGGCCGCATTGTATCGCCTTCCCCAGCCAGAATACCCCGGAAAAACGCCGACATTACCGAAAAGATCAGCCCCCAACAGATTACCTGGAAATAGGACCAGGCCAAGCTCTTGACCTCTCCCCCAGCGCCCAGTATCTGCAGCATCTGGGGACCGAATACAAGGCCGAAAGCGGCCATAGGGACTCCAACGGTCAGGCTCAGAACTACGGCGTGTTCAGCGGCGTTGTCGGCACGAGCCATGTTCCTGCCGCCGATAGCTTGGGCTACCACGGCCGTGGCCCCGGTTGATAAGCCCATGGTGACACCCATGGTAAAAAACACCAGCGGCATGTTGAAGGCCAGAGCGGTAACCGCATCCGGCCCCACCCAGCCCACGAACATCATATCCACAACTGAATACAGAGTGTGGATCACCATCCCGCCCAATATGGGCATACTCAACTTCCAGAGTGCTTTGCGCGGATCGGTGAGGAATTCCTGGACCCGGGAATCATTTTGTCTCTGTGCTTTCTGCATCGGTGGCGAACTTACGCCACTGGATGCCACCATTAGGCGCTTTTCTTCAGGATTTTTCCACGATGTATATGAGGATTGAAGCCTGCCATCACACGACCTATATTTCGCGGGTTTCAAGTTGTTGTGGATGGAACCTTGGATTAACTTTCCGCCTGTCGCGAACAGGAATTCAGTTAAGTGTAAATTCAATATCGTGTAGTATTACAATTCATGTTAAATCGACCATCATTACGTTTCACTATTATCGGGATTGTTTTCCTGTGGGTAATCTGGGCACTTTGGCCAACCGTAGAATTTCGAATTCTCAGTGCTGAAGAGAAGGAGGCCCGCCGTACGGAAGGCACTCTCACGGAACTTGAACACCGCATCATAAACCTGGGATTGGATCTCCAGGGTGGTATCCATCTGGTACTGGAAGTGGATATCCCCACCCTTCTGTGGAACCTGGCCGAGAATCGGGATGACCGTCTGCGAGCCGCCATCGATGAAACGCTGGCCGAATCTCAGGCTACGGAAACCGAGTTCTTTACAGTCTTCCGCGATAACGTGGAAGAGAGCAATCTGCGCTTGATCCGATATTATTCGAACTACGGTACGAAGATCAGCGATATCCTTCTCGCACTGCGCCAAGAAACTGACGATGCTGTTGATCGGGCACTCCAGATCATTCGCAATCGAGTGGATGAATTCGGTGTATCGGAACCGAATATCCAACGCACCAGCGGCCGACGGATCATCGTTGAGCTGGCCGGCATCAAGGATCCCGAGCAAGCTCGCAATCTCATCCAGAATACCGCCTTGCTGGAGTTTAATCTCCTTCAGGATATGGCCATTACCCGGGATGTGATGCTGAAGATTGACGATGCACTCCTCAAATCGGGTGTTTCGCCGGACTTGCTTGCGGAAGGGGATACCGCTGGCACGACTCCAGCCCCGACGGATTCTGCTGAGGCTGCTCTGTCTGCCATTCTTGGCGGTCAGGATACAGTCGCGAGTCCAGCTGACCAGGGTGTCACCGTCTCCGAAGAAATTTTGGAAGAGCACCCCTTCACCGGGTATGTTCAATCTACTGGACGCGATCTGGTTGTTCCGGCAAAATATCGCTATGCGGTAGAATCGCTCCTGGAACAGCCTGAGGTCCAGGCTGCGATCCCTAATGATGGTATTTTCCTATGGGGCAATCGGGCGGAACCTATCCCTGGCCTTGGTACCAATGAGGCATTCTATACACTCTACTATCTCTATCGGGAGCCGGGTCTGACCGGCGGTGTGATTACCCAGGCCAAAGCCAATATTGGTGCCATGGGCGGTAGCGCGGCCAATCAGCCGGTTGTCAACGTGAGCATGAACAACGAGGGTTCAAGGACCTGGGCGCGCCTCTCCGGCGCTAATATCGGCAAACGGGTTGCCATCGTACTGGACAAGAACGTTTTCTTGGCACCGGTATTCCGCTCCAAGATTCCTGACGGTCAGACAGTCATCGAAGGAATGGAGAGCATGGACGTGGCCAAACTGATTGCCATCGTACTGCGCGCTGGCTCACTTCCTGCGCCGGTGGACATCATCGAAGAGCGATCGGTTGGACCAAGTCTCGGCCAGGATTCCATCTCGAATGGAATCAATGCAATGATCATCGGAGGCCTGCTGGTGATCGGCTTTGTAATATTCTACTACAAAGGCAGTGGGTTGCTGGCAACCCTCGCATTGGTTTTCAACATCCTGGTAGTACTGGCCGCCCTGGCCTCGCTACGAGCCACTCTTACGCTGCCCGGCATCGCCGGTTTGATCTTGACAGTTGGCATGGCTGTTGATGCCAATGTGCTCATCTTCGAGCGCATCCGGGAAGAATTGGATAAGGGCAAGACTATTCGAGCCGCCATCGATAGCGGTTACGGGCGGGCAACCATTACCATTATCGACGCCAACGTAACGACCATCCTGGCGGCGTTGGTCCTGTTCCAGTTTGGAACCGGGCCGCTGAAAGGATTCGCAATAACCCTGTTCTGGGGCATACTCGCGTCCATGTTTACCGCCATCTTTATGACCAGGACTATTTTCATAGCAATGACCCAAAGCCCCAAGGTAAAAACTCTGAGTATCTGATATGCGTCTTTTAACCAATGTTAACCTCGACTTTTTAGGCAAACGCAAGATTGCTGCGATTGCATCAGGAGCGGTCATTCTGGCTGGTTTGTTTTCCCTCGTGGTCAAAGGAGGACCGGCACTATCCATTGACTTCACGGGAGGTACCCTCGCCCAGCTCAAGTTCACCTCCGCCGTTGATGTGGGGACAGTACGGGAATATCTGCAGGACTATGGTTTCAGTCGGCCTACGATTCAGCAATTTGGAGCGGAAGATGAAATTCTCATCCGCGTTCCAGTGGAAGAGACTAGCGAGGAATTCACGCGACGGCTTCGAGACGCTTTGCCGGGATTGGAGTTCGAGATCCGACGCCTGGAAACCGTGGGGCCGAAAATAGGTGGTGAATTACGCGGCAAAGCCATTCAATCGGTGTTGTTCGCACTGCTTGGCATCCTCATCTACATTTCCCTCCGGTTTGACCGTTACTACGCGTTAGGTGCGGTCGCGGCACTTGCTCATGACGTGCTCATCACGCTGGGTGTGTTTTCACTCCTCAATCTTGAACTGGACCTGGCCATCGTCGCTGCTTTCATGACTATTGTGGGATACTCACTGAATGACACCATCGTGGTTTTCGACCGCATCCGCGAGAATGTCAAGATATTCCGTAAAACCGATTTCTTCACAACGGTGAATAGCTCCATCAACGAAACTCTCAGCCGTACGATCATTACCTCGTTCACCACCTTCATGGTAGTTCTGATCCTGTATTTGATCGGCGGAGAGATGATCAAGTACTTTGCTTTCGCCCTGATCGTGGGAGTACTCGTGGGAACCTACTCCTCGATCTATGTAGCGAGTCCCCTGATGGCAGCACTTGAGGTCCGGGCTCAGGCACGGGCTGCAAAGTGAATGTCTGCCAACTATGGTAGTCTGATCCTGAAGCCACAAATCCAGCACGCGAGAAACTAACCATGCCTATTACCGCAGTCACCGGTGGGCAGTGGGGCGACGAAGGCAAAGGCAAGATCGTCGACCTGCTGTGCGAGGAGATGCATGTCGTCGCCCGCTATCAGGGCGGCGCAAATGCCGGTCATACCGTCAAGATCAATGATGAGACCATCATTCTGCACCAAATTCCTTCAGGTATCCTGCACCCCGATACCGTATGTATCCTCGGCCATGGGATGGTTATCGATCCTGTTGCACTGGCTGAAGAACTCGATACTTTGGAAAAGCAGAACATCAACACCAAAGGTCGGATTCAGATCAGTCTGGCAGCACATATCGTCACACCGGTTCACAAGGCCATGGATCGTGCCACAGGGCACGTCATTGGCACAACTCTTCGGGGAATAGGTCCCGCCTATACCGATAAGGCACGGCGGTTGGGTATTCGCGCGGTGGACCTGCTGGATCTTTCCCACGTAGAAGAGTACCTCCGCGGCCGCGTTGCTATGAGTGCCCAGCAAGGAGAGATCAAAACGGAAGAGCTGGACACAATGCAGGATGAGATCAAATCATTCCTGGCGTCCGCCAGCTTGATGATCCCCATGCTTGAGGATACCATCAGCACGTTACATGAGGCAATTGCGGATGGGAGAAACATTCTTTTTGAGGGCGCACAGGGTACCTTGTTGGACATTGACATGGGCACGTATCCCTTCGTCACATCTTCCAATACCACTGCCGCTGGAATTGCGACTGGTCTGGGAGTACCGGCCCGGAGCATAGACCGGCTGATCGGGATATTCAAGGCGTACAATACACGGGTCGGAGGCGGACCCTTCCCAACGGAACTGACCGATGAGACCGGGGACTTGCTGCAAAAGCAGGGGGTGGAGTTCGGGGCTACGACCGGCCGGCCAAGGCGCTGCGGTTGGTTTGATGCCGTGGCCGCGCAATATTCCTGCCGGGTGAACGGTTTCACAGAGATTGCGCTCACCAAACTGGATGTTCTGGATCAATTCTCGAAGATCAAAGTCTGCACCGCCTATGATCTGAATGGATCCCAAACGACCATCTTTTCGACGGTCAACCATGAACTCGCCTTGGCAAAGCCGGTGTACCTTGAAATGCCCGGTTGGCAGACCGATATCTCGAGTATCCATTCTACCAAGGATCTACCCAAGGAGGCCCGGGACTACATCTTGCAACTGGAATCGTTGATGGAAACACCCATTGTCAGAGTTTCGGTCGGGCCTGAACGCAGCCAGTTCCTGACGCTATGATACCCAAGCCCCGCGTCGGGCTAGTCTTTACCGGTATGTGCCTTATCTGGGGCTCCACATTTGTTGTCCTGAAAATGGGCCTGGAAGGCACACCACCCCTCCTGGGAGTTGCCCTTCGTCATCTTACCGCCTCATCAATATTATTTCTGATTGTTTTTTGGCGCAAGCTCCCCATCCCCACTGACCGGTTGGCAATCAAGCAGTACCTCACCGTAGGCCTGCTGAACTTTTCCCTCAGCTATTCCCTCACCTATTCTGGAACCCAATACATCTACAGCAACATCTCCAGCCTGCTTTGGGCATCCATCCCGATCACGACAGCGACAGTTGCCCATTTCGTGCTGCCCGGCGAACGCTTGACTTTTAGAAAAGGACTTGGTATCCTGGTGGGCTTTAGTGGAGTTATTCTGATTTTCCGGGGATACGGTTTTGGAGAAAGCCCTAACCTGCTTTTTGGCATGGCACTGGTAATGGGCGCAGTCCTGGCAGGCACCTGGCCGGGGGTATATCTGAAACGCCGCCCCGCCCGCGCTAATCCATTCGTTTTGAATGCCGTGTCCACCGGTATCGGAGGACTCACGACCCTCACTTTCAGCTTTGCTCTGGAAAAACCATCAGAAATGATCTTGAGTACGCTGAATATCGGCATCATTCTCTACCTGGCCGTTTTTGGCACCGTACTGGCGTGGGTCGCATATTTTTATCTGTTGGAGCGTATCGAGGTCGTGAAACTGTCCTTCGTAGGCTTTATAGCTCCGATAATAGCAATGTTTATGGGGATGATCGTCCTGGGTGAATTGCTGACGCCCATGGTGTATGCCGGTGCCTTGCTCGTGCTCCTCGGTATCTTTCTAACCGACTACCGACGATATTTGCGTATTATTCTAAGGCGGAAGGAGTTCCCAGGGAAGTTTCCATGAGGCTGCGCATCCGCCTCAGCAGCAAAGGTCCCACCAATCTGGCCCTGTGTACCCAGCCGGTGACGGAGAATCAAGCGGATCGTGAGGCTTATGCAAACGGTGTATTGTATCGCGCCAGTCATCTCAATGGTGTACCGGGGATAATACAGGCAAAGAGCGTAACTGAAGATAAGATTGAGTTCACCTTCACGACCTTTGAAGACCCCCGACCTCCCAGTCGTGCCAAGGTGGAACAAGCCCTCCGCCGTAAATTCTCCCTAGACTTGGATCTCCCCGCCTTCTACGAGTTTGTTTCCACCATACCTGAACTTTCACACCTGCCGGCACAGCAACGTGGTTTACGGCCAATTCTGAAAGGCAGTTTGTTGGAAGCCCTGTGTCTGGCTATTGTCGACCAGCAGGTGAACGTGACCTTCGCAGCCCGGCTGAAGCACCGGCTGCTGGAAACCTACGGCCGTAAGTATAACCTGAATGGACAGGTGCTGTGGTTATTTCCCAAACCTGATACTCTCGCCCGTCTTGAGCCACATGCCTTACGCCCACTTCAGTTCACCGGCAGTAAAAGCAGGTATATCATTGGTCTCGCGCGTACCTTTATAGATGATCCTGGCTGGGAGGCTCAATCGGGAACGGACGAGGAAATTGTCTCTCGGCTCTGCAGTCTGCATGGAGTGGGGAAATGGACCGCCGAGTATGCTGCAATGGTTGGTCTGGGCTTGGTGGATACCCTGCCCGCTGCCGACATTGGGTTGATGCGGATGGTTCAACGGGTATATCAGCTGCCGAACAGACCTACTGAAAAACAAGTGCGTGAGATCGCCCAAGACTGGTCTCCGTGGCGTGGATTGGTTACATTTTACCTTTGGCACCAGGAGGACACTGAAACCTGAGAGGCAACCATGCTAACGTATGATCGTTTTGATACTCCCATCGGTCAACTTACCGTAGTCAAGAGTACCAGGGGCGTCTGCTTTATCGGACTCCCTAGAACTTCATTGGCCGATGCTGAAAAATGGGCTCAACGGCATTTCCCGGGTGAGATCCTGAAACCGGCGTCAGCACCTTTTGAAATCGAACGCCGCCAACTAATGGAATTCGCCCGCGGTGAGCGCCGGAAATTCATGTTCCCCATCGACCATCGAAACACCCCTGGTGCAGTGAAATTCCTTGAGGAGGTTCAAAAGATACCTTTCGGTGAAACTGCGACATACGGTGAGATTGCCCTGCGAACCGGGAGGCCCAAGGCAGCCCGGGCTGTCGGGCGGGCAATGGCGACCAACCCACTACCACTGGTTCTGCCCTGTCATCGTATTGTCGGATCGGACGGCTCCCTGACCGGTTACGGCGGCGGCATACCTCTGAAAAAACAATTGCTGCAAATGGAGTCAGGAAGCGTATGAATCGTAACCTGGACATCCTGACCCACGATCTGCGGATCCTTGCCCAGCTGCGGGGAGTAGCAGCCATGTTAAGCTGGGACCAGGAAACCTACATGCCTTCGGAAGGCGCTGCTGCCCGCGCCGATCAGATATCCCTGGTCCTGAGTATGTCCCACGCCCGGTTCACAGGCCCGGAATTCCGCCAGAGCCTTGGTCAGCTGGTGGACCTTCCAACGGGCGAGGTACTGGAGGATGGATTGGCTCCCGAAGAGGTTCGGCTGCTACAATTGACCTGGCGTGATTGGCAACGTGCCACTGCCCTGCCGGTAGAATTCGTAGGGGAGTTGGCCCATCTCACTTCTGAAGCGGAACAGGTATGGCAAAAAGCCCGCCGGAATAATGATTTCGGTACCTTCGCTCCCTACCTCGGGAAGATTATCAACCTGAAGCGCCAGGAGGCGGACTACCTGGGTTACGATGACAAACCCTACGATGCACTGATCGAGAATTACGAACCAGGTATGACGACCACGCAGTTGCTTACGATTTTCGAAACCCTGCGTCCGGTCCTGGTTGATTTGGTGAAGCGGATCAAAAAAGCCGCTCAACCTGACCGACGCGAGATTTTGAACCGGGAGTATGCCGAGGCACTCCAATGGGAGTTCGGCGTGGTAATCCTGCGCGATATGGGGTACGATATGACCCGCGGCCGACAGGATATTGCTGCTCATCCATTCACCACCGACTTCCACCCAACCGATGTCCGGATTACGACTCGGCTGAACCGTGATGATCTCGCCCTGGGACTCTTCAGTACGATCCATGAAGGGGGGCATGCCTTATATGAACAAGCCCTCAATGAGCGCTGGTTCGGTACCCCCTTGTGCGAACCCATTTCCATGGGCATACACGAAAGTCAGTCGCGGTTATGGGAAAACTACATTGGCCATGGATTGCCTTTCTGGCAATATTATTATCCGAGGCTGCAAAAGAAATTCCCGGAGCAGCTGGGCGATGTGGTGCTGGAAGATTTTTACGCGGCCATCAACACCGTCGTCCCTTCACCGATCCGTGTGGAGGCCGATGAGGTCACCTATAACCTGCACATCATGCTGCGGTTTGAGATCGAGCAGACCATGATCAATGACACCGTGGATGTGATGGATCTGCCGGCCATGTGGAACGAGAGAATGGAATCCTATCTGGGAATAGTACCGCAAAACGACGCGGAGGGAATCCTGCAGGACATCCATTGGTGTATGGGAGCCATAGGGTATTTCCCCTCCTATCTCCTCGGAAACCTGTATGGCCGCCAGTTCTACGACGTGGCCAAGGCACAAATCGAGGGACTGGAAGACAGCATCGCGCAAGGTGATCTGAAGATTCTGCGCGAATGGCTGCGGACAAACATCCACCAGGTTGGTCGCGGTAAAACCGCCGAAGAGTTGGTAAGCGAGCTGACCGGAACTTCACTATCGGCCGAGCCGTTTATCCGCTATCTGGAAGCGAAGTATGGGGAGTTGTATTGTGTCTGAATTGTACCAAGTCTCCACTAAGGAATAAATCGTATGGGAGCTAAGCTAAGACGAATTTTTATTGCGGGTATCCTTACCGCCGTACCGGTTTATATCACCATCAAGGTGCTGCAGGTTCTTTTCCGATTTATGGATGAGATCCTGGCTCCGTTGGTCCGCCGTTATTCGACACTGGACATCCCCGGTCTCGGGCTGTTGCTACTGGTCATCTTCCTCTTCATCCTGGGTTTATTCGTAACCAACTTTCTCGGCCGGGCATTATACGGGTATTTCGAAAGAGTGCTCCTCAGAATTCCCGTTGTTTCCAACGTCTACAATTTTGCCAAACAGATCGTTCAGACATTCTCACCGGAGCATCGCAGCGCCTTCAAGAAAGTCGTCTGGCTGCAATACCCACGCCCCGGTCTATGGACCCTTGGGTTTGTGACGGGGACATCCTTCTCGAACGACGGTGTTCCACATTACAATATCTTCGTTGCTACCACACCGAATCCTACTTCCGGCTACGTGGTCTTCGTACCCCAAAGCGATACGATCCAGGCTAAGCTGACTGTTGAGGAAGGATTCAAGTTGTTGATTTCGGGGGGAGCCCTGTCCAAGGGGAAGCACTCGTTTCTCTATATGTTTGAGGGCAGCACTCAGGTGGAAATTGCTGACACCCCAATACCCACACGATTAAGCCCTGGAAAAACTCCCCTGAAAAGAGGCGTGGATAGCCAGCCGAAAAGCGATGCAACAACTGCTGCACCAGCAAACAAGAAAACAACTGTGCGGGGGGGTAAGAAATCAGCCAAGCGAGCCCAGAAGACTGAAAAATAATCCAATCGGTGATCAGACTATCCCATCCCGCGCAGTATCTGCTCCATCTACGAATCATTCTAATCATCTTGACTTGCGCACTCTGGCATGTGTATCCTTGAGCGCAATTACCTGCATCTGAGATGACACGAGGGAAAATCACTTATCTGGACGGTTTCCGGTTGCACCGGGCACTCACGGCAGGTATACGTCGTGTTATGGCCCATCAACAGTATCTGAACCGGATTAATGTGTTTCCCGTACCGGACGGTGATACCGGCACCAACCTCAGTTTCACGCTGAAATCCATCCTTGATAATACCCATCAGCGGGTTCAGATCCACGCCGGGCGCACGGCCGTGGCCATCGCGGATGCCGCCCTCGACGGTGCCCGCGGCAACTCCGGTGTTATTCTGGCGCAATTCCTCCAGGGCTTTTCCGATAGCTGCGCGGAAATAAAACGACTGACCGTACAACACACCGCCCGAGCTTTCGAAGTGGGTTATGAGTATGCCCATCAAGCCCTCTCCGAACCGGTGGAGGGAACGATCCTCTCCGTCATCCGAGCTACAACTGAGAGTATGAAAGAACGGACGAAAGCCGGTGTCAGCGATTTCATGCTGTTGCTGAAGGACACTCATATACGGGCCGAGGAAGCGCTCCGCCGGACACCTGAACAATTGGAAATCCTGAAGAAAAGGGGTGTTGTGGATGCCGGTGCCGCTGGATTCGTGTATATCCTCAGCGGCATCTCAGAATTCATCAACCGGGGTTCCATCCGCAGTCATGAGGATCAGATGGAGGTCCTGCCATCGGTAGAACTCCCGGAACCGAGCCTGATCGAATCTGTAACCGAATCTGATCTGCGCTATTGTACCGAGTGTCTGGTTACCGGGGCTGACATTCCCCGGAACAAACTACGCGAAGCTCTTATGGAGCTGGGGAACAGCCTGGTGATGGGCGGATCCAAGGAAAGGATCAAGATCCACATCCATACCAATGAACCACAAGCTGTCTTTGACGCCGCACGCAGCTACGGTGAAGTAACCGGGCCAAAGGCCGATGATATGCATCGCCAGACCGCAGCAGCAGCCACGGGACGCAAGGGAATTGCTATCGTCACCGACTCCACTGCGGACATGCCCTCGGAGATGATCGAGGCCTACGATATCCACCTGGTTCCCATCAGGTTAAACTTCGGCGATAAGGGTTATCTGGACAAAATCTCCATAACACCCAGTGAATTTTTCAAGGAATTGACCACCAATCCCCATCATCCCCAGACCTCTCAGCCGACACCGGGTGATTTCTGGCGTACCTATCAGTTTCTATCCAGCCACTACGAGAGCATTATATCCTTGCATATTCCGCTGGCGGTGAGTGGAACCATTCAGTCCGCAGAAAATGCCGCCCGGCGCCTGCCGCAAGCCAACATCACGATCCTGGATGCTACCAACACCACCGTCGGCTTGGGATTGATTGTCACCGCCGCCGCCAAGGCGGTCAAGGATGGTCATACTCATGAGGAGGTCGTGGCTATTGCCCAGAAGGCTATTGACCAGACTATCATTCACGCGGCCATTCAGGATCTTTCCTATGCGGTCCGCGGGGGACGAATCTCCCGTTCCCGGAAAGTTATGGCGGATCTGCTGCGGGTAGCCCCTGTACTGGGATGGACGAAAGAAGGCAAGGTTGACATGGCCGGTATCTTCTTTGGTCGTCGGAACCTCGCCCGGGGACTCACCAAGTGGCTGTGTCGCCGTATCGATCTGGACACCACGTACAATGTCTTGATCAGCCATTCCGATTGTCCCGAAGCCGCCCGGATCCTCGTGGAGCAACTCCGACAGCGAGGTTGTAAGACCAATGAACTGAATATCACTATGACGGGGACAGCCATAGGCTCGCATGGCGGCCCAGGGTCACTGATCATAGCCCTGCAACCTGCTGACCTCGTGTGATTCTTCTTATCGCGCTTATATTCCTCAGCTACCTGGCTGGTAGCATTCCGACCGCCATCATCGCTGGTCAAGTCACCCGCGGTATCGACATCCGCCAGTATGGCAGTGGAAACGCCGGGGCGACCAATGTCTTTCGAGTTATGGGCTGGAAGTCGGCCCTGGTAGTGGTTGCTGTTGACATATTCAAGGGCTGGTTCTCAGCCGCGGTGATTGCCGGTTGGACCTTCAATGGAGCTTTGGGAAAACTACCGTTCGAAGATGCCAATCTGGCGGCCATTCTCTGTGGGGCCGCAGCCGTGCTGGGTCACACGTACACCATTTTTGCCGGATTCAAAGGTGGTAAGGGCGTCGGTGCTCTGGCGGGTATGGTCCTGCACCTGTTCCCGCTGGCTGTCCTGCTCGGATTGACCGTCTGGATCCTGGTTATCATCCTCACCGGCTATGTCAGTGTCGGATCGGTTACGGCCGTTACTCTCTTCCCACTGGTCTCCTACCTGCGTGAGGGTACGTTGATCAACAGTCTGGGGATATTCAGTCTGGTGATCGTCGCCTTCATTTGGTTTACCCATCGAAGCAATGTTGTGCGCCTGATCTCCGGGGAAGAACACCGTTTCGATCGGGCACGGCTATTCCGAAAATCCAAGTAAGAAATACCCCCCGCGGTTATCCAGAGCGGATTGGCGAACCAACGGGGGGCAATGGTCTCAGGACGAACGTCCTGTTGCACTCTATTTGACTGATTTTACCGCAGCTTTTCCAGCTCACGCTCCAGGGCATCAAATCCCTGCTCAGCCTTGAATTCATTCCAGAGAGCTTCTTCCTGACGGGCAGACTCGATGGCGGCTCGTCTGGCTTGATCCAGTGAATACTCCATCAAGACAAACCAGGTCTCATCCTTCGCCTGATACATTTCCTTGATGATAGCGCCTGTAAGGGTGGCATCGCCTACACCCTTGCTTACTGCTTGGGTAAACTCCAATGCTTCAGCGCGTTCACCAATGCCGCTCTCCTGCATGAAATCCTTTACGAGGGACTCCACTTGTATCTTGATGGAGGCCGCCAGTTCATCTCGAGCACGCTGTGCGGCTACCTTCTGTGCCAGGCTGGGATTCTGCTTCTTGGCCTGACCTACACCGTAGATCATTCCTTCCATGACAGGACGCTGCATGACCCACTCAGGCATATCACGGCTCTCACGAGCTTCCGTGGTGCCCGATTCCATTCTTCCGGCGCAGCTTGCCAGCACCAATAACAATCCTGCTGATAGCAATAGTATAATGGTTCGCTTCATGATTCTACTCCTTGTCTTTGACAATATGTAATTGAACAGCCTTCTCAATCCGTTGGCTTAATGGAATCTCTGCCAACCATCGTTGAAAATCGGTAAAACTTGCATCACCTGCTGAGAAAGAAGCGTACCCTTCAGGCACATTTATTAGACCCGCCATGTCCGCGATCGGTTGTCTCGTAAAAACCGCATAGATCGTCTCGTTGGTGGTTAACGCATCAGGAGCTGCGGCAACCCGGTATCGTACTCCTCGGGCCCGTTCCTGTTCGGTGGGCATTTCCACCCAGTTGGCCGCAGAGACAGCATTATCGGTCATCAGGGCATTCGGGAACATCATCATAACCGAATTATCGCTTAAAAAGTCGAAGACGTACAGATAGCCAGCGGTATTCGACCGGGCCTTTATTATCAACTCATCACCCTCATTCAGCAAGCGTTCGTTGACATCCAGCTCCAGCCTGAGGGACGGATCCCGTTCACCCTTCACGGGTACCACCCTGGCCTCCATCACAATGCGGTAGCGGTAAGCATTGCTCTCAATTGGTGTAACCTCGGTGGAGAGTATCTTTTCATCCACTACATGGCCGGAAATTGAGGAGAGTGCAAAGGTGCTCCAGGTAGACTTTTCGTACGCCGCCCCAGCGGTTTCATCCATAACATCACTTAACAGAGAGGTAAACGAAATCCTGGCAGGCAGGGCCTGTTCTAGACCGGCCGCACGTGCTATCTGAAGGGCTTCCTGTTTTGCCCTGGCTGGTGGGACAGTGCCGGGAAATACCAGTGTCGTATCCACCAGGAACCAGCCCGGCCGTACCGTGTAATCCATCGCACGAGTGGACGCAGGCTCGCTCTCCGTCACAGCCGGCTCCTCCTCCAACAGGGCGGTCTCCACCGGTGTTGCCGTCATTCCCGGAAGTGGTACCTCCCTGCCGCCCTCCAGCTCAACAAAGGCTTCTTCCGCTGCCGCTTGCGCCCGGTCTTTTCCCGGATGTTCTCGACCTGCTTTCGGAATTACTGCGCTGCAGCCCGCGAGGAGTAACAGGGAGATAAATAAGGACAAGAACGTTCGCATCAATATTCCACCAGTGTCTGATCCATGCTACCGCCCATCAGCTGTGGAATCTGCTCACGATTGAAAAGCCGTCGGGCTAAATAGGGTACATTCTCCATGAGGTACCCGAACACTTCCTCAGAGGTGACTTTTCCATCCTGGTCACCGTCGGCCTCGCCACGCAGACCTTTCAGGAAAAAGTATGTGAACAGGCCATGGCCTTTCTCCCGGTACCAGGAACTGATCTGATCACCCGAAGAGGAAGTTAGGACTACGCCATTACTGAGATTAGCGGCGGGATTTTCAACTGAGATGAAAATCGGCGATGCCTCTTGGATAAGCATCCCTGCTTCACTCCCTCCACTGAAGCAGGCATCCATAACCACTGTCATTGATCTGACGTCCAGATCATTCAACTCGCGATAGAATTGATCCAGGCTATAGCCGGTTTGGGACGCGTAATTCGGATCGGCATCGTGAGGTACGAAATACGCGCTGGCGTTCTCCACGTCAGGGGCTCCATGCCCGGAGTAGTAGATAAACACATCGGATTCGCCCGGCGTGATATAATTTGCCAACTGACCTTCAAAAATGCGATTGAACGAAGCCTTGGTGGCCTCCTCGTCAATGGCTGTAATAATATTTTCATCCCTGTAACCCATGGTCTGTATCAGGTATTCCCGCATCAGGCGGGCATCGCGCCGGGCATAGTCAACCTGGGGTACATCAGGATGGGCATATTTTGTTATCCCGATGACTACACCTACTGCAGAAGGATTCGAAAGCGAAGTCGCCGGAATCTCTATATCGATGTCACTGGTAGGAAAGGCCTCAACCGGTTCAGCAGGTTCAACGTACCCCAGCGGTTTTATTTCAACTTTTTTTGCCCGACTAACGCCCTCTATTGCCTGTGCATTCGCCCAGCCACAGAAAATGAAGACCAAGGTCAGAATACTAGTCAATTTCGAAGGCATCGGATATGTCCAGTGTGTTAGGGTTGTCGCTTTGATAAACAATGACCCGATAGTCATTTCCCGGATCGAGATCCTCAGTCGGTGTCCAACTCAATGAATTGATGTATCGCTGGTCCCGTTTTAGAATATTTAGAACTCCCGGCCCCTTCATGAGGGCCACTGTTACAGGCATGGAAGGACTGCTGGCGCTCCAGCGGATAATATACGAATGCGACCGATGGACTTGCTCACCCATTGCTGGACGACTTATATCCAAATCGGTGGTTGGGATCACTTCTTGCCAATGCAGAACGTATGCGCCCTGTGCCCGTTTGGTTTCACCCTTGACCAGCAGCGTGAAAGTGGTAAAGGCTGTATCTAGCCTGGCTAGGGTCGTCAGATATGTCGGACCATAACCTATCTCCATGGGTGTCCCAAGAGAATCAGGCAGTAGTTCAAATTCATCCAGGTCCCGGGTAAACAATCGTAATTCGAGATTATCCCGCTCGGAAGAGAGGAATATCTGACCTGCGAATACCGTGTCGGGTATCTGAAGGTTGAAATAGTCCAGGTCCCGTGCCGGAGAAATGACTGGTTGGATCTCAGTATCCATCGGCAACGGCTTGGGATAATAATCGTTGCAGCACTGGTCGTTCACCAGCTCATATGGATCTTCACCAACATCTCGTTCCAGCCAATTGTCCTCATCGGATAGGATGGCATTCTTGATGACATCGGGTGAGATTTCATCACAGCCGGCGTAACAGAGGAGCGTTAACAGAATAATTTTCAGTAAATAGTTTCTCATTGTGTCGGTATATTTAAACCAAATTCGATGAAGGTATCCGTGAAATTAACCTGGGGACTTAAGAAGTTCTGTCGGGCACCTAGGTTCAGCTTGATACCACGTGTTACATTGATCTGAAATCCCACCTCTGCAAACAGTCCCGGATTATTCAATGATGAGGTGAGACTTCCTTTGGTACTTCCCAGGCGGAATTGGTTATAACTGAATCCACCACCCACTGCGGGCAGGAAAATCCCGAGGATCGGAAGCGGCGTGTAGGCGAATGAGAAGGATACCCCGGCATAATAGAGCAGTAAATCCTCTCCGTGGTAGCTTTGATCGGCGAATGAGAGGTATTTCAGACGCTCCTCATCGGCGCTCACCAGACCCAAATCCCAGTTACGGTAGATAAAGTTGAACCGATAGACAAAGGGAACCGATGTAATCCGGAGTCCGAATCGGGTATTGACTTTCGACTCCAAGCCTCCCGTTTCCATTTCGCTCTTGAATTGACTGCTCTCCAAGATGTAATACTGTCCACCACCGCCGTAGAATGTGACACCGTTGCTGAGTCGTTTGGTTAAACGATTACCCGCTAAAAGTGAGCGGAAAATTCCACCAACGGAGGGTCGTGCCCGCCCCGCTACTTTTACCGCCAGATTGTCCGACACCAGTGCTGGTACATCATCAAGCACCTTCCAGATAATACTCTTACGGCCGGCTCCCATAATCCGGGACCCCACATCACCCGTTACGCTCTGAGCATGGATCGGGAAGGTATATCCACCATCGATCGAAGCGTACAGATCAATGGAATACACCGCATCGGGTTCCGTATCATAGATGCTGTACATGACTTCAATGAGATTTCCGGGAAGTACCTCGAAATCCACCTTGGTGATGGATTGGGCGGTCAATGCTGCGGTAGTGCAAAATAGTAGCAGAAATAGATTCTTCATAGCGTAAAAATAGACTCCCGAACAGATGGCTTGGTTGCCTGAAAATATGGAATTATATGACCTAAGTGCATATAAATATCGTGATTTGTGATATCCAACACATTTAAGCGCAGTCAGTGTACTACAACCAGCTTCAGATATGCAGAATTGTTGCCCGATCTGATTTCCGCAACATAAGATCCCGAAGCCACGCGCTGGCCATTGTTGTCTCTTCCATCCCACATTACTTCGTAATGACCCCGATAATGCGGTTCCGATCGAAGCACCCGCACCTTTTTCCCCATAGCGTCAAATACTGAAATGACAACATACGAATACCTGGGAATGGCATATTCGATACGGGTTGCGCCGCTGAAGGGATTCGGATAATTCGGGCCAAACGAGAAGATCAAGTCCCCCTCACCTCCGTACCATCTTCGTCGTGAGGAATCGAGAATGAATATTATGGTATCACTGGCTGTAATTGAACCCTCTTCATCTCTCGCCAGCACCGACCACAAGAATATACCGGCGGTATCGAAATATGCTGCTACCGAGGTAGACTCTCCGGCAGGCATTTCTCGCAGTACCCGGCCAGTAGTATCCATCAGCTGCCAGGAATAAATGGGACTTTCTCCCGGATCAGCATCAAGACTTGATTGCCATTTGAATTCAATAAGTGTATCCCGTCCGGAATAGCTCAGACGCTGTTCCCACGTCTGTATCATCGGTTCCTGCAATCTAAAACGGCCTGGTGGATCGTTTGCCGGAGTTACACGAACAGCCCAATCGTGACTATCAGCAGCCCCTTCTGCATCGGTCACAGTTATCCGGAGATTAGAATCCCCAAACCAATTGGCTCGGGGACGAACGATGAGGATTCCGTCAGTTCTCTCAAACATAAAAGGAACCGCGCCTCCACTTGGGGCAGTGAAGGTCAGAGTCAGCTCGTCGTATGTGTTGTCAATGTCTTTGACCAGATGATACCAATTTAGATGAACCGTATCATCTTCTATCATTTCTATCGCGGGTATGGAACGAATCCTGGGTGGATCATTCGCTGGCAGGACGGTAACCTTAAAGGAATCGAATACTGTCGCATCGGGATCCGCACCGTCACTGGCGGAAACAATCAATGTGCGGCTGCCATTCCAGTCCGGAGCGATCGTTAACAGCAGCTTATCTCCCTCCTTGGAAAGACGTACCGCCTCATCGTCATAGGAACTGTAGATTGAGAAGTGCGTGACAACTGTATCGGTATCTCTGTCTGGATCGTAGAACATTTCTGACAGCTTCCCGACAATCATTGGTGCGGTGTCTTCCTCTAAAACCAGATCGTCGATAGACGCCATTAATCGCGGCAAATCATTTACAGCAGTCACCGTGAGCCTGAATGTATCAGCCTGTACAATTCCCATTTCATTCATTGCCTGCACAATTACATCACCCTGACCATGGTAATTCGGCGTGCTTGACAATTGAAGTTGATTATTTTCGTCTATCACTAATGATAAAAGACCCTCAAATGGATGAATAACTTGGTAGGAAATCAGATGGTTGGCATCTTGAAAGTAGCGATTCAAGTCAGCCAGCTGGAGTGGTCCTCCAAAATCCTCACCGATGGTGACATCTGCAAGCGTATTCAGGCGCAATAAAGGACGGTCAAGACCCTGACCTGTCAATTTCAGGTGAAGCTCCTGGCGTTCCCCAAAAGTCCTGTAGCCGAGAATGAGTTCATCGACATGGTTGATCATTTCACTCGGATGAAAATATACCGGAATTTGGATGCGCTCATTTGGCTCGATAGTAAACATCATCGGTGGAAATGAGTACGCGTCCAATCCGGTGGCAAGGGCAAGTGAAATATCCACTGAAGTGGCACCCTGATTCTGGAGTACACATTGATTTGATGCTGTCCTTAGCACTGGTTGCCCCCCGAATTCCAGGGTTTCAGGCGCAGCCGTTATGGGAAGCTTCACTTCGGCCTGAATTGGCAGAACCACATCAGGGGCAGGTAGAGATCTCTTCTGGGATGTACTAAGAATAAGCTGGCGGAACGGAATCTCAAAATGGTACAATCCAGCCCTGCGGGGCGCAAGAACCACCTCCAGATATTCGATACTTCGGGGTGGAATCTCTAATCTGGCGGGAATGTCAAACCATTGTCCAGCACTCTGATTGCTCTCTGTTCCGGGGACAGAATGGACTTGGATTGCACCTGATTCGGGGCCTTTCAATATGATATGATATCCGGAACCGTTCCTTACAGAAATGTGGGACCGATAGCTGCTCCCAGCGTAGATAGTCCCCCACCGTACTGTATCCTCAGATAGATAGGCTAGCTGCGAGGGTGTTCCCGCAATAGGAATATCCAGTATTCCATCAGCATCACCGATTTTATACGGTATCTGAAGCAAGCCGTCCATGATGTCTGTGGTTTCGGGTGACCAGGACAGGAGGGTGGAGATTGAGGACTCTGTGGCAAGTAAAGGAGGAAGTGTAGAGATCTGTACGTCAGGATTACTAGTTACTGGTGTCTGGAAGAATATTGGCAGTACTCCCAAGTTCCGCAGCTGGATGCGGGTATTATTTACTACTCCCACGTATGCTTCGCTCCAGATGGCTCGTTCCGGGTATGCCCGTAAAGGATATGCAGCTGTTGCTAGCAGCTTAAGGAAAAGAATTTCGACCCTCTCATATTGGGGAGAACTCCAATGCACCTCTATCTCAATGTCATGGACCTTTAAATCTGCTTGCCTATATGTAACAGGAAAACGAACGAACTGGCCTGGACGCAAGGCATTCTCAGGTAGGGAAATAGTCATCATTCCTGCAGGATATGCCAAACTATCCAGCAGAATTTCACCGTCACCCAGATTAGCTAAGTCCATGAATAATGTACGTGATTCTCCAGGGAGCATGTCGTTAAAGAACAGCGAATCAGTACTCGGACTGAGCTCTGGCTCTGGTATATATACATCCTCCCCCGCAAATGGCGCAGTCCGAATCAATCCCGCTGTTGCATCTTGAGTGCGTACTGAATCCGGCGGATTCTGTACTGCCAAATCATCCTGGGCAGCATGCAGTACACCTGGGCCAAACGAAAGCAAAGCTGCCAGCGCCAGCATTATTCTTGGCCAGTATGGGAGATTTCGTCTCACGAAGAATAAATTTACATTAACCTATTGTCGGAAACATCCCGCAGACAATTTTTGTCGGGAATTTCAAGGACGATCAGTTTTTAAAAAGCGTGGCTCATTCTCACCCGTAACCGTAACCGATTATCATACGGATTGCCTCCGACATCCAAGGCAATGATGTGCACGATCGGGATAAAGAAACGGAGGCCCGCACCGTAGCCTACGAGTGGTTGAGATTGCCTTAATGGTTGTGCTGGTGAAAATCCCCAGCCGATGTCCATGAATACCACGGATGATAGTCCCAGTTCCAACTGGCCGACCACCCTCCGAGGCAGGATCATCTTTCTTATCTCCAAACTTATTCCCGCCACGCTGGGAGCCTGTTGAAGGGCACTAATTTCTGGTGCGTTCTTGGCCTGATCTGCATCATAACCTCGGACCCAATAACTACCCACATACTGCTGCAAATACATCGGGCGCTGATGATTGGTATAAAGATAATGCGATAAACGCACTCCAACACCAAACACCAGCGGTCTTACACCTGGTTGTATGGGATAGAACCATCCACATCGTACACGAATATTGGTGTAACTCGGCGATGCGTTGTCCAGCGGGAAGACGGGACTAATGTATAAGTTGACCCACGATCCTTTGGTAGGATCACGCCAGATATCCGTCGCGCGCCAATAGAAATCGATCTTGCTCTGAAACAATGAATGTGTCGTGTCATTCCGACTCTGCTCTAGCCAATGAACCATTCTTTGTTCAATACTAACAGCGCCATGAAGACTGACCGTCCTACGTTTCGAGAACTTGCCTATTCCAATCTCGAGGTCCCGGACTCGCATTCGGAAATTATAAACGGGATCCCCTCGGTATACTTGCATTATCCAGGCGTTAGCACTGATTCTGTCGCCGAAGAGCCAAGGATCGGAAAAGAGGAATGTGAAAGTCTTTTCAGCACCAGAGGTGACCAAGGCATCCAGGCGCTGATTCAGACCACGAAAGTTCAGGAAGCTCACACCACCGCCATATGACCAACCAAGCTCCTCCACCTGGTATATAATCGGCAGTGGTATCATGCGAATAGTTTCTACCACCTCCACTACCAGGGCGGCTTCTCGCGAATCGATGTCCCTTGCATAAATCCGAATCGCCTCGAAAATCCCGAGATTGTAAAGCCGCCGCTGGTCTTCATGGGCCAACGATGAATCAAACGGCTGAAATAATGGGTGGGATAACTCCCGGAGGATCACGTGATCTTGAGTGATGTGGTTTCCCTCCAGGGTGACGCTCGTTACGATTGGCAGGGCGTCTTCTCCTTCAGCGCCTAGCAACCAATGGCATGGACTGAATATCAGAACGAGCGTAAGGAGATACCAATATATGCGGAAATTCATGCGGGAAGACATAGTAAATGATATGCTGCTAAATTAGTAAACTACACCGGCTTAGTTGTGGAATCAAGCAAAGACAATGACAGGTTACGGGGATAAATAGAAGGGTTTACTCCCCGTACAATATCGTCGTCTGATGCCCGCTGGCCTAAAAAAAAGGCCTCACTGGACAGCAAGGCCTTTTCCATGTGGGATAGATAGAAAGCGGTTAACGTCGACCGCGGGCCATCTTCGCCCGAGAAACATCACCGTCTTTATCTATAAAATAAAGAAAGCCTGTCTCACGCCGGACACCAGCATCAGCTACCTTGGCGGCAGCCCCACCTTTTTGTCCAGCACGTGCCATCTTTGAACGCCAGACATTGCCGTCTTTGCCCAGATAGTATAAGAATCCTGATTCCTTCTTAACACCCACGGTTTTGACTTTTTCTGCCATATGAAAAATCTCCTTTTTTAAGGTGCTGTGAGAGCGGAACAGTCTATGGCCTCTCTCGACGGAGAATTTTGACCCTCCCGTCGATAAAGTCAAGAATTATTCCCAATATTGCTCAACTATTTACATTTCCTGTTGAAATGTGGCTAAGTGCCATATAAAACAATAGCCTTCGTAATGGATTCTGGCTCTGAAACCTGAAATAACCGACTGGATGAAGTAGGAACTACCCCCACTTTAAACCGGAATATCCCGAACACAATCCGGTTACCGGACTTCCTCATCATACATTACTGGACCATAAGATTGCCAATCCAGCTAACTGCCCGGCTGCCGGATTGCTTCAAAATCCGCCATAACCTGCACAAATTGGCCAGCATTCTTGCAGCTGAAAAACTCAGAGGTCTTCTCAATCTCCCCAAGTGGCAGGGATGGCAACCATCCATAATTATGTCCTGGATATATCACGGTATTCTTGGGAAGGGGGAGAATACACTCATATACGCTCTGGTAGAGCGAGTGAACGTCGCTGAGTGGGTCAACAGTACGGCCGGTCCTCCCAATAAATACCGTATCACCAGTAAACAGGGCCCCCACTTGCTGGCCGTACCAACAGACACTGTCGGGATAATGTCCCGGAGTCGCGATCATCAGCAGTTGAGAATTTCCTAGTTCGATCTTTGCGCCATCCTTCAGTCCCACATAATTGGGCAGCGAGGATGAAACGGGTTCCTTGTGTCCCATAACCTGAATCCTGGGATATTGAGTCACCCATTCCGCAAGATATTCAATATGGTCACTGTGCGTATGAGTTAGCAGTATTTTCTCGAGAATCAATTCCCGGTCATAGATCGATTGTTGGATAGGATGTACGGGAGTACCGGAATCTACCAAGGCGGCTCTGGATGTTGACGGGCAATAGACCAGATAGTCAAAATTGCGGTCATATCCCCCCTCGAAAGTCTCTATCTGCAGCATCAGCCCTCGACTGCCCGCAGAAAGCGCGCAAAATAAATAACCAGAGTGAACGTATTCCAAATCGTCTTGAAAATGTTACTTCCTGCGCCATAGTCTCGGTGAGCATAGAGACCGGTTATATGGAGATGTGCCCAGCGTGGCATAAGTCGTTTCATCGCCACGGCTTCTGTATAAGGGACCATCCGGTCATCCCGTCCGTGTAATACCCAGATTGGGAAGTGAATCTCTTGATGAAACCGAGAGGGAGATAGTGCATCCAGAATTGGTTTTGCATGTTCCAGCACCATATCTGCTAGAGTTGCACTTTCCTGATTCCCTGGAGTAAGAATCAGATCAGCTATATTGCGATCAACGGATGATAATTCATCTTTGGCAGCATTTCCCTCTTCAACCCTGTCCTGTATGTAATATTCCAATACACTCCTGACGGCAGCCCGACTGAAATCTCCAGGGATGTGCTCCAGGTAATTGTAGAAGAATATAACCTGCCCCCATCTATCCGGTTCAACTGCAATTTCATACTCTTCCGTCTTGACTTTCCCAGTAAGGACAAACCTGAGTGTCAACTCCAAATCACAATAGGTCCCATATGTCATCACAGCTTGCGGTGGAGGTCTATGCATGGATTCTTTCAGCATGGCCTTGAGCATGATCCCTCCTGCGAAACTGGTACCAGCAAGACTGATCCTGCCCGGTGAGATCCGCGGATGGCCCTGAATGTACTCGTAAAACTCCCGCATGCTATCCGCACTCGTCTCATCGATTATTACGGCCTTTAGCTGCGGTAGCTGGGGTACGAAAACAATTAAACCGGTATGAGCCAATGCACGAGCGAGTTGTACCAAGGCTGGATGCTCTTCACCATAGGGCGTAGCTCCGTGATATAGGATGATTGCTGGTGCAATCTCCTTTGCAATTGGGCGATATTGCGTATAAGGCAATGATCCGTGGGATTCGGATTCATAATACTCGGTGCACGCTTCAATGTGATAGAGTATACGATTCAACCGTCCTGATGATTCCGAAGACAGATATCCCAACGCACCTACTGCCCGCAAGACCACCCAGATCCAGCGAATCACCCACCAGATCGCTGCACTTGCAGCAAGGATCAGTAGTACTTTCAGGAACATATCCCCACCGGAACGATCATATGGGGTTCATACTTGGTTATCCTGCCTCCCACACCTATTATGTGGCAAGCTGCTAATCTCCCATCCAGATAAACATGCTGTCCGAAAGGGATATTTCCCCGTTGTGATTGATTAACAAACCATCAACACTGGGCAGATCATTTAACAGGCGCAAGCCTTCATCTGGTGGCAGGATGAAGATTCCCCTCGCCAAGCCGCTGGCGAGTTCACTGGTCGGAGCTACTACCGTGACTGAACTGAGATTGCGCGCTGGACGCCCGGTCTCCGGATCGAGATGATTATAATATACCTCATCACGATAGACGTATGACTGATCCTTCACTGAAGCAGTTGCGACACCACAAAATTCAACATACAGATTCACATCAGTGTCTTCCCCAACCGGATTCACAACATTCACCTGCCATCCCAAACCACTGACGGAAGAACCACACGCAAAATGAGAACCCACTTGAACCATGGCGTTCTGGACTCCCGCCATTGATAGATGCGCGAGTGTCTGATCTGCCACATAGCCATCGCGCAAGCCAGTCAAAGATATTTCGTATGCGTCATTTGGCATCGTGATCTGGTAGCGCGATGGATCGAACTCGATCCTGGTACGGCCAAGGGTGAGCAAAATCTCACGCAGAAAATTGGCATCCGGGGGCTCCGGTATCAACTTACCGAATCCATAGGCCCGTTCCAGATAGCCTAGAAACAGGTTAAGGCCACCATTGGTAAGTTCAGTAAGCGTATATGCCCGTTCTAATATCTGGTAAAGTTCCGGGTCACGAAGCGATCGGTTTGCATTAAGCTGATACAAACTTCCTTCGGGATTGATCGGATTGAACGTTTGCTCCAAACGGCGGATCTCACTCATTGCCAAACCAATCGCTGTTTGTACAACATCCTCATTGTGAATATCGAGACTCATTATCACCGGACTGTTGAATAAGAAGGTTTCAGCCGTAGCGATAGGGGAATAGCGGGATTTACAGCCTGAAAACAGGAGGAGTATGACGATACCTGAACAGATAATTCTACTCATGGAATCCGATCTCGCAACTGATCCTGGCTCTCTGGAAAGTATGCCATTCATATTGGAACTTAATTTACATGCATATAGGCTCAGCGTCCTCGGTGTAATGTCATTCCCCGGAAGCTGCCCCGGGAATTGTAATTTGAGCGATTTCTATACCTAAATTCCCACTTCCTGTAATCTATGGAGATTCCCATGAGCTACCTGTGGCAGCATTCTCAAAATCGATTGATCGTGATGTGGATTGTGGTCCTGATCGTTGGAGGATGCACCTTTCCCCCGCCAGATCCCTGGTCATTGCCGATCCGTACTATTCAGGTACCCGCCCGCGGAGAAGTAGGGCAGGTTATTCTTCCCTATCTTCTGGAACGACCCGATTCTCTTCGGATTGAATGTCCCCCGCAAATCCAGGTAACTGCGGATCTGGAACGTGATACGCTAATCATCAAGAGTCTCGATGAGAGACCTGGTAATTACCTGATCTCGCTTTCAACCGGTAAAAAGATATCTACAATAGCGGTTCGTGTAACTCCGCGGTTCCCGGTTAATTTTCAATACCGCACCGAATCCGGTTCCATGCCCAAAGTTAGGGTGGTCGGCAGCTTCACTGACTGGGGGAGAAATCCACTGCCACTTCATGATCTTGACCGGGATGGTGTATATGAAGCCACGACTTATCTGCCACCCCAGCGATATGAATATAGCCTGGTAGTTGATGGCACGTGGCTCCGCGATCCCTCCAATCCGGACAGCGTGCCCAATCCCACAGGTGGCTCTTTTTCTATTCTGGACTTGAGAGATTCAACTGCTCAGGCGCGAGGATTCTTCGTTAGAAATGGACACTCCGGCCGTCATTTCACATTCAGGTATACCCAACCTTTAGAGGCTGAATCCGTCGATCCCCAATCTATCGTGATACTGGTTGATAATCTGAAGCTTCCCCGTCAACAGTGGACATTAGATGAACGTAGCGCCGGGCTGCAGATTACGTTCCATCTCAAGACCCGAGGCTTCGTTCGAATTCTGGCACAGGACCAGAAGGGCAGAGTTTGTCGCGAAACACAATTTTTACTGGAGAACGGCAAAACCATCAGCGCTTCCACACCGCAGGACTCGTGGTATACACAAACGATCTACTTCCCCATTACTGACCGGTTTTACGATGGAAATCCTTATGATAATTGGTCCCTGCACGATCCGGACGTTTCTCCATTAGCCAACTACTTAGGCGGTGATCTGGAGGGAATACGGTATAAAATTGAAGACGGCTACTTCGATAGTCTGGGCATAGGCACCCTATGGATCTCCCCACTCAACCAAGGCCCGGATTCGGCATACATCGGACATTTACCCCCTTATTATAAACAGACTGGATATCATGGGTACTGGCCGATACAACCTTCCAGAGTTGAACAGAGGATCGGTGGTCACACTGCGGCGCAGGAGCTCGTAAAGACAGCACATGATCATGGATTGAAGGTTATTCTCGATTTCGTTGCTCATCAGACCCATCGTCTTCATCCCTATTTCAGTAACTACCGGGACTGGTATGGGGTCCGGCGGCTGCCAGATCGTCATGACAATCTCCAGCGGCGGGATGGTGAAACCCAAAGCACCTGGGCTGAAGCCTTCCTGCCTGCTTTCGATTACCTTCACAGCTCAGAAGCTCTTGAAACCATGACGGAAAATGCAGTGTGGTGGATCAGAACCTTTGATATTGATGGTCTCCGCCATGATGCTATTAACCAGGTGCCTGATCGATTCTGGATTACCCTCTCTCGGAAGCTGCGGGAATATTTCCCTAGAAATACCCTATATCAGCTGGGCCAGACACGTAATTCGAGTTCCCTCTCTAGTTCAAATGTCAACAGTGCCCAATTGAATGGGCAACTCAACCTTGACCTATACTACAATACCCGTGAGTCATTTGCTCTCGGTACGGGGACCATGACCGATGTTGCATGGACCATCGAACGGAATTTGAATGCCTATGAACCGCTGAACCTCATGGGAACGGTGGTAAGCAGTCATGACCATCCGCGATTTATCTCATTTGCCGATCGGAGGGTATCATTCAACGAAAATCCTTCGGAGGCAGCTTGGTCGCATCCACCAACACCGGCGAGACTGGAGGCTCACGAACGCTCGCGTTTATACTATACCTATATCTTATCACTCCCGGGTGTACCGATCTTATACTACGGTGATGAAATCGGCATGGCCGGGGCTGGTGTTCCCGATAACCGGCGCCCAATGAAATGGTCGGGTTGGACTGAGAACGAGCAGACCACATTCCGTACTCTATCCCAATTGATCCATTTACGCCGTAATCATCCCGCATTGGCAGTCGGTGACCTGGTTATCATGACTGCCACGGAAGATGTATTAGCCTACCGTCGGATTGGATTTGAGGAAGAATTCCTAGTGGTCCTCAATAAAAGTAATGCAGAACAAACGTATATGGTGCCAGGCTTAAATGTCGTCTGGGAATCCATATTCGGCGGGACGGATACAGCGCTCAGCGGAAAAGAAGAAAAGATTGCTCCCAGATCAGGTATGATATTTCAAGCTGCGGAAGAAGGCACCAATTGAATGGGGAGCATACTGGCGGATTTCCCGGGCAAATAGTCTAGATAATAATCAGCTTGTAGAAACCGCTTCCTTGGCGACCAGCTACCGTGCCAGGGCTCTATAATCCGCGGTACCGGCACTATTGTCTTAAAAGCTGTACGGCGCGCGCGCCCTTCTCCTCTGCCATGGCTTTCTCGGTACCATTGAGCCAAGCCGATGCGGGGACCATTGCCACAACAGGGATCTTGGTAGGACGCGCCATTTCCACGAGTGGTCTCTGGTTGATAAAAACATCCGTAACACCGCGACCCGGGTTCTTGATTCCCAACCAGTGAGTGGCCGTTGCCTAGGGATCCACATCGACCAGAAGTACTCGCTGACCTGCTTCACCAAGCACAGCTGCAAGGCTAACCGAGGTTGTTGTCTTGCCACTGCCAGCTTTCTGATTTAGTATGGCGATACTTCGCACTAGTTGTCCGCTAGAAAGTGGCCCGCCCTTGTGAATCAGTCTTGATAATCCACATATCGCCATCACCGGCACCAAAGGAATATGTCTGCCCGGTTACGATGTATCCCCCATCTTCAGTTGAGCAGACCGAATGACCAAAATCAAGATCCGGCCCACCATAAGTGCGACTCCACTCCTCGTCACCATGAAGGTCCGTTTTGATTAACCATACATCGGCATTGCCAGCACCATGGGAAAGCGTCGTTCCAACAATAATCAAACTGCCATCCGGAGATTCCCGAACAGCACTGCCCCAATCCCATTCGCCGCCACCAAAGGTCCTATTCCATTCCATCTGGCCCTTTGCATCCAACTTCAGCAGCCAGATATCGTGATCCCCCGCACCGGTCGATGTGGTAGAACCGACGATGACATATCCTCCATCGGAAGTGCGTTCGACACTGCAACCTTCATCGTATCCTGCACCACCGAACGTGCGCATCCAATGCACCTCGCCGTACGCGTCGGTTCTGATCACCCAGAGATCATCGTTGCCAACGCTGTAGGAAGCTGTAGATCCTGTGATAATAAAGCCGCCATCGTCAGTCGGCAGTACGAAGTTGCCTAGATCGTTTTCCACCCCACCGTACGTCCTGTTCCAAAGTTCGTTACCTTGTGCATCGGTTTTGATCAGCCATAGGTCACCTCCTCCATGGCCCTGAGAATCAGTCCATCCGGTGACAATGTATCCGTCGTCAACAGTTTGCCGTGCACAATAACCCCAGTCCCATCCACTGCCCCCGTATGTGCGATTCCACAGTTCTCGTCCGTTGTGATCTGCCCTGATCAATTGAACGTCGTAGTCCTTGGGGTTGCCAGCATTTGCGCACCCGGCAAGAATAAATCCTCTATCGCGTGTCTCCTGGACCGACTCCCCCCCCTGATAACCTCCTCGCTGATTGCTATATGCCTGTGTCCAGTCAACTGAACCGTCCGAACCGAGTTTCACTAACCAGGTATTCCATTCCCCATCTCCAACGCTGGAGGTCACACCTGCGACAACATACCCTCCACCGTCAACTTGCTGAATCCCACGCCCACCTTCACGTCCGATACCGCCCAAAGCTCGTTTGAATCTGAGCTGAATTTCCGGGGTTTGCGGGGGAGTTGCCTGTACGATAGATTGAGGCGGGGATAGTGCGATGCCAGCTATGAGCATTGCCGCGACCCGGCAGCCTCTCACGTGATCCTTCCTCTTACACATGGCCATATCTAAAGTTACGACGGGGGATTCTCATTGCCCTCACCTTTGAATACAAGATTAACCGGATCTTGTACATAGCGATGTCCTGCCCAGGGATGACAAGGATTTATGGTGTACTAGCCCGTACTGGGGAATATGTGATGAATGAAATTGGCAGCTATTAGCGGACGAAAAGTTCCGTCACTGTCTGTCCAGGATTAGGCTCAGTAGTCTGAGTTTCTTCCTGCTGCTGCTCATAGGCACGGGTGGCTCGAGATTCCAGTGCTTCCTCAAGTGCTGATCGCTCCGCCCGGTTTTCGGGTGCTTCAACGGCCGGAGCTGCTCCTTCTGGATTTGCTGCTGCATCTGCACCAGCATTACCGGCAGGTCCCTGTGCTGCAGCACCTGGGCCGCCACCTTCTGTTCGCTCAGGTGCAGCAGGTCGAGCTGTTTCAGTTGGCTCAGGAGCTCTCAAATTTTCCACAAGCGGATTTTGGGCAGCGTTCGCATTACCAGGGGGTGCCACTGCCGCCGGATTAGGCGGTGCCCCCACTTGGGGAGCGCCACCACCTCTTAAATCAGCATCCGCAGCTACTCCGGCAGGTGTCCGACCGGCTCCATCCTCATCTGTGGGCTCCAGGATCGGACGGGGAACTTCAGCTCGCAACTCGGCATCGGCAGCTTCCCTCTGCGTTGTCCCCAGGGCGGCTGCTTCCTCCGCAGGCGTTTGGATCGGTTCCCGCTCCGGTAGAGGCGGGTTTGTAGCCCCACGTTCTGGCGCTGCACCACCCTGAACATCCTCAAGTGCGGGACCAGTAGTTCTATCCATCCCGTTTTGAGCTCCCGGTGGTGCAGCTGGCGTATTCTGCAGCAGTTCTGTCGGATCCGGGATCATGGGATTTGGAGGTGGCGCAACACCAGGGCCACCTGCAGCTTCAGGCACGGTCAAGGCATTGCCACCCGCCAAGGCACCAGGATCAGCTCCAGGCCCATTGGCACCACCGAGATTTGCGTTCAACAGGTCAGGGGTGACCTGCGCATTTACTACTGGATTCGCACCTGCTCCCGCTCTCGGATTATTCAGATTATTCACATCCAGATTATTGGGCGTAGGATTCGTACCGATTCCTCTATCTGCTGCTCCCACACCAGCTCCAAGAGCATTCGCCGCCCCGACATTGCGCTCTCCAGGGATTGCCCGTTCAACAAGCGGTTCTGGATTCGCCCCACCTCTGTCGTCTTCCGCACGCGCAGCTAGCAGAGCAGGATTGTTATCGGTACCGGGAGCACCAGGGTTATTGAACCGTTCCTGAACGCGTGCCAGCGGGCCTTGGGTTTGTTGCTCGGCTCCTCCAAAACCTCGGTCAACAGCAGCGGGAGCCCCGAGATTCGCTCTACCTGTCGGGTTGGCTCCACCGCCTCCAAAAAGCGTCCCGCCAGCATTCTGTGCGGCACCTCCAGCGGCATTAGCGCCCTGGCGTTGGGTTAATGGTCCTTGATTGATGATATTGTTGCGACGCGCGGCGGGGGGCTGATTCTGATTAAGGGCATTACCTAGAGCTGTCTGCTGAAAACTGGCGGCCATGCGTATACCATCCAACCGCGGTTCTTCCCGCCTCCCGATAGCGGCCTGTGGGTTGCCAACCTGGAAACCCTGCCGCTCCTGGGTACCCCGGGCGGCGCCTGCCGCTGCCGGTGCGGCTCCTTGAGGTTCCCCACCACCTCCATCGCGGGCCTGTCCCGGCTGGTTGGCTGTCCGGAATGCTTCTATTGCTTGTTGGAACCGCTGCCTCAGGGAAGTACGTTCGGCTTGGGCGTCTTCACGCGGTCGTTCTGCTCGCTCCGGTGTTTCAGCACGTTCAGTCTCACGGGCTGCGCGTGTTTCCTGCGCGCGTCGGGTAAATTCTACCTGTACGGCTTCCGTATTTCGACGACGACGAGCAAGGGTGGCTCGGAGCTGACCTTGGCCTTGACCACGGTTATTCCGTGCTGCCTCGTCAGTACGGTCATTTCGGTTGGAGTTAGTTTCTTCTGAACGGTCGGAGCGCTGCTGGAATCGCTCAAATATTCCAGAGGTTTCGAACTGCGCAAAAAGATCGTTTAGATTGATGCTGTCAGACATGACTCAATATTTCACCCAAACAACCGATAATAAAAGAGCCAGCAACTGGGAGGAACGTTTACAACGAGAAGGGTTCTGCACAACTCATCGCGACCTTCCAGTTGTTGGCCTCTCAATCCAAAATCAAATTGCGCTTCAGGACAGACCTCCTCTCCCAGGAGATATGTCCTGTCGCTCCTCCGGCGCTTAAACATATATAATAAATCATGGAAATGCAAGAAGAATCGTATGCAATATCATATGTACTCTACAAAGTAGAACAACCGCTCTTCGCCGTCCTTTTCATATCCTCATGCAACCGGCTAGCTGCTCCGATCATCGTCGAGTAAGCCGGACTTGAGGGATTTCCACCAGACGCACCTCTGGGGCCAAATGCAATGTACGACCTATATCTCAATTTCCAGTCCTTCATAAGCAACTGCGCATTGAAGATCCCGCGATATGCTCGCTATGCGGTGCTGCGCATCTTTTTCAATCGCTTCCAGCTCTGCATCTGTGCGATCGGGATCATGATGGTATAGGAGCAGCTGCTTTACCTCGGCTGCTAATGCCAAATCGATAACCTGATTCACCACGCTATGCCCCCACCCATGTTTCTGGGGCATGTCCTCCTCAATGTATTGGGCATCGTGAATCAACACCTCAGTCCCACGACAGAAACGTACGAACTCATCAAACTCGGTAACTTTTTCATAGGGAGGATCCAGTTCATTATCGGTCAGGTATACCATAGAGCTTGTTCCATCTTCAATGCGATATCCATGTCCCCCCCCAGGATGATTTGCCTCGATGGTTGTAACATGAAAACCATGTTCCGCCAGAAATTCGGCGATGTTCTCTTCAATGCAGTAATTCTTGGAAGGCAAATCATCGGCCTTGACGGGGAAATGGGCACCATCCATCTGGTATATCAAGCCACACAAGCGCCGTTTCTCATGTGGGGTTTGAATAACATAAATCCGGCGGTCTTTTTGATATAACGGCGCGAAAAAGGGAAAACCCTGAATATGGTCCCAGTGTTTATGAGATACGAGTACGAATATATCACTGTTGTTTTTCTGTAGCTCGTCGCCAAGTTTCTTAATGCCACTGCCCGCATCCAACACAAGCGTCTTTTTATCGACTTCTACGCTAACACAAGAGGTGTTCCCACCATATCTGACTGTAGATGCTCCCGGACTCGGTATGGATCCGCGTACACCCCAGAATTTGATTCTCATGCGTTCTCCCATTTTTAGGGATCAGGACTTGACCTGATATGGTCATCCGGGTTGTATTATAAGCAAATAAGCTAAATCAGTTGACGGCTTGGAGCAAGGATATGGAATAACATTTTTATCCCCTATCCAGTGCCTTCTGAACTGCTTATCTGAATAGCACACAAAATATCTGCGTGCCGCTAATATTGGTATTTACTTCGCGATCTTGATGTGTCAACGCTCACATTTACCGGGCAATAGGTATTCTGTCTACCTTAGTATTTTATGCTTCTTACAATCGACATGCACCAAAATCGCATTTTTTACCTGAGGATAGGCACATATTCTGAAATACATGCTGCTTAGGGCAGGAAAGAATTTCGATGATCGTAAGTATTGGATATGACAATTTACGAAACCGTTCTTATATTTCTGTTGATTCTATCGGTGCATTTTAATACCATGCCTAAAATATACACTGCCCTTATCGTGGATGATGAGCGGCTTGCCCGTGAAAGTATCATCGCAATGCTTGCAGAATTCAACAATATTCAGGTCGTGGGTGAAGCCAGTAGCTTGGCTTCTACTCTCGAAGCCGTGGAGGAATTGCAACCGGATGTTATTTTTCTCGACATCCAGATGCCGGGCGGATCCGCCTTCGAGCTATTGGAAAAGGTTCAGAGCAAATCCAAAATCATTTTCGTTACCGCCCATGATGAGTATGCTACTCAAGCCTTTGATGTGAATGCGGTCGACTACCTGGTAAAACCAGTCAGTCAGAAACGCTTGTCGCTATCTATTGAAAAACTGAACAGTTTGAATGAGGATATCGATCTTGGCGATCAGAGTGAACCTTCCAGGTTAAAATACGGGGACTCTCTGTTCATCACCATGGATAACAGCTGGAGATTTCTGAAAATTCGTTCGATCGTTGTGATAAATGCGGCCGGTGACTACACGAAAGTACTTACCAGTGATGGCAACGCTCAAATGACAAAGAAATCATTAAGGGATTGGGAAAGCAGACTGCCTCAGAACTACTTCGCGCGAATACATCGCTCCACTATCGTTAATATTGATTATATTGAACGTACGGAGGGTTGGTTCAATTATTCCTGCCGAGTCTTCCTCAAAGGGATTGAGAAGCCGTTTCTGATAAGCCGTAGGTATGTATCCCGGCTAAAGGATCTTTTCAGTTAAAAACGGCTGCAAGCGTTGACAGCAGCTTATATCAATGAGAAAGCCCCAAACCAGTGTTTGGGGCTTTCTCCTACCTGACTTTTATAGTCTTGAAATTTAGAATGCCAGGCTGATCGAACCGCGTGTGACGCTCCCTAAGAGACCAAAGGTCGAATAGGCTACATCAACTGCGGTATTGGCGATCGGCAGGGCAACACCGGCGCCAAGGGCTAATCCACCCTCTTCGACACCCATCTTATACCCTGCGCGGACTTGGAACATATTCATCATCGTGACTTCAGCACCCAGACTGTAGATTTCCACATTGTCCGGGGGATGGTTAGCATCCGCGACCAGAGTCACGTTCATGGCTTCACTTGACATCAGATCTACAGCCATACCGAACCGGAAGGCCATGGGCAGAGAATATTCATCGTAGTCTACTACCCGGCCGGGTTCATTGATATCATACCAGCGCGCGTAGGTACCCTCAAAACCCATGTCAGGGCCAAAATTGGTCATGGCCATGCCGATTCTGAGGTTTTTCCAGCCGGTATTATAGACCGAGCCGATATCGATCGCCCAGCCCGAGGATGCGAGTGTATAATAGTCCTCACGGATATACTTTACACTCAATCCCAGGCCGAACATATCAGTAAGCGCACGGCCCCACGATACACCTAGCGCCATGCCGCCTGCCGTGAACATCTCCCCGGTTCCATCCGGTGCAAAGGCTGTGCGGACCCGCATCTGCCCCATCTGCATTCCGGTATAGAAGAGGCCTATGTTCCCGATGCCTTTCGCCTGGAACGTAATAGCTCCGGCAGAAAATATGATGTCTGCCGGCCATTGCGTCACCGATGCGAAAATGCCGCTTCCCTCCTGGTGCGAAAGAGCAGCAGGATTCCAGAATACGGCTGAAGCATCACTGACCAAGGCAACGAATGATTCACCCAAGGCTGCGGCACGTGCCCCAACGGGGATGGTAAGAAAATCGGCACCGGTCATGCCGACTTTCTGGTCCGCTTGGGTCTGAGCGAAGGCCATAGACCCGCCCAGGGTGATTATAAGGAAGGAAAGACAAATTCTCTTCATGAGATTTCTCCTTTGAATAATCTTGTCAGCGGACTACTACAAATTTGCCGACCTTGGTGTCTCCATCTTCATCCTCGGCCACATAGAGATACACACCGCTGACAATATCACCTTGTCGGCGGGTGATGAGATCCCAGTTAGCCCAGCTGTCACCGTCATCATTCACGATTGTGTCAACCAGGTCTCCCGAGAGGGTGTAAATAGTGATAGTTGTCTCACCCTCAGGAAGATTGATAAACTGGATCTGTGACCACCATTGTTGATCATAGGTTGGGACATGATCCCAGATAGCGCTACCAAGATAGGGATTAGGAACGACCGCGACCTCATCCAGATTCTCACCCACAGGTGCGGCTACAATTTGTGGCGTTCCGGCACCTCGGGAGGTTTCCAGCTCGCCTATCGGGGTCAGACCGTCGTCAAAGGATGTTACCGCATAGTAGTAGGTGAAACCCTTCAGCACATCCTTGTCCTCGTACTTGTATGCAAGTCCCGCCTCGGCTCCCACGCCGTTGCCGGCAATATCATAGGAGGCTAGCGGCAACCAGACTCTTGCGCCTGCTGCGTCCGTACGGTCACTCTTATATACTCGATAGCCTTCAAAGTCCTTCATGCCCGAGAGTGGGTCGATATAGTCTTCAACCCGGTCCTTACTGCTGAGCCAATCCAATTCGACCGATAAGACACCATCTTCTTCCGTTGGTGTTATCACTAAATCGGGTGTCGGCGGCGGTGTCGCTGCCAGCCAGTCAGCATCATACAGCTCCTGCGCAAACATCATGATGTCACGCAGACTGCCCGTGGTATTGTGTGGATCAGGATTGGCCGCATCTCCCAGACCCTCGCCAATACCGATGGCCGCTACCCAGCGAATCGTATCTCCATGTGCCAGGTTCCAGGGACCGACGCCATGGAGATAACGGTAGTCGTACGGGGTCGGCGGTATCGCGGCATATACGCCATTTGACAGGAACTGGTACTTCAGCCCATCGGAAGACGGATCGTCATCGATGGTCCACCAGTTGTGCGAGGCAGGTACCTCGGCCACCCCAGTGGGATCGTCGCTGTAGCTCGGCGTAATGTCCAGGGTGCGAACACCCAGGTAGCCCGAGGCCAGGCCGTTCTCGCCCACATCATTTCCCTCAACCTCGGGGTCGTCACCGTCATACCCATACGAGAGTTTATCCGACGGGAGATACGCGGTCAGGTCATCGTACCAGTACGTCCCTGGTGCCATGGAGCAGATGTCGAAGTCGAAGCGGATACCAAAATAGACATCGTCCAGGTCCTGGGGTATGTCGGGCTCAACCAGTATACTGCTCTCATTATCCGCATTTGATGACAATCCCACGTTTATAACTGTGAAATCCCAGATGATGAAATCCTGGGCATAACTGTAACTCCAGGCATAGGTGCGCTCGATAACCTCCACACCCAGGGGAGATTCACCTGAATTGTGGCGATTCTGCCAGACATCGTTATAGATGGTGTAGGTATCGGATTCGGATACCGCGGCGAAGTCTTCGTTGATCAGACCGTCACCGTCGTTATCGATGAAATCCAGTGGATCTTCGTCCACCAGGCCGTCACCATCATCATCGACGCCTTTCTGGCCGTTCTCATCCATATCGTACCATATGCAGTCATCCGAATCAAAGCCTGCACGCAGAGTCGACGATGATACGAGGATGACATACTCATCCGACGTGAATGAATCCCAGCCGTTGGCTTCGAAGGAATCGATGCGCGACTGTGTTAGGACTGGATAGAACTCACTCTCGTCTCCGGCGGTAGTATGCGGTGCGCCATTTTCATCACGCCCGGCGACCCAAAATGAACCCTGGTATAGGTACATGTTGGATGAGCCGCCCGGCCATTCCATGGAAGGCGTGACCGCGTTATCGTCACCCATCCAACCGTAGTTGGATAGATCACACCAGAGACGGCCTATGTCTACATACACTTCTCCCACAGTCGTTAGCTTGCGCAGCTGGTGCCTGGCAGCGTTGCCTACACGGGCCGCCCTTGCCGGGCCGACGGCCACAAACACCGTTGTCGAAAACAACAGGAACGCAATGGTCACGGCTGTCAGGCGCTGCCATTTTGGTTTTTTCCTCAATACAGACATTCTGGACTCCTTAAATAAGACAATTCTGGTAAGCTTCCTTCTTCATGCAGAATATTCTCCATGCCTTAGAAGGAAACGTCAATGCCGACTTTAATGCGTCTGCCCGCATTCCAAACAGTCCAGTCATGATACCTGCCTTCGGGATCCTGAAGGTGATCGGCCACACCATTCCCGTCCAGATCCTCTTGGGAGAGATACCATTCGGCGTTGTCCGGCTCATCACCCAGGTTTATCCTGTTCAGCAGGTTGAATACATCCACCCACAAGGAAGCATAGCCGCTGCCGACGTTGAGCCGCTTCTCGATCCGCATGTCCACCGTATTGGTGAACGGACGGCGCTCATCATTCTCAGCGGGGATGATGTAGGCCGCATTCCGCGACTGCGAATCGAACGGCAGACCGCTTCCGTAGCGGTTGGTGACATTCACCCGCCAGTTCCCGAACAGCAGGAACGGGTTCTTATTGGGCGGAACAAAGATGTTTACATTCACATTCAGCGTATGTGTCTGGTCGTAATCCAGCGGATGGATCGACCGCGGCATCACGAACTGACGCCACAGGTAGGTTCCACCCAGACCCGGATCGGACAGGCGGCCGTTGGCGACCATGAATGTGTAGTTCACGTCGGCCGAGAAGTAGTTGCTGTAGCGCTTGTCCAGCGCCACCTCAAAGCCCTTCACGTTGCCGAAGTCCGCGTTCCTGGAAATCCGGAACTTGGTGCCCGGCAGCTCACCGCCTCGGGACATCTGGATCCATCCAAAGATATCCTTGTAGTAGGCGGTGAAGTCCACCTTCATGTTCTCAGTGAACTGATGGGTGAACCCGACCTCGTACGAAACCGTACGCTGCGGTTCCAGCTCGGGATTGCCGATGTGCGGGTAGGCACCGTCGTCTCTGTAGGCCAGATTTTGATAGAAGTAGATCCAGTCAGGCCTCTGTAGGAAGTGGTTGTAACTGAAATGCAGCACATCCCGGTCCGTGATGGGATGGGAGATGCCCAGGCGGGGGCTGACGTAGATCTTCGGATCTGCCCACTCGATAGGATCAACAATCTCGCCGGTTTCCTGATTCACCGGGAAATCGGCAGGATTATCCGCAACACCTGAGTAAACCAGGTCCTTGCCCAAATGATAGGAATCCAGCCGGAGTCCAGCGGTCATGATCATGCCGCCCATCTCGATCTTGTCCCGGAAGTACATGGCCCACTCGCGTGGATTGCGGTCCCACCCATCGATGTATAAGTTGGAGATGGAGGCGCTGTTGATCCGCATATTATACAGGTCATAGAGCATCAATTCCCCACCAGTCTGGAGAAAGTGGATCGGGGACGCCTGGTTGGCGTAATCCACCTTGAAACTGGTGATCTTCGAATGCTGCTCCATAGTAGGATTGTAGACATCACCCATGGCGTGGTAATACGAATCCGTGACATTGAATCTGCGCTCATCGATGTCACTATGGGTGGCGCCGTCCTCCTCGAACTGGTTGTCACCGGTCACAAACAGCCAATCGGAGTAATAGCTCCAGGACTCGTCATCCGCGTCATAGACCGGAATCCAGATCTCTTTCCAGCCCGACTTGCTGTTCAGGCTCCACAGGTGGTCGCTGGCCATCACGTCCTCGTTGCCGATCTTCCACTCGCCGCGATAATTGGGATCATAGGTATTCGGAAAGAGTGCCGAATCGCTCAGGGTTGGATCCTTGGTCCAGACATACAGCATCTCCTCATCCTCCGTGGTGAAGCGCCACAGGGAAGTATCCTCATAGGCTGCTGTACCGGGCTCGCCACGGGGAACCTTGATCTTGCGGAATACCAGGTACTCGTCAGTATCACCGTCGCCATCGCGATCGTCATAGTCCGTGCGCTTCCGCTCCATGTCCGAATTGTACATCCCGATCGTGAAGTTGATGTAGGCATTCGGACCCAGTGACTGGGTCAGCACACCGGAAAAGATAAAGTCCTTTTTATAGATATCCGCCCTGGTGTCTAAGGATTTGGCGATCGGACCAAAGCCGGGCATGTATCCACCCTGCCACTTGCGGGTGTATTGGCTGTACGTTCCCCGCTCATTCTGGGACAGCAGGGCGGTCACGTTCAGCTTCATCCGCTGGCTGATATTATAGGTCAGCTTGCCCAGGACACTGAAGTCCTTGCGATGCTGGTTCTCGTAGCGGCCCTTGGTCTGATCCTGCCACTCGCCGGAAATCGCGTAGTAGGCATTCTGGAACAGGGGTCCGGATAAACTGTACGCCACGTGGGTCCGGTCATAGTTATTCCGGCTCTCGGTCCAGATCGGCGTGCTTTCAATATATTCTCTGCCGACATTGTCCAGCACGCTCTCCCGGTGGATGTCCTGAATTCCTTCCGCGTCCACCAGCTCGCCATTGATCATCAGCTCGCCACCCCGGACGGTCACCATACGGGCACCACCAACGGTATCCCCGGCAGTGTAGCCGTAACCGTCCGCGTCCACGATATAGGTCGCGTCAACATCCATTTCCGGTGGCAGATGCAGAGAGGGATCGATAAAATGATCCCACTCTTCAATACCATTTTGATCAGCCAGGAACATGCCTTCGGTGGTAATCCGGATCTGGCCGGTATGTTTCGAGCGCCCTTCCTTGGTGGCAATGTTGACCACCGCGTCCTGGGCGTTGCCGAACTCCGGCGAATAGCCGCCGGTCAGCATCTCCACTTCGCTGAAGGCAAACTCCGGCAGTTCCACACCAAGGCTGTTGTCCGCGGCATAGCCGGAAGCGCCGCCGCCGCGGAACGTGCCCATGGTCTGACTCATATACCCCACAAACGGGTTACGCAGACTGACACCGTCAATATAATAGACGGTACCACT
>JBHPIW010000011.1:0-75605 GCA_042568495.1 Fidelibacterota bacterium | reverse complement strand
ACGGAACCGGGAGGCACGACAATTGTCTGTAGCCTGGCAAGTTGTTGTTGGGTGTGCTGGACTTAATTCAGCGTTATCTCCTTTTCAAGGGCATAATTATGACTTTAAAATCAGGGCATGGGATTGCATCATGACATCCAGCAAGGAATAATTGTGTAATTTCCCATCACAGCAGAAGTGACTCAACTGGCAGAGTACAGCCGCAGCAAGAAAGACATCTGCGATAAACAGGCATGGATTCCTTAACAACCCATCGAGATACTGAAAAACAGGATAGAATGCGACGGTACGTTACACCCTTCGTTATCGCGCTGCTGTCATTCGGATGGTATGGGTGCGAAGATGTCTGGAACGGCAATCAGCCCCCGGCCATCACATCCGTGACCAGTACCACCGCCATTCTTGACCTGCCATTCTCCTATACCGCGTCGGCCGAAGATCCCGATGATGATGCCGTCGAGTTCGTGTATTCCGGGCTGCCGGACTGGCTCGTTGTTGACGGCAGTATGGTGCGTGGCATACCCGAGAGCACTGGTACGTACCAATTCCACATCACTGCCGAGGACGCAGAGGGTGAAGCGGATCAAATCACCGTTACCATCGAAGTCAAATCAAATGCGAGCTTACTCGGAGAAGTGGTGGCAGCGGTGAGTATAGATTCCCTGTTGGAGACTGTGAACGCTTTATCAGGCAACGCCTTGCTGCAGATATTCGATCCCCCCCACTATATCAGCACCCGGGTAGGAATTTTCCTGGGCAATGAAAATGCGGCCGAGTATCTGGAATGGAAGCTGGCCAGCTTCGGGCTGCTGGCAGGTCGTTACAATTACAGCAAGACTGGCAGCAACGTCATCGCGCTGCAGCAGGGAAGTGTCTACCCCGATTCGATCTATATCATCGGAGCCCATTACGACGATGCCAATGTTCCTCCGGATGGCCGAGTCTCTCCTGGGGCTGACGACAACGCCAGTGGTGTTGCCGCCGTCATTGAAGTGGCTCGGATATTAAGCCAGTACACCTGCCGGTATACGATCCTGTACGCCCTCTGGGATGAAGAGGAGACTGGATTAGAGGGGAGCGAAGCCTACGCTGCCCATACTCTGGATTGTGAAATGAAAATTGCCGGGGTGATCAACCTGGATATGATTGCCTATGACTCCAATGATGATGGGGCCATGGTGATCAGCAAATCATATCATGGACGTTCATCACAGATGGGGGACCAGGCCGCCGGCATGATCGAGCTCTTCGATCTTGCCCTCGAACCCAACATTAATACAGACGTTATTGGCTCCGATAACATTTCTTTCGATGCACTGGGGTACAGCACTATCACCATTATTGAAGATATTTACACTGATATCAATGCCTACACTCATTCGAGAGAAGACACGATTGACAAATTCAATAATGCCTACTATCACCGGATGACAAAGTTGGCCATCGCGACCCTGGCGTACCTGGCGGGAGTTGAATCCAAAGGATCCCTGTCACCTTCGACCTTCTGGTTCTGCGTATAGTCTGCTCAGCTCTCTCCCATAGTTGCCTACCACAGAAACCTGATCCATGAACAGCCAAAAACCGAACAGCCCTCGATGCCTCCGGCTATATATAAATGAGTGGTTTTCCCATGCGGCTGTTGGTTCTTTCTATCCATGGATCCTGGCAAGGGAGTAGGGAATTGATATGAAAATTGTTTAATTTTCCATTATAAAATCGGGGATCGAATCCCTCAGAACAATTCCTCCAACATTATTAACGGTTGCTAACACGACCAACTCCGCTCATGGCGACTCAACACTCTCAAGATCGGCGAAGAATAATCAGACTGGCTTCCATCCTGGTCTTCACGCTGCTGTCACTTGGCTGGTATGCCTGCGCAGATATCTGGGGTGACCATAACCATCCTCCAACCATCACCTCCTCGGCCAGCGCCACAGGTATCATCAATCTTCCATTTTCATACACAGCATCGGCTGAAGATCCTGAGAATAAGGCCATTACCTATTCCTATTCCGGTCTCCCGGATTGGCTCACAGTTGAGGGCAAAGCCGTCCATGGAATACCCGAGAGAGAGGGGAGATACCAGTTCAGGATTACAGCCCAGGATAATGATGGTGAATCTGACCGCATCACTGTCACTGTTCAAGTCAGTTCGAATACGGGCCTGATAGAGAGCATTGTAGAAGCGGTCAGTCTGGACTCGCTGCTGGATGTGGCAGGTAAGTTGTCGGGGCAGAGCAACATCGATATTGGGGATGAGTCCTATAGCGTTAAAACCCGCTTGACCTACTTCGCGGGTAATGAACTTGCTGCCAAGTATCTGGAATGGAAGCTGGCCGGTTTCGGATTGATGACCAGGCGTTTCGAGTTCAGCCAGAGGGGCAGCAATGTGATCGCGCTGCAACAGGGCAGCGTTTTCCCTGATTCCATTTACATCATCGGGGCACATTATGACTGTCAAGTTATCGGAGATGAAGACAGACCCGAGGATATCCGCGACGCCCCGGGGGCCGACAACAATGCCAGCGGTGTTGCCGCCGTACTTGAGGCGGCCAGGATCCTGAGCCAATATACCACCCGGTATTCGATCCTGTATGTGTTGTGGGATGAACACGAGAACGTACCCGAAGACATAGACCAATCGGGACTGCTGGGCAGTACGGCCTACGCAGAACATACGATCGAGTGCAACATGCGAATTGCGGGCGTTATCGACCTGGACATGATCGCCTATGATTCCGACGATGATGGCCGGATGGCGATCATCGGATCCACTCTCGGGCGCTCACCACAAATGACGGACCAGGCCATTGGTATGATAAATCGGTTCAATTTGAATCTGAAGCCTCACATCATGATAATAGAGCTTGAATCCGACAGTGTGCCATTCCACAGGCTGGGCTACAGCACGATTAACTTCACTGAAGACGTGGGCAATAATCTGAACCTATTTAACTATAGAAATGGCGACACCATAGACAAGTTCAATAATTCGTACTATCATCGGATGGCTAAATTGGTAATCGCTACTCTGGCGCACTTGGCAGGAGTCGAATCCGAAGGAATCCTGCCACGTTCGACCTTCTGGTTCTGTGTATAGCCAGCAAGTTCCCCAGGGATAGGTCAACAGCATGAACAAGATTCGCACGGCATGTCAACGGTATTCGATATGGACCGATCTTGGCATTCCGACAATAAAATACCATGCATCTCCTGTGGTGCAATGGTTCCTGACACTGATCGTCCTATTCATCAATATATGTCCTCATCGCCGGGATGTTGGGCTCTTTTGGGTGAAGTCCTTGCCCGTGAATATTCAGCCTGGATTCACCCTTTGCATGAGAAAGGAACTAGTTTATGAATGATAACCGACCAGATTTCATTAAAAACCTGGATGAGGTCCATGAGGAGGCTCATTATCTGGACAAACCTTCTATGCGCTTCCGCACCCGCCGCCGCCTGGGTAAGGCTACGGGGGCAGAGAGGATCGGTGTCAACTATTGCCGTCTTAAAAAAGGCCAGATATCCTCAACATTCCATACCCACTCGTTGGAGGAGGAGTTCTTCCTGTTATTGGAAGGGCAGGCAACCCTGCGATGGGGCAAGGAGCAGTATTCTCTTGGCCCCGGCGATGCAGTAGCCGTGTTACCGGGGGGACCGGCTCATCAGATGCGGAATGATGCGGAGGAAGACTGCATCTTCCTTGCCATTGGAACGCGGGACACGCAGGATGAAGTCAGTTATCTGGAATAGGGGATACCCTGGCTCTCAAGGAACTGAATGTAGAGTCCAGTCGTCACTGTAGTCACCCGGGAGCGATTGCTCCTGCATCCGGTGCGCAAGCGGTATCCTAGAACGCCGCCACAAATCCCATCACAAACCGGGTTTGCTCAGCCTTCAGATCGTACTTCACCTCCGCCAATAGCCGCAGGTTGCGGGCCACCAGGTAATTGGCCGCCAAGGCAACTGTCTCATACTCAATATCGTACAAGTACGATGTATCAATATACTCCAGTGGTATCTTGTCAACAACATCGGAGGTGACCTGATTATACATTCCCACCAGGTTCCAGCGGCTGCGGTCCCCGCGAGGGGAGAAGATAACCTCCGCAAGGCTGCCACTGGTAATGGTTGCATCTCCGGGGATGTCTCCTTGATAATAAGGATTATCATCCTGCCGCCAGAGGTACTGGAAGTTGATTTCCAGTGGCCCCGCGCTCAGGGTAGCATCCGGGCCTCCCGCCAGCATGATATTATCTTGCCCGTTAAGTGAGCTGGCAGCATGGTAACCAAAGGCTCCCAGGCGCAGTGGTCCGAAGCCCTGGGATGCGCGGAGAAAGACATTCTTGTAGTTGTCCCCGTCGTAATAGCCATCTTCAGACTCACCAATGCCGTTACCGTTGACCACTTCCAGGAAGATGTCGGTGCCCCAGGGTGCGCCCCAGTCCAGCATGATCCCACGGTCGTACGCTAGGTTGGTGGGCACATACCCCACTCTCACCTTGTAGAGCTGGTAATCCTCGTAGGTCAGGCGCAGCTCGCGCTTGAACAGGGGATCGCAAACCTGGAACTGCCCTACTGCAGCCCCAATGCCTGACCCGAAAATATTGGAAAAGTACAAGTAGGCGTCTTCCACGCCAACCACTTCCCCATGCTCACTCATGTAGAAGTAAAAATAGTAGGCGATTTTTTCGGTGACATTGCCTCCTGAGAGCAGCTTCACCCCCCAGGGTGTTTGGAAGTCTGCAGCCGGATGGTCGTCGTTTGTTTGGGCCTGGGCAAAGACATCGAAACGGACGGCAACAGGGAAATCACGCTGCAGCAGGAGCAGTTCATCGCCCGTGTCCGTGTTCGCCCGGCGAGGTTCCTGGCCCTCCATCACAAAAGCGTTGCCGGCGAACTCCTCGCCGAACTCCTTCAACTTGGGAAACATGGTGTGACAGGTGGTGCAGCTCATACCGTACTTACGGGCAAATCCCGGAATGGCATAGGCGGTCTCAACCTGAAGGACAAAGACACCAACCAATAGAATGATGAGCGGGAGTTTGGGATGATTTTTCATGAGGCCCCCTCGCAGGTTAGTGGTGAAATGCTTAATAGAATATCTCGATCCAGGTGTAGGCGTCGTTGACCAGTACTGCCCGCGATTCCTCTTCGGGCACCCCAAGGAATTCAGCCACTGAAACGGGCAGCTTCCGGTAGTACATCTCCGCCCGAATAGTCACGTTTCCCTCGGCGATATCATCCGGGACCTGCCAGGTGTAGGTTTCCAGCTTGGTCTCACGAGGTCCGATGCGGTAGTCGGTGCCCAGGCTGGCGGTGTACCACTGCATGATGGTCATCTCTCCATCCGGATTAAGGTATGGGAGCCTGAAGATGCGATCACCGGCGGGGATCATTTCCCGGCGGATTCCGGGAAAGTCCGGGATCCCGAGCGGGATACCCATGTCGCGATAGGCCAAAACCTCAGAAGCGATAGTGTACTGTTCCCCCTGGAATCCCTTGGCATCCACGGGCAGATGGTAGACCTTTCCATCCTCATCCACGGCTTCCACATGCACCCAGAGCACCCGCTCTTCCGCGGACCCCGAGGGGAATTTGTGACCGGTCTTGGCATTGAACAGCTGCACGCTGAAGGTCACGGTTTCTCCCGGCTCTACTTCCCGGACGTCCGGATTCATCCGCATTTCCACGACACTCCGTAGCTTGCCATCGTCGTGCGCGCCGTGGAACAGGTGTTGGGCTACCATGGATTTCTCTTGGGCCATGATGGCACTCACGCCATGGGCTTTAGGCATGTGGCAGGTCATGCAGGTGACTCCCTGGTCGGGATAGGGTCCCTCTGCCCACTCCAGGTAGGTAGACTTTACCCAGACACCGGAGGGATTTTGCTCATTGTGGCAGGATCCGCAGAGTTCGGGAGTGCCGGTGAAGTCGTTTTGCACCACAGTGTGGTACGGTGATAGATCCCGACCTTTCGCACCGTACTTTACTTTACCGGGAGTCGATACATAGTTGAAATTGAATGGAGTTGCGGCTTCCACGGTCTTGATGGTATGGCAGATATCACAGGAGACACTCTCGTTGGCCCGGGAGTTTTCGGATGGCGGCGGCGGCGGTGTATCGCCGGCCATAAAGGCGGCCGGTGCGTGGCAGCCGTTGCAGCCGTCCTTCACCTCAGCGACCTTGGGTTCGATTTCGGCGTGAGGTACTGCCAGCCGGAAATATTCGACCTCATCCCAGTGATGGGTGTATGCCTGGGACATCATGGCCTGTTCCCATTGGTAGAATATATCCACATGACAAGGGCGGCACGCGGAAGGTTTCTCGAAGTGATCGTAGGAATATATTCCGTGAGCTTCCGTACCTGACTTTTCCTGAGCCAGCAGAATCCACGGAACGAGCAGCAAAACGGGCAAGGGTGACGTCATCAGTTGACTCCTCCCCAAATTATCAGAGACTGGAGTAACTTATCCAGAAGGGGGACAAATATCCATTCAAATTCGTGATAATCAGAAGTGCTGGCGTGAAGGCGGTTCTACATGGCTTGGCATAGAAAAAATGCACCAAACGGTTAAAATGCACACAACCTGGCCTAGCCGGAAAGGAATGGTGGGGTCAGCACTAGAGCCGGAAACAAGCGGAGTGGATCGGGATCAGCTGTGTCAGGCACTTAAAGATTCGTACACCAACTTGATCACTTCCTCCACCTTGAAGGGCTTATTCATAAATCTCTCGACATCCAGGTTCTTTAATTCCTTCACTTCGTCCGGATCAAAATAGCCGGAGGTCACAATGACGGGGGTTTTCAACGAATCGCCACGAATACTTTCCACCAGTTCGCGCCCGCCCATGTTTCGCATATCCAGATCCGTTATGATGAGATCGACGCGTTCGGATGATTCCCGGATGTGCTTCAAGGCGGATTCCCCACTTTCGGCGATGCTGACCACATAATTTGCCGACTCCAAAATCTCCCTTAGCAGCATCGGCAGCATGGGCTCATCATCCACCACCAGAATATGTTCACCATTTCCCACGAGGTTTTTTCCTTCAAAGTCAGATGTCAGCTGGTCTGCACGCTCCTTAGAGAGAGGTAATCCAACAGTGAAGGTGGTGCCCTGCTTGAGCTGGCTGGCCACATCTACCCATCCATTATGATCATTGATGATACTATAGACAATCGGCAATCCCAGTCCGGTCCCCTTGCCGGCTTTCTTGGTGGTAAAGAAGGGATTAAATATCTTCTCGATCGTCTCGTTATCCATCCCTGCGCCGGTGTCTGAGACTCCAACCGCCGCAAATTTCTGCTCCGGATGAGCGTCGTGTTGACGAGCTTCATCCTCGTTTGCCTGCCGGATGCTCAGGGTTAAATCACCGTCTTTCGGCATGGCATCGGCGGCATTCAAACATAGATTCATGAATACCTGATGCAGCTGCCCCTTATCTCCCCAGACGGAGAAATCATGATTATTCGTCTCCAGGTTTACGCGGATCGATTTCGGAAGGGTATGTCTCAGGACATGCACAATATCATTGAGCAGGAGAGCGATGGAAAAGCTCTCGTACTGAGGCTTGGATCTTCTCGAGAATTTTAGAATCCGATCGGTCACGGACTTGCCGCGCTCCACGGCACCCAGGATAATATTCCGATACCGCTCGCCCGATGTCTGCTCCGCATTGGCCTCCAGCAACTCCGTAGCCGCGGAGATCTGGGTAAGGACATTGTTGAAATCATGGGCGATCCCGCCAGCCAGGTGACCCACGGCTTCCATTTTCTGGGACTGGCGTAGCTCCTCTTCCCTATCCCGGAGAGATTCTTCCGCCTCCCTGCGGGAGGTAATATCCGAGAGGAATCCCTCGATCCAGCGTATATTCCCTTCTTCATCTCTGACAGCGGTGGCATTTTCTTGTACCCAGACATCGGCGCCATCCCTGCGCCGCAGATGGAGTTCGAGGTTCTGGAGATAATCCAGAGACTCCAGATCCTTAAGTATCCGGGCTCGATCCTGTTTATCCTGATACAGGTCGAACACGTTTATCTGCTTGAATTCCTCAATGCTGTCATATCCAAAAATCCTGGCCATGGCTTCGTTGGTGTAAAGCACTCTGCCATCCGTAGTTGTACGGAAGATGCCTTCAATGGCATTTTCATGGAATTCCCGCAGCATCCGTTCGGATTCGCGCAGGGCTTCTTCAGCCTCCAGACGTTCGGTAATGTCCCGCGCAAAGGCACAGTTATACTCATTTCCCCCATATTCGACAAAGTTGGCGGTGATCTCAACCGGGATGATCTGACCATTTTTCTTGCGATGCTGAGATATCATCGTAAGCGATCCTTCACGCCTCAGATCCTCCCAGTGTTCAGGCCACACCTCCGCTGGAAAGTCCGGATCAATATCATGCACGGTCATCCCCAGGAGTTCGTCCCGGGAATAGCCCAGGGAGCGACAAGCGATCTCATTAACATATACGAATCGTGCATCCTGCCCCATCCAGAAGGCGGCGTCGCTGGAATGGTCCACGGAGAATTGTGTCAGGCGCAGCGCTTCTTCTTTCTGCTTACGCTCAGTGACATCGGTGAATAAGATCGCTATCTTGTTCGGACCGACCTGGAAAGCGTGCACCTCAAACGCTCCAGAGATCTGATCATCCTGGTACACAATATTTTCCCGGCCCCAACAACCGCCCTCCCTGGCGATTCGCCTATAGCCATCAGGAAGATTCGTCTTGACGTTGCCGGGGAAGGCTTCTTCAAGGGTTTTCCCCATAAACTGGGAGTGGTCCACATTGAGAATCTGGTCGGCTGCCTGATTGGCTCCTTCAAATATCAACTGGTTCTGCTCATCCAGGTGGTAAAGGTGAATCCCCATGGGCGAGGCGTTGACAATACTGCGGTAGCGTTCCTCACTTTCCCGCAGCGCGTCTTCCATCTGTTTACGTCGGATTGCGACCGTGAGCTGATTGGAAATCAATTCCAGGTGTTTGATGTCATAAGCGTCGAATGCGGGTGCACTGGAGATCTCTAGTAAGCCCACGGTTTCATCTTCGATCCTGAGCGGGATAATGAGGGTCGCCTCTATTCCCAATAGCTTCCGAATCTGGGGAGCAAACTTCTTCAATTGATTGCGCAGCGTCGGATTGCTGATCCAGGACTCTGTAACGAATTCCCGCATCCATTGGTTAATTGTTCTCGCATCGTCCAGCATCCTTGTCTTGCCCGACGCCACCACCTCGTTGTGCAGGGAACCGGCGATATTGCTGATCTTGAACTGCGGGAGTGGTCGGCCAATAATCTTGTCGAGCTGGCGGATCACTTTCGTGCTCAAGGGGAGATTTTGCATAACAAGGTGTTCGCGGGTATCATCAAAAAGAAACACTGCGGCACCCCTGACACCAAGTGATGAGTACATTCCCTTGATCCGATCCGATAAGAGTTCAATAACCTCCCCCAACGGTTTCCCGCTATTGAGGGCGCTGTTGACATCGTTTATCAAGCTGACATCTTCGGTACGTCTCTGGATCTCGTGCGCTCGCCGTTTTCGTTCGGTGATGTCACGCTGGATCGCCAGGAATCCAATAATCTCATCCTGCCTGTTTAGTATTGGATTCGCCGATCCTTCGATATGTATCAACTCACCGCTTTTGGTTTTATTGATCAGCTCCCCTGTAACCACTTTCTTCGCGAGGATAGTCTCCCAGAATTGTTTGTATAACTTCGGAGAATGTTCACCTGATTTTACAATCCGCGGAGTCTCGCCGATGGCTTCGTCCCGTGTAAAACCGTAGATATTCTCAAAGGCGGGATTCACGTAGCGAATCGTCCCATCAGGATCGGTCAGGAATACGGCTTCGCTGGTCTTTTCAATTCCCAGTTTAAATTTCTGCAGCTCTTCCTCTGCCTGCTTCCGCTCCGACAGATCGGTAATAATACCCATGATGGCCGGTTCACCATCCAAGTTGATTAGCTTGGTCGTATGATGACCATAGATCCGTCTCCCATCCAAGGTGACAAGTGTGCACTCATAGGGTGATACGTCTTCTCCCCGTTGATGTTTGGCATAAACCTCCATTACCGTCTGGATGGATTCAGGAGCTATAAGGGTAAGAAAATCGAAATCGGGCGAGTAGAAATCCTCCTTGGTATAGCCCATAATCTCTTCACATTTGCTATTGGCGTAGATAATCCTGCCACCTTGATTGATGAAAATCATATTGGGAGACTGTTCGGACAGCGTCCTGAACTTCTCCTCACTCTCTTGTAAGGCTTTCATAGACTGCACGCGCTCGGTTGTATCGCGTACAATCCCTCGATACCCGACCGGTTCTCCATCATGATTCCGGATCAGTGATGCCGAGAGCTCGAGATTCCTGATCGTTCCGTCGGTCCTGATAATCTCATAGTCCATGATCTTCGTCGAAAGGCCGGTACGGTAGATATCGTTAAAAGCCTGGTACATCTTCTGGGAAGTCTCCGGGGTTGTATAATCCCGGTTGTTCATTCCCATAAGTTTTTCCCTGGGGAGGTCGGCGATTCGGCACATGGAATCGTTGAAAAAGGTAAGATTGCCGGCCAGGTCAACCTCGAAATAGCCCTCTTCGATGCCTTCCAGAATATCCTGGTAGCCTTGAGCCGATTCTTTTGAGAATTTCGCGAAGTTTTCGGTGTTCATACTGTCCTGTGCTCCAGATTGACATTGCCAATCATAGGATACGGTTTTCCCCTCGTTTCAGGTGCGTTGCGTCCACTTCCAATATAGCTCTACAAACCAGGTGAAATCCATGGTGGAAATCACAAAGTAAAAAAGTAACCGATATCCGATTTGGTCGGAATCCCTACCAAAGAGACATCTGGATGTTTTCTTGTCACCCATATTGAGAACGTGAGGGTATTAGGTATAGAAACGATCCCAAGAGAATGATCATGATAGGAGATAGAAAAGAACTATGAAAAGCCTTCCAGATGATCAATTGCTCGCCAGCTATTTGTCCGGTGAATGCAGTGAGGAAGAGCTCAGAGAAGTGGAACTCTGGCTGCAATCGAATCCTGAATATCGGGAGACCATGGACGATATTGCGAAGGCCTGGACCCCTGGAATAAGACGGCCGAATCTCTGGGACAAGAACAAGCTGTGGCTGAAGATCCGCGACGCAGCCGGAGTTCAGCAGCTGCCAACTCCGGGGGAGAGCCAATTCCCTCTGTCTTCTACCGCCAGACAATCCAGGTTGGTGCTGGTCATGGCCAGCGGACTGCTTGCGATCTCATTGGGACTTTTTTCATTTCTAGTAACATCTGATTCGCTGCTGCATGGGACCCCTACCACGCTCAAGGTGCAGCATGGTGCCCAGGAAAAACTTACCTTGAGCGATGGTACCGTTGTAACCCTGGATGCGGGGAGTTCCTTCTCCTACCCAATCCGATTTAAGGCAAAAACGAGGGAGGTTTCGCTGTACGGAGAGGGCTATTTCGAGGTAGCGCCGGATGCGTCGAAGCCCTTCATCATCCGCACTGATCACGCGGTCGTCCAGGTTCTCGGTACCAAATTTACGGTACGCAGCTGGGAACTGGACCGCGCCGTCAGAGTCGCGGTTGCGGAAGGCCGAGTATCCTTACGTCCGGCTCGCGGTCGAGGGATCGATGCAATGATCATCACCGGCGGCCAGGCGGCGGCCGTTCTGGAAAATGGGATGATACAATCCCCACACGACGTGGACCCGGCCAAGTATCTGGCCTGGCTTGATCATGATCTGGGATTTGACAACGTATCCCTGGAGGAGATCCTGTTCCATCTGGAACGCTGGTATGACGTGAAATTCACACTCGCAAGTTCCGTCCTGGCTTCAGAACGACTGACCCTGCATACACAAAAGAAGTCCATTGATTCGATCCTGGAGATGATCACATTACTGACCGACCTGAATTATGAACGCTCCGACAGCATAATACACCTGTCCGCTTCCGAATAAAATGAACCCGGCGAAAAAATCTGTGCCAATAATAGGAACACATTTAGGATGTCCAATATTCATATAAGCAAGATCACCTGCTCCCTGCTGTTATGGGTAATCATGATCTCGCCAGCAATTTCAGAAGGAGATTTTGGCATTGCCCTGATTGATGAGTACGACTGGCATACTATTCCGGCATCTCTCACGGATTCCATATCGATAGACCTGAACCGGGTCACCTATGGGGAGGCCTTGGGAATCATCGCCGACAGGGGCAATTTCAAGTTGAACTACAACCGGAATCGAATCCCCGTTGATCAGATCGTAACCCTCGACATGGAAAACATTCCGGTGTTCGAGATTCTGTTCGTGCTGCTGCAGCGAACCCGAACAACACTGATAGTGACACCCGATGAGGAGCTGGCTGTGGTTCCGGCCAGACGTGATCATAACGCGTCCATCTCCGGTCAGGTACTGGATCAGGAAACAAAAGCGCCGCTGACCGGTACCAATATCTCTATTCTGGGCACGCATATCGGGTGCGTAAGTGATTCGACGGGGCATTTTACTGTATTGAGAGCCCCCGAGGGATTCCAGATCCTGCAACTTGAGTATATCGGCTACGAAACCCGGAAGGTGGTTACCTACCTCTCGAATTCGAATACAACTCCCGATTTAACCGTAGAATTGAAGCCGCGGCAGATCCTGTTACAGGAAATCACGGTTACGCCGGGTCTATTCTCCATCATGGGCAAGGGACCAACCATGCAGCAGACTCTTACCCACGAGGATATGCAGAATATCACGTTCGGCGATGATGTTTATCGTGCACTGACCCGTTTACCGGGCGTTGGTGCCAACGATTTTTCGGCCAAATTTACCGTTCGTGGTGGCGAGAATGAGGAGATCCTGGTCTTGCTGGACGGGGTAGAGATTTACGAGCCGTTTCATCTGAAGGACGTCGCTGGCGGTGCTTTCAGCTTTATCGATGTGGGTGTCATAGAAGGCGTCGATCTGCTCACGGGAGGATTTCCGGCGGAATATGGCAACCGTATGAGTGGTGTGTTAACCATGAAAACGATACGGCCATCCCAGGGCAGCAGCCAAACATCCCTGGGATTGAGTATGACGAATACCTTTTACAGGTCAGAGGGGACATTCGATGGTGGCACTCAAGGAGCCTGGTTTCTATCAATGAGAAGAGGTTTCCTGGACATTCTCCTGGATATAGTGGGCGCAGACGAGGAAGATGTTCCCCGGCCGGTATACTATGATATCCACGGTAAATTGGACTATCAACTGGACCGAAAGCACCAACTCTCCGTCCATTTTCTCCACGCCGGCGACCAAACGGAATATGTCGAATACAATGATTTTTTGAACTACAGAGAAAAAGTGGGTGAGACGAAATTCGGCAATACCTACGGATGGATAAACTATAGATCGAATCCTCTCCCCAGACTCTTTTCCCAAGCGGTAGTGTCGGTTGGAAATCTGAGCCGCCGTCGCGAATCTGAAGAAACAAATTACGACCAGACCGAGACCTTTTCTATGGTGGACCGTAGAGATGCAACCGTATTCGGCCTCCGGCAAAACTGGAATGTGCAATTTTCAGATCGCTGGCATATCAAGGCCGGCATGAGCATCCAACACCATGAATCGGATTATCGCTACGATCTCCATACAGTTGATGAAGACCGGATCAACAGTGACAGTGTTGTGACCTATGAGCGCACAGCCCATTCGATACTGAATCCTAAAGGGAATTCATATAGCGCCCACATGTCGAACCGCTTGAAATTCCTTGATCCGCTGGTCCTGGAAATCGGCTTACGATTTGACGCCATCGGCTATAGCAATACGAACAAACTAAGTCCCAGATTGAATCTGGTCTGGACACTGGCCGAACAAACCTTCTTTCGTGCCGGTTGGGGTTATTTTTACCAGAATGACGGGATTCACGAGATCCGCGTAGAAGACGGCGAAGACAATTTCCTCCCCCCCGAAATGGCCGAGCACTGGGTGGCCGGGTTCGAACAAATTCAGAATAACGGCATGAGTTTTCGCGTGGAAACCTATTATAAGAAAATGACTCACCTCCAGCCTAAATACCGGAATGGGTCCAACCATATACAATTCCCCGAGCTGGAAGGTGATCGATACCAATTGAACCTGAATGGAGCTAGCTTCAAAGGGATTGAATTCTATTGGAAATACGACCGCGGTGGCAAGGTTTCCTGGTGGGCCAGCTATGCGCGGGTCTATTTTGACGATAATATTAATAACCTGGTGTTTCGAGATTCGATGTATACCCAAGGTTTCACTATTCACCCGAATATCTACGATCAGCGGCATACGTTCTATCTTGATCTGAATTTCCGGCCCAATCCTGACTGGCAGGTGAATCTGGCCTATCAGTCCCATTCGGGATTACCCTATATTGATCTGGAGGAATTCCTGGAGACGCCGCCTGAGGGTGGAATCAGACTGGGTCAGGACTTCAGCGTTTACAACCGGGATAACTATGATCCCTATTCACGGGTTGATCTGCGGATCAACCGCAATATCCAACTGCGCAGTAGCCAGATAACCCTATACCTCCAGGTGATTAACCTGTTAGACTTTAAAAATCTACGAACCATTAAATATGACGATTATATGGATCAATCTGGTCAGGCAGTCATCTACACGGAAAATGAGTACTGGTTTCCCCGGCTGCCGTCGCTTGGTATTACCTGGGAATGGAATCGATGATCACACTCCCAATTCAGTGCGAGACATCTGACTTGATCCCGTAGTGGGACGATTATCTTTTTGGAAAGAGATTCCGGCGAAGGGCTGTGAAGGCACGTCCCATTTGGGTTTTTACCGTATTGATAGATATATCCAGAGTATGGGCGATTTCCCTATAGGACAGGCCGTCGAACTTGCTCATCAGAAAAATTGTACGGCAGCTTTCCGGCAGTTGTCGGATGGTCCGGTCCAACAACACCGTCTGTTCTGCATGATTTAATTCCTCTTCAGGGTTATCTGTCGTGTAATAAAGCGATTGAAGGTATCCCTCTGCAGCACGTTCGACTTTTGCATGCCTTAGAACCTTAAGCGACTGGTTTCGTACTGATTTGTACAGATATGCTTTCAGGGACAATTCGGGATTCAACCGGGCCCGGTGTTGCCAAATATTGACAAATACCTCCTGCACGATATCTTCGCAGATCTGTTCATCCCCGACGAAGCCAAAGGCAAAATCAAGCAGTGGTTCTGCGTAGGCATTAAAGAGCGCACGAAAAGCCGATTCATCGCCAACGCGGATCTGTTCGGCAACATCTGCATCCGTCGGTTCGAACCCCATCTATCTAAGGGCATCTCCCAAGTTTCAAGGCCGGCTGATAAATGACTTTTCCCATAATGTGGCAATTGGAGGAGGCCACAAACGATCAGGCAAGCAGGTAGGTGTTGATAAAGACGAACAGTGTCAGCAGTGAGAAAGACATTACTGAGGTGAGGTAATGAACAGCATCATTCTTTGAAAACCGGGCCCAGAGAATCGCGGCCAGGATCAGTCCCGGCAGCAGGATATCCCACGAGAAGAAAGCGGTGCCCTCAACGACAGTTTCGTGTATGATATCCACGACCAGGATCACGGTGAGCAGTGAGAAAAATATGCGGCGGTGACGGAAGAAGTGGATGCGGGCATTGACCTTCTCGGGGAAAATAAGACTCGCCAGGATGAAGATAAGCACCGGCGCCGTCAGGGAAAGAAGCAGCTGAAGAAAGTTCCATTGTAGAGTATCGCGCAAATCCCACCGACTCCACCATATGATGATCAGGTGTAATAACAGGAACATAGCCCAGAATATCTGGGGCAGATAATAACGCTCCTTGAAATCCGAACGGAGCATTCTGACCACCCCGTTGAGCAGCTCCGCGATTCCCAAACCGATGAGAATCGAGGTCAGTACCATGACAAATTCAAACAGACTCAATTCCTGGTGCTCCTTTAAGGAATAATGGGATTTAGATAAACAGGCCCAATATTAATCAGCAACTCTCGCATTGACTATTGAATATCCCGGATAATTCTCAAGCGTGAGCGAGATCACAGTAGCTTCACCTGCCATCGCGCGCCATCCGAGACAACCACATGAAACAAAAGTCGAGAATTATTTTCCGGTATTGCCATCACTCGGTTGGAGACGCCTCCGGAATACAGCAAGGTGTGATCTGAACCTGGTCACGGCGAATTGTATCGCTTAGTTCTTTACCTCAAATAGTCAGAAGGCTCTGATCCGTTACTCCGTCGAGCAGCTTGTTACGTCGATTGTCCTTCCTGGCTATCGTCTCTATGAACTGTGTCTGGCGAAAATGCCGGTAAACAGACAGATATATATTCTGCACCATCCTCATTAGGTGAACTGTATCGTACCCATTCATTTTTATTCACGATCACTGCTTCCCCAGCCTGAATGTCCAATTCTTTCTCTTTCGTCCTTATACGCAGCAGCCCTCGCAAGACGACTGTATATTCATCGAATTCCGGCTTCTGCCCCGGTTCCTCCCAACCGGCCGGACTTTTCATACGCGCGATACTTACATCAGACGTCTGTGAATTAACACAACCAATGTATTCCTCGATTACCTTGGGCTTGTTACCAACTGCTTCAATAATAGTTGGCTTGTCAATTTTTATCGCCATATTGATCCTATCTAATTTTTTCTGGATAACTATGATTTATGATGAAACATACCAGGTCTTTGAAACCTGATAGTGTGCCTGTAACGGTGACAGAGTGTAATTCCCCCTCATGACTGGATTAGTTGCATCCTGTTTCCCCCATCCCCTGACCCACGGATTGGATTCCGCTGTATACGGGAACCCCCCAATCCTGACTTGGCATGGGGGCATGGTCAGATGTTCCCGGCGATAATCTGGGAATTCTATTTACGCTGCTGCTAATTCCTGAAGAAGCTCTGCGAATAAATCCTTTACCGTCATTATCCTGTTGACGCGATAGGCATTGTGTCCGGCAAAGATGAGTCCGTGATCGACGTCGCCAAAGTAGGAATTGAGGAGGGCTTTCGCGATACAATATTTCGCCTCGCCAATTTTGCAGCTTGTAAGGCACTTGTAGGGGCATTTGTCCTTGAATCTGCCTTCGATCTCCAGGTCTCGTAAGAATTTGTTCCTTATTGCCCTGCCGGGCAGGCCCACCGGGCTTTGAATGAGGGTAATATCCTCTTCTTTGGCGTCCAGATAAGCCTGTTTGAACTCCTGGGACACGCCGCACTCAACGGTGCCGACGAAACGGGTGGCCATCTGAACCCCTGAAGCCCCCAGGGACAGCATCCTGGCGATGTCTTGTCCCGTATAAATGCCACCGGCAGCTATTACCGGGATTTTCCTTCCGAATCTATCCTCATAAGGCTTCAGAACCTCAAGCACCTGGGGTAAAAGTATCTCAAGGGAATACTTGTCTGGTTGGAGCAGCTGCTCCTTGGAGAAACCCAGGTGTCCCCCAGCTAGCGGCCCCTCAAGAATAACTGCATCAGCAGTCCGGTCGAAACGCTTGCCCCAGGTACCCAGAATCAAATCTGCAGCCCTATGGGAGCTGACAATAGGAACCAGGTTCACAGAATTATTCTCCACTAGGCGAGGGAGCTTGAGTGGGAGGCCCGCACCCACCACAATCATCTCTACTCCTGCTCCGATGGCGGCCTTGATCAAGTCGTCGGCGTTGCTGAGCGCAGCCATAACGTTGACGGCGATGTTGCCATTAGATTTTTCCCTGGCCTTATGAATCTCTTTTACCAGATTTTCCCGGCATTCTTTCTCGAATGTTTGTTCCAAGGCATCCAGGTCACCTAAACCGACGCTGGCAATAGTACCAATCCCCCCTTCATTGGCTACAGCGGAGACCAGGGAAGAAAGGGAAACACGTACACCCATAGCCCCCTGCACAATTGGCACATCTGCGGTCATATTTCCTATTTGTAACTTGGGAATCGTCATATGCTATCCATATTTATTGACCACAAGGCAAACGTTTCCCCCACCAAAGCCGAAGGAATTGCTAATGGCCACATCTGGTTCGATCTCTTCCACACCACCGGTCACGTAATCGAGAGGACAATCCGGATCGGGCTCCTCGTAGTTGATCGTCGGTGGCACCAAGCCTGTTTGAAGACTCATCACCGTGGATGCAAATTCCACAGCTCCCGCTGCGGAAAGCAGGTGGCCGATCATCGACTTGTTTGAACTTATCTTCAGATCCGTTGCATGTTCACCGAATACTTTCATAATGGCGATACTTTCGGTCTTGTCATTCAAGGGCGTCGATGTACCGTGCGCGTTGATGTATCCTACCTCCCGCGGTTCGATACCCGCGTCTCTCAAGGCCGCCTGCATACACCTGGCCATACCGTCACCCTCAGGTTCCGGTGCCGTAAAGTGAAAGGCGTCGGAGGTATTTCCATATCCGGTAAGTTCGGCGTAAATGCCGGCGTCTCGATTAAGGGCATGATCCAACCGCTCTAAAACCACGACTCCGGATCCCTCTCCCATGACAAATCCGTCCCGGTTTTTATCAAACGGCCGACTTGCTTTTTCAACACAATCATTCCTTTTTGACATCGCCCGCGCCGCGCAGAAACCCGCATAGGGCAGCGGGCTGATGGAGGCATCGGCTCCCCCAGCCAGCATGATATCTGCATCTCCCCGTTGAATAATTCGAAACGCATCGCCGATGGTGTTCGAGCTCGTCGAGCAGGCAGAAGAAAGAGAGGATGCCGGCCCTTTCAACTTGAAAATGATGGAGACCATGGATGTTGCCATGTTTATAAGCAGCTTTGATACAAAGAATGGGCTTAAGGCCCCGGGACCTTTCTCGACCAGCTTGCTATGGCCTTCTTGTATCGTGTCCGAACCTCCAATGCCGGAACCGATGATGACTCCAGCCCGGTTTCGGTCAAAAGGTGCAGTATCAAGGCCGGCATCTTCCAGGGCCATCGCGGATGCTGCCACACCAAAGTGGGTGAACCGGTCCATGCGATCAACCATTCTCGGCTCGATCCATTCTTCAGGATGGAACTCCTTTACCTCGGCCGCCATGTGGGAGCGATATTCGGCGGGATCGAAATGAGTAACCCTGGCCACACCGTTCTGTCCGATCTTCAGCGCCTCCCAGAAATCCTGAATGCCAAGACCGATGGGGCTTACCACGCCCAGACCGGTCACGACAACCCGGTGTTCTTCTCGGCCAGTCCGGCTCATGATGTAGATTTACGAATGTTCAATGTCTCGTCCCCCACAAGGATCATCGAACGGCACGAGGGACAACGAGTACGTGTTGAATATGACGCATTACTTTTCGAGGATCTCGGCTTTTTAACTTTTTGGCGCTGTGAATCGTCAATTCCTAGAGAGCGATATTAGCCCAAAACTACGAGGATGGCTAACATATTCCAAGGTTCTCGTGCCAATTCATTTACTACAGTGTCAATGAGACATCTCTAGCAAATTTTATGAGGGGCGGGCGGTCGATATGGGGTGTACTGAATTTCTGCTGTCCGTAGCAGCTCAGATCGCCGTATCCCAGGTCATCCGCCAGTATGTAGACGATGTTTGGCTTCCGCGTCGCCCGTCCTGCCAGGAAACCGGTTGGCAGTGCCGCCATGGCCGCGCCAACGCTTATGGTCTTGATAAAACTACGTCGGGTGAATTTCGTCTGACGAATGTTGTATCCCTCGTCGCTTTATCCCAGCAGCTGTTTCAGATCTTCCAGGGAAGGCAGACTTTGCGCACCAGCTTGGCCAATCTTCAGGGCCGCCACCCCATTGCCCCATCTCGTTGCCTCCTTCACATTAGCCTTGGCCATACAGGCGGCGATGAAGCCGCCGTCAAAGGCATCCCCCGCACCTAGGGTGTCCACAACATTGGTCTGGAATGCCGGCACGTGAAAGGTCTCCTGCGGTGTGACCACCAGCGCTCCCTGGTCTCCCTGCCGGGCGATAACCGTACGCTTCCCGCCACAAAGGTGCCGCGCCGCCTCTTCAGCTGAATCCACACCGGCTATTGGCATGATCTCTTCCTCAGCATTCCCGAAGACAACGTCCGCCAGTTCAATCGCCCGCTCAAACGTCCTTTGGGTTGCGTCCTTCAATCCCCAGCACTCCCGGCGCAGGTTGAGATCCAGCGATACCGTTACCCCCGCCTCCCGCGCCAGTTCCATGGCGTACAGGACCGCGTCCCGGGCCGGGGCTGCTCTGAGACACATACCCGTCGTGTGTAGCCAGACTGCAGATGACAGTAATCCCGGGTCAATATTTTCGGCTTGAAGCTGCGTGTGAGCACCTCCTTCCGGCGGCCAGACCACCACGGTTCGCTCCCCATCAGGTTCGATAAGTGCCATGACCATCGGGGTAAACGCATCCGGGACCGAATACACTCCTTGTACATCCACACCCTCCCGGCCCAACTCATCCAGCATCCACCGGCCGTAGCCATCATCCCCCACCGCCCCCACCAGCGTTACCTTCACTCCCAGCCGTGCCAATGCCACCGATACATTGGCCGCTGTTCCACCGCCATGCAATTGAGGAGCCGTGTGTGTTAGGTCGTGCGAGCCTGACGCTCGATCCGGCAGACGGATCAACATATCCACGTTGGCGTCACCTAGCACCACGACCTGTGACCCTGTCATACTGCTGATACTCCTCTGGCCGCCACCACAAACTGACGGATGCGGTCCAGGTCTTTGCGAAAGCCCCCATCGGGAAGTGGATGGTTAGTGTGGGTGAGCGAGTCCACTCCCCAGGGCTGCACCACGCGGATAGCTTCGGCTACGTTCTCCGGCGACAGTCCCCCCGCCAGAATGACCGGTATCTGTACCTGCTTGACGATCTCGCGGCTGATGTTCCAATCGTGGGTTTCGCCGGACGCGCCAATGCCCACAATATCCGCAGATGTAGTGTCGAGAATAAGATAATCAGCTGCATCCTGGTAGGCCAGGGCCACATCCACCGCCTCCGTCCCCGCCACGGAAATGGCCTGCATGATTGCTACCTTCGGCAGACGTTCCCGCAGAGTACCCACTGCATCGGGAAGGAGCGCATCCTCCGGTCCGCAGAGCTGTAGGATATCGGGACGGACTGCTTTTATCATCGCCTCAATTGCATCCATATTGGATTCCACCGACAGGGCTACTCTGACAGCCGAATTACCCACCGCATCTACAATCGCACGTGCTGTGGCAAAGTCCACCTCACCGGGCAAACCTATGTTGCCGGGTGTTATACCAATATGATCGACACCCAGCGCAGCCACAGCCTGAGCTTCTTCGATAGTTTGCATAGTATAAATCTGGATTCTCACACACTGCTCCTGTTCTTGGCTTTGCTTATCCTCACGTCGATATTACATACCACTGCACCGGATATCAATCTATCCACAGACTGGCAAGCTGCACTTGGAGACGCCTGAGTACTGCAAGTCCATCAAGGTGGGGCTGCGAAAGCAGATGTATCCGGGAACTTGCAGCTGATAATCAAAAAGCCTCGGATAACCGGGGCCTTTTGTGATAGCAATACCTAGGTAAGACCTAATGAATCTGATAACTTACAGGCTAACGAAGTCATGTTGCTATGAGGACGTATATCGAACCTGAACGGCATTTATCCGGCTTGGAAAAAGAGGAAAGGTGTTTTTGCGCCCATGGGAGTTAAGTCAAATCGGGCATTAGGTAATTACCTCGCGGAGCTCAGCCGATACGAACCGCTGAAGCCGGAGAAAGAAATCGAGCTTACCCAGAAGATCAAGAAGGGCGACAGACGCGCGAAGCACGAACTGATCATCGCGAATCTGCGTTTTGTAGTGAGCGTCGCCAAGAAGCATCAGGGACAGGGGCGGCCCCTGGAGGACCTGATCTGTGAGGGCAACCTGGGATTGATCAAGGCGGCGGAGAGATTCGACGAGACCCGGGGATTCAAGTTTATCTCCTATGCGGTGTGGTGGGTGCGCCAGTCCATTCTCCAGTCCCTATCCGATCATTCCCGCATGGTGCGCGTGCCACTCAACCGCCAGGGCGATATTACTAAGGTAGCCAAGGCGGCGGAAGAGCTGGGGAATCAGTATGAGCGGCGGGCGTTAATCGAAGAGATCGCCAAGCACGTAAACAAGAAGCCTCACGAGGTGGCGCAGACCATGCAGATCAGTTGGCGGCACCAATCCCTGGATACGCCATTCTCCGACATTGACTCCAACTCATTGATGCATATAATACCCGATGAGGAAACGCTTGAGCCGGACAGCCACCTGTTCGATGACTCTCTTAAAGAGGATGTACGGTTGGCCCTGGCCACACTTACGGATCGTGAGCAAGCGGTGATCAAAATGTATTTTGGAATCGACCAGGATTATGCCCTGACGCTCAATGAGATTGGGGAAAGGTTCAATCTCACCCGCGAGCGGATCCGGCAAATCAAGGAGCGTGCTATCCGCCGTTTGCAGCATAAGTCCCGCAGCCTTCATTTACAGCCCTACCTGTAGACCAACGGGCCTGAAACTCACCCTATAACTTATGTGATCTCCTCAATATCCGGTTGAGATCGGTGCATTAGAAGTACATCGCTCACCGATGAGAAAAAGTGTAAGTGTGCAATAAATGGACGGTGTTGGAGTGACTACTGTTCAACCGGCGGTTGAAGGGCCAGAATTTGCCTAATGCTAACCAATGTTGACTATGAAGCGCTTGGGTGTGTCCATTTAAATCATCAGATTACTAATACTAGTTTCAGGATTCTGATAGGGCCCCAGCTGTTATTATGACTCGCTGCGGGCATCATGATTTAACTCAATCGTCAAACTCCTTCTCGCATCAATATCATTTGATTAGGCTCCATGATATCATGGTGAGTTTCTACTTGAAACGGTACGCATTTTGCATTTTATAGGCATGCACAGATGACGGGGATAATTAGTATTATTTGAAGGGAAATAGTTATGTATATCTATCGCACCATAGCCCCGGAATTCAGCTCAATCAAGGCAGTAAAGAGTAATCACTCCATGAATAATACATCAAACCGATACTCCAGAAATAAGAATAGCGGCCAGGCCAGGATGTTCCCTGTGGAGACGATTGGATTGCATGTTGAGAAAATATTCGTAGTGTATCGTTGCTGCTTGGCGATAGTTATGTTTTTTATGGTTCCATTATGCAGTCAACCGGGCGAGCTGAACGGACAGGATGCCGACATCTTATGGAGCGGTCCGTACCTTGGGCAAGAGCCACCGGGCACCGTCGCCCAAATATTTGTACCTGAATCGCTGCGCTCCACCAGTGAGTGGTGGTGGCACCACGGCTTGGTTTTCCCTTCCGATGGAACGGAAATGTATTCCGATATTTATGTTGGTACCGATAACGAGGGGATTACGATTCGCTATCAGGAAATAATTGATGGTATCTGGACGGATCCCCAGCGTACCGATTTTGATGGAGGCTACGCTGAGGCCAGTCCCACCTTTCTGGATAACGGTAATATCATGTATTTTTTATCGGATAAACCAGGTGAATCCAACTACCATATTTGGAAAACTTCTCGTATTGACGGCACTTGGTTGGAGCCAGTTGCTGTGAGAATCAGTCTGGTTACTGGTCTATATGGAGGATGGGAGATTAGCATCGCTGCCGATGAGACCCTGTATCTGAGAATGTCTTCCGTGGCTTCAGATCTTGATATCTACATGTGCGAGAAGTCTGGAGAAGGATACGCCGCACCAGTACGTATGAGCAACAACATTAATTCGGACGGGATGGACCTGGCACCGTTTGTGGCCCCTGATGAAAGCTATTTGATCTGGTCATCATCGAGATCGGGAGGCTACGGAGCCAATGATCTTTATATCAGTTTTCGCGATAATGATGGTGAATGGAGCCCAGCTATAAACATGGGTAGTGCCGTTAATACTAGCACGTACCAGGGAGGACCATCAGTTTCCGCCGATGGTGCATATCTGTTCTTCAATTCTGATGGCAATCCGCACTGGATTGATGCCTCAATAATAGATGATCTCGAACCGCTTTCCATCGATCAACGGGGCTCCAATGGGGCAGCACCGGGGGAATTTGGCTTGATTGCCGCCTATCCCAATCCCTTCAATCCCAGCACCACCATCCGCTACGATCAGCCCCACGCCAGCGAGGTCGCACTCATCCTATACGACCTCCTCGGCCGGGAAGTGGCCCGGCTGGTTGAGGGGGGGCTGGAACCGGGCTACCACCAGGTTCAGTGGGATGGCAAGGACGCAAGGGGTAGAAATGTCCCCTCCGGCATCTACCTCGCCCGGCTGACGACACCGGCGTACACTAACTCCCTCAAGCTGGTACTGCTGAAATAGGGGACTCCTGTCCCCAAAACCATCCTTTCTGACACTCACTTTTCCTGGTCTCAAAAAGGTGTCTTTAAACCTGATTGGTGGCGTAAGGATTTGATCCACATGAAGAGAAAGTATCTCCCCGAGATACTTGCACACCCAAAATTGCACAAACGAAGATTCGCTTAAGGTCTTAGCAATCATCCTTGCCGGATTTGGAATTAGCTAGGTAACTTGAATTTTAGCAGTCAGAACCGAATAGCCCGATCCCGGCTGACGCTGATCTTTGACAACCGATATACTTCAAATTACCGAGGGTGAAATAATGGGTGAACTAAGCTTTGAACAAGAGCGGAATGCTGCTTTAAATAGGGATAAGCAGACAACTCCCTTCGAAAACAAGTTCGAATTGATCTTTCTCGGCGTATTAAGCATTAGTTTTCTTGGCTTTTTCGCATTCAGAGGATTATGGATAGGATTCATTTTTGGGCATACGGCAGCCTTGAGTATTATGGGCTTTTATGCTTGTCTAACTGGTGCAATTGCGCAGCGGAAGGGATTTGGTTATCGTAGAGCCTTTCGAACAGGATTCTTTGTACCAATTATAGTGGGAGCTGTCTCAGCATTCATACTGACCCCAACCGTTGACGGAATTGTACCGATGACTTGCGGGGGGTGGGCAGCGCTCGGAACTGGTGTGATCGTTGTAATAGCGTATTTGATAATCAAGAGGAAGGCTCCCGACCGGTAGCTCCTGCCTGATTCGATTTTAAATTGAGGTGGTCGGCCCGTATTCATTAATAGCTACCCCTCATGATCGGCATTCTGACTTCAAATGATAAGCCCGTATATATCATCTCTATCAAGATGCTGTTATTAAAGTAAGCGTCAGAGTAGTCCCACCACTGGCGGGGGTGCTGTTGAAGTAGGGAACTAACTGAGTCCCCAAAACCTTCCTTTTTGACATACTTCGCTACTTGTATCATAACCTGTCCCAAAATCCTCATGGGGTGTCCCAAAACTCATCTCAAAATCAAAATCTCAAAACCTGCGCCATTTGGGCGGTATTTCGCGCACCTCGCGCACCAGGCGAACGACAACGCCTTTTTTTGTCGGTACCTTCTCCCGCGCTGCAATGGCAAATGTGGAAAGGAGGTTGCGATATGACGACGCTTAATACCCGTCCGTGGCTCATCGAGGCCTGGCTCGCTGATCACCGCGAACAGTGGCCCCGGCCTGTCCAGCCTGTCCCGACCGCAGTGTCGGGGCCCATCCCCGCTGGAAGTTTCCGGCGTATTTCGACAGCTTCACCGACGGGCGGTTCTTTCAAACTGTTGAATTTTGTATGGGTTTTGTTGAATTCCTCGCCGCCTCCCTCCCGTCGGGAAGGCCTCCTGCCGCTTCCCCGCCCGCATAGGGGTGTTGAATTATACCTTGCTCCCTGTCGTGAGCACGCACGGAAAGGAGGTTGGATGGATGAAGATGACATTTCAACAGGCCCGGCAGCGGTTCAGAGGAGGCTTGATGGAAATCCACCACCTTCCCGTCAGGAGCTTTTTTCAAAATGGGGGGATATGTAGGTGTTATGTTGAATTCCTCACAATGGCGGAGAAGCAGGACAGGCTCTATCAACCTGCTATTCGAGTGGCAGAATGTCGTAGACATTCTGTATGTAAGCAAGCCCAGCACTGCTGGGCTTGCGACGTACCCCGGGCGGGATTCGAACCCACGACCCACGGCTTAGAAGGCCGTTGCTCTATCCAACTGAGCTACCGGGGCGCAGCGGCAAAGCTAATATCTGACGGGTTGCATTGGCTAACGGAAAAACCGTCTTCTTGTCCATCGGATTTTCTGGTCAATTCCCGTCTGACGCCGTTAACATTAACCGGTTTTCCCGATCTGGGACCGGATATGAGCCGCTATGAGATTATCAACCGATTGCGCTGGTACCTGCTGTTCGTTGGGATGGTTGGGGTGTACTTCCTGATCCCCCTGGTGGTGGAGCCGATTCCGCCCCCGGAATGGCTTGCCGCCCCTGATCGGCATATACCTTTCGTTCCCTGGATGGTGATTCCCTATTACTGGCACTTCCTCCTGGTAGCGGGTTCCTTTTTCCTGCCGGATCTCAAGGAATTCCGCCGTACCATGCTGGGACTGGTGCTGGTCAGCGTGGCGATTTACCTGGTCTATCTGGTCTGGCCGGTGCGGGTGGATCTGCTGGACAGCCTGGATTTCTCACGCTATTCTTTCACCTGGATGCACGAGACCATCTGCCTGGACTACCTGAGGCAGAATTCCTTCCCCTCAGAGCACGTGGTGGTCTCCAGCATTATCGCCTTGCGGATGCGGGATGCCTTTCCCCGCTGGCAGGGAATCTGGTTCTTTGCCATGGGTATGATCTTTCTGGCTACATTTCTCATCAAGCAGCATTACCTGTGGGATTCGGTGGCCGGTTTAGCAATTGGACTGGGATTTTACCGAGTCTATTTCGGTTTATCCATCTGGAGACGCAACCCGGAAAAAATGGTTAGCATCCAACAGCAAGGCTGAATAGTTTCGGCATCCGTATTTAGACCTAATGGAATCAATGAGACACAGCAGCATACCATATCGACATGGCCAGGGGTGGGCCTGGGTGATGAGCGCGGCGTTATTCCTACCCGTACTTGTGCTGGGCCAACTGGTGACGTGGACCGGAATGGACAGCCTCTTTGTGGAGGACTTCAGCCATCAGTACGGAACGTGGCTGCGGCAAATCGCGGATGCCGATAGCTTAGAGACCCGGCTGAGGTTCATCGACGAGCAGATCGAAGAAGCGATCATCACACTGTACGGTCAGGAGACTGGACTGTTTCAGGATATTCACGTGCAGCAGGCCGGTCAGCAGGCCCGGCGGGAAGTTCTGCTGGGTGGTGTCGCCCGGAGTCAATTGGTGGAGGAAATCCCGGTGGCACCTGAGGAGGTGGAGGCAGAATACCGCTATCAGAACACGATTCTGCTGGCCCGGTATTTGACATTGCCCGACCAGTTTACGGCAAAAGAATTCCGCGCCCGATGGAATACAGGAGAGCCTTTTGAGGCACTGGCCCTTCAGGCAGCGGGAACACCAGGATTCATGGACCAACCCGGTGAAACAGGGTGGCGATTCCCCCCACGGCTGGACTCGCTCTTTGCCCGGCGGGCGTACGATCTGACGCTGGGAGAGATCTCTCCACCGTTGAAGGCCGGACAGGAATATCAGGTCATTCAGCTGCTGGGGAAAGAATTCCGCCCCGATCACGGACATTTCGAGCGGGTGAGGCACTATCAGCGGATCGCCGCGGAACTGCGTCCCCGGAAAATCACCACTACGGCGCTCCAGACCTTGGAGGATTGGGCAGCCAGCCTGCCATTCAAGTGGAATCGGAGGGGCATCCGCCGGATTCTGCGAGCAGGCATTCTAAATGGCAAGATGGACGAAGCGGTGAGCGATCCCAAGTTAGTCAAGCTGTTGGAAGAAGTGGTGTTTACAATCTCGGGGAAGCCCTACTCCCTGAACTGGCTGCGGTCGACAGCTGTCTTGCTCTTGCCGGAAGAGCGCATACCGATTACCAATGAGGAAGATCTGCACGCACTCTGCCGCCGATTGATGATGTGGGTGCAGCTGGAAGAGTTGGTAGCCACCATGCCAGTGGCAGACTGGTTATTCTCCGAAGCGGACAGCATGCGGACCATTGTAATGCTGGAAACGGTGCGAGACTCCATTCAGGCCCTTGTTCTCCGTCAAACGATCCCGGTCGAGGATTCGCTGCGGTCATTTCTCACCCTTCACGAAGATCAATACCGGACACCAGCCCTGATCAATCTGTCAGAGATCGTAATCCGGGATACAATCCTGGCCAATACTCTCCGGGATTCAATGATAAACCAGGGCACAGATTTCGGTCAGCTGGCCAGGCACCACACCTTGAGAGAGTGGGCCAGAAAGCTGAATGGACGGCTGGGTTGGGTACCGTTACAGATCTACGGGCCTATGGCACCGGCACTAATAGCCGCGGCGGGTCGTAATCCTGATAATCTGGTGGGACCGGAGCTGGTTGGTGGATACGCCGTGCTGGCGCTACCACATGCTTATCGAGCAGCGAATACCCCTTCGTTTGAATCACTGCGTCCGCGTCTGATAGAGGCCTGGATTGGAGATCACCAGGAGGATCTGATCGCCGGTTGGCTACAAACAATGCAAAGGGAGGTTTACCCCGTGCATGTAGATACCGCATTGGTCATGCGCTTCCAGGTCGATGACATGGGTGCCGTCACATTACCGGTCATCGTCATCTCGGATTCGATCTCGTTTGAGCCATCGCCTCCGGATTCAATCCTGCATATGGAACCGGCTGACAGCCTGGTCTTCCCGGATTCTTCCCTGCCACCGTTGGAACAGCTCATCCCGGAATAGCGAGCTAATCCTCTTCGACCGATTGGATGATATTGAGGGTAATCCCCCACTCGGTCAAATCCTTCAACAGCTGCCGATAGACTTCCTTATCCGCTCCCAGGTATTCCAGGGGACGGATACCGGGATCGTGATATCCACCAGACATCACTAACCGGACAACCGCCGCACAGGTATACCCGGTGGTACGGGCCATGGCGGTGGTTTCGGTGACCGGATCGTATTCGTCAAATAGATCGATGGTGGTAGTGATGTGCCTGCCATCCAGAAGTCCCGACAGGATCACCCGCATCACCGCCAGGTCATGCCCGTCTTCCTCGGGCTGCCAGGCCTGGAAGAGGAGCCGGGATGTTACATCCAGAGGCGCTACCGGATGACCTTTGATATCCAGGGATTCGGGGCTGAAGAACCCGGTATCCCGAAGCAGTCGCATGCGTTCGGAGTGACCGGGATAGCGGAGGGTTTTTTCCAGCATATTTGGTACTTGGACGGTGGATAACAGGGTGCGTAGGCCGTCGGTGTTGGAGGCCTCCAAGGTTCCAATTCGGGGCAGGTCGATGAGCTCCCGATCCGAGAGGGCTTCCCGGGTGACCAGATGTCCGCCGATTTTCATCCGCACCGGGCGTATGTATTCCTCGATGACATCGGCCGGGGAGAAGACCGACTGATATTCGAAAGGCCACTTACGGAGTTTTGGCAATCCCCCCACATAGCAGGCGAAATGATCCAGGGGATCATACTCCCGTTGATAGCGGCCGAGTACCAAATTGCTCAATCCCGGCGCTAGGCCCGCGTCAACAACAGCAGTAACGCCATGATCTAAAGCCAGCTGGTGCAGCGTAAGTGGATCTTCGGGGAAGAATGAGATATCCACGATATCCTTTTCCGCGCGGATGACCGTTTCCAGCATGGCATACCCCAGCGATCCCGGGACAGCGCCCACCACCAGATCGACTTTCTTTACAGCCTTTGTCAGGGCTTGCTCATCGCTCACATCGAGTTTTATCGAGTGTAGGCCATATTGCTCCTTGAGCGCTTCACAGACCTCCTGGCTGAAATCAGCTACGGTAATCGCCAAACTCGCATCACGCGACAAATTTCGTGCGATTGCACTACCCACCAGACCCCCACCAAGAACAAGTACCTGCATCAGAATGTTACCCTTACATCATAGGTTAATACAACTTCCTGTCCCGCCGGCACAGCAACGGGGAAGCGAACGGTGAAGGCATCGACTTTCACGTATTCGTGGGATTCTTCGCGAATCTCCCAATCCCCGAAAAGGGGGGCATAGACGTTGATTGTGACGTCGCCCTCATCCTTGCGATTGCGGAGCTTGATCTCATACCCGCTGTCCAATCTCTGGCGTGTAAGCCCACTGCGTTCGAAACCGGTCTGGCGGGCTTTCACCACCAGATCGAAGGCTTTCCCCAGTGATAGCCGCACTTCCTCATCTTTCGGTGTATGGTCGATGCGGTCCTCACCGGCAAACTGGAGGGTGCCGGCCTGATCTTCACTATAAATACGCACTATGCCTTTCGGTAGCGGAACGCCCATCTGATTTTGCTCAGTGTTCTGGAAAACCACCTGCACATTCACTGGCAATTCCAATGGACCGGATTGGGGGGCTCGTATAATATACTGCTGAATAGTAGTGCCATAGCGACGTTCGACACCAATCCCGGTATGACTGAGGAGCTTGATCTGCTTCTGTTGGTTATCCTTGAGGGTGGTCTTCCAGGGAACGGTGTACAGGTGATACTCCATGAAGGCTTCTTCTTCTGGCAGGGCTGCCTCCTCAGCCATCATGGCCAAGACTGGCCGCCGGCCTCGCTTCATCGGCTGCCGCTCCACCCGGTTAACATCGCCGGCCACCAGTTTAAGCGCTGCATCGGGATAAGCGATACCACTTTCGTTATTGACGGTGATCCAGCCGGTCAGGTCACCGAGAGTGGCATCCTGGTTGACCTTCAGCACGTAGTCTGCCTTCCAGCTGAGTCCACTCGTGAGGTAGCTCACCTGCACGGTGTGACTACCTTTCTCACCCTCCACCATCCAGCGGAGGCTGGGGCGAGCCACCAGTTCATCCGGAACTTCCGGCAAGATGACATGCCCGGGATGGTTAACGTGAATATCCTTGCCCACCTGGAAAACCGGTCCTTGATTTGTGGATAACAGGGTACCGCTCTTGCGCTCCACTACCTGGTTATCCACGTTATAGGTCACCAGTTGGACCGTCTTCCCTACGTATTTTTCCAATAGTGTATTAGGTGAGAGGAGGTCATATTCGTAGTTCTGTTCCAGCACGGTCAACGGATTTTCAGGGGTCAAGCTCAGGGGGAGAACGGTCTCGGACTGAATCCGGGAGGCTACATCTTCCAGCAACACTTCAAGCCGACCGCTGCGGGCTAGGGAAAAGGAACGGGTATCCTTCACCAAACCGATGTCGCTGTTGTACACCGTTACATGAAGATCGGTTCGGGTATCAGCTCCGACAGTAAGCGGGGCCTGGGCTGTTAAACCTGAGAGGCCAATCGAAAAGGCCATCACGAAAGGAAACATTCTCATCGGTAGACTCCTTGATGCGCATCCAAGTTGCAGCTTGGAAAAGAAGAGCTACAAGGCTTTCTTGGTTACTCGTCCGACAGCCTAAACGCCTACTTCAGCAGGAGATGGAATCAGGATGGACCTGAATCGTCTAGCACAAAAATCACAATCTACACTGATGGGGGCATAGAGCCAGGCGAAGCACGTAAATTCCCACGTATAATCAGGCAAATGCCCGCATGGCAAAATCAATCCGCCGAAAAATGACCGATCTGGAATTGAAGCAGGCCCGGCCTTCGCTGGACGAGGTACACAACCGGCCGCGGCTGCCGATGTACACCATCCTGGAAAACGTGCGTTCCCTGTACAATGTGGGCAGCATGTTCCGAACCGCCGACGCGCTGCACCTGGCAAAACTTTACCTGTGCGGTTATACCGGCTTTCCTCCCCAGCGGGAAATTTCCAAAACGGCATTGGGATCTGAGCATACGGTTCCTTGGGAGAAGCACAGCAGTGCGGTCGATCTGGCAGGGGACCTGCAGGAGAAGGGAATGCAAATCGTGGTGTTGGAACAGACAACGGATGCGGTTGACTTCTGGGAAGCACCTGTGCGGTTCCCAGTGTGTTTCGTAGTTGGGAACGAGGTGACCGGTGTATCCGAGGAGCTGGTGGCGATGGCCGATCTGATCCTCGAACTACCGATGGCAGGGATCAAGCAGTCGCTGAACGTGGCCACCGCGTTCGGTGTGGTGGGCTATGAGCTAGCCCGCCGCTACCGATATCGAGATAAGTCCAGGGAATAAGACAGAGACTACCAGCTAGTTGGGATAGAGCCCAGCCAGCATGCGAGCCGCGTTATGGAGGCTCTCCGAGAGCGAAGGGTGGGCATGGATCGCATCCATAAGGCAGGTGTAGGGCAGACGGTGCTGAATGGCGAGAGAAACCTCTCCGATCAGGCTGTCCGCCTGGGGGCCGCAAGCACGCACTCCCAGGATTTGATCATCTCCTTCAGGACCGACGATCAGCTTCACAAATCCGGTAAAATTGCGCATGGCATGGGCGCGGTGATTACGGACATTGTTCAGGCGCGCAACGCGTACATTACCATACTTTACACGGGCGATTTTCTCACTCTCCCCCGCCCCCGCGATCAGGGGAATGGTGAAGATGATGAAGGGAATGTGCTCCATTGCAAGCGGTTCCTCCTGGCATAGAATATGATGGATGGCCTGATTTCCCTCGGCTTCAGCCACATGCACCAGGCTGAGATCCAGCCCCGATTCGCGCATACCCACATCACCAACCGCATAAATATGCTCCACATTGGTCTGACAGCGATTGTCGACGGGGAGGAATCCCGTGGAGCTGGTCTGGACCCCCGCGTCATCCAGATTCAATGTGGCAGTGCAGGGCGTGCGCCCCACAGCTACCAAGGCCCGTTCGGTCATGATCTCCTTTCCATCCTGAAGGCGTGTGACCACCTGGCCCTTCTTCACCTGCATGGATTCGAGCTGTGTCGAACGGTACAATCGAATGTCATTCGCCCTGAAATTCTCGGTCAGGAACATGATGATGTCGTCATCTTCATGAGCGAGGATGTTCGGGTGAGAATCGAGCAGCGTTACCCTAGTGCCGAAACTGTTGAAAATGGAGGCGAACTCGCAGCCAATGATGCCAGCCCCAATGATCATCAGACTATCGGGGAGGCGATCAAGAGAGACAATCTCATCACTGGTCATGATCAGTTCGTGCTTGCGCTGGATCCCAGGCAGCCATCTTGGCGCGGTTCCGGTGGCGATGATGATGTGATCCGCCTGGTAGTTGGCACCATTGACGCACACAGTGTGGGGGTCAACAAACGATCCGAAACCCTTGATCTCGGTGATGCCCAGAACACGAATCTGTTCGTGGTATATGTCCTCCAGCTCGGTACTGCCCTGCATTAACTGGTTCTGCACTTCGCTGAAATCGATCCTGGGTGGTGCGGGAAGATAACCCCGGCCGGGCTTGGTGGCCACCAGGTGGTCCTTGGCCAACTCGTACATACCCTTGGACTTGTAGGCACCATGAATGCCATAGCCCCAGATCCGCTGACCATTCACAAGGCCGATCTTCAAGCCCGTGAGAGCCCCTCGGGTGGCAGCCGCCATGCCACCAGGACCGGCACCGATAATGAGTACATTAAAACGATTCGAATTCAAGCCTAATCTCTCCAAGTAATATCCAGGATCGATAGCAAACTTACATCCCTAAAGGTCCGTATTGCTCATCGACATTAGGTATATGTTAACCACCTTGCGGTGCGAGAGTCATTGGATGGAACCTGGCCAGGAATCCCTTATTACAGATGGCTACAGGATCGGATCGGTCACTTCTATGGTGTCATTCTCCTCATTATCCACGAGCGGTGACACCTTATGCACCTCCATACTTGCGCTGGGATAGGGTACACACAGACCCAGCAGTTGTTCCAGATCGGTGTTCTGCTGGTCCAGCCATGGGGACATATTTTCTTTAGCAAGAATGACGGGCATCCGGTGGTGGACCGGAGCTACAAGTTCGTTTGGTTCACTGGTCACAATAGTGCAGCTATAGACGGGCTCTTCGCCCCTGGGACCCCACATTTCCCACAGGGCAGCGAGCGCGAAGGGGACACTGTCACGGAGGTAGACATACCATGGTTGGGAGCCCTGAATGGATTTTTGCCACAGAAAGAAGCCATTGCATAGCACGGCACAGCGCCGCTTTTCAAGGCGCTGGCGCATGGCCTCCAGCTCCAGCAATGACTCCTGACGGACCTGAAACAGCCCAGCCCCAACAGCGGGATGATGGGCATCGGCAGGTATCAGCCCCCAGGTCAGTTCGGTGAGCCGGTATATCCCCTCCCGTTCCACCAATACCATAACGGATTGCCCGGGAACAATGTTGTAGTGTTTCCGGTAGGACCGTCCTGTATCTTCCAGATGGAAGTGACGGAGGAGTTCATCTTCGGGTGTAAAAAGGGACAGACGCATAACACGGGCTCTTTTCAGGTGGTGATATGAGGCAAACACAACCGTGAAACTGTCACATGCCATCACCATCACCCTTGCAGGCCAACAATAGTGCTGAAAACGGCTCAATGCAAGTATTGATCCAGCGGTGCTGAATACCGTGTTTTTATTGCGTGGTAGAAAAAACATCGGAAAGGACCGACGATTAGCCCTAGCTTCAAAGACTATTTCAACTTGATTTCAACGCGAACAACGACGAGAGGAGCGCCTAATCATGCGATTCGTTCTATTCTTAATTATTGCCCTGATAGCCTTTGGTGTCGCCACACAGGTTCGCCGCCAGCATAACCTGGCCCAGCGACTGGCTTCACTGGGTCTAAGCGTGCGGGGAGTGCAGATTATCGGCGTCATCGCCATCCTGCTAGCCGTGTTCCAGACCCTCACCGTGATCCCTGCTGGAACAGTGGGGGTAGTGGATTTCTTCGGGACGGTGAATCCCCGTGCCCGGACCTCGGGCATCAACGTGGTAAATCCCCTGGCGAACGTCATCAAGATGACCATCAAAACCCAGGAAATCCGCGAGGAGATGCGGGTCCCCTCCAAGGAAGGCTTATCAGTGGGACTGGAGGCCAGCATTATTTATCACCTGGACGGCACCATGGCCCCGGAGGTGTACAAAACCCTGGGCCGGGAAGCTGACTACGTGCGTAAGATCCTGCTGCCCAACTTCCGCTCGACAATTCGAGGCATCACGGCACAGTATGAAGCCAAGGCTCTGTACACTGACATGCGCGAGGAAGTTGCCCAGAACATCCAGGCGCAGCTCAACTCTGCCACTTCTCCCAGGGGTATCCTGGTGGAATCGACACCCCTGCGGCAGGTAGTACTGCCCGCGGACCTAAGCGCCGCCATCGAAGAGAAGCTCAAGGCAGAGCAGGAGAGCCAGCGCATGGAGTTCATACTAACGCGCGAGAGCCAGGAAGCCGACCGCAAGCGCATCGAAGCCCAGGGCATCGCCGACTTCCAGAAGATCGTGGCGGAGGGCATTAGCGACCAGCTACTGCAGTGGAAGGGCATCGAGGCCACCGAAAAACTGGCCAGTAGCCCGAACGCCAAGGTGGTGGTGATCGGCTCAGGTGAGAGCGGTCTGCCGATTATTCTGGGGGGACAGAATTAGATTCTAACCGCCTGATGCACATCGGTCTGCTCCAGGCTGCGCTTTCCATTCCCGACGCCTATTCGCTGAAGGACAAGCGGCGGGTGATCAAATCGCTCAAGGATCGGGTGGTGAGCAGGATGAATGTATCCGTGGCGGAGGTAGGTCGGCAGGAGGTGTGGAACCGGGCAGAGCTGGCCTTTGTGACGGTGGCAGCAGAAAAAACAGTGGTAGAAAAGCGGTTGTCGGAGATTGCCCAGCGCCTGGAGCAGAATCAAGATTGGATTCTACTGGAGATGAAAACAGAGTTTCTATAGGATCACACTTCGACAATCCTAGAGTTACTGTCTATTTTTTCCAGCAAGCGCTACCGGTTTCGAAGCTCCGGTACTACCTGGAGTTCCAGTTCCTCTTCCCCTCGCTGTACAAGAACTGTGATTGATACCCCAGCTTTCAGTTCCTGCAAAGCATACATGTAATCGTAGATGTTTTTCACATCCGTATCTGCGATGCGGATAATGACATCCCCGGCCTGAAAACCGGCCTTATCTGCAGGGCCGCCACCGCGGGTGCCGGAGATGGCCATCCCCTCCCCCTCCCAGGTGAAATTGGGCACGACTCCCAGACCGACGGAGATTTCTCCCCGGCTGGTTGGGCGGCCACTGGTAACCCGCACGAAGTCGGGCGGCATGGGCCGGGTGGCAACATCGGCAACGGTACGAGCGGCCAGCTGCCCTACCTGTGCCATAGCCGGGAGATTCAGAAACTCCACATCGTCTGTAGGTCTGTGGTAGCGACTATGCTCACCCGTGAAAAAGAAGAGTACCGGGATGTTCTTCACATAAAAGGAGGTGTGATCACTACCTCCCAGGCCTTCATCGCTGGAAATCAGATGCAGTGAGTCACCGTTTAAAGAGGCCAGGAGCTCTTTCCAGATGGATGAGGTTCCGGCACCTCCGATGACCAGTTTATTCTCCTGCAGGTTCCCTACCATATCCAGGTTAATCATGGCCACCACACTGTCGAGTGGAACCGGTGAATGCTCCACCACATGGGACGATCCCAGGGCACCCCGTTCTTCCCCGCTGTAAGCCTGGAACATGATGGAACGACGGCTAGCGACGCCCGGGGAATTGGCTGCCAGGTAGCGGGCAAGCTCCAACAGAGCTGCGGTGCCGGAAGCATTGTCATCGGCACCGTTGTGCACGGCGATGGTATCGGGGACCATGGAACCGGAACCGGGGCCGCCCATTCCAATATGATCATAATGGGCGCCCACAATTACCCACTGGTTCTTCAGGATTCCCGTACCTGGCAGGGTAGCCAGCACATTGTGCGCTTCCACCTCATGAGGAATCAGGTTGGTGGTGACGGAAACGGTCACTCCCTTCAGTCCATGGCTTAGGGGCATACGGGTGGCATTGATTTCCCGCTGCAGTTCAGCGATGAGGAGGTGATCAGCGGCCAGGAGACGATCGGCAGCCTCGCGAGTAACGTGCACCACTGGCAATCCCGCATTGCCACCTACACGGTCATAGCGGAGCTTCATGAGCTGATCCTCGGTTGCTTCAGCAGGACCGGTAACGATAATTACGGCTACGGCACCCTGCTCACGGGCATGCAGTACCTTTTTCCTCAGGGGAGTATGGGCAGCATAAGGCCCATTCAAATCGGTCCCGTCCAGGGAATAGCGCAGGATCATCACTACCTTGCCATTCACATCCAATCCAGCATAATCATCATAGCCGGGATCGGTGGATGAAATGCCATACCCGGCGAAAACCAGGGCACCCGTTGAGGACCCGGAGGAGGAATATCCCAGTGGACGAAAATCTTTATCCGGGAGCAGTTTCTCCCGGTCTGTCGAGGACCCGCTCATCCAGGAAAGAATATTTCCGGGTCCCAGGTCCACGCGTTCCACAAAATTAAACGGCTGGAAATAGCCCGGAACGGCGGCATCCAATCCGTAGTTGGTGAACTCACGGCGGATATATTCCGCGGCCTGCAGCTCGTGGACCGAGCCGGCAGCACGGCCGTACAGACTGTCGCTGGCGAGGAACGAGGCATGGGTATAGAGCGTCTGGGGTGAGATCGGTTCCCGCGAGAGGGGAGGTATCTGCTCCCTGGGGGGACCTGGGGCGCAGGCAAAAATCAGTACAACAAGCGGTATAATATGTCGCACATGCAACTCCTTTCAAAACACTGCATCAAAAAACCGAACCATGGCCTGATCCTGCGGGAGTCAATCCTCCTTTACGGATGTAATCAGCTCGGGAAAGTCGGTGAAAATACCATCGATGCCTAAGGATTTCAAATAGTCGATCACCGGACGGTTGTTCACGGTCCATACGTTCACTTTCATACCATGCCGATGGGCTTTCTCCACAAATTTTCGAGTCACCAGATAGACCTGAGGGTGAAAGAAATGGGGCTGTACCAGATTCAGGAGATAGGGTCGGCGGAGATACCAGGGGACCTGTGTATCTCTGCGCCAGATATAGCCAACCGCCACCTCCGATGCCAGCCAGCGTACCTTCAGCAGGGAGAAAGGATTGAAACTGGAAATGACAGTACGCTTTTCAAGATCATACTGGTGTACCAGGGCCAGGACTTTCCGTTCGAATCCGGGATGAAACCAATTCTGAGTTTTCAGTTCGATGTTAACAATTACATGCTCCGGAAGAATCTTCAGGACATCGTCGAGCCGCGGTATAGGCGTAGATGGAAAATCAGGTTCCCAACGATGGGCGGCATTCACCTGGAGAAGCACATCAGCCATGGTCTCATGAATAAAGCCGGTACCATTTGTATGCCACTCCAGATCGTAATCATGGGCGACAACGAGCTCGCCGTCGGCGGTCTCCATCACATCCAGCTCGATGCCATCCAATCCGGCTGCAAAGGCTGCCTGAAAACCGGGCAGGGTATTTTCCGGCGCTTGAGAGGGAGCACCCCGATGGCCCAAGATCAGCAAGCGTTTTTCAGGGTGCAGACCAACGTCGCGTGTTTTCCAGAACCAAAGATAACGCACGGCTGCCGCTACCGATCCAACGATGAACAGTAAGGGCAGCCAAAACGTGATTGCATCCACCAGGGGCAGCCTACGGCTGGAGGATCAGGGTGCTGTAGGCGTTCTGCTCCACCGCCTCCCGGCTGAAGTGCACCGGGCGATATTGTCCGCTGTTGAACAGCTTGGCCTGGTCCTGATAGTGACGGTCGAAGGGGTGGCCGCTCTGACCGGTCGGCAACACCATACGAGAGTTATCCAGATTTGACAGATCGATGATACTGCGTTCACTGGGACCGTTCTTTGTGATATACGGCTCCGTGGAACTGTGCCCAATGGCGTTCACGGTATTGCTTGAACCGCTCATGGGGAACGGCCCCACATTCAGTCCCAGCCACCAGTTCAGGAACTTGCCAAGCGCATCATCGCCAACAATCGAATGGGGGTGGGTTAATGTATGAAGACGATCCCAGGTCCATTTCGTGGACTTTTTGCCAAGCCGCTCGGTAAGATCCTCGACGGCCATTATCAGTGCCTGCCGAATGATGGAGTCGCGGTTCTCCTGCTCCGGTGTATTCACATCATCGAACCAGGGAGAACTCTCCAGTGTAAGAACTCGAGCAAGGCTTTTCGTATCGAAGCTGGTACTGAGGAAATGCTCATAGAGATTATCGCCGGCCCGATCCATTTCGTCTTTATAGATCGCCTTTTTCAATTGCTTGATCCAAGTAATAAAGAGAGTTGGGGCGGTTGACTCCGCATCCATGAAATAGTCCCAATCACGGAGCACCAACAAGGCATCCTGAACCAGGGATTCCAATTCCTCCTCGGAGGCTGGTCCTTCAAAGGCACCCAGTAGAATCGGGAGAATATCTCTGGCCTGAACCGAAAGAACGTCCGTCTGGGTGCTCATAAAGGTTTCTATGCTGTGACTATCACGAGCCGCAAGCAGCTCAGAAATGCGGCGGAAGCGGTACTGAGGTAACCAGTAGTGGGAGACGTAGTAGGGAAAGTCTGCGGTAATGATTTGATGATTGGCAGTAGCGATATGGCCCTGAGGAGGATTGAAGCGATAGGGCATTTGTTTGAAGGCGACATATCCCTGCCAGTCATACTCGCCTGAGGCTCCAGGCAGAACACGCAGACTCCCACCGGCCTTGCGGATGGGTACCTTGAGGAACGGCCGCCAGCCGATGTTCCCTTCCCGATCAGCATAAATCATGTTCTGTCCCGGTACACCATAGTAAGAGGCTGCTTCGGTAAATTCGTCCCAATTAGTGGCGAGATTCAGCTTGAGAAATGCGGTGACTTCATCAGAGATGTCATAACCGGTCCAACCCATGGCGATAGGCCGGTCTGTCTGGCGCGCCATCGTATTGATATCGTTAATGATCACACCATGTACGGTTTCCCGGACGGTGAACGTCACCGGCTCTGCGTCTCGAACCTGAATAATTTCCTCCCGTAACGTGAAGGGAATCCAATCTCTCTTGTAAAGATAGGTGGTGGAATCATCCGGATTGATTTCCTCCATATAAAAGTCAGTGTCGTCGGCGCTCACATTCGTGGTGCCCCAAGCTATGTGTTCATTATTACCACTCATTATGGCGGGAATCCCGGGAAAGGCTACTCCCCGTACGTTGAAACGTCCCCCCACCAAGTGCATCTCATACCACACCGGGGGTTGGGAGTAGCCCAGGTGCATGTCATTGGCCAGTAGTGGAAAGCTTCCGGTACGGGAGCCGGATACCACCCAGTTGTTGCTGGCCGTAAAACCGGTCATATTGCCGAGAACAGCTCGAAGGTCCCGCTGTACATCTTTGGTGGCTTCCAGTAATGGAATAATTGCATCGGACATGGAAGGTTCCGAAAGTATGTCTATTGGGACGACTCCAGGGAACAGGTCGTTGGCCATGTCCCCGTCGAATGTCTCCAGCAGATGATTTATCGCTAGTTCTTCGACCCAAGCCACATTCAGGTCCTGACCCTGTAGACGGGCGAAGCCACAGGTAATAGATGGATCCCAATTCAATGGCTGATGTCCAATCAGCTTGAATTCCAGGGGCAGGTTATCTCGATGACCATCGATATACGCATTAATGCCATCACATGCCCACTGGATGATACCCATGCTCTCAGGCTCCAGATTGGCCGCGATCTGCTTGCCCATATGATGGAAGCCCCAGGTTCGCAGGAATTTATCGGCGTTTACCAATCCGGAGTTCATCTCCGCCAAGCGTCCCTGCACAGCACGATTGACCATGTCAATCTGGAACAGCCGTTCGGAGGCCATAATATAGCCGGCAGTGAAGAACAGGTCGCGTTCATTTCCCGCATAAATGTGCGGTACAGCATAATCGTCAAAAATCACCATAACGGATGACTCTAGGCCAGGTAGGTTCAGGGTGCCGGAGCGTATGGGTTCTGGTACTCGAAAGAGCAGATTAGGAAAAAGTACAAAGAGGATAACCAGGACCAGAATCAGGATACCGATCCATTTGAAGAAATTGCGCATGGTTGAGCCCTCAAATAATGACTGTTGGCATATTCAGGATAATCGCAAAGGTAAAGCCTGAAAGGAATCGCTACAGATAGATTTATTTGTGGCCGACCAGAACAGCAAGAGCCGCTCGAAAGGAGCATATACTACTCAGCCAGCACCTAAACAGTCTAATTCTGGCTTTCCGGTTCTGTACTATGGGTTGTAGCTTTACGGCAATGGAATCTTAACAACATCAAATTGCATTCACATCCTGGAAGGAGCATAGCGAATGGAGGTCGAAGTCAGACGGGTAGAAGGCAGCACTTTTCTTGCCAAGGGACCATCGAACCACTGGGTGGTGATGGATGCCAAGCCGGAGAACCGTGGTCAAGATGGTGGTGCCCGCCCTATTGAACTGGTTTTAATGGCTCTGGGGGGGTGCAGCGGCATTGATGTGGAACTTATGCTGAATAAAATGCGGGTCGAGATCCGCGATTTTCGAATCCAATTGATCGGCGAACGTGCGGAGACACAGCCCCGGAAGTTTACCAAAATCAAGATGGTCTATCATTTCTGGGGAAGGGATCTGCCAAAGCAGAAGCTGGAACGGGCAGTGCAGCTCTCAGAAGAGAAATATTGTTCCGTCACCCACACTATCAATGAATCCGTTGAGATTGAATCCGAGATTGTGCTATATAACGAAGAAGAGCTGGCGTAATCGACAACGGAACGAAGGAGGAGAATACCATGAAAGCGGACAAGGCGAAATGGGCTCCGGCAGAAGAAGCCGTAGAAATCATTAAATCCGGCGACAAGGTATTTGTGGGCTCAGGTGCTGCAGTTCCGAAAACGCTGGTTCAGGCAATGGCCGCGCGGAAGGGAGAGCTGCGCGATATCCAGGTACATCATATCCTGACCATGGGTTCCACGGAGGAGTCTGCGCCCTATGTACTTCCCGGTATGGAGGAGAGTTTCACCCACTATGCCTGGTTCATCGGTGCAAATGTGCGGCGGGCCGTAAACGAAGGACGAGCATATTTCGTCCCTGCATTTTTATCAGAAGTACCAAAATATCTGCGGCAGTTGCAGCCTGATGTCGCGCTTATTCAGGTCTCACCCCCCGATAAATGGGGGTACTGCAGCCTGGGAGTGTCAGTGGATGTGGTTCGTGCAGCCTATCTGGCCAGCAAGAAAGTGATTGTCGAGGTCAATCCCCAGATGCCGCGCACATATGGATACTCCTTCATCAACGTCCGCCAGATCGAGCACTTGGTGGAGGTTGACTATCCGCTGTACACCTACGAGGTTGAAGAACCGCCCAAAATTCAGCAAAAAATCGGCAACCTTGTGAGCAGCCTGGTGGAGGATGAGGCAGTACTCCAAGTAGGCATCGGCGAGATTCCCGACGCAGCGCTTCGCAGCATGACCGGCCACAAGGATCTGGGGGTTCATAGTGAGATGATCTCCGACGGAATAATGGACCTGGTGGAAGCAGGTGTTATCACCAACGCATGCAAGACCCTTAATCCGGGCAAGGTGGTAACCAGCTTCATGATCGGGTCAAAGCGGCTGTACGAATGGGCGGACAGTAACCCGATCCTGGAGATGCGTCCCTGTGAGTATACGAATGATCCCTTTAATATCGCCCGCAACGCCAAGGTGGCGGCAATCAACTCAGCCCTCTCCATTGATCTGAAGGGGCAGGTCTGTGCCGATAGTCTCGGCAAGCATTTTTACAGCGGGATTGGCGGCCAAGTGGATTTCATCCGTGGGGCGGCACGATCACCCGGGGGTAAACCCATTGTTGCACTTCCAGCCACTGCTAAATCCGGTGACCAGATTGTATCGCGCATAGTCCCACACCTGGAGGCAGGTGCGGGAGTAGTTACCAGTGAAGGGGACGTGCATTACGTGGTTACGGAATATGGTGTCGCCAGCCTGAACGGCAAACCTGTCGGTCAGCGTGCCGAGCAGCTTATTCGAATTGCTCATCCCGACTTCAGGGACGAGCTATACAAATATGCCCTCGAGAGTGGATTCAGTGTCAGGAAGGTATTTTAAAAGAAGCCTCAGAGCACTGATATGGTGGAGCTGGTGCGGGACTTCCTGGGACGGGATTACTACTTTAACGCGTTCGCAAAATGGCTTGACGGGAGCTAATCAGGCAGGTTCAAGATCACGGTAATTCGCACAGGCCCCTTTTCCTGACTGCAGGGAAAGGGGCTTTTTAATTAGCGGAACAACCAGAGGCACCACAGCACTGCTACGGCCGGGCCCAGCAGCCCCATGAGCAGGCCGCCTTTAACCATATCGGCCGTTCTCAGGCTACCCTTGGCAAATACAATCGCATTGGGCGGTGTTGAAATCGGCAGCAGCATAGCGGTGGATGCCCCCAAGGCTACGGGAATCACCACACGTGGTTCAAAACCGGCAGCTACGGCCATGCCAATGGGTACCAGAATATTGGAGGCGGCAGTGTGACTCATGAAATTTGATAGCAGCATGGTCAGGTAGCCCATGAAAAACGCCAGAACCACGGGATGAAGATGTTCCACCGGCAAACGAGTTACGATCCACTCAGCCAGGCCGGTCTGTCGGACGGCGACACCCAAGGAAAGTCCGCCGGCCAACAGCAACAGAACATCCCAATGCAAGTGACGGATCTCGTATACCGTCAGAATACCGGCGACGGCAAAGATCGTGATCGGAAGGAAAGAGATTACCGGGATCGGGATGCCGTGGAACTGACCGGTCATCCAGAGTAAAATCGTCAATGCAAACACCGGCATGATCATTAATCTCTTCCACATGGGTAGCTGGGCACCCGTCCGTGTTCCAATCTCCAATCCCGATATATCAATATGTGTAGCAGTGGAGGGGAAGGCCCAGCGCAAATAGAACCAGGCCAAGATGAACAGCACCAGTGCCGGCGGCAAACCGGCGACCATCCAACGGGCGAAATCGATGGGATAGACATCGTTCAGCATTCCGGCGGCGATGGCATTGGGAGGACTTCCGATGATGGTACCCATACCGCCTACATTGGCGGCAATCGCGATGCCCAGCAGAAGTGCCTTGGCGAAGCGATCTTCCTTCTTTATAGCTACCAGGATAGGCGCCATCACGGACATCATCATGGCCGTTGTGGCGGTATTGGACATGAACATGGAGAAAAGAAAAGTGATACTCATCGATCCAAGCAGGATGGCATTCGGCGTAGTCCCGAACCACCTCAGGACATACCGGGAAAACAAGCGGTCCAGACCGGTTGCCTGGGCACCTTCACCCAGTACCAGACCACCAAGAAAAAGCCACATGATGGGACTGGACCAGGGCCGGACAAACATCTCCCAATCCGAGGGCGTTTGAGCGAATACACCACCGGGTCGACCAAGGATCATGATCTCCAAGGCGATAATTAATAAGGCGACTGAGAAGGAAGGAATCGCCTCCGTGATCCACAATCCGGCTCCCAGTATCAAGATGAAGAATGTCCAGCGTGCGGCATCATTCAGACCTGGATGAACAGGTAGGAGGGTAATTCCGGCCGCGACTACTCCACAGGCTATAACCTTCACTAGGGCACGACCGGAGCGGAACTCCAGTTTGCCCCACAACCGGAGGCCTTCGCGTCTGGTGTCTAGCACTGATTATCCTTCATTTTTAAATCGCTTATTTATGTCCCCGTTGATATTCGTGGATTCTGTTGACAGATTGCAATGAAGGTATGAGAGTACGAACGCTAATGATCGACGAAGGCTGAGGATTGATTTAACGGACCAGGATTACCGGACTGTGAGCCTTCAATACCGTTTTGCCCGGTTTGGTACCTCTAAACCAAGCCTTGATTGGATTCATCCGTGATTTACCCATGATGATTATATGATCAGAGCCAGCGAACTCGACAAACACCGAGCTGGGGTCACCGGTTTCAAAGTGCTGGTTATAGGGCACTTTCACCCGTTCCAGATAGCGCTGTGCCCAGCGAGCCGCACCCCGATAGCCCTCACCGAACCGCTGCGTCTTACTGACGGTTAGCAGTTCCACCTGGGTTTTGTAATGTTGAGCCACCTGAGCCCCGAATACCACCGCCCGTTTAGTTGCCTGGGAATCATCTGCACACAACAGAACCTTATAGTTCCATTCGGGATCCCAGTTTTTCACGAATAGCATACTGGTATCCACGAACTGGATAAGCTGCCGGGTGAGTCCCTTGCGATTGCCCCCACCCACGATGGATAGCACATAATCCCGATACTCTGTTTCTTTCCGGAGTTGGTCTACCGGATCCCCCTCGCGGAAGATGAGTCTTATCTTTTCTCCATGGACGTGTGGCAGGATCGCCCGGATGCGATCGGCATCCTCAACCAAATTTGTCGGATCAAACTGTTCCAGGGAGGGATCGATAAATTCCCAGTCCTGAAGACGTCGATAGGCCCAGCGCAGGACTTCCACACCGGGATGATTGATCTCCCAATTCAGCAGGGCATCGCGAGCAAGTCGGACACCGCCAGAGAGTAATTCGGGCGGACGATCACCTACGTAGACGACTGAAAGGTCGGCTGAAAACGCGTTGGCGATCTGACTTCCGATCTGCAGAGTGCGCTCGGAATAGGTGGTGCTTCTAACCGCTATTAGAAATCTCATTAATCCTTCACTCTACCTGTATTAATCATAACCCACTACTGAATATGAGGCCAATAGAATAAAAGTGCCAGCATTAAAACGGAAAGGGAAACCAGGGTCAGACGCCAACCAGCCCGAATGAAATCCCTGGCCCTTACCAGGCCCGTGGCAGCAATGATCATCCCCGCTGGCGCCCCCACAACAGTGAGATAGCCGAATGCTGAGGCCACGGCGGTTGCCATTCCCAACAGAACAGGATCACCTCCGAAGTTCATGAATAATGGCCCCAGAACCGCCACTGTGGCGCTGGAACTTATAAAGTTGGCAACCACTGCAGTGAGGGTGATAACAAGGCTGTATTGCGCGATCGCGAAACGCTCCAGGAATCCACCGGATAGGTGCAGGAGCTGTTGGGCGAGCCAGAGTGCGGCTCCGGTGTTTTTCAGCTGCACACCCAAGGAGATCGCCGCCGCGAACAACAGAACGACGCCCCAGTTGGTTCGCTGATTGATCTCCTGCCATTGCACCAATCCGCTGGCGAGATAGAGAAAGACGCCTGCCAGTGCAATGATCCCCAGACCAAATCGTTCACTCAGGAATACCCACGCCAGGAAAATCATGATGAACAGGATAATAGCCAGGACCTGCTGACTGGTGAGGGGGCCCGCCGCCGCGACTTTAGTTTTCAGCTTGGAGACGGCATCATCCAGACGGGTAACCTCGGGTTTGAAGGTCCGGGAGAGCACCCAACCGGCCAGCGGGATCTGTACCAGCATAACGGGGTAGGCAAACACCATCCACCGCAGGTAGCTGATTTTCGCTAGGCCGAAATCTGAAAAGTAATTAATCATAATGGCGTTACGCGCACCTCCCGAGGGTGTGCCGATGGATCCAATGATGCTGCCGAATGCAATGGCGAAGAGCATCATCATCGTAAGTCCGCGAATTTCTTGTTCTTCATCCGAAATGTTTCGGAGTAGAGTCAGGACTACCGGCAACAGCATCGAAACAACGGCATGTTGCCCAATAAATGATGTGAGGAGGAGTGAGATAATGAAGAATCCCCACATGATCGTTTTCACGCGGGTACCAGTAAGAGATAAAACAGCCAGAGTCAGTCTGGCATCCAATCCCTGGCGAACGATGGCTACTGCCAACATGAGCGATCCCATAATGAAGAACACAGCATCGCTCATATAGGACTGAGCGACTTCGGAGGGCTTGGCGATGGCAAAGCTCACCTGCATCACGGCGATGAAGAGGGCGATACCAGGCAGGGGAACCGCTTCAGTGAGAATCAGGATAATAACAACGATGGTGAGGATGATGGTGCGATAGCCATCCTTGGACACGCCCTCAGGATAGGGAAGATGATACAGCAGAGTCCCGATGGCGATAGCCAGTATCAGCCAGCGTTTCTGATAGAGCCAATATAACAGTGATCTCAACACACAGATGCCATCAAGGCTTGGAATTCCCGTAAAGATGTAAATTTACTACAATGGTTCGGGCAGGCACAGCCAGAAACAAGCCGGGGATCAGCTATCCCATTTAAATGCAGAACCTGGCTTCAAGGGCGAGGATGAGATCCTGCTATTCAAAAGAAGCGGTTCACGGTATGATCAGTTCAGGAAAATGTCGTCGTCGGGATGATACCGCTCGGTATCCACGCCGGTATGTACCTGGCATTGGTCGGGAGGTTGGGTTCCGTCGAGGAATATTTCACGCTCCCGTTCCGGGCAATACTTGGTGGGTCGATCCTTGGTGACCTTGCACACATCTAACCGCACGATGCCATCGGGCATAGGCCAATCCAACCTGGCCAGATCAAAAGTTTCCTGAACCTCGCGCATAATGCGAGCCCAGATTGGCAGGGCGACTATGTTCCCATAGCGCTCTTCGCCCAGACTAACCAGTGGTGGACCATCGATACCCACCCATACTCCAGCGGACAGGTGGGGTGTGTAACCGATGAACCAGGCATCGGTCCAGTTATCGGTAGTACCCGTTTTCCCGGCAGCCGGATGGTTGAATTGGTACATCCAGCGTGCTCGTGAGCCGGTACCCCCGTTCATCACCCCTTTCATCAGATCCAACAGCAAATAGGCTTTATCTTCTTTGATGACCTCCTTGCGGTCCGGGATGAATTCCCGAAGTACTTTCCCCCGGCGGTCTACCACGCTCGTAATAGCGATAGGCTCTACCCATACACCCCGATTGGCAATAGCGGAATACGCTGCCGTGATTTCCAGTGGAATCACTTCGCTGGTACCAAGGGAAATGGCTCGTACCGCCCGTAACGGTGTCTTGATCTGAAAGCGCTTAGCCATATCCACTACCTGCTGGGGCGTGACCAGTTCCTGAATCATGCGGGCGGAGACAATATTCAGGGAATGCTGAAGAGCGTAGCGCAATGTTACCAGACCGCTGGAAGAGCGATCATCGTTCTGGGGATCCCAGATGGTGGTGTCGATGATGGCATCACCGGTGCTGGACAGGGACTGATTCAGCATCAGTGTTGAAACGGGGTAATCCCGGTCAATGGCCGTCATATACAACATGGGTTTGAAGGTGGAGCCGGGTTGGCGACGGGCTTGCGTCGCCCGGTTGAAATAGTCCGGATAATCCGGCCTTCCACCAACCATGGCAAGGATATGGCCGGTGTCAATCTCGAGGATAATGACAGCTCCCTGGACCAGCAGTCTATCTTTTAACCGGTCATCAATCGGCAATTCACCACGGATCATTGCTTTTATGGAATCGAGGGGGAAAATGGTTGTATCGACTATGCTGTAGATGAGCGAATCGGCCGACAGGAGGTGCTCATTAAACACCTTTTGGTTGATCTGGATTTCCTCTGTGAAAATCCGCTCAGTGATCTCCTGTATACGCGAGTCCAGGGTGGTGTGTATCTCCAATCCATCGCGATACAGGTTGATTCCCAGGCGCTCATCCTCGATTTCCATCTGACGTCGAACATGCTCGGTGAAGTTGGGTGCGGAGCCGGGCGCCAGGGTTGTCCGTCTCACATCAATAGGTTTAAAGCGCAACCGATCATATTCTTCAGCTTCGAGATATCCGTTTTCGACCATTGCTCGCAGGACCAGATTGCGGCGCTTAAAATTTCGATCCGGGTGATTGAGGGGACTATAGCGGGCTGGCGAAGGGAGCACCCCAATGAGCATTGCTGCCTGTTCCAGGTTGAGATCCCGGGCGTCAATCCCGAAAAACTCCTGCGCAGCGGCCTGAATGCCATACGTACCATGGCCAAAGTGGATGGAATTCAGGTACATCTCCAAAATTTCATGCTTGGTAAAAGTGCGCTCAATCTGAATGGCGGTGATGATTTCCTTGAATTTACGCGCTAGTGTTTTGCGGAAGCCGATGGTGTCATAGAGGTTTCTGGCCAATTGCTGGGTCAGTGAGCTGAAGCCCTGACTATAGCTGAGGGTGGCGAGATTTACCGCCACCGCCCGGGCAAAATCGCGCATACTCACACCCCAATGCTGATAAAACCGCTGGTCCTCCATAGCCAACAGTGAATTGCGAACATCAACAGGCATTTGTTCCCTGGGGATGAGAACCCGTTGCTGGGTAAAAAGTTCGATCAGAACTTTGCCATCACGGGAAATCACTTTGGTGGCCACGGCAGGGCTGAAATCCTGGAGCTGCCGCAGTGATGGAAGATCGCGGGAAAGGTACGCCAGATAAAGGGATAGCAAGACTGTCACCGCCACCAGGGTAACGAATGCATTCCGAAAAGCCTGCCGCCAACCGTTTGACTTCCTGGATCGCTTTTCATTTTCCGGGGGGCCGTACAGACCAGTCTGACCATTTTCAGAATTCTTGCTGCCCGGATTATTTTGTTTGGCCATGATACTCTTCTTTACAGGATCTTGAAATAATTTACGCTTGTCAGGCAAGAAGGTTCAGTTTTATTACAAAAATGAAGTCCCCCTTGGAGAAAAAGACCACTCCAAGGGGGTACTTCGATTTCCAGCGGATTTGCGGATTGGGTTTAAGAGCCTTTTGGCTTGGTCATACTCATCGGATCAAGCAGACGAGTCAGCTCTTCCTCTGCGACCAGATTCTTGTCCCTGGCAACCTGGCGAACCGTTTTGCCTGTTTCGAAGGCCTCTTTGGCGACCGCAGCGGCCGCGTCATAGCCAATCACGGGAGCCAGGGAAGTGCACATGGCCAAGCTACCCTCGATGTAATCGGCACATTTATCTTCATCGGGCTCAAGACCTTCCAGTAGTTTTTCCCGGAACATGGTCACGGCACCCGCCAGGAATTCCATGCCTTCCAACAGATTACGCGCCACCAATGGCAGCATAAGGTTGAGTTCGAAAACGCCTCCGAGACCACCCAAGGCGATGACCACGTCATTCCCAAGAACCTGGGCACAGGTCTGAATCATTGCCTCGGCGATCACCGGATTGACTTTTCCGGGCATGATGCTGGAGCCAGGCTGTACGGCAGGGAGTTTCAGTTCTGCCAAGCCGGCGCGAGGTCCGCATCCCAGCCAGCGGATATCGTTGGCAATCTTACTCAGGCTGACTGCCACAGTTTTCAGTGCTCCGGAAACCTCCACGGCACCATCGAAAGCTGCCTGAGCCTCGAAGTGATTTGGTGCCTCTACAAAATTCAATCCCGTTATTTTGGAGAGTTCCTTGGCTACCCGGCCACCGAATTCCACATGGGTGTTGATACCGGTCCCGACGGCTGTGCCGCCGATAGCCAGCCGGCCAAGTGCCTCCTGAGCGTGCGTCAGCCGACCGATGCCATATTTCACCATGGCCGCGTAGCCGGAGAACTCCTGACCGAGTCGGATAGGAGTAGCATCCTGCAGGTGAGTGCGGCCGATCTTGAGAATATGATCAAAATCCTTGGCCTTTTTATCTAAAGCCTGGTGGAGTTTTTCCAGGGCCGGAAGCAGTTTCTTCGCTAGTGCGATGGCAGCCGCGACGTGGATAGAAGTGGGGATTATATCGTTGCTGGACTGGCCTTTGTTTACATGATCGTTGGGATGAACCGGCTCACGCGCGCCGATCTGCCCGCCCATCATCTCGCTGGCCCGGTTCCCGATTACCTCATTCGCATTCATATTGCTCGAGGTGCCGGATCCGGTCTGGAAGACATCAATCGGGAACTGATCGTCCAATTTCCCATCGATAACCTCCTGAGCCGCATTCATGATGGCAGTTGCCCGTTCTTTATCCAGTAAACCCAGATCCAGATTCGCCTGTGCAGCGGCCTTCTTAATCATGCCCAGGGCACGGACCATCCCGGTCGGGATCGGCAAACCGCTGATGGGGAAGTTCTCCACTGCCCGTTGGGTTTGAGCTCCATAGTACGCTGTATCAGGGACTTGCATTTCGCCCATTGAATCGCGTTCAATTCGAGTTCCCATAGTGTTGTTCCTTTTGATTGTCATATAGTAATAGCGCAGTATTGCGGCTGATGGTTAGGAGTGAGAGGTCAGCCGCCTTCCCTGGAATCGCCCTTGCGCACAGGACGCGGGGGTAGATTCAAGATTTCCTTCTGATAAAAGGCCGCCAAGTGATTCACGATATCTCTGATCGACACAAAAGCTACTGGCTTTTTACCCTCATCTACAACGGGAACATGTCGATAGCCATGCTCAAACATGAAATTGAGGGCAAATGCGATCGGGTCATCCATCAGGATGGTATCCGGCTCGCGGGTCATGTGTTCACCGATGGTAATGACAGTGTGATCATATCCCTTTCCAACCACCCGGCGAATAACATCCCGTTCAGTAAAAATACCCACCAGTTGCCGATGTTCCTCGACCAACAAGCACCCGACATTGTTCTCATCCATCAAGATAATTGCGTCTGCCAAGTTCATAGAGGGAGCCACCACTATCAGAGGCTGCAGATCCAGGCTGCCGATCGGATCATCTAGGTGTACGGCTGCTACCAGAGCTGGTGCATCCTGTTCCCGTTCCTCCATCTGCTGTAATTCGTCTTCCAAACCCTCGTGCATACTATATCTCCTCCAGATACATTATGTCAATTCCCACGTATGGCCCGCATGAAGTATTGCATCCATATCCCCCGGTCCTAGTTTATCTACGGCGCTTTGAATCTGCTCGTACGTCAAATCCTCGTACGTATTCTTTTCTATCTCATAGATGACTCCCAAGGGGACGGGAAACTCCGGCCGGTAAGTCATTTCGCTGAGGATCAGCGCAATCATGCGGTCGGTTTTATCGTGGACCAGTACATCATTGGTGGAATGTTTTCCATCGGACAGGTCAATGACCACCGGACGATGGGCATCCATTGCGATACCCTTCTCTCTGTCTCTCCCGAACAGCATGGGCTGGCCGTGTTCAAGTATCAATTGTCGATCCAGTTTGGTTGATTTGTCCGTCAGGTCTGCAAAGGTATCATCATTGAAAATGACACAATTCTGATAAATCTCCAAAAATGAGGTACCATGGTGGGCATAGGCAGCCTTGATCATGCCCTGGAGATGCTGGCTTTCCACATCCACAGTGCGCGCGATAAACGTCGCGGCAGCGCCCAAGGCCAGCGAGGGTGGATTGAAGGGCCAGTCAATGGAGCCCATGGGCGTACTTTTCGTCACCTTGCCAAATTCTGAGGTAGGAGAATACTGGCCCTTGGTCAGCCCATATATCCGATTGTTGAACAAGAGCACATTGATATCGAGGTTCCGACGTAGAAGGTGGATCAGATGATTACCTCCAATACTGAGACCATCCCCATCCCCGGTTACTACCCATACACTGAGCTCCGGATTCGTCAGCTTGACTCCCGTTGCGACAGCCGGTGCCCGGCCATGTATCGTATGAAAACCATACGTATTCATGTAGTAGGGAAAGCGACTGGAGCAGCCAATTCCTGATATAAAAACAAAGTCTTCCTTGTTGCGTCCCAGCTCCGGGAAGGTTTTCTGAATCTGGGCCAGGATCGAATAATCCCCGCAACCAGGACACCACCGCACGGTTTGGTCTGATGTGAAATCTTTTCGTGTCAGTTGTTGCGGTTCTGCAGATATATTCTTATCCGGCATCCTTCAGCTCCTTCAACACGTCGTGTACTTTTCCTTCAATCTCAGTGGCTGTAAATGGTTTTCCCTGCACCTTGGAAAACGAAATAGTGTCAATCAGAAACTCGGAGCGGATGATCCGGGCCAACTGGCCTCGATTAAGTTCCGGGATCAGTACTTTTCGATATTTAACGAGTATTTCACCGAGATTTTTCGGGAAGGGATTTAGATACCTCAGGTGGGCATGGGATACCGAATGGCCTTCGGTTCGAATTCGATCAACTGCCGTGCGAAGGGCGCCATACGTTGATCCCCAACCCAATACCAGCAGGCCACCATGATCATCGCCAAAAGGAGTTAATGCGGGAATCTGCTCGGCAACAACATCTACCTTTTCCTGGCGGCGTTGAACCATGCGCGCATGATTTTCTGCATCATAATTGACACTCCCGGAATTCTCAGCCTTCTCCAGTCCGCCGATGCGATGTTCAAGACCTGGCGTTCCGGGTACCGCCCAATTGCGGGCCATCAGGTGCTTATCAGCAAGGCGAAATGGATGAAATTCGTCATCCACTTCAGTGATTTTATGGTTTTTTATCTGAGGAAGGTCTTCCATTCGCGGAAGCAGCCATGGTTCGGAACCGTTGCCCAGATAACTGTCTGACAACAGGATCACCGGTATCATATGCTGGAGAGCAATGCGACAGGCCTCATAGGCCATGGTGAAGCAATCAGCCGGTGTAGCAGCGGCTAATACAACAACGGGAGTTTCACCATTGCGCCCGTACATAGCCTGGAATAGATCTGATTGTTCCGTTTTGGTAGGCAATCCGGTGCTCGGACCGGCTCGTTGCACGTTGATCAACACCAAGGGCAATTCAGTGGACACTGCCAAACCAATGGCCTCGGTCTTTAAAGCCATACCCGGTCCACTGGTTCCGGTCACTGCCAAGGCTCCAGTGAATGAGGCACCAATGGCTGAGGTGACAGCAGCAATCTCATCCTCCGCCTGGAAGGTAATCGCTCCAAAATTCTTGTACCCGGAGACCATATGCAGAATATCGCTGGCGGGCGTGATGGGATAACCGGCATAGACCAGTTTGATGCCGCTGCGATAACTGGCAGCTACCAGCCCCAGGGCAATGGCATGGTTGCCAATGATATTGCGATAGGTACCTGCCGGCAGTTTGGCTTTCGTAACAACATAGCTGGTGGAGATCAACCGGGTGGTAACGCCGAAGTTGTATCCGGCCTGCAGTGCTCGTTTGTTAGCCTCAACGATTTCCGGTCGTGATTTGAACTTGGTTTCCAGAAACCTGAAGGTGCTATCCATTGGACGTTCATACAGCCAGTAGAGCAATCCCAAGGCAAACATATTGGTCGAGCGGGCGACAACCTTGCTGCTTAGATCCAAATCTTCAAAGGCGCTCTCCACCAGCTTATTCATATCAATACTGACAACCCGATATTCTTTCAGGGTATCATCTTCCAGGGGATTTGCTTCCCACCCGGCCAGTTGGAGGTTCCGCTTATTAAACGTAGATATATTGGCGATGATAATCCCGTTAGGCCGTAATTCCGGTAGATGTACCTTCAGAGCGGCCGGATTCATCACCACCAATACATCCGGCTCATCGCCGGGAGTGGTGATATCGGCTCCACCGAACTGGATTTGGAATGAGCTGACACCGGCCAGCGAACCGGCAGGTGCCCGGATTTCGGCGGGGTAGTCGGGCAAGGTCGCCAGATCGTTCCCGACGATTCCGGTGGTTTCCGTAAACTGACCACCAGTGAGCTGCATGCCGTCCCCGGAATCACCAGCAAATCGAATAGTTGCCTGCTTGATTTCCTGTACTGGCTTCTTTGGATTTTCTTCAGATTGATTCATGCCCAATTCTTTACAAATTGCCAACTTCCAATATATATTAGCCTTGTTTACCGATCTGGAACCTATTCATGGCGATCAAAAAGTTACCCATGTAAATCGATGACAGGTATGATTTTCGGGTCATTTATCAACAGGGCAGCTAATGTGTCGGCCCCACGTCTAATACTTCTTTGGAATAAGGTAAAAGTCCATGCCCCGGCCACGGTGGTTGGATAAATTCAGTCTATGATGTACAAGCGTTTAACACAACTGAGTCACGGATCTGGTTGAGCCTGCAAGCTGGGTCCGGAGGACCTAGCCCAGGTTCTGGGCAAACTGCCTCGGTATCCGCCTGACAATCGGATCCTCGTCGGATTTGACAAGGCTGACGATGCAGCTGCATTCCGCCTGAGTGACGGCCGGATTCTCCTCCAGAGTACCGACTTCTTCACTCCCATCGTGGATGATCCCTATCAGTTCGGCCAAATTGCCGCGGCCAATGCGCTATCCGATATTTACGCCATGGGGGGGCGGCCGTTATTTGCTTTGAATATCGTCGGATTTCCTCGCAAGGAGCTGCCCCTGGAGATGCTCACCGAGATTCTTAGGGGAGGGGTGGATAAAGCACATGAAGCCGGAATCCATATCGTGGGTGGCCATACCATCGATGATACTGAGCCCAAATATGGCCTGGTCGTAACGGGGGAAGTAAGAGAGGAGGACCTGATCCGCAATGACACGGGGCAGGAGGGTGACAGATTGGTGCTGACGAAACCTTTAGGTACCGGTATCATCGCCACCGCTATAAAGAGGGGTAGCGCGCCCGAGGATTCCGTTATCAAAGCGGTAGAATCCATGGTTACCCTGAACCGCGAGGCAGCGGAAGCAGCCCTGGAGGTAGGGGTTCATGCCATGACCGATGTGACCGGCTTTGGCCTGCTGGGACATCTGCTGGAAATGTGCTCTGCCTCTGGCCTCCAGGCCACAGTCGACTTTGCCGCCCTACCCCTTCTTCCGGGTGTCAGAGAATTAGCCGCCAATGATGCCATTGCCGGCGGCACTCGGCGTAACCTGGCCTATGTGGAAAAGGTGTTAGTGATCGACGGCGAAGTATCCGAGACCGATCAGCTTATTGCCGCCGATGCGCAGACTTCCGGCGGCCTGCTGATAGCAGTGGATCCCGAAAAAACAGAGAGACTGGTTGCTCTTTTAAGTGAGAAGGGCAGTATGGCAGCCTCAGTGATAGGATCGATGTCGCATCGAGGGGAATCCAGTATAATCCTGAAGGGGCGCTGAGAATCACGCCCGACAGTTACCTGCCCGATCTGCCGAGAGCGGCTACTACCAACGTATACGATGCAGGGAAACCGTTTCGGGGCGTGTCCCGAACTCAAAGTGATTCATGCCCGGTTGGTGAAACACTACCTGCTTGTGAACAGGCTCTCTGTTACTCCTCGAGGATTTCCCACTACACCGAAATGGAAGTTTTTCACATACTTGCGTACTATTGATTGTATATCACCAGGCTGCAGTGAACTGATCTCAGGCACGTACCGGTCCGATTGTTCCCAACCCTCACCGACAATTTCCCAACGCGCCAGTTGGGTCATTTGATTCATGGCTGATTCATTGTTCATCAGATGGCGGGTATTAAAGAGGGCCAGCATGCCTCGAAGTTGATTCTCCGGGATGGGGACCAAAATCAGCTGATCGATCGTCTGAAAGATAGTCTTGACACATGCGTCCGGCCTGGGAGTAGATGCAATAATATAGCCATGATTGGCAATCCTGTGAGCAAATCCGGCATGGGGATCAGCAGCCAAGTTCTGGTCGGTGGCCAAATTCTCGAACAGGCGATCACTGAGAATACCCATAGCAACTGTGAAAGCAGGATAGTCGGGATGGCCAGGCTTAGGGGCTGGAAACATCCCAACAATAACATGACGCGGCAGGTTACGGGCAGCGATGGCTAGATCTGGCTCGCCGGGTTCAAAGGACAAGCCCGGCAGCCGCATTTCTGGACCAAGAGGAATCTGCCGTGCAAAAGCACGGGCCCGGTTGGTAATGTCCCTGGGATCCAGATCCCCAACGATCACCAGCAAGGCACGGTTCTTGGTAACATCGCTGCGATGGTACTGAAGCAAGTCCTTGCGGGAGAACCTGGTAACCGAGGAGGTATTCCCTAAGGTGCTGATACCGTAGGGATGACCTTCATAGAATAGATTGTTGGCAACTTTGTGGGCTTGTTTCCGACCCAGATCATTTTCAGACTCGATCCAGCCGATAATCTGTTCCCGTACCAAATCCAGTTCGACTGGCTCAAGGCGCGGATGCAGAAGCACGTCGACGAACATCCTCCATGTATCATCGAAATGTTCCCGCAGGCACTGGAAAGTAAGACCGTTATAATCATATGCGGCAGTTGCCTGAAGCTTGGTCCCCATGGATTCTATTCGGGCATTGAGCTCATCTTTCGGCAAGCTGGCCGTCCCATGAGTAGCCGCCTCCAGCAAGAAGGCTTCGATCCCTGCCTGTTGAGTACCGGTATAATTTGTACCACCAAGCAGGAAGAATCCACCAGCGACAACTGGATTGCCGCCAGCTGTTTTAAGTATCACCTGGAGGCCATCCACGATGAAGCTGGTCGTTTCGACTTTCGCAGGACCCGAACAAGCAGTGAATCCCAAAAGGGTGAGCGAGGCAATGATGCCAATCCGTAGCTGATGCCTCATGGCAAGAGACTCCCTTCTCCCGCATTGAGCTGTCTTTTAACCTCGCGACTCATAAGAGCGCCGGTAACGTGTGGCCGGTCAAGAATGTATCGGTTTACATAATTGTCGATATCTTCCCGGCTGACTGCCCGCAGATTGTCCAGGTAGGATCGGTAATATTCCAACCCTGTGACAGCCCACCAGAAGCCGACCGAGTGAATTTCTTTGGAGGCCTCGTCGCGTTGATATACAGCATTGACCTCCAGCATTGTCTTGGCATTCTCCAGCTGCTTATCCGTGAAATAGTCTGTCGTAGTAAAGTGTTGGATTTCAGCGTTTACGGCCCGGTAAAGATCCCAAAACTTTTGTGGACGGCACATGAGTCGGATATAGATCGGACCGTTCCATTTTTGAGTATAATAGAAAACTTCCGCATGCAGGGCGAGCCCCGAGCCAACAAGATTCCTTTGGAATTCAGAGGTTTGCTGACCCATAATGAATGAGAACACATCCGCAGCAAAGGTACCCTTCACATCATCATTTACGCCGGGGCCTTGCCAAGCCAATAAGAGCTCCACATTATTTACCGGCTGGGTCACGATGGTGTCCTGGTTCGCCATCAGGGGTGGTACGGGTGGGATAGAGCTGATGTTTGCCGGATCGGCGCCCGCTTGCCAATCACTGAACATATCCCGGGCAATTTTAAAGACCTGTCGGGGCTTCACATCCCCCGCGATGAGCAGCGCAGCGTTGTTGGGGACGATATACTGTTCCTGCGCGAGTCGGATCTGTTCAATTGTCGCAGTATCCACGACCTCACGTTTTCCAAAATAATTTTTCCTGCTGAAATAATACTTGCCCCACAAGTGATTGCTTATGCCCTTATCTAGCTCGTACTTCGGGTTAGCCATGATTTCTTCAAGCTCGCTTAACACGGACTGCTTTCCGTACTGTAGTACTTCATCGGTAAACATGGGGTACTGCACTGACTCGGATACATATTCAAGTCCGGATTCGAGGGAGTCTGCTGCGAGGGTCCCAACGAAATATACCCATTCTTCCCGCGCGCCTCCGGCAGTCAAGGCGCCCAATTCCTGAAGGCGATTCAGATACGCCTCCTGAGTTGGATATAAGCGATTTGACTGCCGGAGGCGCGCGGGAAGAATGGGTATATTTCGTTGGGACTGGAAAAGCATATGTGTAAGTAAATGCGCGAGTCCGTTATTCTCCGCATTCTCAACGAATGAGCCGTACTTGAAAACAACCGCGATGGTTGCCAGGGGCACCGTATGATTCTCGACTACAACAACGTGCAATCCGTTATCAAGAATCTTATCAGAGATCACTTTCCGGGCATGCAGGAAGCTGGCTGATGTCAGCAAGAACCCTATGATTATGAATAGCCGAAGTTTCATTCTGTCCCCTATCTACATAGGCGTATTTTACTATCAAGAACGGGGGAATCGGGTGCTTTTCCATGGCCGGATTTCCGGATTGTGCCGTATATCTTGAAATTCATTTGACGACTTTCTAAGTTCCACAGCGTATGGCCTGATGTCATATCCAGGTAGGTTCTGTTTCTGTCACTGTCTGAGAAGGGTGACAATCATGGCTCATGTTAAAATAATCCCCATCTTGCTGCTCGCTTGGTTATTTACAGCAGGTTGCGGCCAACTATTCAATATGGCCAATTCGGAGACAGTCTCCACTCTTGAGGTACACATATTACAAGGATTCGAGGGTCACTGGGTCTTCGTAGAGGGCAGCGATGGAAGTCTCATGCAAACATTTATGGTTGATCCATCGATACTACCCGGACAACAGGTCGTTCGTCACCTTGAAATTCATTCCGATCAAAATGTGCTGGTAATTCGGCGGGTACCTTGCGATGGTAACCAAACTTCACAATCATGTTATGTGTCCCTGCAACTTGACGCAGGGGAAGACTACATTCTCAGCCTGACGGGAGAGAATGGCCAGATTCAAACCAGCTTGCAGGAAGAACCGTTGGAATATTTTTAATTAACACATCGCCCGCTTCTATGAGGAGCAAGCCATTACCCATAATAATCTAAATTAGCTCACACGAAATACTCGAACTGAAATCTGTGTGGAAGAAATCTGTATAACATATCCAGATCCATGAAAGGCCTGATATGAATTTATGCGTCCTGATCAAGCAAGTCCCCGATAAAGAATCTATATTAAGAATCAATTCCGACGAGACATGGGTTATAGAAGATCAACTCGTATTCACTACCAGTGAATGTGATTCCTATGCATTGGAGGAAGCCTTACTTCTCAAGGAATCCCATGGAGGCGAAGTTGTCGTTTGCAGTGTAGGCCAGGAACGTTCAGGCCAGGTCCTTAAGGATGCACTGGCGAAGGGAGCCGATCGGGCGCTATTCCTGAATGATCCTGCTTTCCAGCACCTGGACAACCAAGGCACAGCCACGATTCTCGCAAAAACATTGAAGGAAGAGGAATTTGATCTCGTGCTTTGCGGACTCCAGTCCGACGATACGGGTGACTCCCAGTTGGGACCCTTGTTAGCAGAGGAACTGGATCTTCCTCATGTAACGTTGGTTGTTGAAACCGAGTTACTTGATGGTCGACTCAAGGTGAAACAGGAACAGGAGGGGGGCTGGTTTCAACACATCGAGGTAGACCTCCCGGCTCTTCTCACCATCCAGTCGGGGATCAACAAACCCCGTTATGCAAGCCTCCGGGGTATCATGGCGATGAAGAGTAAAGAGATCAAGCAGTTGGCAGCCGATGACCTTGGGCAGGATCCTACCGAGCTGTTGGTGGATCAACACATAAACCGCATCTATATTCCTCCCCGGGTGAAAGAGACCACCTTCCTGGTAGGTACACCTGATGAAGTTGTCACGCAGCTGATCGACAAACTCGACAATGAAGCGAAAGTCATATAATTATGGACAGCATCCTTACGTTTATTCAACATCAAGATGGCAAAGTTTCTCGGTCCTCACTTGAGGCTCTACAGGGCGCCCAGGATCTGGCGGAAGCCTTACACGCCAAAATCACCGGTGTGGTGTTTGGGCTAGAGCAGATACCGGATGAACTCGCAAATCTGCAGATGAGTGAAATCCTGCTGGTGCCAGGCAATGAATTGGTGGCGTATTCCGCCGAGTATTACACGGCTGCCATGAGCCAGATTCTCGATGCGGAACAGCCGGATCTATTCCTTGCGGGTTATACCTACCAGGCACGGGACTGGATACCACGGCTTGCCCGCCGCTGGAAAAGGCCGCTGATAAGTGACTGCATCGGCTTTCATTACAATAGGGAGCTGGTATGGAGTCGTCAGATCTTTCAGGGAAAAATCAATTCTGATGTCCAAACCACACCCGGGCTGGTTTTTGTGGCGTTTCAACCGGGCGCCTTCAGGTCAGACGGATTAGCTACCGGTTCATCCCAGGTTCGCAGTATTGATGTCGATTTGGCGGAAATCCAGCCGCGGGTACGACCTGGTGAGAGGTTTCAGGAGGCCAGGGATGCCGTTGATCTCAGTCGTGCCGAGCGGATCATTTCCATCGGTCGTGGTATCGGGAAAGAAGAGAATCTGGAGATGATCAAGGAACTAGCGGAAGCATTGGGTGCCGAGCTGGGCTCATCCCGGCCGGTAGTGGATTATGGTTGGCTGCCCCATGAGCGCCAGATAGGTTCATCAGGCCAGACCGTCTCCCCCAAGTTATATATTGCGGTGGGAATCTCCGGCGCCATCCAGCATCAAGTGGGAATGAAGAATTCCAACTGCATCGTTGCCATCAATAAAGACCAGAACGCCCCAATATTTGATGTAGCTGACTATGGCATTGTAGCCGATCTCATCGAGATTGTTCCGCACCTGACAGTCGCCCTCAAGGAACGCACATAGGTTCTTTCCCGCATACCAGGCATGGATCCGGAACATAGGGCAGAATGGTAGAATATATGGAACGTAACCAAGACTCTGGCTCTCAAGATATCTACTAAGGTTTTCGGGAAATGATTGATGGTGAGATAATACACGTTCCCAAGGTCTTTTACATCTTTGCGGGTCTCGCCTTATTTTATTTTTTCTACAATTTCCGACGAGCATTCGTGATAAAAATTGGCCGCCGGGAAGCCCTATCTCTCAGATTTTGGGAAATCCTCCGGAATCTGGTGTATTACGGGATCGGCCAACGCAAAGTTTCCTCCAGACAATTCACCTATGCCACGATCATGCACCTGTGTCTAGGTTGGGGCTTCATCGAACTCTTCTTCGCCACCAGTATAGATTTCCTGGTGGAACGCGGAGTATGGACAGACTTCCTCCCTGCGAAGGACACGCCCTGGTTCGCGATCCTCAACGAGATCGGAGGTCTGCTACTTTTTGCCGGTGTTGTGCTGGCCATTGTGCGTCGATATTCGGGACTCAGGCCGGAACCTCTGCCACATAAGGCATTTCGTGAGCGAGGCAGTGTGTTCGCCGATACGGGGATACTTGTGCTCCTGCTTCTGCTGGTCGCAGGTGGATTCATTGCGGAATCGGCACGACTGGCAATCGAGAATCCCGCTCATGCACCATCCTCCTTCATTGCGTATCCGTTGACCTCCCTGGTCCCGGTATCAACCTGGATCACCTGGCAGCCATGGCTGTGGTGGAGTCATGCCGGACTGGCTTTAATCCTGATCGCTTTGCTGCCACAGACCAAACTATTCCACATCCTGATGGGAATCGTAAATGTGGCTCTTACTAACAATGCCGAGCGGGGCAATCTTCGATCGATGAATATCGCTCAGCTATTGGAGAATCCTGAGATTGATGTAGAAAGACTAGCGCTGGGGGCGGGCGAGATCAGAGAGTTCAGCCGTAAGCAGCTCCTAGACGTACTCGCCTGCACGGAATGTGCGCGGTGTACATCCGTATGCCCAGCGTACGCCACAGGAAAACCGCTTTCGCCGATGAAGATCATCCAGGATCTGCGCCACAACCTGTATGGCACGACTATTGGTGACCGGGTTCTTCTTAAAGCACTCATAGGAGAATTGATCACTCCAATGGAGTTGTGGTCATGCACCAGCTGTGGCGCATGCATGGAAGTGTGCCCGGTGCTGATCGATCATATTCCAACAATTATAGAAATGCGCAGGCATCTAATCTTGTCCGAAGGAAAACCGCCCCAGGACGCAGCGAGTCCATTGGAAAAGACATCGCAGCACGGAAATCCATGGGGTTTCCCACGGGCGAACCGACTGAAATGGGCGCTGGATGCGGAGCTGGATGTACCGGTGATGTCCGAAAAAAAGCAGGCAGACGTACTTTACTGGGTGGGGTGCGCAGGTGCCTATGATCCCCGTAACCAAGAGGTCAGCCGAGCCCTGGTTACCATCTTTAGGGCCGCGGGCGTGGACTATGCTGTGCTGGGTGAGGAAGAGAATTGCACCGGCGATTTTGCCCGCCGCATGGGTGAGGAGTACCTGTACGAAACCCTGGCTCAAGAAAATATCACCACCCTTTCCAAATACACATTCAATAAAATTGTCACTCCCTGCCCTCACTGCTTCCAGACTATAGGATTTGACTACCGCCAGCTGGGCGCAAACTGGCAGGTGCTGCATCATTCAACCTACCTTGAAGAACTAATCTGTCAAGGCCGTTTGGCATTATCCTCGAACGTAGCAGAGAGGGTGACGTATCACGATCCCTGCTACCTTGGCCGGCATCATGGCATCTACAGACAACCGCGAGAACTGGTGCGCCGAATCATGAATCCGATAGGCGAGATAGTGGAAATGACCAAGTCGCATGCTCAAAGCTTCTGCTGCGGAGCCGGGGGCGGAAATATGTGGTATGAGATCGATCAGGGGGAACGAATCAATACGGAGCGTCTGGATCAAGCTGTGGCAACCGGTGCTGAGACCATAGCCACCGCCTGCTCCTACTGCTTGATTATGTTGGATGACGCCCTAAAAGTGAGCGGCCGGGAAGAAAGCGTACAACTAAAGGATATCGCTGAACTGGTCGCTGGGAACCTGTCAGAAACAGATACTCCTCCTGGCATCAAGGAGTGAGTACACAGTAGGGAGGCTGGAGCTATGGGAGATGTATTCCGTTATGTGGGAGAACATTTTCTAACCGTCACGCTGCCTCTAACCCTGGGGATTGTTATTCTCATCATGACGTTCTGGCGGTGGATGAGTAAACAGAAATAACTTGATTTCGGCATAATTCTCCCCGGCGCTTCACCCCTTACATCCTTTCAATTCAGCCTCTCTATCATCACCTTATGCTGCCGCAGCTCGCCATAATTAATTGCCCTGATTGAATAAAATAATCATTGTAACCCAAATTGGTGTGTTCTACCTTTTTACATCTTTGCATCGGAATCTGATCATTACTCCAGGAGATCTCATGAGACTACACTCTATCAGAATCTGGCCGGCTGCTCTGGCTGTAATTATTCTGGTCGGTCATTGTGATGAGAAAAATGAACTTGATAACACTGGGTCACTGGTGGGCCACTGGCAACTGTCTGAATTGAGGGTTGACTGGGTGAGAGATATCGCTCAGCCTGCCGGAAGTCCAGCGGATACGGTTTACCTGGTCACCGGGCGCCTGGTGGATTCGCTTGTTTTTGCAGATGTACCTGCCTTTATGACTCCCCAGACCATTGCTGCATTTGCCGTCGGAGATACCATTCTCGATACCATTGCCGCCCTCAATTCGGTTTTGCTGCAGATTTTGGAAATTTCAATGACCGCGACGTTCAATGAGGATCTCACATATTCGATCACCGGTACCTATCCAACCCTGAGGTTGGTTATAGACTCCTGCAGGACCGAAATGATTATTCCCCAGATTTTCGATTCCGGGATTTACGAGGCTGATTATCTCAATGGACGCTTTGGAATTCAGCCGGGGCCTTACGATCAGGTATTGCCAACCTTCGATGATGGACAACTGGCGTTTTACAACAACGGAATCACAGCGGAGATCATATTCATCGACCGCGATGGTCATGATCAACTGGCGGAGGGATATGGTGAGGACTGGGACGAAGCTAGGCGAGTGATCCACGGTGCCGCTGATCTACCAGTTGGCCTTGACGGTGCCTTTTCATCCCGGGGCTGGCTGAGCCCCACCGGTTTCATCAGGGACCGGAGCGGCCGCTCGTCACGCTGGGGAAATTTTCTCACGTTATATGCTCTCACGATCAAGGTAGCGGCGGAGGCACTTATAGCTGACAGCTCGGTAACGTATGAGGAGGCTCTGGCGCTGCTCGAACAAAGAGCGGATGACGGATTAGTGGAGGATATCACGGGACTGGATATTCCCTATACAACTCTGTTGGGTACGGATGACAGCGTTGAAGAATTCGATGAGACAAATGCAGCCGGCGGTGGAAAACTGAGATATGAGATCGTCAATCCTGTTTGTGTCCCAATCAATGAGATCATCGAATACACCACAACCTGGACCAGAATTCCCTAAACTGCATGACTTACAATTCAGATGGATTTAACAATCGGCCCAACATTCAATAGCCGGTGAGGAACTTGCTCTATACTGGACCCTATCAATGATCTTGTTGCAGCTAGAGCCATGAGAATTCTGGCAGTCATTCTATGCACCGCTGCACTCTGGGGACAGTCAGCCCAATTTGAGATTCACGGGACGGTGTGTGATAAAGAAACGTTGGTTCCTCTACCGGGAGCCAATGTTATACTTACCGGAACATCACTTGCGCAAGTGGCAGGCGTGGCTACAGATGAGCGCGGCGAATTCAGTCTCATAGGCTTGCCTGCCGATACCTATCAGCTGGAAGTGACTTACATCGGATACCGTAGATATGAACGAATGATTGAATTGGGGAAAGAAACGAGTCCCGCGCTAGAAATCAATGTGGAATTGGAGGTGGAATCCATTCTGCTGAAGGGATACGTGGTCACTGCCAGCCGGGGCCGACGAGAGAAAATCACCGATGCTCCGGCTGCCACCGCGGTGCTATCCGCAGCGGAAATCCGCCGGTCAACCAGCCCGAACCTGGGGAATTATTTCAAGCACTTTAAAGGTGTGGACTTCACTGCATCTGGCATTGATGCCTTCAACCTGTCAGTCCGAGGTTTCAATTCCAGTTTCAGTTCACGCCTGATGACCCTGGTTGACGGCCGGAGAGCCAATGTGCCCTCATTGAGACTCATCGCCTACAATACAATCCCGACAGCTTCCGAGGATATTGACCAGATCGAGATCGTACTGGGACCTTCTTCCGCCTTGTACGGTCCAGATGCCTACGCCGGAGTTGCGAATATCATCACCAAGAAGCCCTCCCTGTCTGTTGGGGGATACAATGAACTGAATATCGGCAATCATGATTTGCGCAAGTGGCAGTTCCGGTATGCAGGAGCCAAAGGGAGATGGGGCTACAAGGTATCTTACGTCGATTTCAGTGCCACTGATTGGCGCTGGGTGGATCCCGAGGAAAAGAAAAGTCACCACCGATTCTGGACCGAAAACGACGGGGAGATGGGAGCCCAACTTGACGACAATACGTTCAGATACGATTGGATCTGGGACGGCTACGATATCCGCTTTGATAGGGACGGCAATGGCAGCTACACCAATCCGTTAGATAGCGTGGTTTACGCCATCGATAATATTACCGCTGATCTGAATAACGATGGATTGATCGACACAGCCGATTTCGGGATTGAAAATCAACGTCTGGATCTCAGGCTGGACTACGACTTTGCGGCTGACCATAGCATCATTCTGAGTTACGGTCAAGCGGTGGCCTCCAATATCAACATCACGCCTCCCGCTCGCTTCCTGGCTAAGGATTGGACCTACCGGTATTACCAGGTCCGATATGTCAGGGGCCCCTTGTACGCCCAGGTGTATCTGAACACCTCCAATGCCGGAACAACACGCAATCTACGCACGGGCGAGCGCATCCGCGATGAATCCACCTACTTTCACATCCAGCTGCAACTTACAGGGAACCTGCCGCGGCTATTTGATTCCCAAGTCATATCCGGCTTCGATTACCAGCGTACCATGCCTAAGACCTATGGCACAACGCTTCCTGATGGTCCAGCCGGTCGAATCCATCCGGAGAGTTATGATCAGGATGGTATCGACAATGATGGTGACGGCAAGATCGATGAATTCGCGGAAGGGCTGCTTACCACCAACGAATACGGGGTGTATGTTCAGACTACCTTACGGTTGACTTCACAGATAGACCTGGTCGCAGCCAGCCGGGTGGACCTACACAGCGGGCTGTTATCGGATAAGGGAATCAAGTTCCTCAACGACCCGCTCCTGGGCGGCTCTGTCCGCTACCAACCACAGTTTTCGCCGAAGATCGGACTGCTCTGGAAGCCGGACCCGAATCAGACCTTCCGGCTGACTGCCGCGAGGGCTTTCCGGACTCCTTCTTCTTCCGGCCTGTATTTAAGGCTACACGTCGGGACTGTGCCACCCGTCCCCGTAATGGCACGGGGAAATCCCTCTGGATTTCACTACTCCCGCGACCCGGATGGAAATTTACTGATGTACGATCTCCGGGCCGGATCAGCAACGGAGTTCAGGTTGGCACCCGTCCCGAGGGGGGCTGCACTACAGATTCCAGCTATTCTTGATCGTACGGAACAATGGCTGCAGTCGGAAGATATGGTAGCTATTGATCCTGTGATCAGCGAGGACCTATGGACCTACGAAGTGGGCTATGTAGGCATAATTCGGGACCGGCTCCGCGCCACCTTTGATCTGTACTATAGCGAATACAGCGATTTCGTCTCCGATCTGACGTGGGTGACACCACTGGTTATGGATACGAGTGCAGGAGCAGCAAGCGGTGAGGTGATCGGTCTGATCCTGACTGCGGAACACGATGGTGTCAAGGAGGGTTCCGATGGCTATGTGGTAGATATCGACAAACCTCCCGAGTTTATCCTGACCAATGTAAACTACGGACGCGTCAGCCTGGGCGGATTCGATATCAGCCTCGGAGCTATGTTCTCTCAAAGGCTATGGAGTGAAGTGCGTATCTCTTATCTGGGAAGACAGAAATTCTATAATCCCGTGACCCGCAGCTACGATCCCATCAATGCACCACGATATAAGATCTCGGGAAGTGCAACGTTCACCGGCAAAGACGACCGATATTGGCTGGGATTGACTTTCCGTCACATACCAACCTTTGACTGGTCAGCAGGAATCTTTATCGGAACGATTCCCGCTTATCTAGTCATCGACATGAACTGCGGTTATCGTCTGAATGAGCTGTCGACCCTTAAGCTGATCATCAGTAACCTGAATAACCGAGTGCATCGAGAGATTGTGGGGGGCGCCAAACTTGGGCGTCTGATTACACTAAGTCTAGCGACAAATTTCTAGGAGCAGCTCACAACATCCAATAACGCACGGACGTTCGTCCGGCGAGTAGTGTTGAAGTTTGGGACGGGTTGTGGAGTCTAGTTGGGTACAGTGTCAGAAGGTAATCTGAAGCCGAATTCCTTGGCCCATTCATCCTGGGTGACCTGGATCTCGCCAAAACGCGCTTCATATTTCTGAATGTTGTCGTTGAGGGCCATGGCAAAAGCCTTGACGTGCAGAGGCGCCATTATCAATCGCGCACGCACCCTTGCTTTGGGCATACCCGGCATCACCTGTGTGAAATCGAGCACGAATTCCGCCGGTGAGTGAGTCACAATAGCCAGGTTGGAATACTCCCCTGCCCCCACCTTTTCATCCAACTCGATTTGAATCTGTTTTGTTTTCGATTCGTTGGCTTTGTCCATTAGTCTTATCACCCCTGATTTCGATGATGAAGGTGGCGCTTAGTCCTCTCGTCCCTGGTTCTGCTGGCGATTGAATTCTTCCCAATCATCGTCAATGCCCTCCCACTGACGAAATTCCTGTTCATCGGTGGTGACTTCATTCAATTCAACATCCTCATCCATATTTGCGATCTGCTGATCAAGGCGCTCGAATTCATTGGGATCCGTCTCATCAAGTTCCTCGATATCAGGCTCATAGACCACGTCATCACCGTATAGGGACTGATCAAAGAAGTCCATATCGGTTACAATACCTTGAGCCATTAGGAATTCAACGAAGTCCAGGTATTTCTTATCCTTCAGGTTTGTCCGACACTTTGGACAAATGAGGGATTTGGAAATCTCATCTTCTTTTATGGGCTCATTGCACTCTGGACAGACAATCGCCTCAATTTTCATCAATAACCTCCTGAAAACGCGGCTGAATGTAAGTGAGCTGCCCGTTGTCAACAAGCCCTTTTTAGGTCTTGGTTTACGTCGGATGTAAATGAAGGCTATTATGGAAAATCGTAGGATTGCCGTTCGGTCATGTGAGCTGCCAAGCGCCTGACGGAGCGATCCTGATGTCTGCGGATCTGCCGCAAATTGCGCCGAACGTTGCGCCAGGCATCCTCGCAGAAGATGCGAACAATATCTATCTCGGGTTGGGCAGCGTCTTCCCCAACCGCATGAATGCGGCTGGTCACGCGGGATAACACTGCCAGCATCGCATAAAGGTCGATGGCAACATCCGCGAACCGTTTGAGCATGAGCTGACGATCAATCACCCGTTTTCCGAACTTCATAATGGCGGATTCCACGGTACGGTGGAAGCGTTCCACATATTGCATCAAGTAGTCAGCCCAGGGCTTAAGAGCAGGATGGACGGCGGTCAGATGGGGTGATGAAACCGCCTCTCGGACACGCGTCAGAGCAAAGTCGGCCAGGAATCCGAATCCCTTGATGGGATCTCGAAGGGCTTTGCCGAGCTGTTTGAGATACTCTCCGGGTGCTTGCAGTCCACTCAGAGCGATGAAAAGGCGCAGGACCTCGTTGGTTCCTTCAAAGATCATGTTAATCCGGCCATCCCTCAGGGCGCGTTCATAAGGATACTCTTTCATATATCCCAGACCGCCCATTAATTGCACTACCTCATTGACTATGACCCAGCCGTGTTCGCTGGCGAATACTTTACAAATGGCCGATTCGAGGGAGTAGTCCACCTTGCCGCGACCAACCAGATCGGCGGTCAGAAAGGTCATGCTCTCAGCAACATAGAGATCAACGGTGATACGGGCAATCTTATCCTGGATTAGTTCAAACTCGGCGATGGGGCGTCCAAACTGCTGGCGCTCCCGGGCATAGGATATGATATCCTTCAATAGAGCGCGAGCTCCGCCCACAATCCCGGCTCCCACACCAAGCCGCCCGGAGTTCAAAACATGCATGGCCACCTTGAAGCCCTTGCCCTCCTCCCCCAAAAGACTATCCGGAGGCAAGACGACATTATCGAAATAAAGTGGTACCGTGCTGGAGGCCTTAATACCCAGCTTGGCCTCTTCGGGCCCCCGGGTAAAGCCCTCTAAACCCCAGTCAACAATAAACGCGCTGATCTTATCTTTTTTCTCACCGTCAACCAGCAGCTCAGTCTTGGCAAAAACAGTGAAGAAATCCGCGAATCCACCATTACTGATCCACATCTTCTGACCATTGAGCAGCCAGAATCCGTCTGACTGTCGAACTGCCCGGGACTGAATGGACGCGGCGTCACTTCCGGCTCCCGGTTCGGTAAGGGCGAAAGCAGCCAGTTTCTCACCACTGGCCAGATTGGGGAGATACTTCTGCTTCTGCACCTCGGTGCCATACAGCAATAGTCCCTTAATACCGATGGAGCAATGAGCACCCACAGTTACCGGCAATGAGCCCTCAATCCCAGCAAGAACTCCATAAATCCGGGCATAAGCAGTCTCACTTAAACCTAATCCCCCGTACTGCTCCGGTACGATCAATCCGAACATACCCATTTCCGCCAGAGCTTCCAGAGTTCCCTCCGGATACCTAGCTTGTGCGTCCGCTTCCGCAGCATCAAAGTTCTCATCGGCCCATTTGATCAGATTATCCGTAATAATCTTGACCATGTCCGTTTCATCGGGATCCATGGTGGGATAGGGAAATACCAGATCTTCAAGGATCTCACCCAGGAAAAGGGATTTCATAAAAGAAATTGATGTCTTAGCCATGACGAACTACTCCTATCAAGGACCAGTAGGTACATTAAACCTGCGTTACAAGGGAAAGAATTTACCGCTGTCACAGGTCATAAAGGGGAGGTTACAAAGTGCTATTTATTTTTGAGTTGAGATTGCCGTAGAATCAGACGTCCTGGTGGTACAGTCGTGAAAAGAGCTCCTTCTCCGCATTGGTGAAGACCTCCCCACGACGACTTTTAACAACCGCCATAGTCTCCAGACATTTTTCCAACTCATAACGTGTTTTCCCGTCTCCACCCCAAGCAAAGGAAGGTACCATCTTCGGCGGGATGACATCACCAAACACGTTCGCAGCCACACCTACGCGCGTTCCGTTATAGAAAAGCGTCCCAATGGCACTCTTGGCATGGTCTCCCATAGCCAAACCCACAAAGGTTTCACCCGTATCCACTTTGCGACCATTCACAGCCATTTTAACTGAACCGTAGTTATTCTTCAGATCACTATTGGTTGTACCGGCGCCCAGATTAACCCAAGATCCAAGGTAGGCATGTCCAAGGAAGCCATCATGCTGCTTATTGGTATATCCATGAAGGATACAAGCCTCCAGCTGGCCCATAACCCGGCAAACCGGACCCAAGGTTGCTTCTTCCAAAAAGGCAAACGGCCAGATGCGGCATTTGGAGCCAACATAAGTTGGTCCGGCAATCACCGAATGGGAAAGGACCTGAACGTTTTTCTCGAGAATAATCGGGCCGTGACGGGTATCAAGAACTACAGTTGGATCGATTGTAGTACCTTCCCCAATATATACACCAGCATCTCCAATCACATGCACACCCTGTTCGAACGATGTGGCGGCCTGGTCTTTATACCATAAGTCGAAGTCGGCCGTCACTTGTTCACCGCTAGTAAGATAATGGTTCCACAGGTAGCGAAGCAGTTTTGGACCTTCCACGGCAGCCGGTACCTCTCCGATGTCACTGCCCGATTGTAAGTGCATGCAGAAAACCTTAGCCTGGGCGGTGGTGAGATGGCCACCCAGTATCAACTCATTTGCGGCGATAAATCCTTCTCGTTTTTTCAAATCGGTGATGGCCGTTTCATCCCACAGGGCTGCTCCATTTAGCCAGACACCCTCCGAGAACTCGGCAGGATTAACCGCCAGGTCAGGGTGACGTTCCCGTACAACATCAGCCATTTCGGGACGGACGATCAGGGAGACAGGTTCATCGCCGGCAATCTGTTCAATGCGCTCCAAATGGGTACGAGACCCACAACGCAACTCAAAAGTCGCCCATGTAAGAGCCAGCGGCTCCAGATCCAGGGTATTACGATCTTCGAAGACATATAGCATCCCTGCACACCTCTGTTATATTAGGGATAACTGTTCATCTGCTGCTTGATCCTGCACGTTCAGATCACAAAGTTCCAGCATCTGGGCAAAAGATCTCATCAAATTGCCGTGATCCACCGTTTGAATTTGAATATTATACAATACATCCGCAAGCGGCCCGGCAAAGCCCACACGACGGGTTGTCTTGATCGTGCTCACGACCCTGGCCGTTTGAGGATTGAGTTCCGGATCCAAGTTGAACACCGCGTCAAATTGCTGCCCTCGATAGCGGACGAGCATAACATCCATGCGCATCTTGATGGGATCGCTATGAATCACAGGGAAATAGAAGGCATACCGGGGGGAACATACTATGATATCCCGGTAATTCTCTGCGATCGCGAAAAAGATATTTCCGGAATCCATTGATTCCCTCAAGCGCTCCACCACATATTGGCATTGATGCAGATGGTCTGCCTGCAGGGGAAAGAGCAACAGTACCTTTGTTGGAGGTGGGTCTAACGGAGTAAAACTTACCATTCTTGGGGGGGGCTTTGATAAGGCCAAGCGCTCGATACAGCTTCAAACGGGTTTCGTTTTTCATACTCTGATGATTCAAATTACTTGCCGAATTTAATTACGAGCATATTAGTTATACAGGGGAAAGGCTAAAGAACAGAAGGCGGTATATAATATCTCCGCGGAACAGAGTACCATCAGGCTTTGAGATTATCTCAATCAAAGGTACCTGTGCTGTGTAAATTTCGGCCTCGTGATACAGATACTCCGATATAAGCGGCACTTTCTCGCCGGGGTGATAATTTTCAGCAGTGCATTGACCGGTCAGCAATATCATTGGCCTACTAATGCCGGCAAGAAACTCCCCGCAACCTTCGGGGATATGCGGCCCGGTCGTTATCATGCTGGAGTAGACATTTCCACCAATGGCGGTAGCGGATATGAGGTCTATGCCGTCGAGGACGGTTTCATTGAACGAATCCTGGTGAGCACGCAGGGTTACGGCAAGGCCATCTATCTGCGTCTAAAGGATCGTCGGATTGTCGTGTACGGTCACTTGCAGAAATTTATCCCGAAGTTCGAAAGGCGAATTATCGCGCTTCAGGAACAACAGGGGAAATACGCTGTAGACATCCGGTTCAACCGCACCGAATACCCCGTTCGGCGCGGAGACGTTATCGGCTATACGGGTGATACCGGCACCATCTCCGGTCCACATTTGCACTTTGAAATCCGCGATCCCTCCAACCATCCCCTGAATCCATTAACCTACGGCTTCGATCTGGAAGACGACATCAAACCGGAGATTTCCCATCTGGCGATTATACCTCTAGGTCAGGGAACGGTGGCCCACGGCAGTATCCTGCCAACTATTTTGCCAGCGCATAGGATCAAATATGGCCGTTACACCATCCCTGATACCATTGCTGTCACCGGGCGGTTCGGGCTGGCCCTGGAAACGTATGACAGGCATCCCGAAGTGCGTTATCGTCCCACGGTTTACGGATTGAGCCTCACGGTAGATGGAGTACTCCTCTACAGCGTCCAGTTCGATAGGTACAGATTCGAGGAAGGTCGATTAATGGAGCTGGAACGGGAGTATGCACTTTGGCGGAAGGACGACAAGGATTTTCACAGACTGTTTTCCATCGCGGGAACAGATACCTTGTCGTTCGTGAGGCCTGGTTCCCAAGGAATCATGGATCTTACACCCGGTTATCATCCCTTCACGATTCGGGTATGGGATCACGCGAAAAACGTCACGGTTCTTCGAGGCACACTAGCCCATACTCCACCGACACAAGTAGAGGCGAGAGCCGCTCCGGCTGAAGAGAAAAACGGCTGGATCGTAACGATCGACTCCAGTATTCCCCTGCGAGAATACCACGCCTTTTTTTATGATATCCGAGGGCAACAGGTGGACCAGTTCAGTCATCAAGTCGCAAAACCGACGAATCAGCAGCTCAAATTTTTCGTTCCAGGGATGAGGGGCCATCGGCGCATAATTCAAATTATCGGGGTAGATCGCTGGGGTGCCAGATTGAAGCCGGTACATGTCAGCCTTATTCCTGTCGATGATGTCACCCGCAGACGACGTTTCAACATCTTGACGGAACACTTCGAGAACGGTATTGCGTTCCAGGTAAGTAGTAGTTTCTATCTGCCGACCGCACCGCAAATTCTGATTCGCACGGCAAATGATATACAACGCTATCAGACACAGATGGTCAGTCCGGTGGACTTTATTTCCCCAGTGCTGCTTACGTCACAAGCGACTGATGTAAAAGAATTGTTGATCAGGGTCAATCTCAATCCAGTTTACGAGGTACGGCTACCAATCACTTCCACAATCGCAGAACCGGGGACCAAAGGACGGCTGGTCTCTCATGATAAAACATTTATAATGCGCTACCGGTCGGACTCTTTTTACGACAGTACTTTCGTCTGGCTTGCCAATTCCGATGTGTCTGCCCCCGATGGAGCCTATTTCGTTAATCATCCGGTTGAGGTCGGGCCCTTCACACGCCCGTTCCGCAAGCACGTTTACATACAATTCACCGTGCCCTCCAACCAATTATTGCCCGAACATGCCGGTGTTTTTTACCTGGACCGCAAAGAAGGATGGACCTTCATGCCTCCTGCTGGATCTTCCACTCCTGAGGACCTGATCCGATCACGGAGCTATACATCTATTGCTAACAGTGGTGAAATCTTTGCGCTCCTCGAGGAGAATGATCCTCCGGCTATCGAACTCAGAATGCCGGGTGAAGGAGCCACATACACCCGGAGTGACCTGCGTAGAATCGTTTTCACTGTCGAAGACCAGGTCGCGGGCATCAAAGATGAGACAGCTATTAGCCTCACGCTTGATGACCACCCACGCATTTTCGAATATAACACTCATCGCAAGATGGTAACCTACGCATTGCCCGGTCCGCTGGAACCCGGCGAACATGACCTGATTATCAACGCCTCTGATCAAGTGGGAAATACCAGAACCGATAGCGTGACCTTCTTCATCAGGTGACCGGACCATGTTCTTCCCTTACCGCGACGACAATCCCCGCATATTGGTTCCATATGTCACTTATGCGATCCTGGCAGTGAACGTCCTGATCTTCATCTACCAGACGATCCTCACCGAGCCCGCTAACAGTCAAGCCTTTACTCTTCGTTTCGGTATGATCCCGGCTTATGTCTGGGGAACTAATCCTCAAATGATCCTGGACTTCAATCGTGAGCTATTGAGCCAATATTACCCTGTCTTGGCCGCGAACATAGGGGATATCCGGCTGCTACCCCCTCTCGTGACATTGATCACTTCTCCTTTTCTACACGGCGGTTGGATGCACATCATAGGAAACATGCTATTTCTCTACGTTTTCGCGGATAATGTCGAGGGAGCACTGGGACATGTTCAATTTGCACTCTTCTATCTCATAAGTGCATTAGCGGCGGGCCTGCTGCATTTAGCGGTATTTCCCGGCAGCATGGTCCCGGTAGTAGGGGCCAGTGGAGCTATCTCGGGAGTTCTTGGGGGTTACATATTACGCTATCCTCGTGCCCACATTCATGTACTGATATTTATCGTGATCTTCTTTACTACCATCCGACTACCGGCAGTGTTTGTGCTGGGCTACTGGTTTCTCATTCAAACGATCAATGGTTTGGTCAGTTTACAGATCCAGATGTCGGGGGGAGTAGCATGGTTTGAGCATATCGGCGGTTTTGTGGCCGGGTTTTCCTATATGGCAATCTTCGGTAGACGTCGTAAATTAAATCCTAAATATGAAAGACGTATCTAGACTCATCGATCAAGCTCGGCTGGCGCAGCAACGGGCGCGGGCACCCCACAGCGGTTATCCCGTTGGCGCTGCCGTGCTAGGGGAAACCGGCAAGATCTATCTTGGATGCAATGTGGAATCGGACGCTTTTCCCACCACGATGTGTGCAGAACGGGTGGCAATCTTTGCAGCCATTGCCGATGGCGAGCGCAAATTCGAAGGATTGGCTATCGTAACTCAAGACGGTGGAATGC
>JBHPIW010000104.1:0-2079 GCA_042568495.1 Fidelibacterota bacterium | reverse complement strand
ATGGACCTGAGACTGCGACATGGCCTTCAGATCCAATCCAAAGGGCTGGAAGTATCCCTTGACAGGGTGCCGACAGAGAAACTCCTTGATGCACTGGCCTTAAACCTTCACAAGGTGCTCGATAAAGGCTGGAATGAGGATAAGCCACGGATAGCATGTGCCAATTGCAGAGAAACCGATTATGTCGACTTGATTGAACGGGTGATGGATACATGTTGGAATAACGGATGCCATGGCTGTTGGTGGTGCGGAAACTACATCGAGAAGGATGAACTCATTAGCCTGTGTACAGACTGCATCACTAGCAAGGACGGCGAGGTCACCCATGAGACTTGTGAATACGCATGTCCCCATTCTGATCACGGTCTTGGTGAGGTAATGAGCCACTATAGCGTTACACTAGAAGGATTAATGCAGGAGCTGGGCTACTAGGTTTTATCCCGCCTACAGGACAGGTCGAACAAGTAGGCGATGATGGCGCCATGGAGGGGCCGGTGGAGATACCATCGGCCCCGTTTTCATTTAAGGAGGTAATCATGGTATTAATCAGGAAGCACCTGAATACGGGTATGGTTCAGCCGCAGTGCGCACACCATGCCGGCACCCTGTTCTGCAGAGATGCGCGAGTCTGTCATCAGGTACAGCTAAACGGTAATAGTGTGATCCAGACTGAGACTCCATCTCTGTCACTGGACATCGTTGGAGGTGGCATCCGCTACTGTGACATCAACTGTGCCCACTGCCTGTCAGAAGCCAGCCAGAAGAGGCCTATATGAGACTGATCTGTTCGGAGTGTGGTAACTATGTGCACTTTGAGGTGGCTGTGGAGATCGTGCGCTCAGTCAGGCCTACACCACAAGGCCTTGCCGTAGAGAACTCACTGGAGAATGGCTGGGACGACACAGAAGCAACTCTCCGAATGGGAGTAATAGATACTGTTGATCACTGCTGCAAGGAGGATAGGCATACACTGCACTGGGACGGTTCTGTGGGTGGCTACGTGAATTCGTATATCACCTGCGCGCGTTGTGGCAGCAATCGGGTAAGTGTTCCTTACATGCCATGGTCCCCACCAAGCGATCCCATAACACTGGAGGAAGAGCTTAATTCAAACCGCCATGAGTTTCAGTGGCTCAGAAAGGAGCGTGAGAGACATGCAGATACACTGCCGTTCCTGCAATAACCAAGACGCCTTCATTGTACCTCTTTGGGTACGTGCTACTTTCAAGTTCGAAGAGAACGGCACTATATCCATTCTCTATGTCCGGCAGCTGGAATCACTTGAAGAGAAACTAGCCGACCAGGGCAAGACATCCTTCGAGTTAACCTGCACGGAATGCGGTGGTGATGCCGAAGTGACCTTCGATGAGTATTCCACCAACGACCAGCAGCGTCGTGAAAAAGCCGCACTGGAGGCGTTATGACAGGAGACTACAAGCAACAGATCACCGAACGTATTAAAGACCGTGTCAATCATTGGATTGAAGAGCTAAAAGAGAAGCATCCGGAGCTGCTGCTTACAAAACAGTGGCGCGTCCTATGGCCGAAAGGCTTCACCGAGGGCCAGAATGTGATACCGGTTGTGACCTCGTCCAAGCAGGGCAAGTACCTGGCAGGTGAGGTACAATTTGTACTGCCCAAGGATCTGGAACTTGATTTGGACGCTGTTGAACTGGTACTCCAGGATGCTCCCTATAAGGTTCCGGTCAGGAAGAAATCCAAAGCGCCTGTACCAGTGGATGAGCCCCTGGATCTACTCAACGACCTGGTAGTGGGTATCAATGGTTTCCTCCAAAGTCTGAACATTACTGTTCCAACGGCAGGTCCGCCTGAGATATTCAAGAATCCTCTGATACCTGGAGAAAATCACGGCAATCCCCTGCCCATACATAGACCTGGTGAGCCAACATCAGCTCGCTTATCGATTTCAGAACTGGAAAGCGTGGATGAGGTGAAGCGGCAAATGCGGCGCAGTCCTTACTTGCCTGATTGGTATGAAAGTATTCAAAGCCGGGAAGTGGCAGATGATCTACTCAGGCGACTTGCGGAAGGCTATCTGCATTACCAACGGAAGATCGG
>JBHPIW010000103.1:0-2181 GCA_042568495.1 Fidelibacterota bacterium | reverse complement strand
CGGCTGTCCACGCCACCGGGTATGGGCGATGTAGCCAAAATCCTGATTATCACGATCTCCGGCCGGTGAAAACATGTTACGATCCACGCTGCAAAATCAAAGGAATCAAGTGGTAATCAAGTTACCTGAGGGCACCTAGGATGAAAAAAGTCGCCATTCTCATGGGTAGCGAGACCGACCGTTCACTAATGGAATCGGCTCTGCCATATCTTGACCATTTCAAGGTCCCCTACGAAGTGCATGTATTGTCGGCTCATCGTAATCCGGAAGAGGTGGCACGCTTTGCCCGGGAAGCACGGGATCAGGATATCGGTGTTCTCATCGCCGGTGCGGGGATGGCTGCCCACTTGGCTGGGGCCCTTAAAGCTCATAGTGTACTGCCCGTTATCGGGGTTCCCTTGCCCGGTGGTCTGAGCGATGGCCTGGACGCGTTGCTCTCAACCGTACAGATGCCGAAAGGTGTCCCGGTCGCCACTATGAGCATTGGCAAAGCCGGGGCCATCAACGCTGCCATTCTGGCTGTTGAGATTCTGGCCCTGCATGATACTGCTCTGCAGTCCATGCTGGCTCAATTCAAATCCAGTGGCGCGAAACTCTAAATGGCACCAAGGATTTTAATCACCGGGGCCTCAGGACAATTAGGACACGCGCTGCGGCAAGGGTACCAATCCGACGAGAATCTACTCCTCACGGATACCGTACCTGATTCACCTGATGTAAAGACATTAGATATTTCGGTCAGGAATCAGGTCAAGGAACAGATTGATGCCTTTCAACCTGATGTGATTATTAATACCGCCGCCTTCACGGATGTTGATGGAAACGAACGCGAACCTGATACAGCCCAACTGATCAACACGACCAGTGTGGAGTATCTTCTGGCTGCGGGGGAACAATACGGTACCCGAGTGGTACAGATTAGTACCGATTATGTGTTTGATGGGACCAAGGGGCCGTATCTTGAAAATGATAGACCTTCTCCATTAAGCGTCTATGGACAGACAAAATTGGCAGCGGAACAATTACTCCTTACGAACGGAAAACACCTGATCATTCGTGCGAACGTCTTGTTTGGACCTGATCTAGATTCTCCGGCTAGTTTCGTGCGTTGGGTAGTAAGTTCTCTCAAGGACGGTAAGTCTATTCGAGTGGTGGACGATCAGGTGAACAATCCTACCCTGACCACGCACTTGGCGGCGGCTATCCGTCTCGCCGTCGATCAGAAAGCCACAGGCTTGTATCACTACGGTGGCTTGGAGTTTATGACGCGCTATCAATTTGCACTGCGGATCGCACAGCATTTCCGTCTGCCTGATGATCTCATTGAACCTATCTCTACCGCGGAGCTGGGACAATTGGCACCCCGGCCACTGAAAAGTGGTCTGATATGTAGCAAGATGAAAATGGAACTGCACGTGACCAATGCTGATATTGATGAGGCCTTATCTGAGGCTTTTCCAATGGATTGAAGGGAGCACATGGACGCAGATATGATGAAAGTACTGATCATTACGCCGACCTATAATGAGCGCGATAATATCGAAACCTTGCTGACCCGGATTCATGAGGTGGCCCCCGATGCTCATGTCCTGGTTGTGGATGATAATTCACCGGATGGTACTGGCGATTATATAAAAGAACGTGACTCAAACGAGGACTGGATTCACCTCATCCAAAGAGAGGCCAAGCTAGGTCTGGGGACGGCCTACTGCACGGGTTTCAAATGGGCGCTGGAAAACAGCTATGAAGCAATTATCCAGATGGACGCTGATCTGTCTCATAATCCCGATAAAATCCCCTTACTCCTGCGTCGACTGGATGACTCCGATCTTGTCATCGGCAGCCGATACATCAAAGGCGTGAATGTAGTCAATTGGCCACTGAGTCGACTGATCCTCAGCTGGTGCGCTAATATCTACGCCAAAATCATCACCGGTGTACCGGTCTGGGATCTGACCGGTGGCTTCAAATGTTGGCGGCGAGAAGTCCTTGCCAACTTGGACATTACCAGCATTAGGTCCGAAGGCTATTCCTTCCAGATTGAGACTACTTACCGAGCCTTTAATCTCGGATATCGGATAAATGAAGTCCCTATTATCTTTGTGGATCGGACTGTAGGCGCTTCCAAGATGTCCAGGAAGATTATTTATGAAGCGGTTTGGATTGTACCTCGTCTCAGAC
>JBHPIW010000102.1:0-2225 GCA_042568495.1 Fidelibacterota bacterium | reverse complement strand
TAGAATATAGGACCGGGGCGGCGGTTTGTCGTTCGCCTGGTGCGCGAGGTGCGCGAAAAGGTGCGCAAGAGCAGCCCTCATCCGTCGCATCCAAAGCTAAGTAAAACGCCGGCCTGTCAAGCCGGAGGTCGTGGGTTCGAGTTCCGTCGGTCCCGCTCCTCTTAAAGTCCCTGTTTCCTTCGTGAAATGGGGATTTTCCACTTATACTGCAAGTAATCTGGTTTTGTCTGGATAGGTCCTTAAAAAGCTACTGAAAGCAGCTCAGAAGCAGCTCCGCCCAGACTCCATCAGTAGGTTTAAGTCTGAAATCCATATGCCCTAGATTGCCCGCCTAGTCACGCCTAACTACACCAAGCCCATCAAGGTGGTTCTGCTAGAAGTAGGAAACCATAAAATCCAAATTTTAAAAGTGGGCTAAAGAATGGGGGCAAGGTCAGAAATGAATCCGGTGAGGAAGAAAGCATCAGGGTGATCCATAATAATCGCTTCAGTTAGGATTTATCATCGATTGGATTAGGCTTCCTCCTCTTGGCAGACCCATGACCTTGGTGCTGAGTGAGTGGGTGTCCCTTGAGGCTAACCTCACCAGTCTCTGGATTTATAATTGTCTCTTGATACCAGTTTTTCCTTCGATCAATAATTCGTTTCAAGATTTTCCAAATGCCAGTATCTCGATGAAGATCATCACCTTGAACCAATTCAAAGCGTGCTCTACCCCCCTGAGGTTCCTTCACCGTTAATTTTATCTTCTCATGAAGAGTAATTTCATCAGAGAGTTCGAGATGAGTATGCCGTCCTAAGGATCCGCAATTTGGGCATGATTGACGCACCAGACCGCTTTGTTCAATGATCTCTCCACAATCCGCGCATTTAGTTGTTCGCTCAGTATCATGCATTTCGATTGCTATGCTTTTATTAGTGCGTTGCCGCCACGATCTTGATCTGGAGAACACTCATAGAATATTTAAACTGATTATTAATAGCCTTACGATAAGAGTGAATCTCGGATTAAATAGAATAAAGCGTTAAATCCAAGATAAACCTACTTTTTAGCCATTTGCACTCAGTACTATTATCGGTACAAATTAGCGAAAACAATTTTGTGGCAGGAACAATATAGGGCCCTTTTGCTTTGCCCGTTTTCAATTTAGCGCCGGGCCAACAATAGAAAAAATAATCATCTTTAAACTGTACCGCCTTTTCCCACTCATTTCTTGAAACGTAAAAAGTAAACACTTTTTCATTCTCTATCTCAGAGGCTTTTACTTCTATCTTAATCCGATCTTCGTTCCTTTTATGTAATCTGAGTTGTGAGCCCCGTTTCGATATAATATCAAAGCCGTAGTAATCACTGATATTTGACACTTGCACAACATTTAATTTCATGTTGCTGAAACCATCCTCCTCAAGACGTTGAATTTCGTGAGCCATTGATAATTCTTCACCTAATGCGCCGGTTTCATTATTTCGGTTGTTGTCATACTCCGCCTTCATATGAAGGATGTTGGCCCACCATTCAACTGTATCAGTATTAGATAGATCAAATAGTCCGGCAATCTCCAGTACTTCAATCCAATAATCAGGGATAGAAGTTTTAAAAATATCTACTTCATCATTAAAAAATACTAACCAATCGCATCGATCCATTTTTAATACTCTGCGTAAAATGGCTCTAATGACATCGATATTAGGTTCTTCGCCATCGTGAGCCCTGATTAGATATTTTTCCGCATAGTTTGTATAGTGTAATTGGGAATCTTTTATTGAAAGAAAATTATATTGGAGCCCGAATTTTAGGCTTTCCTCAACAGGCAATCCGCCACCTCTCAAACCTGAGTTTTTAAGTATTTCAACCGCGGATTGCACTGAAATACCTGATTGCAAAATCGAGTACCTAGAAGATAATAGCAAAAACTGCCAAAGTGCAGTTATCTTGCCAGGCGAAACGAATACTCTACTCAACTTTGATTCTCATATATTCACATGTTGTTGTACTGCATCTATATCTTGATTATCAAGATCGTACTCCTCAAATGCTTCAATATCTTCTGGGTAATAAGCAAGAGTGAGAAGATTTCTATCATTGAGAACTTTACCCATTCTTTCAATTTTCTGATTAAGTCTATCTTGCACAACCGCATCTAAAGTATTCCTGCCCATCAGAACCTCAATAAATGTATCATCTTCCGGTCCTAAGCCCAGGCGATGGATTCTATCAACGGATT
>JBHPIW010000101.1:0-2243 GCA_042568495.1 Fidelibacterota bacterium | reverse complement strand
CACTCAGGGCCGGATTCGTCAGACGATTGAGCCTGCGCTCTGATAAGACACTTACCATGGTTATCGCCACCCCAACCATATCCATGGGCAGCGATACTGGTGTGCCCTGGAAGTTGGCACCGGTGAGGGTCAGCTTATGCTCCGGCAGGAAGATCGGATTATCCCCCACACCATTAAGTTCGATCTCGACCTGTTTCCTCGCGTACGCGAGTGCATCGTGTGCGGCACCGATAACCTGGGGCGAAGAGCGCATGGAATAGGCATCCTGAACTTTGGTTTTGATTTTCCCTGATAAGAGATCACTACCCTCGATGCATTTCATGATTGCACGGGCACTCCGTACGGAGCCTTTGAATCCCCGTACTTCATGAAGTCGCACATCGTAGGGTTTAAGGTTTGCCAGGAGCGATTCCAGGCTCATGGCACAGGCGATCTCTGCCTGTTTCAGCCACCGGTTCATATCGAACAGCTGGATGGCGCTCATCGCGGTTAGCAGGTTGGAGCCATTAATCGTAGCCAGGCCATCCCGGGCCTTCAGGCCGGGAATGGGAATGCCCGCCTTTTCCATCGCCTCGTTTCCGGGATAACGCTGGTCCTGGTAATAGGCTTCCCCCTCCCCCATCAGGACCAATGCAATCTGAGACATAGGCGCCAGGTCCCCTGAAGCCCCCACCGAACCTTTCTGGCAGACCACGGGTGTCACTCCCTTGTTCAGCATATCCACCAGGGTGAGGGCGATTTCGGGTCGGCAGCCTGAGTTCCCGTGTGCCAGTACGTTAATCCGGCCGGTCATGGCACCCCGGACATACTCTATGCGGGCGGGATCACCAATACCGGCCGCATGGTTGTAAATCAGGTAGCGCTGGAAGTGCTCTCTCTGCTCATCATCAAGAATCACCTCTGAGAATTCTCCGATCCCCGTATTGACTCCATACATAATCTCCCGTTCCTGGATCTTCTCCTCCAGCATGACTCGGCATAGCTTGATCCGTTCCAGGGCATCGGGGTGCAGTTCCAGCTTGTCTCCGTGGCGAGCGATACCAACCAGTCGCTCAATAGTCAATGCGGATCCATCAAGAACACAGGTCATTTTTTTCTCCTTGGATAATCACAATTTGCATTCGGCCTCAGTTCCCGATCATGGGATGGAATTCTTGATGTGGTGCGCATCCAATAAACCGAAATACCCCGGATATGATGGATTGGATGTCACAAAATGCGAGGATTCATCTTTAAGTTGGAGAGGCACCAGGATTTAGAAATCAGTGAGATATGGAATAACATTGAATATCATGTGCCCCGAATTTACCTATGCGGAATGATAGTTCCGATGATCTAGAAAAAGTCTTTAAGGATAAGAAGTATGAAGATTGCACTCATCCAACAACATGCCTCCCAAAATCGGCCGGCTAATCGTCAGCTCGGACTCCAGGCCGTAGAACAAGCCGCCCGGGCAGGGGCTCAGATGATTTGCTTTGCCGAACTGGCTTTCGATCCGTTTTACCCCCAGGAACGGGCATCCTCAGGGATGCTGGACCTTGCCGAGACAATCCCCGGTCCAACGACAAAGCAATTCGCGGCCAAGGCCAGGGAGCTGGGTGTGGTACTGATTCTGAATCTGTTCGAGCGTGATGGCGACCGTACCTACGACACATCCCCCGTGATAGATCCCGACGGCAACCTCCTCGGTACAACACGAATGATCCATATCACCGATTACCCTTGTTTCCACGAACAGGGTTACTACTCACCCGGGGATCACGGGGCTCCCGTGTATGATACTGCGTACGGAAAGGTCGGCGTAGCAATCTGCTACGACCGCCACTACCCCGAGTATATGCGTGCGTTGGCCCTGAAAGGGGCTCAAGTGGTGTTTGTCCCCCAGGCTGGGGCTACTGGCGAATGGCCTGAAGGCCTGTATGAGGCGGAGATGCGGGTGGCGGCTTTCCAGAATGGTTACTTTGTCGCCCTGTGCAATCGCGTAGGACAGGAACCGAAATTGACCTTTGCCGGAGAGTCATTTGTATGCGATCCTTCCGGAAACGTCATCGCTCAAGCCGCCCAAGGGGGAGATGAGATTCTCTATGCTGATCTTAACCTGGAACAGGTGGAACACTCACATGCCCGCCGCCTGTTCCTACGAGATCGCCAGCCCGAGCTCTATGCTGATTGGCTGCGATGAACTGCTAAAAACCTGGTGTCGGGGATTATTCCGGCTAATCCGGATTTTCCCCTAATTCCTC
>JBHPIW010000100.1:0-2346 GCA_042568495.1 Fidelibacterota bacterium | reverse complement strand
CTGCGTCTCCGTGGAACGGGTCTATGTAGTTGAGTCGGTCTACGAAGAGTTCATGAATTTATTGCGCGAGGAGTGCAACAAGCTGAATGCCGGAGGCAAAGCTGAAGATGCCATTGGCGCCGTTACCGTCGAGGTCCAATATGACAAGATCATGAACCATCTTGAGGATGCCAGGAACAAGGGCGCCCTGATAGAGACTTTCGGCACCACGGAAGGCCGGCATCTCGCGCCTGCACTTTTAACTAACGTCGATCATTCCATGGCGATCATGACCGATGAGACGTTCGGACCCACCCTGGGAGTCATGGCGGTTGCTTCAGAAGAAGAGGCTGTTGAAAAAGCCAACGATACCAGATTTGGCTTGAGTGCGTACATATTTACCAAGAGCGAGCGGCGTGCCAGGAGAGTGGCCCGGCAGCTGGAATGCGGCGCGGTGGCCTTCAATGACGTCATTGTGCAGTACGGTATGGCAGCCCTGCCTATCGGGGGTTTCAAGGATAGCGGGCTGGGAAAATTCCACGGCCGGGAAGGACTGCTGAGTTTCTCCCGCGAGCAATCGGTGGCAGAGAGCAGGATTCGCCTGCCCATGGAACTGTGGTGGTATGACCTGGGGAAGAAGACCTACAAGGCGCTGCGCACATTCATAAAGTGGCGGTATAGTTAGACAGTTATTAAGAATCATGAAAATCCTGGGCATTGAACATGTGGCAGTAGCGGTAGAGGACCTGGATGAGCCGGCCCGGATCTTTCACCAGATACTGGGTATCGGGGATCGCAAGACCGAAGAGGTACTTGACCAGCAGGTCATTACCGATATCCTGGACACAGGGGGCGGCAAGGTGGAATTCCTCAAGCCTACTGCTGCCGACTCACCGATCTCGAAATTTCTCCGCAAGCGGGGTCCCGGTCTCCACCACATCGCCTTCCTGGTTGATGACCTGCCAGCCTGGCTGGAACACCTCCGGGAGCAGGGCGTGGAGCTAATCGACAAGGAACCGCGGACCGGAGCGGAAGGCTACCTGATCGCCTTTCTCCACCCCCGTTCCACCGCCGGCGTCCTGGTGGAACTATGCCAGAAACCCTGACCCTCGAAGACAAGCTCAAGCGGCTGCCCCGATCCCCCGGGGTGTACCTGTTCAAGGACGCTGAGGGTGACATCATTTACATCGGCAAGGCCAAGGTACTGCGGAACCGGGTGCGGTCGTATTTCCACTCCATCGATGGCAAGGACCCCAAGACGCGGCGGATGATCCCGAAGATCGCCGATCTGGACTGGATCGTGCTGGCCAGTGAAACGGAGGCCCTGATCACCGAACAGGACCTGATACGCCATCACCAGCCGCGCTACAACATCAGCCTGAGGGATGACAAATCCCCGCCCTACATCAAGATCACCAGGGAGCCGTATCCGCAGCTATTCCTGACCCGGCAGCTGGATCAGGACGGTGCCCAGTACCTGGGTCCCTACACGGACGTGAAGCGGCTGCGGGAGACGCTGCAGGTACTGCACAAGATCTTTCCCATCCGCACCTGCACCTACCAGCTGACAGAGGAGACCATCCGTGAAGCGAAGTACAGGGTGTGCCTGGACTATCACATCAAACGGTGCGAGGGACCGTGCGAAGGGCTGGTGACGGAGGAGCATTACGGGGAGATGATCCGCCAGGTGGTGGCCTTTCTCCAAGGCAGGTCCGATGAGATTAGCGACCGATTGAAGCGTGATATGGAGACCGCCTCGGCGGAGATGAACTTCGAGGATGCCGCCCACATCAGGGATCAGCTGCAGGCGATCCGGCATTACGTGGACCGGCAGGCCATCCTATCCCAGGACTTCGGGGACCGGGATATCATCGGGGTGGATGTGGCCACATCCTACGGGGTGGCGGTGGTGATGCGGGTTCGTAAGGGGAAGCTGCTGGGAAAGGAAAAGTTCGACCTGGTGGTGGCTGATCCCCAGAACCACGGGGAGGTGTACTACGGCTTCCTGAAGCTGTACTACAGCCAGACCCAGTTCATTCCCGGCGAGATCCTGGTGCAGGAACCGGCGGAGGACCGGGAGGCCATTGAGGCCTGGTTATCGGAGCGGGCGGACTGCAAGGTGCAGCTGGTGCATCCCCAGCGGGGGGAGAAGGTGCGCCTGGTGCGGATGGCGCAGCGGAACGCCACCCTGATGCTGAACGAGATCAAGCTCAAGAAGGCCAAGCGGCAGGAGCTGCTGCCATCATCGGTGGAGAGTTTGCAAGAGGATTTGGGGCTGGAGGTGCCGCCGCGGCGTATCGAGGGCTTCGACAACTCCAACATCCAGGGGGCGCATCCCGTATCGGCGATGGTGTGCTTCGTGGACGG
>JBHPIW010000010.1:0-81308 GCA_042568495.1 Fidelibacterota bacterium | reverse complement strand
CAGTCGCCGGGCCCCCTCTCTTCCCGCAGTGGCCCCGACACAGAGGTCGGGGCAGGCGGGGCAGGCTTGAGAGAGGGGGAAGAGTGGTTGGCTAGCCATGAAAAGATTTCCCGGCAACACACTATGATTCGACGACATTTCCCAGGGCTATTGGTTATCATCGCTTCTGTAATGGGCGGTTTCGGAAGGCCACAGATGGCCGATGAATTGCGTGTCTTTGCACTGCTGTCCGTGATTGAGGATCTGATCGCGGGGGAAGTCTATGAGGAAATGTATCCAATATGTATGTACAAGAACGGGCGATACGAGGAAGCTTTACAGGAAATATACGATCGACGCGTCAGGAAGGGCATCACAGGCGAGGAAGAGAAAAGTCGCAGCATCTTGCAGCGAGTCGGGGAGTACCAGGCTGTCTTCGCCCCCGGGATGATCGATACTTACCAGGTATCCTCCATAGAGATGAACGACTACTCCTGCTCGGAAGTGGTGGTTGGGCGGGGGGATTCGACGGCTTACAGCAGTTGGGCGGTCCGTCATGCGCCGGTCGTGTTCTGGCAGCGCAGCTCGCACCGGGTGGACCATCCCGATGGAACCCGCCAATTCATCGAGCGAAATCATAAAATCCGCCAATTCCCGGCCATCAGCATCAACACGCCTATCGATCCATCGAAGCTGAAATCCCTTCCATTTACCTTTGGCCCAACCCGGCAGCGGCAGATCATGGCCTTGGCCCGGGAGATTTTCGCCGGTGAGGAACAGGAGTACCTGGACAGGGTCCGGCGGCGGATCGAGGCCGATTCGGTCCAAATTGAAGCGCTGCAATCGTATGATCTGGATGGTGACGGCCGATATGAACATATGGCTATAATACATACCCCTCTTGATCCATCCCTTTATGCCGGTAGTCATACGGGGGTCCTTGTGCTTTGGTTCGCGGAGCAGGATCAGCAGTTGATTCCGCTGCTCATGATCCCGGGCCAAAAACTGCGCGATTGGAATTGGGGGATCATGGGGGCTGAAATGTATATACTGGATATCACGGGGGACGGGATTCCGGAGGTGATATACAGGTCCGAGGGGTATGAAGGCTGGCGTTATGTGATTTATGAATTCAAGGATGGTCGATTCACTGAAGTATTCAGGGGCGCCGGTGTAGGATGCTGACGGGTGCGGGTGTGAGGAGGAGGAACCGCTCCCCTTCACTTCGTGAAGCCCCTCTCCGTAAACAGAGAGGGGGAAGAGTGGGTGGTGGGTGTTGGTTAGTGAAGCAGGAGCCTAGAACAGGAATTACAGCATGACGAGATCATTCCAGCGGTTTATAGCGAATATATGTGTGGTGGTTGGTCTTGCGCTGGGGCTGGTTGCATGTGCAATAAGAACAGCTGCTACAGGAGAAGTATACAAAGAGTGGTGGGAAATTGATGAAAAACCCGAGGGGGCCAGTGTTTTCGAGGACTGGGATTTCAATTTGAATTATGTTAACTGGCCGGGCATGATAATGGTTAATGCGGCCCATAAAAGCGGTATTATCAAGATATACCCTGATGCACTCCATGCAGTCTTTTTTACGGACTCGTTGGCGACGGAATTCATGATAGACAGCTTGCGTGTGAGATTTAGTGGGATTCCGGGAAGAGGTCCGATTGAGATTTACAACAGAGATATTCCACACATATACTTAAAGGTCACCGAAATAAGGCGGGATGAGTGACGAGGAAGCGGGGGCGCGGGAAAATAAACTCACCCCCCCGGCAGTCGCCGGACCTCCTCTCTTAGAAATAGAGGGGGAAGAGGATACAGAGGGAATCATCAGAACTCCGTCTTCGTAAATTCCAGGCAAGTCTACTTACAGGCATCATGTATCATAATCAGTGTACAACCAGGAGGAAGAGTATGAGAAATTATAAGGCACATAAGATGTTCATAGTTTTCCCTGTAATAATCATTCTAATTGCGATACATGGAGGATGTACCACCATGGCTGACCAGACTCATGAAGAAATAAAGGCTGTGATCGAAAAAGCCTATATTCAAGGAATTCACGGCGAACAGGACGAAGAGTTGATCCGCGGCGGATTCCACGAGGATTTCCGCATGCTGGTTCTGGCAGACAATGCCATCGATCCGGTGGGCATCGATGCCTGGCTGGAGCGGCTGGAGGTCATGAAACGGGACAATCCCGGCCTGTGGAGTGCGGCGTCGTCGCACGAGTTCAAGCTGATCGACGTATCCGGCTACGCGGCGGTAGCCGTGCTGGACGTATGGCGGGGGGAGATCCATTTCTCCACGGACTACATGCTGCTCTACAAGTTCGATGAGGGCTGGCGGATCGTCTCGAAGATATTCTCAATTCCGGAGGGGTAGCAGGGGAGAATTCGCCCAGGCTGGTCACGGACAAATACCATGCTAGGCGCCATAGCAGGGGCTGTCATCGGTTCTCCCCTGAGCCACTCACCCCAGTCACTTGCGTGTCGCCACAACCCCTAGAATAATTGTACTACATTTCTTAATATGCTAGTCGTATAGCGTATTTCACATTATATTATCACACGACAACCTTAACATACTGCTACAGATTGTAGACGCAGTAGCGTCGGCATAGTGTTTTTCTTTGACGCATACTGTCGGGGTAAATATCGCAGAAGGGGGAATGGATCATGGTCAAAATCGCAACATTCAACGTAGAGAACCTGTTTGCCAGGTACCGGTTCAGGAGCAATGTGGATCCGACGGGTTTGGATGGCTTTACCATCAATCAGACAGCTTTCGACATATACGATGAGACGTCGAAGCAGATCACGGCAAAGGCGATCAGGGATGTAGATGCCGATGTGATCGCGCTGCAGGAGGTGGAAAGCCTGCCGGTGCTTGACAGATTCAATTCACGGTATCTGGGAGGCATGGATTACACGCACCGAATACTGGTGGATGCCTTCGATCCGCGCAAGATCGATGTGGCGGTATTGAGTAAACATCCCATCGAGCGTGTCAAGACCTATCGCAACGAGCGGAATGCTAGGAACACAGCCTGGTTGTTCTCGAGGGACTGCCTAGTGGTGGAGATCGACGTGAACGGCAAGGCACTGGTGTTGTACGTGAACCACTTCAAATCGATGATGGGAGGCCGCGATAACACCCGCGAGCGCCGTGAGGGGCAGGTTGAGAAAGTGGCGGAGCTGATCACCGAGCACTGGAAGAAAGGCAACTACAAGGGCAATTTTGTCGTGCTGGGTGACTTCAACGACTACCTTGATCCGAACACGTCACTGACAGCTCTAATGAACCACCAGGGACTGGTTAACGTATCGGAGCGCATTGAAAATGCTGACCGTTGGACCCACTACTGGGCTGGTGGCAATTCGTACAGCCAGCTGGATTTCATCCTGCTATCCAAGGGTCTGGCAGAGCATAATGGCAATGTTCCGGAGACCATGCGGAAAGGCCTGCCTTGGCGGGCGGAGCGTTACTCTGGTGAGCGCTTCGACTTCGTGGGGGAGAGCAGCCCCAAGGCATCGGACCACTGCCCGCTGTATATGGATATCGATTTGGGGTAGCGGGGCAAACATACAACCAACGCGGGGGTGTTTGACCTGTACAGGGCGGTATATCTTGAACAGGACTGGCAGGCGTATCATCAGGTGTACGACAAGGTGGGCCAGTGGGATGACCAGGATCAGACGGACGAGGCCATTAAGAAGTACTACACCCGGAAGTGGCGCACATTTCAGATGTTGGATCACCTCCCCTTGTGGGTGGAATTGAAGATCGACTTTGCCAATGACTACCTGGCCGGATTAAAGATTTAGTATAGGGCTACGTCAACAGACTGAGCATTACACACAAACCAGTGTTAATAGCTCGGCATAAAATACGGCCAGTTGGAAGGAGGCAACTGAAGCGTGGCTGAGACAGAGGAAGCATGAGAGGTTCCAGACAGACTTGAAAAGCTGACGGTGGGAACAGTTAACGGTTGACGACTGTCGCCGCAGGTCTTACTTTACGGCGCAATATAATGGCACAGCGACGCGCCGCTCATTCACGGCGGTTAACGCGGAGTAATACAATCCGGGGGGTCAATCATGGCCGAGTCAGCGATAGCCAAGAAATTGCGCCTGAAAGATGACCAGCGGGCGCTATTCCTGCATGCACCGGAAGGATACCTGAAGCAGCTGGGACCGGCGGGCAAGGGAGCGGACACGGTACCGTATCCCGACGTGGAGTACGACTTCGTGCAGCTGTTCGTAAGGGACGGTGAGGAGCTGGAGCAATGTTTGGCCACAGCGCTGGCGGCGGTGACGTTCGACGGGCTGCTGTGGATCTGCTACCTCAAGCAGAGTTCCGGCGTGAAAACCGACCTGAACCGGGATATCCTGCGGAAGCTGATGGAGCCCACGGGTTGGCGGCCGGTGAGCCAGGTGGCGCTTGACGAGGTGTGGTCGGCAGTGCGGTTCCGGCCAGAGCAGCAGGTGGGGAAGTAGCGGTTGGCGGAGGAGAAAAAGGTAATTCAGTATGAAAGCCCCATAATGGGGCTTTTTCGTACCCCGCATCCCGTCAATTCACCGATGGTGGGACACCACAGGCTGCCGGAACCACCCTCGTAGCAGTGAGTTAGCAGGCATAACGCTACAAGTTGCTCAGATGGCTACTGTCTGAGGGTGCCTCAATCTTTGTATATTTGAGCACTATTTTAAAACCGATTGCAGAGTGAAGGAGACCTATGGGCAAGGGTGACCAACGTACACGACGAGGGAAAATAATCCGGGGAACCTTCGGCAAGACACGTCCTCATAAGCAGAGGAAAGCCAGACATGCTCCACCATTGAAGGTGAAGCCGCGCAAGGCGGCAGTTCCCGCACCACCGGCGAAAGTAGAGGAGCCGGTGGCCCCGGTGGCAGCGGAGGAGAAGCCGAAGACGACGGTGGAAGAGCCTAAGAAAGTACCGGAAGAGAAAGCACCGGAAAAGAAGCCAGCTGCAAAACCAGCGGAGAAGAAACCAAAAGCGGCGGCCAAGCCAGCAGCTGTGAAGAAGCCGGAAAAAGCCGCAGCGCCAGCTGCGAAGAAGAAATCCGCCGCAAAGAAACCGGCAACTACCAAGTCGACAGCGAAGAAAACGCCTGCCAAGTCGGCTGCAGCGACAAAGAAGAAGGCGCCTGCCAAGACCAAGGCGGAGTAGGCAACCGGCCATCATGTGCTATGGGTGTCCGCAAGAGCTGACGCCACAAGCCCGATCCGAGGCGCATCTGGGGATGCTGCTATCAGCAGGATCAGATTTCACTACGAGCCTCTCGGACAAATAGAGATCAAAGGAGCCGTGATGGCATTTATAGCCTATATCCCTACCGATGAGATTCCAGAGGCTGACCGGGTGGATGACGACGACAATATCATCCGCATCAGCAGTGTGCACAGCCGGTTCCTGAAGCGGCACCATGACCTGTATTTCGACCTGATGGTGAAAAACCGGGGATCGCTGACCCGCATCCAGCGGGAGCTAATCGCGGTGGTGGTATCGGCGGCCAACGGATGCCATTACTGACTGCAGCATCACGGGGCGGGTCTCCGTAAGGCACTGACTGGCAAGCGATGGGAGGAGAGCTCTATTGGCAAGCTACTGTCCGCTTTAGGCGGCGATCACACCGGGGCGGAAATCAGCGCGGCGAACAGGGCCATGTTGGACTATGCGCGCAAGCTGACGCTGCGGCCGCAGGAAATGACGGAGCAGGACGCGGCAGCCCTGCGCCACCAGGGCTTTGATGACCGGGCGATCCACGACATCTGCGCTGTGACGGCATATTTCAATTTTGTGAACCGCATGGCAGACGGGCTGGGAGTGGACCTGGAGGAGGACGAAAGATTTCCGGTGGAGGGAATTCCCGCGGGGCTTTGAATCAGACGGCAAAGTAAAAAGGCTCATCCGCGGGTGAGGCTATCGGCAGTCGCCCAGTATCCGTAAAGTGATCCGCGCTCACCGGTACGTGTGCAGGGGCGAGATGCTGATGTCCACTTCGGCATGCGGGTAGGCCTTCAGCAATTCTTTCTGGATCCAGCGCTGCGTTGTATTCTGTTTATTCTTCGGGGTGTCAGGACTTAAAGTCATTTCGACCAGGATCACCAGATGGTCCGGCGTATTTACAATCCTCAGGTCATGGAATCCGATGATGTTGTCCGAGAGCGGGGCCAGCTGATCCAGCTTCATACTGATTTCCTGTACCAGATCACCCTCAGTATCAATAGGATCGATGTGAACCGTGGCGTAGGCCCCCAGCTTCTGGCGCATTAATTCAGCAACTTCTTCAGCGATATCATGGGTCTCATGGGCGGTGAGACGATCACTTACCTCCACATGCAAGGCCATGAACTTGTGATTCCCGTAGTTATGGATGGTTATATCATGGGCGTCAACCACACTTTCCTGAGTTCGACAGAGATCCCGCACTTGGTGTATAAGCTCAGGGGGGGGGCGGTTCACCCAACAAGGGATTGATCACGTCTTTGGCGATCGCGATGCCGGACCAGATCAGGTAAGCACCAACCAGGATTCCTCCGATGCCATCCAGGGCCGGAAAGCCCATAGTGCTCCCAGCGAGGGCAATAAGCACCAGCACGGAACTGATGGCATCGCTGGTATGATGCCAGGCATCGGCCTTGAGGGTGGACGAATCGATGAGGCGACCGAGATAGCCGGAGAATTGCCCGAGCCAGACCTTTATAACGATCGTCAGTACGACAGCGAGCAATATTCCCCAGCCAGCAGTAATTGAAACCGGGGACGCCAGCCGGGAGACAGCGGACTTGATGAACTCGAATCCAACCACTCCGAGCATGACAGCGATGATCAGAGTAGTCACATACTCAACCCGGCCATGCCCGAAGGGGTGTTCCTTATCAGCTGGTTTGCCCGCAACACGGAAGCCAACCAGTACTACAGCGGATGTGGCAACGTCAGACAGGGTATGGACACCGTCGGCGATCAACGACAAGGAGTTGATGGCAATGCCTAGTATCAGTTTGGCTGCCGTCAAGATGGTATTGACAAAGATACTTACCCAGGCTTCCAGCTGGCCAATGCGCGTCCTTATAACGGGATTAGCGCTGTTCTCGAAATCAGGTACAAAGATTTTGAGGATCAGTTTTGTAAACAAGACATACCTTTCATATGACGTATGTCATGGAGCAGGTGGGAGCATTTCCCGAATAAGCTCCACGAAGATACTGGCACCCAGAGCCAGGGCGCGTTCGTCAAAATCAAAATGGGAACAATGATGTGGAACATCCGATGGCTTGTGCTGCGGTTTTGCGGAGCCAACGAACAGGAAACATCCTGGCACTTCGCGCAGGTAAAACGCCATATCCTCGCCGCCCATGGTAAGATAAGGATCACCAAGGCCTGCTTCACATACCCGACGCACAGCTTTGGCGGCAGCTTCCGTCATCGTCGGGTCGTTAATGGTGGGGGGGTAGCTGTCACGATATTCGATATTGATCTTGGCGCCGTAGGTGGCCGCCATACCGTCACAGATCTCTTGCAGCCGGGCATGGATCAACTGCTGATCCTCCGGGCGGTAGGCGCGGGTGGTCCCTTTTAGAGACACAGAATCGGCGATGATATTGAAGGCGCTCCCGCCTTGGATCTGACCAATGGTTACAACGCCCGGTTGCAGGGGATCCAAGTTCCGGCTGATGATGGATTGGAGGGCGATGATCAGCTGGGCGGATACTTGCACGGCATCTACGGTGCCTTGAGGCATCGCGCCGTGACCGCCAACGCCTTTGACGGTGATTTCGAAAGAATCGGCTGACGCCAGGACCGGTCCCGATTTGACTCCAATGGTGCCGAAGGTCTGATAGTTCCACAGGTGGAGACCGAAGATGGCCTCTACGTCTGGATCTTTCAGTACACCTTCTTTGATCATATGCTCTGCACCCCCCTCACCTTCCTCGGCGGGCTGAAAGATGAACTTGATCGTGCCCCGCCACAGATCGCGTTCTTGATCCAGCGCCAGCAACGTTCCTATCAGGATCGCCATGTGCCCATCATGACCACAGGCATGCATCACGCCATCATTGACCGATTTGTACGGCACATCGCCGGTTTCCTGGATAGGAAGTGCGTCCATGTCCGCCCGCAGGGCAATACACGGGCCATCACCATTTTGCATGACGGCGATGAGGCCGGTCTTTGCAACAGGGTGGCGGATTTCGATGTCAGCACCCTTGACTTGATCAAGGATGTAGCGGGCCGTTTCCACCTCCTGGAATCCCAGCTCGGGATTCTGATGCAGGTGACGGCGATATCCGATAATGGTGTCTTCCAGGGCGGCGATTGCGGGGTGAATGTTTATTTCTGACATCATCAAATCTGTAATCCAATGTTTCTGTGAAGAATCATGCAGTGCGAAAGTTAAGGAGAACTGGTCATGCAGCCCTAGATCAGATGGAGACTATTGGTAGCGGAAGCAGTGTTTCAGATGGTCGTTTACCAGCCCGATGCTTTGCATGTAGGCATAGCAGGTCACCGTTCCGACAAACTGGAAGCCCCGGGCTTTCAGGTCCTTGGACATGGCATCCGATTCAAGCGATGAGACCGGAATGTTCTCCCAAGTGAGATAGTCGGTATTTTTGACTATCTGGAAATCCGTGAACTGCCAAATATATTTGTCAAAGGATCCGAATTCCTGTTGTACCTGAAGGAAAGCCTGTGCATTGGTAATGGCGGCATTTATTTTGGCCCGGTTGCGGATAATTCCCGCATTTTGCAGAAGGCGCTGCCGGTCGCGGTCGCCATAGCGGGCAATCCGTTTGGGATCAAAATCATGGAAAGCCTGCCGGAAGTTTTCGCGCTTATGGAGTATGGTCCGCCAAGAGAGTCCAGCTTGGAAGTTGTCAAGCAGCAGTAATTCGAAGAGTTTTTGGTCATCATGCTGCGGGAAGCCCCATTCTTCGTCATGGTAGACCTCCATAAGGGCATCCCCATCCCCCCAGCAGCGCGATAGTTGACCGGACGTTGACATTTCCGGGACTATTTTCCTTTGAGCCTGCTCTGGACAGCCGCACCGCGGAGCTCCTTCAGGGCATCGGAGGCTATCCAGCGAGCGGTCGGATCCCCGGATGCTGCCAATTCCTCGGCTAGTGCGATCGCCCGATCATTCAGACTAGAGTTCCGTTTACCGATCTGGCGCAGGGCCCAGTTAACCGCCTTCTTCACCATATTGCGGCTGTCGGTCGAGGTGGTACGTATGCGCTCCAGGAAGGGATCATACTGCTCATCGGACAAGTGGGAAGATTTCAGAGCCAGCCCTGCCATGAGAGCGAAGCCGGCGCGACGGACGAATAATTCATTCGATAGGGACCATTCCAGGGCCTTGTCGTAGGCCTGCGGATTATAGCGGAAAAGCTGATTGGTGGCGGTGTCGCAAACGTCCCAGGAATCGAAGTCGTTGACCCAGGCATCCATCAGCTCGGGAGTCAGGGCTTTTGGATCACCGATATACGCGGCCAGAATCCGTGCTTCGCGCCAACCGGTCCCCCAGAGATCCAAGGCCAGAGCATGGTGGCCCTTGTACTGTTGCGCCAGTTGTTTCAAGTTCGCCCCTTTTACACCGAACGAGCGGTCGGTTCGGATACCATAGCGAGCCATGCCGACGAGATTGTGCTGATCGCCCAGGGACTGCAATTGAGCGATGATATCTGCGGCGGTGGTCAATCTCTCAGGCCGATCAGGATTTCACTGATAAACCGCGAGAAGATCTCCTTCACCCGAATTCCCGTCTCCAGAACTTCTTCGTGGTTCAACGGCTGGTCTTTGATCCCGGCGGCATAGTTTGTCAGGCAGGAAATTCCCAGCACTTTCAGGCCTTCTTCGGCGGCAGCCCTGATTTCGGGTACGGTAGACATCCCGGCGGCGGCCCCCCCCCAAGGATTGGATTTCACGGATTTCCGCGGGTGTTTCAAAGGTGGGACCCAAACACCAGGAGTAAACGCCCTCACGAAGAGGCAGGTCGATTCTGCGAGAGGCTTCGCGGGCCACCTCCAACAGTTCATCCGAGTAGCAGGGAGGCCCAGTGGTCAGAACCGGGTCGTGAGGATTTTCCAGGAACGTGTAGTCCAAATGTCCAGTGATAAGCATAAAGTCGCCGATGTTCCACTCCTCACGTGTACAGCCGGCGGCGTTGGTGATGATGACCGTTTCGGTTCCCAACTGAGCAAAGACCCGGACGTGGAGGGTGACCAAATCCAGGGAATGACCTTCGTAGTAGTGGAACCGTCCCTGAGCAACAATAACCGGAACTCCCGAAAGGGTTCCGAAAACCAACTCCCCGACATGGCCGGGAACCGTGGGCGGCGGATAGTGCGGAATCTCGTCGAAAGATATTCGGATTGGATGGCTCAGCTGTTCAGCTAGTTCACTGAGACCGGAACCTAATACGATGGCCAACCGTGGTATCTGAGACACCCTGGTCTGGATGTACGACGCAGCTTCTTCGGCGATGTTTTGCTCCATGGGAGTGGAAGTTACGCGAGCGCTAAAGTGGGTACAAGCAAGAGGGAGACTTTCAAGGCGGGCACCGATTGGAGCCAAGGCAAAACCTGGCACATTCGGCTCGTATTTAACCTAATTTAGCCCTCTGTTAACTTGGAATATGAAATGGATAATATTGAATTAGTCGAAAAGCTCAACCGTGCCCAGTCGAAGCTGTTCAAGGAAATCGGGCACGTTATTGTGGGTCAGCAAGAAATCCTGGATCACCTTTTCCTGGCCATGCTGTGTCAAGGTCACGTGCTGTTGGAGGGTGTACCGGGACTGGCCAAAACCCTGATCATAAAGACCCTGGCGGAGGTTTTAGACCTTTCGTTCAGCAGAATCCAGTTTACGCCGGATCTAATGCCGTCGGACATTACAGGGACGGAAATCATCCAGGAATCCGATCTGGGCGGACGGGAATTCAAGTTCTTCAAGGGACCGATTTTCGCCCACATCATCCTGGCGGACGAAATAAACCGGACACCACCCAAGACGCAGGCCGCCCTGCTGGAGGCCATGCAGGAACATAATGTGACTGCAGCCGGTACCAGCTATGTTCTGGACGAACCCTTTTTCGTAATGGCCACCCAGAATCCCATCGAGCAGGAAGGGACCTATCCGCTGCCCGAAGCGCAGCTGGACCGGTTCATGTTCAATCTACGCATCCTGTACCCATCCAGGGAGGAGGAGATCAAGATTGTGGACACGACCACCAGTGCGGCAGCCAAGGCACCTTCAAAGGTGGTCAGCCGTGAGGATATTCTGACTTTCCAGGAGCTAATTCGCCACATCCCGGTTGCGGAGAATGTGGTGGAATTCGCAGTTGATCTGGTGCGTCAGTCACGTCCCGGTCAAGATGGGCAGCCTGACTTCATCCAGAAATGGGTGCAGTGGGGTGCCGGTCCCCGGGCGAGCCAGTATCTGATCCTGGGTGCCAAAGCACAAGCCGCCCTGACCGGGCGCCCGACGCCTGATATCGCCGATGTCGTCACAATGGTCAAGCCAGTCATGCGACACCGGATCATCACCAATTTCAACGCCGAAGCTGAGGGCGTCAGCACCGATCAGATTCTCGACCAGCTGGTCGATTCCCAATCCTGAGTCCGGCAATCTGAAAAGCCAACGTGATGGCAAACCTGAGTACAAGCTACCTGAAACCCGAGATCGTGTCCAAGCTGGACAATCTCTCCCTGCGAGCGCGGCTGGTGGTGGAGGGATTTATCATCGGTTTGCACCGCAGTCCCTACCACGGATTCTCGGTGGAGTTTGCCGAGCATCGCGCATATGGTCCGGGAGATGAGATCCGGCATGTGGACTGGAAACTCTATGCCAAAACGGACCGCCATTACGTCAAGCGATTTGAGGAGGATACCAATTTAAAAAGCTACCTGCTGGTGGACCAAAGCCGGTCCATGACCTATACATCACATTCGGTAGATAAACTCAGCTACGCCCAAACGCTGGGGGCCGCCTTGGCCTATCTGATGCTCAAACAGCAGGATGCTGTTGGCCTGGCGTTGTTCGATTCAGAGCTGCGCCGGTATCTGGCACCCCGGGCAAAACCCAGCCACCTGGATGCCATCCTGGGCCGGATGTCGGAGATACAACCGGGGCCCGAAACGCATATCGCGCCAGTCCTGCACCAGCTGGCCGAATCGATAGTCAAGCGGGGGCTGATCATACTGGTATCCGATCTTCTGGATGATCCCGACCAGGTGTTGCTGGCCCTAAAACATTTTCGGCACAAGAATCATGAGGTCATCGTATTTCACATTCTTGACCCTCAGGAGCTGGAGTTGAATTTTTCCTCGCGCACCCGTTTTCGAGATCTGGAAACCGGTGCAATCATTACGACGGAGCCATGGCACATTAAGAAGCGTTATCAGCGTGAAGTGACAGAATTCATTGAGCGCTTCCGATCCCGGTGTCGTCAGCAGAATATCGACTATGTATTGATTACGACGGATAGGCCGCTGGATCAGGCCCTGTCAGAGTATTTGCTAAAACGCAGACGAATCGGTTAAGCACGTATTCGAAGCATTTAGCGGGAAAAAGGGAGAAGATTTCGGAATATGTTTGACCTGAAAGATAAACAAGTTCTCATTACCGGGGCTTCCAGCGGAATTGGTGCGGCATGTGCGGATATCTTTGCCCAGGCCGGAGCTTCCCTGATCCTGGCGGCGCGCAGAAAAGAACGGCTGGAGCAGCTGCGCAAAAGCCTGCAGGAGCGCTTTGGTACTGTTGCCGTGGTAATGCCGATAGATGTGTCACGAGTCGCTGAGTTGTCCGCTGCCTATGAAGCCCTTCCGGCGATCGCAAAAGAAATAGATATTTTGATCAATAATGCGGGCCTCGTGAAAGGCATGGCGCGAGAGTGGGAAGTGATCCCTGATGATGCAGACGTGATGATTGATACGAACATCAAAGGGCTATTGACCATGACGCGCCTGGTGGTGCCGGGGATGCTGGAGCGGGGAGCAGGACATATCATCAATATCGGCAGCATATCAGGGCAGGAGGTATATCCCGGAGGTGCCGTGTATTGTGCCACGAAATTTGCAGTAAGGGCATTGAGCCGGGGACTCAAGATGGATCTATTGGGATCCCCAATCCGGGTCACCTCCGTGGATCCGGGGATGGTGGAGACGGAATTCAGCAACGTACGATTCAGTGGGGATGAAAAACAGGCGGCGCAGGTATATAAAGGCCTGACACCGTTAGGGCCGGAGGATGTTGCCGATGCGGTGTTGTTTGCGGCCACCCGCCCACCGCATGTGAATATCAGTGAGGTCCTCATACTACCCACGGATCAAGCTTCAGCGAGGATGGTTCACCGCGAGCAGGAATGATGCACAAGAAACTGGTCCTGTTTGATATAGACGGCACATTGATCTCGCCGGGTCCATTGGCCAGGCAAATACTGGCAGAAGCCGTTTCGCAATTCCTGGGACGGAGGATCGAATTATCATTTTACGAGGTGGCCGGATTCACGGACCCGATCATCGTTCGCAATGCTTTGGTGCGCCACAGTAACGATGGCCAGCCAAGCAAGCGAGATATCGATACGATCCTGGAGCATTTCCTGTGTCTGGTAGAGGAGCGTTTCCCCGCTGAAAATTCAGTGAAGGTTTTCCCCGGAGCCGAGGAGCTGGTCAAGGCGTGTACGATGGAGGGTTGGGTGCCAGCGCTTTTGACGGGGAATATGGAGCGAGGTGCGCGCGTGAAAATGGCGGATACCAACATGTGGGATCTTTTTGCATTCGGTGTTTTCGGGGGGGATGGGAATGCCAGAGAGGACCTGCCATGGGTAGCCCGTGAAAGGGCCTGGGATGTGCTCCACGAAGCATTCCTGCCGGAACATACTATCCTGGTGGGGGATACTCCCAACGATGCCCGCATCGGAAATATCAACCGCGTCCCCAGCATGATTGTGTGCCGCCGGGATGAGGCCGACTGGCGCCAAGCGATTGAGCAGGAGAATCCAACCTGGCTGGTTGAAGACTTTGGTGATGTGCCGGGCTTGATCTCGATGATGAAAAACGGGTAATGTCTCAGTATGTACTTTCTTCCAAAACGATATTACGGGTAGTACTATGATCCCATTCACGAAAGCTCACGGTGTAGGTAATGACTTCGTCATTTTTGACGCCAACAAGTGTCCCGACAGCATATGCAATACGGAGTTCATCCAGCGGGTGTGCGACCGGCACAAGGGTGTGGGTGCGGACGGCATCCTGATAGTGTCGCCGCCGGAAGAACCGGAGGTAGCCTTCAAGGTGGATTATCACAATGCGGATGGAAGCTGGGAGACCTTCTGTGCAAACGGATCCCGTTGTGCGGTCGCCTACTACACCCACCGGGAGAATGTCAGCGGGAAAATCAAGCTGCGCACCGGAGCTGGAGTGCATGAAGCGGAGGTTCTTCAGGATGCGCAGGTCCGCTTGCAGATTTTGGCACCGAAGCACGTTTCGGATGAGCTCGAAGTGCAGGACTTGCGGGGCCATCATGTGGACTCAGGAGCACCCCACTTTGTGACAGAGGTCGAGGAGGTCAGTGAGGAGCTGGCCGCACAGAATGGACCGCCGATCCGCTATCATGACCTTTTCCAGCCGCGGGGCGTAAACGTGAATTTCTTTCAGCGCCTGGATGCCAGCACGATTAAGGTGATCACCTATGAGAAGGGGGTCGAATCGGTGGTGCTGTCGTGCGCCAGCGGGAGCACGGCGGCCTGCTACGAAGCTGCCATGACCGGCGACATGCTGAGCCCAATTCGGGTAATCAATCCCGGAGGAGAGTTATCGGTGGCGTTCGATCCTGGATGGAAAGATGTCACAGTTACCGGTCCAGCAGTGCCGGTTTTCAGTTCTCAGCTACCCGATAATTTCTAAACTGCACATGAAAGAAAACGACCACGGTAAGCCTTTACGTGTACTGCTGGTCACGCGATTTCCGGAATTACACCCGGATCTGGAGCGCCGGGCTTTACCGGGGATACGCCTGGAACGAACCAGGGATGACGCGACAACCGGTCATGCGATCGCCCAAGCGGAAATCATCCTGGCGGATCCCCCATTAATCGTGCCCCACCTCGACCGGGCTTCCGAGCTCAAGTGGCTCCAGTCCACCTGGGCAGGGGTGGATGCGATTTTTCGGATGAACTCCCGCCGGGACTATCTCCTGACGCGCATACAGGGCCTGTTTGGTCCCCTGATGGCGGAATATATACTGGGACATATCATTGCCCGGGAGCGAGAGGTGGTTGCCCTGGCGAAGCAGCAAAGGGATCGCATCTGGAAACCAAAAATCCGATACCGGCGGCTTTCCACCCTGACCCTCGGTATTCTAGGGCTGGGTGAGATCGGCAGTGCAGTAGCCCGTTCCGCAAAGGCATTCGGGATGACCGTTTGGGGGTTCCGTACTCGTGATGAACCGGTGCCGGGAGTAGATCGCATTTTCACCCCTGACTATCTGGAGGAGTTCCTGGCCGGTCCCGATTATCTGGCCAACACTCTACCAAGCACCCCCATTACACTAGGTCTATTATCCGGAGGAGTTCTGCAGGCCTGCCAACCCACCGCGGTATTTATGAATGTCGGGCGGGGCGATGTGGTGGATGAGACCAGCCTGGTCACGGCGATACGCGAGGGCTGGATGGCCGGGGCGGTGTTGGATGTGTTTCCCGAAGAGCCCCTGCCGCCGGAGAGTCCACTGTGGGACCTGCCCAACGTGATCGTCACACCACATGTGGCGGCGTACAGTTTCCCGGATACCGTGGCAGAGATTTTCGCCACGAACCTGGCCCGCTACCAGGCCGGAGAGACCTTGCTGTACCAGGTGGATTGGGAGCGGGGATACTAGGCCATAAAGGGATGATCTTCGCGTTGCTTGTCAGGCAAATGGTCCTGCAATCATGGCTTTCTTCCATAAATAATTCATAAAGGATCAGGGAATTGAACAGGCTATTTCTTCTTATACTCATCCCGGTCATCCTATTCGTGGGCAACTGTGCCACCGGTATCAATCAGATCGCACATACTCCCGGTGAGCACAGGTTGAGGTTCAAGGCGGTGGTAAAGAAAAAGGTGGACCTGAGATACAATCTTTATCTGCCGCAGGGGTATAGAGAGGATTCTGAAAAGCAGTGGCCGCTAATCTTGTTTCTACACGGAGCCGGTGAGCGGGGCGATGATCTTGAAATGGTGAAATATCACGGTCTGAACAAGATGCTGTTGGGTCGTCCTGACTTTCCATTTATTCTCGTTTCTCCGCTGTGTACCGAAGGTTCCTGGTGGACCGAGCACCTTGACGATCTCGACGCCCTGCTGGACGCGGTACTCGATACCTTAGCCGTAGATGAGGACCGGGTGTATCTTACCGGTCTGAGTATGGGGGGGCAGGGAGCGTGGCATATGGCTATCCGCTACCCGGAGCGGTTTGCCGCGGTTGCGCCGATCTGTGGATGGGGACAGGCCTATCTGGCGTGCAATCTTAAGGATGTGCCAATATGGGCATTCCACGGCGCGCAGGACCGAACCGTTCCACTGGCACAATCGGAGCAGATGGTAGCGGCGGTTAATAACTGCGGTGGCAATGCCAAGATCACCATTTATCCCGAAGCCGGCCATGACAGCTGGACGGCCACTTATTGCAGTCCCGAGCTTTACGCATGGTTCCTGGAGCATTCCCGGTAGAGTTCACCGATAAAGACTAATGGCTTGACTGTAAGCGGGTCGGAGAATCCCGCTAGAGGTAGGGGCGGATCTTCAGGTACAGCTGGTAGGTAGCTTCCACATCGCGCATGACATAGTCGTTCACGGCCTCCACGTCTCCCCGCTGGAAGGCCTCGGCGACTGTATTCCCCTTTACATCCCCCTCCTTGGGAGACGGTATGCCAAACGCGTGGCAGGCAGTCTCCAGGCTGACTCCTTCCCGCCCCCAGCGTGAGAGGAACTGCATTAGGTCAACATGGGGATCGTAGCTGAACCGGCGGAGGTTCAGGAAGCGGGAATTCTGGATGGCAAAGCCGTGGATGGCGGCCCGGATAATGATGAAGGGGACGTCGAAATTCAGGCCGTTGAAGTGCACGTAGCGCATATCCTGTGAAGCGGGGTGATTGATGGTCTCACAAAAGGCCTGAAGAGTCGCCGCCTCATCCGGCTCGGAGATAACTTTGTCCTTCGCTTCTCCACTAGCATCATTGTATAGACGCATACCGATGGCCAGAATCTGTCCCAGGAAAGGTGAGATGGAGCGTACAAGCGAATCCGCTTCTTCGGCAGTGAGGTCACCCTTATCCAGTTCGCGCTTCGTACGGCGGAGGACTTCACGCTCCAGGGGTTCAGCCAACCCGGTAAGGGGGACGGTTTCAATATCGAAAATAAGATAACGCAAGACGCTGGGTGTCGAATTTAAAGCAGGTCCGGATTCTATGTGTGCCGCGAGACCAGATCGTCGATATCGCAGTTCAGAGATTCAGACAGCTTTCTAAGGGTATTCTCCCGCGGTTTGATCTTGTTCGCCTCCATCAGGCTGACATGGGTCTGCTTGAGACCGGTTTTGTCCGCCAGCTCAGATTGGGTCAGGTTGCGGAACAGCCGCCAGCCCTTGATAGGATTGGAACGCATAAGCTGTGTGAGCTCACTGGCAGTAGGCTCGCGCCGCCGCCGAGTACGCCTGGTAACCAGAGTATCCCTTTTCTGATTTTCCAACTGCTCCAGGATCTTCGTGAAGGTCTGGTAGTCCACAACCGCGAAGCGCGGTTTTCCTCGGGAGTGTAGAACTTGGTACTGTATCATGGTTTTCCCACCGGAATATTCGAATATTCGCACCTGGATTATATAATATTTTTATATAAAATGCAATCCTGGTGTGATTGGTCGGTATACCGCCCGGTTCTATTCCTGAATGGCATTAAAATCTTTAAAAAGTATTGTATCGGGAGCATATGAAACAACGCCCAAATTGCATATCCAGTGCAGAAATAAGCCCGTCCGTAACAGTTATTATACAGAAAAGTATTTTGCGTCCGGATGATGTACAACCAGGGCGGAAGTAGATTGCTCAGGGACCAGCTGCCATTCCTCGGTTAGGGACACCCCGATGCGTTCGGGCTGCAAGAGAGCAAAGATATGGGCTTGATCTTCCAGAGCAGGGCAGGCGGGGTATCCGAAAGAGTAGCGGCTGCCGCGGTAATGCTGCCGGAAAAGGGAGGGGATGTCCGCACCGTCTTCGGTGTCCATGCGCAGCTCGCGGCGGATCTCCTTGTGCCAATACTCAGCCAAAGCTTCGGCAGTTTCCACGGCGAATCCGTGAAAATACAGATAATCCGTATAGCTGTCGGATTTGAACAGCCGCTGCGCTTCCTCAGTCGCCTTCAGCCCGACTGTCACCAGCTGGGCCGCCAGAACATCTTTCCGGCCGCTATCGACGGGCCAGAAGAAATCGGCAATGCTGCGACCGTGCTCTACTTGCTGGCGAGGGAAGTCGATGGTTAGCAGAGGATCACCGTCATTAGGTGATTGATATACGTGCAAGTCATTACCATCCGCATTGCATGGGAAGTAGCCGTAAACCACGGAAGGCTCGAGTATTTGCTCGTGTGCGGCTTGTTTTACCAGCCGTGCGAGGGTGGGTTCCAGAGTCTCCTGGACGAGTTGATCATACTTCTGGCTATCCCGCCCTCCTTTTTTGACTCCCCATTGTCCTCGAAAAAGCGCGATCCGATTGATATATGGAATAACAGCGGGCAGGGGAATGCCGGTTACGACACGGCTGCCCCAAAATGGTGGCTGAGGCGGTTCCACAGGTTTGATCTTTTTGCGTTTGCGCGACGGGGGAGGAGGAACCTGCTTTTTGGAACGGCTGGCGGGCTTGGCGGCGGGAATTCCCCCACTGCCCGATGAAGATAAGTGCTCCATGAGGTGCAGACCATCGAAGGCATCCTTGGCGTAATAGACCTGGCCGGAGTAGATACGGCGGAGATCTTCCTCAACGTAGCGGCGGTTGAGAGCCGCGCCGCCCAATAGAACCGGTGGCTTCAGACCGCGCTCCTCCAACACCTCCAGATTTTCCTTCATGATAACCGTGGACTTGACCAGCAGCCCGCTCAACCCGATGGCACCGGCCTGTTCGCGCTCGTAAGCCTCGATGATCTGTTCGATGGGCTGCTTGATGCCCAGGTTGATCACCTGGTAGCCGTTGTTGGTAAGGATGATGTCCACCAGGTTCTTCCCAATGTCGTGGACGTCGCCCTTGACAGTAGCTAGAACCAGCTTGCCTTTGCCGGTGGCCGCAGCCTTGTCCAGGAGCGGTTCCAGATAGGAAACCGCGGCTTTCATGGTCTCGGCGGATTGGAGAACGAATGGCAGTTGCATCTCACCGGAGGCAAACAGTTCGCCTACGGTCTGCATACCCGCCAGCAAGATAGTGTTGATGATATCCAGGGCGGGAGTTGTTTCCAGAGCCTCGTCCAGATCCTGATCGAGACCGGGGCGGTTGCCATCCACGATGCGACGCTGGAGACGCTCTTCCACCGGAAGCTCTTCCAGATCAGCGGTAGAACCTTTTTCGACCGTATGGGTCTGGTGATATTCCAGAATGGTGGTCAACGGATCATACGTGGCGCTGCGGCGGTCGAAAATGAGGTCATCCAGAATCTTTCGTTCTTCGTCGGAAATCTGATACAGCGGACGGATTTTGCCGGCGTGGACGATGGCGGAATCAAGGCCCGCTTCGATGGCGTGATGCAGGAACACGGAGTTCAGCCGGTGGCGGATTCGGGGCTTGAGGCCGAACGAGATATTGGATACCCCCAGCAGTGTATGAACCCCGGGCAGTTCACGCTTGATCTCCCGGATGGCCTCCAGGGTTTCAATACCGGCCTTCCGCATTTCCTCGTCGCCGCTGCCCAGGGTGAAGGTCAAGGTATCCAGGAAAATGTCCTCGGGGGGCAAATGATGCTGTTTGATTGCCAGGTCAACCAGCCGCCGGGCTACGGCCAGTTTACGAGCTGCCGTTTTCGCCATGCCCTCCTCATCGATGGTGAGGGCCACTACCGCTGATCCGTAGCGCTTGCAGAGCTGCAAAATGTGCGCCGCCCGTTCCTCGCCGTCTTCCAGGTTGATGGAGTTGATAATGGATTTCCCAGCGAGGTTCTGAAGGGCGGCTTCGATGGCATCAGGTTCCGTGGAATCGATCATGACGGGAATGGTGCAGTCGGTGTTCAAGCGGAAAGTGAAACGGCCCAGATCACGTACTTCGTCGCGGCCGACATAGGCGGTGCACACATCGAGGATGTGGGCCTGCTCCGCCACTTGATCCCGGGCGATAGCAAGCATGCCGTCCAGATCGTCATTAAGCAGCGACTCCCGAAAAGCCTTGGAACCGTTGGCGTTGGTGCGTTCACCGATAATCAGGGGCTTGGGATCCACGTCAAAGGCAGCCGTGCCGTATAGAGAAGAAGCGGCGGATTCCAGTCGGGCTGACCGTGATTTAGGCGCCATGGTCCCGATGCGATCCACTACCATCTGCATGTGCTCTGCCGTAGTACCGCAGCAGCCGCCCACGATGTTGACACCCAAATCGGCGGCGAAGTGGTGCAAATCGAGGGCCAGCTCTTCCGGGGTAAGATCGTAGACCATCCTGCCATCCACATTGCTGGGCATACCGGCGTTAGGAATGACGGAGATGAAGCGGTCCCAGTGGGCGGCGAGGGTGCGCACGTGGGCGCCCATAGCCTTGGGTCCCGTGGCGCAGTTCATCCCCAGCACATCGATGGGGAACGGCGCCAGGGTGACGATCGCTGTGAGCATATCGGACCCCAGGAGCATGGTGCCGGTGCTTTCCATGGTAACCTGGGCAATAACCGGCAGGCGCAGATTCCTGGTTTCCAGCTCATCGAAAATGGCGATAAGGGCAGCCTTGGCCTGAAGCAGGTCCTGGCAGGTTTCGAGGATCAACAGATCCACCCCACCATCGATGAGTCCCGCGGCCTGGCGTCCGTAGGCCGTCTGCACATCCTTGAAGGAGATATGCCCCAGACTGGGTAGCTTGGTACCGGGACCAATGGAACCAGCCACGAAGCGGGGGCGGTCCGGGGTGGAAAAGTCGTTGGCTACCTGTTTTGCAAGCCGGGCGGCCTCAATGTTCAGGTTGTAGTCCTCTTCCTCCAGATCGTACTCGGCCAGGACGATAGCCGTTCCGCCAAAGGTATCGGTTTCGATGACATCACAGCCCACTTCAAAGAAGCTGGCGTGCTGCTCCCGCAGGACATCTGGGCGGGAGCGGACCAGGAGCTCGTTGCACCCTTCCTGGCCCCAGAAGTCATCCGGGGTCAGGTTGCGGGCCTGGATATTGGTCCCCATAGCCCCATCGAAGATGATTACGCGCTGGCGGAGGAGGTCGAGGAAAGTATTAGTTTTGGTGGTGAATGTAGACCTCGCTTGGTTATTTCCGTGGGCTGGTGATAAGGATGAATTTAGCACATGAAATCCCTCAGCTGTGTAAGCCAATTTTTCTAGGAACTGATGCTATAGATATTCATCCATGGAGATGAGCAATCTGAGCATTTACTTCCTACAGCCGCAGAGCAAAGTCTTCGTCGTGGGAAACGTGATAAGATTACACGGCTGCAACGGGCAATACGTAGAGCAGAATCGACAGGAAGTGGGCGGTGCTACCGGCCAGCACAAAGAGATGCCAGATGGCATGGTTGTAAGGGAGCCGGTGCCAGACGTAAAAGAGGACACCCGTAGTATAGAGCACTCCGCCGACGGCCAGCCAGATCAGACCGCCGGTGGGAACGTTGATCAGCATCTCCCGCAGGGCGACCAGGCATAGCCACCCCATGAGGATGTAGGTCAGGATGGATAATTTCCCCTGGCGCCGGACGAAGATGGACTGAAAGCCGATACCCAACAGGGCCAGGCCCCAGATCACGCCCATCAGGGACCAGCCCCAGGCCCCCCGCAAGCTCACCAGGAGAAAGGGCGTATAGGTTCCGGCAATCAGGAGGTAGATAGTGGTATGGTCAATGATCTGCAGGATCCCCTTGGCGCGGGGCTGTTGAACAGCGTGGTAAAGGGTTGAAGACAGGTACAGGATAATGAGCGAGCTGCCGTAGATGCTGCAGCTCACCACCCGCCAGGCATCACTGTGAGATGCGGCCACCACAACCAGAACAATCAGGCCGACGATACTCAGGGCGGTCCCGACGCCGTGGATCAGGCTGTTGGCGATCTCTTCACCCCGGGTGTACGCTTTATGGGTTAAGGAAGAATCCGGGCTGCTTGCTTGTGGTCCCATCTTACTATGCGATCTCCGAATTGTTAAATGTTTGCATGTTTCTCTGTTTTAAGAGCATTTGCCAGCCCTGTCAGCTGTTCGCTTGTTTCCCATAGCCGCCCGGCAAGGGCTACATTACTGGAAGTCCGGGAAGATTTCTTCTCTCTGCTATTGGCGAAGTATTTCCCCGTGACACCCTCCACTTCAGGTGCAGAGGCCAGGTAGACTGACGTAGCAGCACCCTTTTCCGGCGATTTCATGAAGGGCCGCCAGCCCTTTTGGGCCATGAAGCCGATGAAGCCGGTATACTCGCGAGCGAAATCGGAGGCGACCATGCCGGGATGTACGACATTGGCGGTAATGCCGGAGCCTTCCAGCCGCCGGGCTAACTCATAAGTGAACAGCACATTAGCCAATTTGGATTGGTTGTAGGCGATGTGCATATTGTAGTGCTGCTCACTCTGGAGATCGCCGGAGTTGATCCGGCCCCACTTGTGCACCATAGAGGAGACGTTGATGATGCGGGCGGGAGCACCGGCTTTCATCAGATCCAAGAGCAGGTTGGTGAGCAGAAAAGGCGCCAGGTGGTTCACGGCGAAGGTGGTCTCAAAGCCATCCTCGGTCAGTACATGGTGGCGCTTTGTTAGGCCTGCATTGTTGATCAGCACGTGCAGCTGCGAGTGACGTTCCCGGAAGTCGGCGGCCAGCTGGCGGACGGCTTCCAGGGAGGCCAGATCGGCCACCAGCAGTTCCACGGACTGATTGCCGGCAGTCCGGATGATCTCATCACGAGCGGCGGTACCAAGAGCCGGGTCACGGGCGACCATGACCACGGTCGCCCCCATGCTGGCAAGTGCCAGGGTTGTGGCTTTGCCGACGCCGCGGTTGGCGCCGGTAATCAGACAGACTTTTCCATGCATGTTAACCATGTTCCATTACTTTTTAAGCAGCCACAAGATACGATCATATGACAGGGCATAATGGAGTAATACCAGAACACTCATGGTCCAGCCCAGCTGCGGAGCACCAACCTGGAACAGGGCCGAGATAGCGGAGGCAAAGATGGCAAGTTCCAAGGCCAATCGGATAGGCCCGGGAACCGGAACGGGCACTTTTCCTGAACGACTGGGATCACCGGGAACAGCGAAAACACCCCAGATCACCGCGGCCAGTGTGGGGACAACCAGCATGAGGAGCCAGTGATGAAGGCTGTCGCCAGGATGCCAGCCCCAGACACCCAGAGCTGTCAGGGCGGAAAGTTCCAGCAGGAAACGCAGCGCCAGGTTAAGCGGATGATAGGCCATATTTCAGCATTCCCTGTTTGGCGATGGTATGCCTTTAGAAAGGCACCGGGCTGTGCCGATCAGGCAAATTTATCGATTCCCGGTGGGATCCGACGGCCTGTAAACAGGAGCCTATTTATAGAGCGACTACAGCTCTTCCATCATGGCGTCGAACTCTTCCACCGTCACAGCCGGGGAGGTGGAGAACGGGACACCAATCAGCTTCGTCAGCGCCACAGAGGCTTTAATGGCTGTGTTGACATCGGGAAAATCCACGATAAAGATCAGGTCCTGGTCACCCAGCAGGGCATACATGGACTTGACCTTACCGCCCAACTCCTCCAGCTGAATCAAGGCCTCCTTGGTCCTGTCGGCGCTGATCGTTTTCAGTGATTCGGTGGTGTAGCTCCCGAACATGAAGCAGGTGATCATAGCGCACCCTCCTTGTTAACGGAGCACTTCCCCACCAGCAGCTCCCTGTTGCAGATTGCCGGAGGGAGCAGCTCCAACGGGAATATAGAAACACCCCTACCGACATGGAAGTCAAATAGGGGTGAGTCCTAAGCTGGGGAAAGGGCAGAGGCGGATACTTTGGAGTACCGCTAGACGTCTTTCATCAGTTTGTCGAATTCCGACACCTCGATCGCGGGCGCGGTGGAGAAAGAAATTCCCGTCAGCTTACTGAGGGCAACGGAAGCCTGCAGGGCCTTCTGGTTGTCGGGAAACTCCGTGATGAGGATCAGATCCTCCTCTCCCATGATGGCGTATATGCTGTTTATCTTGCCGCTGTAGCTCTGGACCAGTTTTTCGGCAGCCGCGGTCCGGTCGGCGGTCATGTCATCCATGGCATCTGCCGAGTAGATGCCGAACATGAAGTAGGTTGCCATGTTATACTCCTTTTTGGTGAGACCAGATCCCTCTATTGAAATATATAAACATTCCTATACCCAGCAAAGGGAAACAAGCGTGCGGCTGTCAGGGAATCCGTTTAAATACATATTCGTTGGGATCGATGAAATCTTCCCTGACTTTGAAGGCCAGAGCGGTCACTTCGCCATCGGCATTGATGGTAAACGTCACCAGGCTTTCACCCCACGTAGGCTGCCCCCAATCACAGTTGAAAGTGTCGTACTGCCAATGTTCCAGTTGGCCCTGTACGCCCGGATGGTGCTGCAGGCTTAGCGCCAGCCGCCCTTTCTCCCGGACGATATCCGCCGTGCCGTAATACTCGCTCCGGTAGATACCCGTATAATCCTTGAGCGGCAGAGTGGGCTTGCTCTTTTTGGCGCGGCTATTCTCCCGCTCCAACCGATCCGCAGTGTCCTTGCGCTCCTCTTCCTCGGCCCGGGCCAGGTATATGGAGCTCCAGTCCTTCCGGTCCCCTCCCAAGAACGCATCCACGACATACCAGGCCAGGGCAAAATAGAGGCTCTGGGCATCGGAATTGGTCAGCACGGTAACGCCCATGTTGGCTTCCGGTATCAGGATCGTGTAGGACAGCATGCCATCCATTCCGCCGCCATGCCGCATTACCAGCCGCCCCTTATAATCCTGCAGGTTCCATCCCAGGCCATAGGCCAGGAAGTGGGTGGAGGGAAATCGCTGCTGGTATGATGCGCTGATCCGTATAGGAGTCTGGGGGATACGGGTTTCACGAATCACGGAGGAATCCACCAGCTGCGCTCCGTTCCGGCTGCCATAAGCCAGCTGCAGGCGCAGCCATTGGGCCATGTCCCACGCGCTGGAGTTGAGCGAAGCCGCCGGTCCGCAGTTATCCACGTTGCGGTAGGGTATCGTAATAATCTGATCCTCTACCTTCGTATGAGGCATGGCGATATTACCCAGCTGATCCAATTCACGAATAGTGGTTGTAGTACGATTCATCCCTAACGGGCGTAGCAGGCGCGTGGTCACGAAGTCATCCCAGCTGGTGCCCGTCAGGTGTGGGATGAGTTCCCCGGCTGTAATGTACATCATGTTGTTATACCCGTAACGGCTGCGGAAGCTGAAGTCCGGCTCCAGGTAGCGGAGGTGCCGGATAACTTCCTGGCGGCTAAGATCGGAAGCCCACCACATCAGGTCGCCCGCCCAGGTATTGTATCCCTGGCGATGGGTCAGCAGGTCGCGGACGGTCATCTCGCGGGTAGCGAAGGGATCATACAGTTGAAACGAGGGAAACAGGTCCACCACGCGGTCATCCCACGCGAATCGATCCTCGTGGACCAGCATCCCCACAGCCGTAGCAGTAAAGGCCTTGGTATGGGAAGCGATGGCAAACAGGGAGTGCTCATCAACCAGTTCAGGCCGGCCCAGCTCTCGCACACCGAACCCACGGGCGTAGACCACCCGGTCGTCATTTACCACCGCAATGGCCAGGCCGGGCAGCTCCCATTGCGTCATTGCCTCCTGGATATACGTATCCAATCCGGTGAGGGGATCCTGGTCGGATTGAGCATATAAAATGGTCAGGGATATGAAAATTGATAGTAGAAGAAGTCGCTTGGTGATCCGTTGGCAGAGCATCATGTGTCTATCCCGGGTTGGTTATGTAGCTACGTGGATTATCCCGGCCGGTGTGGCTATTCCGGGGACGGGCTGTTATTACCCATATCGACGATCACCTTCCAGCTCCCGTCTTCCTGTGTGCGCCAGACATTCACATACTTGCCGTAGGCCAGGGGTTCGGCGGTGAGGTCCCCGTCCGGGCGTACTTCGTAGGTGCCCCAGCTCCAACCTAAATCGCCTGAGCGGGCAACTTCCGCGCGCTGCGGCTCCCAGGTCAGCAGGCTGGCCGGACCGGAGGACATCCCTTCGAAGATCGTTTCCCGGCCAGTGATTGGTGTGCCCCCCGCAGGGAGCATCAGGGCATCTTCGACGAGATACATGCGGAAGGCTTCGGCAGCGCCGTGTTCGATAGAGGCCCGGGCAAAGGCCCGGTCGGTTTCCAACAGCCGCTGCTGTTCGGCATCGACATCTACAGTGGAAGAACACCCCAAAATCATGAGTAGTGCGAACAGTTGGATGGGTGTCCTATGGATATTCATTCCTGGTATCCGTATTACTAGTGGTGGATTTGCCGATGCAACTGGGCGGCCCGGTATCAGCGCAGCTTGCGACCCTTGGCCTTCTTGTGCTTGACGACGGTCTTGGGCTCCAGATTCCGGCGCACCAATAGGGTAACGGGAAACCGGCTGCGGCGGTGATCCAGGTAATCCACGCGGTAGCGCTGGCCGCCATAGAGCACGATCTGGTCCTTGAGAGTAAAGCGTCCGTTGGGGAGCAGCTCAAAATGCAGCGCCCTGCCCTCTTCAAAGCTGATGTCCAGCCAGTTCCCGCCGACAGCGACAGCCACGCCGCGGGTATGTTCTTCGATGATGACCTGATCGATGTGGCGGATATCCAGCTTCTGCTTCCGGCGCTTGGGATTGGGTGCTTCCCGCACCTCATCCGCCAGGGTCAGCACAATGGTATTGCTGTTGTAGAACTGGACCCGCCGCAGCTCATCGTCAGTGAGATTATGTACCCGCCGCAGGCCCTGATTGTACTCGGTAAGTTGACGGGAGGCGCAGGAGGCGATGAGCAATACCCCCAGGAAAATGGAAACCTTTACGGTATGAGATACTATTCGCCGCATGGGCATGAGAGAAGGATTTTGAATTTTAGATGCTCCTTGCTGAAACTCTACAACACGCATGAAATGTAATGATGGAATAGTATCAGGTCTAGACTTGTTCATGATACCACAATCGACAGGCAAGAATTCCCTGACATGGAAATTCTCATGAATATATACGCGATTTCGCTTTTCACTTCCCAACCAACTATACTAGATTACGAGGCTTATGCCGGTCTATCATGCAGAGAAAATCCGTGTTCGGGGGGCGCGGGAGCATAACCTCAAGAACATCGATGTGGACTTACCCCGCAACCAGCTGGTGGTAATCACCGGGCTGTCGGGCTCGGGCAAGAGCTCCCTGGCTTTCGATACGATATACGCCGAAGGGCACCGCCGCTACGTGGAGTCCCTGTCGGCGTACGCCCGCCAGTTCCTGGGGCTGCTGGAGAAGCCGGACGTGGATGTGATCGAGGGCCTGTCGCCGGCCATCTCCATAGAACAGAAAGCTACCACGCGCAATCCCCGGTCCACCGTTGGGACCATCACAGAGATTTACGACCATCTGCGGCTGCTGTATGCCCGCATCGGTGCGCCCCACTGCGTCAACTGCGGGAAACCGGTGCGCCGCCAGACGATCCAGCAGATGGTGGACCAGATCCTGAGTTTCCCGGAGGGTACCCGCATTCAGCTCATGGCACCGGTGGTGCGGGGCCGGAAAGGGGAATACAAGGAGGTTTTCAAGAGCATACGGCGGGAAGGTTTCGTGCGTGTGCGGGTGGATGGACGCGTGCGGCAGCTTTCCGAAAAGATCATTCTACACCGGAACAAGAAGCACGATATCGAGGTGGTTGTGGACCGGATCGTGGTCAAACTGGCGGTCAAGGAGCGGCTAACGGAGTCACTGGAACTGGCGGTGAAGATGGGATCGGGGGTGGTGGTGGTCAACGAGCTGCGGGAAGGGGGCCGTGGCAAGGGTAAGGATCACCTGTTCAGCGAAACGCTTTCCTGCCCCGACTGTGAGATCAGCTACGAAGTGCCTGAACCGCGCATGTTCTCCTTTAATTCGCCGTTCGGCGCCTGCCCCGCCTGTGACGGATTAGGAACCCAAATGGAGATCGATCCCGATCTGGTTGTGCCGGACAAGAGCAAAAGTTTGATCCAGGGAGCGGTTGTGCCTATCGGGGAACAGCCGCGAGGCGGCTGGTACAGTTCCATGGTCAAGAGTCTGGCCCTGCACTATAGTTTCAAATTTACCACGCCATGGAAAAACCTTTCGGAGGAGGTCCGGCAAGTGATCTTGTCCGGAACCGCTCCCGATGAGAAGATCACCATGCGGTACAGTTCCCAGCGGTTCAAAGGGGAGTACTTCGGTGGTTTCGAGGGGGTGATCAACAACCTGAAACGGCGCTACAGCCAGACCCGGTCGCCGGGTATCCGCCAGTGGATCGAGCAGTTCATGTCCATTCATACCTGTTCCACGTGCAACGGTGCCCGCCTCCGCCCGGAGAGCCTGGCGGTGACCATCGGCGGGATCAGTATCCGGGACGTGGTGGAAATGTCGGTAAAGAGCGTGCAGGAATTTTTCCGCGAGTTGGAGTTATCACCCCCCCACCGTGAAATTGCCAACCAGGTGCTGAAGGAAATCAATGACCGGCTGGGCTTTCTGGTAAACGTAGGACTGGATTATCTGACCCTGTCTCGCTCTGCAACTACACTGAGCGGTGGCGAAGCCCAGCGCATCCGCCTGGCCACCCAGGTGGGGAGTCAGCTGGTGGGAGTCCTGTATATCCTGGACGAACCGTCCATCGGGCTGCACATGCGGGACAACCGTCGTCTGATCCAGACCCTGACGCGACTGAGGGATCTGGGGAATACGGTGCTGGTGGTGGAGCATGACCGGGAGACGATCGAGTCGGCGGATTGGGTGGTGGATCTGGGGCCCGGCGCGGGTGAGGCGGGCGGCAGGGTCGTCGCTACCGGTCGACCCGCAGATATCGTACGGGATCAGAAATCATTGACCGGCCTGTATCTGGCCGGGAAACGTTCGATTCCCACCCCGAAGAAACGCCGCCCGCAGCCGGACCAGTTCGTCCGTCTGGAAGGGGCCCACGGCAATAATCTGAAGAATATCGCCGTCAACATACCCATCGGGCGCTTCGTTTGCGTTACCGGCGTGAGCGGGTCGGGGAAATCCACCCTCATCAACGAAACCTTGTATCCGATACTGAGCCGCGAATTCTATTCCAGCAAGATGAAGCCGCTGAAGTACGATTCCATCCAGGGATTGTTGTTTCTGGACAAGGTGATCGACATTGATCAAAGCCCCATTGGCCGGACACCCCGCTCCAATCCGGCCACCTATACCGGTGTGTTCACCCACATCCGGGATCTCTTCAGCCAGCTGCCTGAATCGAAAATCAGGGGATACAAGCCGGGCAGGTTTTCCTTTAATGTGAAAGGGGGGCGCTGCGAGGCATGTCAGGGAGACGGGATCATCAAGATCGAAATGCACTTTCTCCCGGATGTGTATGTCCAGTGCGAGGAATGCAAGAGCAAGCGTTATAATCGTGAGACCCTGGAAGTAACCTACAAGGGACGGAATATCGCGCAGGTGCTGGAGATGTCGTGTTCCGAGGCGCTGGAATTTTTTAGGAATATTCCGGCCGTTGAACGTAAGCTCAAAACCCTGTGTGATGTAGGGTTGGGTTATCTTCACCTGGGCCAGCAAGCCACAACCCTGTCGGGGGGAGAAGCCCAGCGCGTGAAACTGTCGGCCGAGTTATCCCGCACCGGGACAGGCCGCACGATCTACATTCTTGATGAACCGACGACGGGACTTCACTTTGCCGATGTAGAAATGCTGCTCGAGGTTCTGAACCGACTGGTGGACAAGGGCAATACCGTAGTAATCATTGAACATAACATGGATGTCATCAAAACCGCTGACTGGATAATTGATCTGGGTCCGGAGGGGGGCGATGAGGGCGGGTACGTAGTGGCGGAGGGCATCCCGGAAAAGGTCGCGCGGGTTCCGGGATCCTACACGGGGCAGGTTCTCCATGACATCCTCGATGGCCGAAAAGACGGGAAACCCGCTGCGAAGCAGACCCGTGACCGTAAAGATATTCAAGTAAAAATCGCATCCTGAGCAAACGCCAAACCGTTTTGATCCAAGGAGTACAAATACAATGAGGGCGCCGACACCGTATCCCCTTACCCAGCTTAAGCAGGAGTTCCATTATTATGAGGCCATCAAGGATCTCATCGATCAGTTCATCGATATCATGCTGAACTACCGCCAGAGCGGCCACCCCGGCGGGTCCCGCTCCAAGGCGCATTTGCTGGTAACAAATACCCTGTCCGGTGCCATGCGGTGGGATCTCCGCGATCCCAGCCTGCGTTTTGCAGATCGCTTTGTGCTGGTGGCGGGGCATACCATACCGCTGGTCTATGCCATGCTGGCGGTGTACAACGAGGCCTTGCGAGCCAAGTACGAGCAGACCAATAATCCCAAGTATCTGGTAAAGGATTTTGAGCAGCGGGCCCTGGTTTGGGAGGATCTGCTGACGTTACGCCGGAACAAGGGTTTGCCCGGCCATGCTGAGATGGGAGGCAAATCACTGTTCCTGAAATATAATACCGGTCCCAGCGGACACGGTTCGCCGGCTGCCGCAGGGATGGCACTGGCCTATAAAATGGCAGGTGTGCCGGAAGTAAGGGTATGGGCTCTGGAAGGGGAAGGCGGCCTCACAACGGGTGCCAGCCATGAAACCAAGAACTCGGCGTACGGGCTCGGTCTGAGCAATCTGATCTACGTACTGGACTGGAATGATTTCGGCATCGATGACCGTCCCTTTTCAGCTATTGTGAAGGGTACCCCGATGGAGTGGTTTCAACCCTACGGATTCCATGTTGTGGGTACGGAGAAGGGAGAGGACTGGGAAGAGGTCGCCAAAGCCTTCATCCTGCTAAACAGCCCTGACGGCAAAGGCAAACCGAAGGTGATCTGGACCCAGAATCGCAAAGGCCGGGGCTACGGTGTATATGACAACAAGTCGCATGGCACACCACATAAGCCCAACAGCGAATTATTCTGGGAAGGCCGGAAGGAGTTCGCTACCAAGTATGCCATATCGTTCGAAAACTTTGGCGAAGCAAGGCCCAGCAGTGACCGCGCTTTCTTCGAAGAGACCAAGAGCCACCTGGCACAGGTTGCTTCCGTGATGCGAAACGACCAGGAGCTGGTTGATTTTCTGGCTGAAAGGCTGGTGGAATTGGGTGATTCTGTGCCGGAGAATCTGGAAGAGTTTGTCCCTGGTGCCAACTTCAAACCGTCGAAACAGATGCTGAAAAAGATAGAAGAATATCCGGAGGAACTATTCGTCAAGCCCGGTGATAAAGCACCCAATCGCCAGGGACTGGCGAAGTTCGGCGCCTGGATCAACAAGGTTAGCAAGGACCGCACAGGAGTACCCCTGTTCATTGCCTGTTCCGCGGATCTGGCGGATTCCACGAACATCTCCGGCTTTGCCAAGAATTGGGGCGAGTTTGTGGGATTTGGCTGGTACAACAGGGAAAACAATCCTCAGGGAGCCCTTCTGCCACAAGCCATCACCGAGTTCGCCAACGCCGGAATCCTGACCGGGATGGCCACGGTCAACTTTTCCAAGGATCCCTATAATGATTACCAGGGTTACCTGGGAGCCTGCAGCACCTACGGATCGTTCTCCTATCTCAAATATGGCCCCATGCGCCTGTTCAGTCAGGTGGCTCAGGATTCAGATCTGAAGGTAGGCCGCATGATATGGATTGCCGGACATTCCGGTCCGGAGACGGCTGAAGACAGCCGCACGCATTTCGGCATCCATGCACCGGGGGTCACCCAATTGTTCCCGGAGGGACAGGTCATCAGTTTGCATCCATGGGAACACAACGAGGTTGCCCCATCCCTGGGAGCAGCACTCGCAACCGGGGTCCCCATTATCGCCCTGCATCTTACCAGACCCCCAATCGAGATTCCTGACCGGGAAGCACTGGGCATGCCCTCCCATCTGGAAGCGGCCAAGGGTGCCTATATCATCAAGGACTATGAAGCCAAGGATCCGAAGGTAGGCACCATTATCGTACGGGGCACCAGCGCGACCAATAGCATGATGTCTCTACTGCCCCGGCTTAAGGAAGAGGGACCAAACGTGAAAGTGGTAGCGGCGATCAGCTACGGTTTATACCAACTCCAGCCGAAAAGCTATCGGGAACAGGTACTTTCTACCTGGGATTGGGATAACAGCATGATTGTCGCGAACCAGGCCTACCGTCTGATGCATAACTGGGTGGGCAATCGTCGACTCCGGGAGCACGCTCTCACGCCGGATTGGGATAATCGTTGGCGCACGGGTGGTTCGGTTGAGGAGATCGTTCAGGAGTCCCATCTTGATCCGGACAGTATCTGGGATGGAATCCAGTCTTTTGCCGGGCGAAAGATCGAGCGGTCCTAGCCCAAGCGCCTATTTCACTTTCCGAAGAATTTGCTCAGCGGACTGCTGTTCCATCAGTCCGCTGGGAACCAGGCGGGGGACCAAGATCCGCCAGTTCTTATCCTGTTCGAAAATGGTCTTGAATAGCGGATACGCCTCTTTCTGGCGCTCCATGTTCACCAGTGCTACAGCATGCCAGAACTTCATTTCCAGGTTGTCGGGGAATAGCGCTTCCGCTGCACCGTATTCCAGCAAGGCTGTTTCCTGGTCATCCACTTCTACGGCGAGATCTCCCGCGTTCATGTGTTCATAGGCTTGGTGGACTCTGATCAGACGGCGAAGTTCGGCCAGCGGATCGGGGTGATCCTCCACCCGTAGTTCCATGACGATCCCCTGCCAGGGTTGATCCACTTTTTCTCCGGAAACAATGAGTATGGCAGCCGATTGCCGGCCGCGGATATCACCCCCAACCTCCTCGGCTGCTTCCAGTGCAGCCATCATACGGTCAGCCAGATCACCCTCAGTGTGTTTGAATGCATCCGCCATACGAGGCCAGACCTCCGGGCTCAGCATAAGGTTGGCCTGCACGGAGTAGTTCTCGCCAGTTTGATGGCCCGCTGCCTCAATGCACTGCGCGCCGGTATGAGAGGCTACCCCTCCGCCGGCATCGATCATGGCAACCTGTCTGACGGCGCGGCCTTCGTCCTTGGCAAGCAGTTGCTGCAGGGCATCCGGGGCCGGGACACCCTGATCCATGAGCGCTAATCCTTCAGGGCCGTAGTCCACCAATACGAAGGATTGGGTAGCGATGGCACCGACGCCGGCCCTGGCCCATGTGACCAATGAACCTACCGAGAACCAGTGGGATTGAACTGCGACTCCCAATTCGCCGGTGGCTGGGTCCATGGCTACAATAGAGTAAGTGGAAACCGGCCGTAAAGACGCCGGGCCGGGTGAGGAAAGAAGCATCTGTGTACCCAAGAGTAAAAAGCTTGTGATCCGGCAGAGAGTTTGAAGTCGCGCTGGCATGGTTGTCTCCCTGGTTAGTTCTATATGTGCTTGTGAAAAGTTAGTACCAGAACCTATTGATTTGACTGTATTCAGATTAACAAAAAAGATACCTTCCTGCGCCTACAGATATATATATTAACTATAGCTTGTATGGTCTTGACCTATAAGCACCGCAAAACCGAATGGCAGAAACAACAGAAACGCATGATTTGCGGTCGGCAGAGATGACGACTATCGGCTTGAGCAAACGGATTCGCCAGGCGGTCCAGTCTTCCCTTGAAACCAGTTATGCCAATACCAACGCTTTCCTGACTGCGGCTGCTATCCTGACCGTGGTCGGGCACCTGCTCTTCTACGTCATCTGGCGCTATTTCTATCCTCAACCGGTAGAGAATCTTCTCCTGCGACTGGTAGGGTGCTCATTGGCGATTCCCTTTCTTTTCAGGAACCGTTTGCCCGAGCGGCTGGTTCCTTTCATGCCCCTTTATTTTATAATCGCGGTGGTATTTAATCTGCCCATTGTTTTTTCCTATTTGATGATCCAGAACGATTTTTCACAAGTGTGGGTGCTTTCGACCCTCGGAGCCGCATTCGTGCTGACCTTCCTCGTGGAATGGCGGGCGGTTATAGTGCTGTTCATCCTGGCGGTTCTATTCTGGGGTGGCTTTGGGATTTATCATGGAGGGGGTGAATCCCTGACCGCTACACTCAAGTACGTGGTGATCTTCCTTTTCCCGCTCGTGTTCGGTGGAATTTTCAGCTACCGGTTGCAGAAGTACCGCGAGAACCAGAGCAAGTTGGAGAAGCGGATCCGGAAAATCACCGATGAAAATGCCCGCATCATGCGGGAGCAGAACCAGTTACTGGCACTGTTTCTGAGCAACACCATTGTCGCCCGCCTCAGGCAGTTTCAGAAGAAATTCGGGTTGGAAGAGGCGATCACCATGATTACCCATCAAGAGCGCCGCTTCTGCGGAATCATGGAAGCAGACATCCGGAATTTCACCCGGATGTTCAGTTACGAATCGGAACTGGAGGTGGCCCGCCTGATCAGCCGCTGCTTTACCGAGATTACAGACATCGGGCAGGACTTAGCGGTGATCAAGCCAGTAGGGGACGCGCTTTTCATGTACTCTGATGATGAATATGGAAGGGAGAACAGCGTACCGAACATTCTATCATTGGCAATTTTCTTTGTCCACTCATTGCAGAAGGTCAACGAAGTGCTGGTCGCGGGAGGTGCGACTCCGCTCAATTTCGGTATCGCCGTTCATGCCGGTGATGTGATATACGGAAATCTGGCCAGCGAAACCCTGATCGATCCGACGATCATTGGTATTGACGTAAACAAGACCGCCCGACTTGAAGAGCTTACCAAGATACCGGAGATTCAGAAGCTGGTTGGCATCAATGCGATTCTCATATCTGAAGAAGCCGCCCGATTAGGCAAAAACTTTATCAGTAACCGTATGCTGATCGAAGTGGATCTGGATGAATTGGAAGCCTCAGTGCGTGACTTTCCGGAGGTGCGCAAGGTGTTTGCCCTGCCCAGCGAAGTCGCCGTGGGGCTCTATGACCGCGCCTTGGAGCAAATACAGGCCCAGAGAAGCCAAATGCCGGTGGCGGCCGGGGAAATGGAGGCCAACACGTATCATGGTATCCCGTATTACTATGAGATGAAGGGCTTGGGTCCTCATACCACGTGGAGTATCATGATAGATGCAGGTGCACTTCCTGCCTGGGCTTTATACGAACATTCCTTGCAGTCTGCCAGCGGTCTGGAAGTAGAAGTCAGAAAGGGTGACGGTCAGTGGCTGATTCTTAATACGTCGCGGCATCCGGGTGAGTTTGATGAGACGGATATCGAAGAGCGCATTTTTACGGTAATTCGTGAATTAGAGGGGCTTGCTAAGCCGGTACACGCCTAATTGTCGACCAGCTCCCGGATTATCCCCAGGCCTAATTGCCTTTTCCGGGTAGAAGCCCAATCTTTCATCCCGACCTCTTTCCGTATCTCTCCACAGACATCGATAACGTATTCCAGCTGCCCGGGAGTAAGGGCGCTATTAACGGAAAAGCGTACCAGGGAATGGTTTTTCGCAGTAGCCGGCCAGCAGAAGACGGAGCCAAACACTCCCCGGGATTCCAAGGTATCCCTCAAAATTCGGGTTTGTGATTCGGTGCCCGACACCAGGGACATAATCTGGGACTGGCTATCCTCAACATTGTACCCCAATCTGCCCAGCGAACTCCGCAAGTAATCGGCGTTCCGCCACAGATGTTTACGCCGCTGGCCTTCGTTGGCGATTACAGCCAGGGTAGCGATAAATCCGGCCGCTTCGTGTGCTAAAATGCTGGAGCTGAATATGGCCGGAAGTGATTCATACTGGAAGTACTCCATAGCCCTGGCGGAGCCGATAACTATTCCTCCGCGGGAGGCAAAGGCCTTCGATAAGCTCACGGTGCAAAAATGGACTCTTTCCGAAAATCCCAGCGAGGCCGCCAATCCTTCGCCGTGTTTGCCGAAGACCCCCAGGGAATGAGATTCATCCACGACCATAATACAGCCATAATGCTCAGCTACCTCCAGGACATCCTTTAAGGGGCAAACGCTGCCGCTAGTGCTATAGACGGCATCCACGACCACGATCCCCTGACCGTGCCGCTTGAGCATCCGCTCCAGTGCGTGTGGATCATTATGCTTAAAGGGTCTGGGTGTCGCCCCCGCACTTTTGGTCCCTTCCCAGAGCGATGCATGGGCAAACATGTCCAGATATACGGGCGTATCCTTATTTGCGATGGATTGGATCAATCCCACATTGGCACACCAACCCGATTGAGATAATATGGCGTGCTCCATCTCCATAAAGCGTGCAATCTGCAATTCGAATTCCTGCAACGGATTGTTGCCATGGCGGAAGACATCGGAACGTAATAGTCCATGCCCATGGGCGCGAAGGGCTTGGATCTGGGCCTCAATAATGGTAGGGTGCTGGGAAAGGGCCAGATAGTCGTTGGAGACCATGACCACAGCGTCCGATCCGGGTATCCTACCACGCAGCAGGTGCGCGCCATTATTGCGATTGCGCTCTTCGTAGCTGTGTATACGATCGGCCAGAAAATGAGGGTAGGCCGTCGTGTTTCTCCGGGCTCGCGCATCACTTGTCGACCACTTGAACATCATTTCTCCTTCGACCAATGTCGTCGGTCGTGGGTGCGAAAAGCCCCTATCGGCACGGAGGTGCATGATCTTATTGGGCAAGAATCATGCAAAAGTGATCGGGACAGGTTTAGCGACGGGGAATAGTGAGATCAGGACCGGTGCGGAAGGAACGCATTACCCCCCACACGATAAATATTCACAGCTTTGGTCTGATTTGACCAGAATCCAGTTGTATATTAAGCGCTGTCATGGTCATCAGTAACATGCATCGCCGGGCCGGGTGCTAATGCATCAAGGGATAACAAGTCTTTCGCTGGTCCCCTCAGATATGCTGCAAAGAGACAGGAACGGGGACGGTTATTCAGTTGATGCCGCCGAGCACCGGAATCAGATGCGGATCTCAAAGGGAGGAACAGTAATGAAGATCAACATGGGTTCGGTTGACAGGATTATCCGGGTAATTCTCGCCGTTGTGTTTGGCGTCCTGATACTCCTGGGGATTGTAAAAGGAGTTCTGGCGTGGATACTGGGTATACTAGGTGTAATCTTTCTGGTCACAAGTCTACTCAGCCGGTGTCCCCTCTATCTCCCGCTTGGTATATCAACGATGAAGAAGACCACCGGAGGTGAATCAAGCTAGGCGACTGCCGATCGGGAAATCTTCAGCTCCCGTGATGGATACTACTCCACCCGAGGGAGCAGGGTCATTTCCTTTCGTTTGATGTACTTCGGCCCATTGTCTAAATTCATCAGATATGGACGGGAACAATGGGCAAAAAGACATGGACTCGGGACGCCGGCAGGTATGGCTCGCGTTTCTGGCCGTGCTTGGCTCCATGGTGTTCGGCGGTATCGGGGGAGCTGTCATCATGCTCGCCCTGGTAGATCCGGCCAGCCCCAACCTCGATATACCGCGTTGGGCAATTATTCTCAGTGAAGCACTGATTCTCCTGCCTCTTTCGACCATCGTTGTTCGGCGCGGGATGTCCTTACCGGAGGCCTACCGTCTACGCCCGGTCACATCGAAGACTCTACGGGATACAGTTTTCATCGGACTGGGATTGACCATACTGGTGGATGAGCTGGATCGCCTGGTGGCCACGATTTTTCCACTGCCGGAAAATATTGCCCGTGGAATGGAATTCCTGGCTTTCTCTTCTCCGGTCGAAGCTCTACTGGTCATTCTAGGTGCGGTACTCCTGGCGCCATTGGTAGAGGAGATCGTTTTTCGTGGTTTCTTCCAGGGACAGTTGGAGCGGGGTTATCGCGATCCAACGAAAGCGATACTGTTTTCATCCTTGCTGTTCACGATTATGCACTTTAATCCCTGGTGGAGTCTGCAGATCTACCTGCTTGGGATGGTGCTGGGTTATCTGGCTTGGCGGACCGGCAGCATCTGGCCTTCGTTCGTAATCCATGCACTGAACAACGCCCTGGCCCTGTGGTTTGCCAACGCGCCTGAGGAATCGTTTGCCTGGTATGCGCCGAACGGGCATGTCTTTCCCCTGTGGCTTCTGGCAGCGGGGATACTGGTATACATGGGTTTTAAGTCTCTGCTGGTACAAATTCCTGAACCCTTGCTAAGTGATCGATAGAAAGTAAAGCCATATGCGAAAAGTTGAGAATATTCTCGAATTGATAGGCCGCACACCCATGGTGCGGATCAACAAACTGGCAGACCCGAAGGGTGCCGAGCTCTGGGCAAAGGTTGAGTACCTGAATGTCGGCGGGAGTGTGAAAGATCGGATTGCCCTGAAGATTGTTGAAGGTTTTGAGCAGGACGGCCAGCTTAAGCCCGGGGGCACGGTGGTGGAGGCCACCAGCGGCAATATGGGAGTCGGACTGGCCATGGTATGCGCAGCTCGCGGCTATCAGGCCGTCCTGGTTATGTTCGATAAAGCGAGTACGGAAAAGCAGCACCTGGCAAAAGCCATGGGCGCAAAAGTAGTTATCTGTCCCGCAGACGTTCCGGCTGATGATCCCCGATCCTATTATTCGGTAGCCCGTCAAATTGCGGATGAGACCCCGGGTGCAGTCCTGGCAAACCAGTATCACAACCCATCGAATACCCGGGCCCATTATGAAACTACCGGACCGGAAATATGGGAGCAGATGGACGGCCGGATTGATGCCTTCGTGGCTTCAATCGGCACGGGCGGGACGATCTCCGGTGTCGCCCGATATTTAAAGGAGAAAAATCCCAAGATCAAGGTCTGGGCTGCGGATCCGGTCGGTAGTATCCTGAAAGCCTACAAGGAGACGGGTAAAATTGTTGAGGGCCATCAATACCTGGTTGAGGGAATCGGTGATGACATGGTTCCAGGAGCGTTGGAAGTCGACCTGGTGGATGAGATTGTGAATGTAAGTGATAAGGATTCATTTCACACGGCACGAGAATTGGCACGCCGGGAGGGTATTCTGGGTGGCGGTTCAACCGGAACCAACATGAAATTAGCTCTGGATGTGGCAGCGGCGATGCACAACGATCAGGTAGTGGTTACCATTATTCCCGATACAGGAGAGCGCTATTTGTCCAAACTCTACGATGATAACTGGATGCTTGAAAAGGGAGTTCTGGACGGTAAATTAAAATCTTAGGAAGTAGCGAAGGACACAGAGAAAAGGGATTCAGGAGCATTTCAATTACAAGAGGTAGCCCACCCTATAGGCGTCGGACTCAAGGAGCAAAGCTATCTGCCCGCAATGACAGCCGAATAGAGTTAAACGCCTGGCACAACCAGTATAAGTAAACGGAAACGTTATGAGACAGGAATTCATCGGAACTGAAGGACGCGTGCTGCTGGATACGGTTCGGCGTCTTTATCGTCGTCAAGCCCGATCCGCCTTAAGCAAAGTTTTGGTCAAGATCCATCCAGCTGAACTGGCCTGGATTTTTCGACACCTGACCGCCAAGGAACGCCGGGAGATCTTCGAGATCCTCAAGGATCCTGAGTTTATCGGCGAATTCCTGAGCGAGTTGGATGACAGTATCCGCTTGGATCTCATCTCCATGCTTTCTCCGAAGCGCATCACCGATGTGGTTACCACCATGCCGACCGATGACCAGGCGGACGTGCTGGATGCCTTACCTGATGAGTTGCAGGAGCAGGTTCTGGCATTGATGAAGAAGGAAGACGCTGCCGAGGTAGAGGAACTGCTGCAGTATGAACCGGACAGCGCCGGCGGCATAATGTCCCCCAACTTCCTGGCAATGAACGAGGAAATCACGGCGGGTGAAGCGATCCAGCAGGTCCAGAAACTCAGCGAAGAAGCAGAGATGGCGTTCTACTTATATGCCGTGGATAGGGACGGGAAATTGAAAGGTGTTCTTTCCCTGCGGCAACTGCTCATGAATACTGCCGGTAAACAGCTGTCCAATATCATGGAAACGGATGTCATCGTAGTTTCTCCGGAGACGGACCAGGAAGAAGTTGCCCATATTGTATCGCGCTATAACATCATGGCTGTCCCGGTGGTGGATCTGAACGGTGTGATGCTGGGGATCGTAACCGTTGATGACATCATGGACGTGGTCCGGGAAGAAGCCACGGAGGACTTTTTCCAGATGGTGGGCGCTGGTAAAGACCGTGAAATTCTTCTGAAACCGGTCCTGCAGAATGTCCTCACACGCCTGCCTTGGCTGGTTGCCAGTTGGGTGGGGGGCATCCTGGCCATGCTGGTCATCAAGAATTTTGAGGAAGAACTGGCAAAAGTAGTAATCCTGGCGGGATTCATCCCAGTGATTATCGGCATGGGGGGCAACATCGGCACCCAGAGCAGCACCCTCACGATTCGAGGGCTGGCAACTGGCCGGGTGGACATCAATCAAACATGGGGTTTGATTGACAAGCAGCTACGCATAGGACTGTTGCTGGGGGGATTCTTTGGCATTCTTCTGGGCTTATTGGCGTGGGTTTTTGGTGACGTTCGCCTCGGTATTGTGGTGGCCCTGGCTATCGGCGCCACGATGCTTATGTCCACCCTGATAGGAACACTCGTTCCGGTTATGCTCCGGCGCTTGGATGTGGATCCGGCAATTGCCACAGGTCCCTTCGTTACAACCAGCGCGGACGTGCTGGGCGTACTTATCTACTTCCTTCTGGCGAAGAGCCTGCTCGGCCTGTAGGTGCTTTCGACCACTATGAGTATTGTTCTGGCCATATTTCAAATCTGTCTGGTCATTTATGTTCTGGTCCTGATATGGTTTCTGGTGGGACTGTTTCGGACTGCGCCAATCCGCACGCAAGAGCAACCGATGGTTTCCATAATCATCGCGGCCCGCGATGGCGAAGCTCAGCTGGAACGGCTCTTGAAGCAACTCGCTGACCAGGACTACCCGGCTTCGCAGATGGAGTGCATTATTGTAGATGACGGCCTGCTCTCTCAGGTAAGGAAGGTTGCCGAAGAGTATGTTGTCCGGGATAGCCGGTTCAAGCTGGTGGATTCGTCCACGGGGGAGGATTTCCTGAAGCATAAGAAGCGGGCGCTGGACGCCGGAATTCGCGCAGGTTCCGGGGAGATCCTCCTGTTTACGGATGTGGATTGTCAGGTTGGATCCGCCTGGGCAAGCACGATGGTGAGCTACTTCACACCTGATATTGATTACGTGGTGGGCTGGTCACAGATAGCACCTCGAGCGGATTGGACCGTGCATGAAGAGTTCGTGGAGCGAAAGGATCCCCTTATACTCTTTGAACAGCTGGATTACCTCATGTTAATGCTGGCGGCTCGCGGGTCGACCATGATGGGTGCTCCCCTGGCCTGTTCGGGACAGAACCAGGCTTACCGCCGCTCCGTCTATGAGCGTACCGGTGGTTTTAGACCGCTGGCCAACCGCATTCAGGGAGATGATTCGCTGTTCATGCGCCTTGCCCGGCGCCGGGCAAAGATCAAGATTACATTCGCCATTGATCCGGCCGGTAAAGTTTTGACGGATCCATCAGGATCATGGAAGCAGCTATTGTTTCAGCGAATCCGGTGGGCCGGAGATGCAGTGGCCATGTGGCGATTCAATCCGGCTTTTATACCCATCCCCATCGCCACGTTCGGCACCAATGCGTTGATACTGATCCTGGCGGTGGCCGCATTGAAGAACTCAGAATTGATACTTCCGGTTCTTATTCCGGGCATCCTGCTTAAGGCATTGGTTGAGATCATCTATCTTTGGGTAGGCTCTGCAAAGGTATTTCTTGTGGATATTCGTCGGCACTTTCCGCTCTGGTTTCTCGTTCAGATACCTTATGTCACGGTGGTCGGACTGGTAAGCTTCTGGGGCAACCGTTTGCCCTGGCTACGTTCCGCTGAAAATAAAAAACGCCGGGAATCCGGCTAGCTTCAAGCAGTACTTTAAGATGGAAACAGCTGCCAGGCAGACCTCGTATTTTCGTATAGTCCCGGTTCTTCCGGCAATATTTCTTCTGCTCTTCTTTCCGATGGTGATCCTCCCGCAGCCCCTGAACTATGAGGTAGCCTGGTTGGGTGTGCCGGTGGTAGACGTAACCATTGATAGCCGCGCGGATGAGTGGGGTGATTATACTGAATACCAGGCGCATACGCGGGTTTGGTTCGACCGCATATATTCCGTGGACAACCGGTATCGTATATGGGTGAACGATGTTAGCGGGCAACCGCTCAGGTATGAGAAACAGATCCATGAACGGGGAGCCCGAGATTCCCTGAAAGCCCGCTACGACTTGGAGAATACACCCCGGGTGATTTATTCCAATGGCGCGGAAAGACCATGGACTCCGGAAGGACAGACATTTTTCAGCGCGCTCATTTGGATGCAACATCACGATTGGGAAATACAAGAGAAGCGTGTTCAGAAAGTGGAAGTTGAGGGGGTGATGTGGGAAGTGGAGCTGGCATGTCTAAACGGTGCGCATTCAGATACTGGCAGCTCGGATGTTGTTGAGATCTCGGTGCATTTTTCAGAGCGGTTGGAGGGGGAACCCGTGCTGGGAACCACAGATGTTCTCACCTATATGCTGCCGGGCGAGAATCATCAGCTGCGGTTCGCATTGAATGTGGAGCATGATCTTATCCTTTGGGTGGAGTTCGGCTCCTGGCCTTTTGTTGTCCGGGCAGAGTTGATCTCAGATTACAATTCTCCATAACACATATGGAAATCAAAACAGGTAGTTATGTGGTCATCATTTAGGGATTTCATAAAATCATACTGGAAGGCCTTTGCCATTGTAGGTGGAATCACCATCGTGGTGCTCATTGGGCTCTATTTTCACATTGATGCCAAAGTATTGGCTTTTTTCGCGATCCTTGTCGGATTCGTAACCAATGGTTTCGTGGCACTGGCAACCTTGGTTGGCCTCGTACCTATTATAGGACCGCTGCTGATAAAAGTGTTCTCCATCCCCATTTTCTGGGTACTGAACGGCCTGGGCTACTTCGTTTCAGCGGCGGCGATCAAGAGAGGTTATGGGGCGGATGTCGTCAGCCACCGGCTGCTCACCTTTGTACTGTTTGTTGGCATCGTGATCGGATATGTCGTCGGTAACCTGATTCCGCTAAGATAGAAGGAGTGCTGCGGTTGCCCAGCGCACCAATTTGCAGTTTGTGTCACAGATCACTGACTTATAACAACATTAGCTTGTATACTGTGTGTGCGAAGGAAAACCTTTGATTCTGAGTCTAGTAAAATGTTTATCTCAAGATTCAACAATACCTGATAACAGGGAGGATATGGAATGAAGAAGCTATGTTTAATGCTCCTTGTTCCACTACTCGTGGTCCCGGTTCTTTCGGGCAAGGAAGCGAGTGCTGGAGCGGAGCCAAGTAAAGCGGTTGCGCTTGATGCTGCGGCCATACAGCAGCTGCAATCCCAAGTGGACTGGAGGTCAACCTTCCAGGGCCTGCGGAAGCAGGACGTTGTAGTGGACAAGGCAGCATCGCCGGTACAAGCTGCACGGGAGCGCAAACTGCGGCAGCGGCCGGTACCGATGGAAAGGTCGCAGATCGAGCGATTCATGAGCAAGCGATGGCGCGGGGAGCGCAAAGCTTTCTCGCTCCGGAAGGTCATGACTGCGGCGGGTACCATCCCCGTTGAGGTTCTTGATCCTGCCGGTGATCCCGTCACTAGCTATACGGTTGGAGATACCATCACCCTTCGGATTTACTCATCGGACCCGGTGAGCATTGAGCTCTGGGTGGATGATGGCGATGGCCTCTTCGATGAAGGATCGGACCTCTGGTTCAGCGTCGGTGGCGGCGATGGTGGTGATGATGAGATCAATGTGCAGGACGGCGATATGGATGACGAGGATCCCGCGGCCGGTGTCTGGCAGATTACCTTCGATACCGGTTCAATGAAGGAAGGCGGGGAGATTTTCAGCATTCAAGGAGTGAAGCTTTTCCTGAGGGCCTACACCGCTACTCCCGATACTGGTCATGTGGCGCTGGATGTCTTGCCACCTGATGCTACTACCACTGTCTCCGGTTTAGTTACCATGGAGAATGGCGATCCCGCACCACACATGGTGGTTGTGGCCATCCCAATGTCCATGATGCAGATGGATGAGGAACCGGAGACGGTCTTCATCACCACGTCCAATGACACCGGTGGCTATACCCTCTATATCCCCGACGACGCGGCGGGCTCTGATTTCAGCCTCTTCGCGTTCGATGCCTTCATGGTATACGCCGGGTACTTCCCCGATCCCACCTGGATCGAGACCTACATCAGTGCCGGGGACAATCTGGTCGAAATGGACTATGTGCTAGTGCCTACCACGGCTTTGATTGAGGGCGTTCTACTGGATGCGGAAACCGAGGCACCGATACCAGGTGTGACTGTCTGGGGTAGCATGGATGGACCCTACAGCGTGGAAGGCATAACGGATGAGCTGGGCTACTTCGAGCTGCCCGTAATGCCCGGCTGGTGGCGGGTCAGTCTCAACGACGATGACATCTTTGCCGCTGGATATATGGGTGTTCGTGGAGATGGAGATGACCGAATCGAAGTATTCGACGAAGACACGGTCATGATCGATATCCGCACCTATGCTGCGGATGCCACCATCACCGGTATGGTGACCTGGGATGATAGTTCGCCCATGGAAGGTGCCGAGATCTGGTGCGATACCTGGAGATTCTACGCTGAAACAGAGAGTGGTCCTGACGGGACGTATACTCTCAATGTTTCCAGCGCCCTGGACGAAATTGAGATTACAGATGAATGGGGTACCTGGACCAACTATGGATACTGGGTGAATGCCTGGTATGACGATGCCATCGCGCAGCCTGGTGGCTACGATGGGATCGTCTCCGGAACAACGGACATCGATTTCACCATGTATCCCACGGATGTATTCCTCAGCGGGCAAATCACCGATGAATTCGACAACCCGATGAGATGGGCAAACCTCAATGCCTATACCATTGATGATACCTTGGGCTTCTGGACGGGTACCAATTCCGAGAATGATGGTTATTATGAGATGCACCTGATCGGTGGCCTCACCTGGGTCATCGAAGTATATCATCCGGAATACTGGGGACCACCGGCGGTTTCTGATACGCTACATGCGATCTCGGGCAGCAGTCCGGTTAGGGATTATATCCTACCGGCCCCGAGAGAGTTCGTCGCGGTGGAAGGCCATGTCTTCAGCGGCGAGGGCTATCCTGTGGCGGATGCCAAAGTGGAGTTGATCCAACAGGACGGACCTTTTTACGATGATACATTCACGAATCCTGATGGCTCCTTCCGCTTCGAGAATGTACCCACGTTCCAGGGCTATGATGTACTGGCTGCCGCCCCGGGCAAACCGGCACAGCACCAGTGGATCTGGGTCGAGCAGGAGGACGTATATGTCGCCTTCTGGCTGGGCGAGCTGCGCTACCGGGTAGATGGCTTTGTCTCGGGTGATGATGGAGCACTCGGAGGTGCAATGGTCCTGGCTTTTGCGCCGGACCGGGTTGAACCCGTGGATGGCGCATACACGGACGATAGAGGATTCTATGAATTCTTCCTGAAGCCGGGCTTCCATACCATCAAGGCCGGCGCTACCGGGTACCAGGTTGCCTCCGTGGATGTGGATCTGATGGCCGACACCAGCTTCGATTTCTGGATGGCCTCGGCTGAGGGAATGCTGACAGAGCACATCGAAGGCCGGGTCGCCGACGATCAGGACAACGGCCTCAGCTACGTGTGGGTTGCCATGATTTCCGATTCCTATATCGCGTTTACGAATACCAGTTATAATGGGAATTATGCGCAGGATCTCATGCCCGGCACCTACACCTTCATCTTCCAGAAGGAAGGTTTCCTGGAAGAATGGCGGGATGGCTGGGCGGTTCCGGGTGAACCATCGTACAACATGGTTATGTACCCGGAAGCCTACCTGAAAATCCTCACCGTGTATGATTATTATCCGGACCATGGCAAGCACGTGGTCATCAACTGGCAGCGGAATCCGGTCCTCGGTGGCAAGGTCACACGGTTTGTCGTCTGGGAAATGGGTCGCGGTACGGTTTGGTACGATCCCTATAATCCCGAGGCTCCGGCCCCGCGCTTTGTAGCTGCGGTTCCCGTCCATCCCGGTTGGGATCAGTACAGTTATGTGGCGAATACTTTCCAGGATGATATCGATGTCCATTACATGGTAACAGGACACGGTTCCAACACCTGGGAATTCTGGGATTCGAACACTATGAGCGGGCAATCACATGATGATCTGCCACCCATGGTGCCTGCCGCTCTGGCAGCCGCCTCCGGTGCTACAGACCTGGATGTGACGCTCTCCTGGGCGTCGTCCATCGATGATCCTGACGCCGGGACACCGGTACAGTTCTACTCCATCTACCGGGCCGCGGGTACCGCGGCATTGGCCTTGGTTGGACAATCCGCCGAGCCCAGCTATGCGGATGCACTGCCCAGTGAAGGCACCTACCGGTATGCGGTAACAGCCACTGACTTTGGCGGGAATGAATCCGACTATTCCGAAGAAGTGCCGTATACTTTCCTGGCGATTGCCGGTGGAAACGGCATCCCGGAAGCCTATGCCTTGAGAGCCAACTATCCCAACCCCTTCAACCCCAGCACGACCATCGTTTACGAGCTGCCTGAGGCTGCTCCGGTCACATTGTTGATCTATGACCTGACCGGTAAGCAGATCAGAACGCTGGTGAACGAAGCTCGTTCCGCCGGGTATCACCAGGCGGTCTGGGATGGTACCGATTCGAAGGGCGCACTTACCGCGACAGGCGTGTATTTCTACCGCATCACGGCAGGTGACGCTTTCGTTGAAACGCGCAAGATGGTGCTTATGAAATAGCACTTTCCTCTTTGTGCGGAATTGCTATCAGGCCCCGCCAGGTCCTTGTGAAAGGACGGGCGGGGCCTGGTTTTTTGTGGCCGGTATTGCTTCAGCTTTCTGACGAATACTTCAGATTTTCGACGATTTCGGCAATCAGGCACAGACACTCTGGCATCCCGCGGCTGCCTCCAAACACCTCTCTTGCTCTCGTACGCCAGGCAAAAACACTTGATTTATCTCTCCGAAGCCTGTCCTTGGGCATATCGTTTGCACTACTAGCGATGGCAAGGATTGTTATCTACAGGGTATACCAGACTCTACAACGAGGAAATACGATGACCAAACATACCATATTCATGGTTCTATTACTGTTGGGTTTCTTGGGGATTGCGTGTCAGTCACCAACGGACCCGGATCCACAACCACTTGTTCTGCCCCGTGCCCTTACGTCGGATGAAGTGGAGCTATTATCATCCGCCGATCGTTTCGGTATAAAATTATTCCGGGAGATCACCCGCCAGCAACCCGACACGAACATCTTCATTTCTCCCTTGAGCGTATCCATGGCTTTGGGGATGACGGCCAACGGGGCGGCCACCACTACGCTGGAAGCCATGCGGAGCACGCTGGAACTGGACGACTTGACGGAGGAGGAGAGTAACGCGGCTTATAAAAGCGTGACAAAACTGCTGACCACAGCCGACCCGGAGGTGCAGTTCGACATCGCCAATTCCATCTGGTACCGTGAGGCCTTATCGTTCAATGCGGAATTCATGCAGCGGTGCCGCGAGTATTTCGATGCCAAAGTGTGGGGGGCCGATTTCAGCGATCCTGCAGCAGCCGACGTGATCAATGCCTGGGTGGAAGAGAATACGAACGGCAAGATCAAGCAAATTGTGGACAAACCAATTAATCCATTCACGGTAATGTTTCTTATCAACGCCCTGTATTACAGGGGTATCTGGACCTACGAGTTTGATCCGGCTGAAACGGTGGATGATGAATTCACGCTGCCGGATGGCTCCATGGTAGCCTGCCGAATGATGAAACAGGAGGCGGACCTGCCGTATTACGAAACGGAATCTTTTCAGGCAGTGGATCTGCCCTATGGCGGGGAAGTCTTCAGCATGACGATAATACTACCCAAACCCGGCGAGTCGTTGGATGCGGTGGTTGAGGCATTGAATCCCGACCAGTGGGCATCATGGGTAAACCAAATGGATTCTCACGGTGTCCACGTGGAGCTGCCCCGGTTCAAATTCTCTTATGACCTGCTGATGAACGATGTGCTGAAGGCCTTGGGCATGGAGATTGCGTTTGTTGAGACCCAGGCCGATTTTGGTCGTATGCTGGCGGAAGGGAGCAATTTCACAGGCAATCTCTATATCGATAAGGTAAAGCATAAAACGTTTGTTCAGGTGGATGAAGAGGGCACCGAAGCTGCGGCAGTTACCTCAGTGGAGATAGCGCTTACCAGCACCGATCCCGGGGGATTGATACAAATGCGCATGGACCGCCCCTTCGTGTTCGCTATTCGAGAACGCACCTCCGGCGCACTGCTGTTCATGGGAAGGATCGTGGAACCGGTGTGGGAAGAGTAGTGAGGGCCCTGCCCGGCAATCGAAAGAATGTCGTTCTAATTCTTGTCTAAGCTGCGATAACTTCAGCACTGTTCGCCAGAATCCCTGAGTGCGATGTAATGAACGGAAGAGTTATTATGCAGCGGCAGACTATGTCAAAAGGTTCGAGATTCTTGCTCTACATGCTGGTTGCTTTCGCACCATTACTTTGGACGGGCTGCGAGGAAGATCCCATCCCCGAGGTTGACAATACCATTGCTGTTACATCCTACAACGGGCCCCGACTGAGCGCGCGAGACTCCTGGGACTACGACCGGGAAAGCGGTTTGGTCAACAAGTGGTTTGCACATTTTGAAGGTGACAGTGTCGTGATCGAACGTGCCGGGATATGCGGAGAATCCTGCACCGAAGTATTTCAGCTGGTACTATTATCGCGAGGATCAGCGCTGCCGTCATTTAGGGGGTGTGCCTACTTGAAGAATCATACCTATCCCGTCAGGCGGACAGTGAGGGACAGTCTGGTATCTGGAGAGGTCGAGATCCAGGATTGGGACCTGACCGGCATCGTCGCCGGAAGAGTTGGGGGCCGGTGGCTCTCCGGGGATTCCATCGGCTTTATCTTCTGGGCCGATGTCATGGCTGAGAATGTGGAATTGGTGATTTCCGACTATTACGGCTATGAGTATCCCCTTATCGATTCACTTGATGATTCTTCGATTCCCGAGTCCATACGAGAGAAATATCATGAAGACGCCGACAGATTAACGGTAAGAATCATGCACAATCTTGGCGGCGAAGCCGAAGCGAGCCTCGAAATTCCCGGGGAACTATCCCGTACAATTTACCAGGCTTTGATTCATGTTTATTCATCCAGTGATTATGCTGCCAGGGATTCCGTAATTGACCTGTATGATATCCACACCTGGCCTGATCCGGAGATGAACCGGCTGCTTGTCACAGCCGATTCTACAACTACCTGGATGCAGGCCTGGAGACAAGGATTTGTAAGTACGGGTCATACCGGTATTGATTCCCTGATGGACATGTTCGGGTTGGAGGTCGTGGAATACAACAGGGGCTCCAGCAAGTCCACCAAGCATACGGCTACCTTGCTTTCACACCAAAGACAAAATATTTCAACCCTGGGATATTTATTTCAGGCAATAGAGGGAATGGACTCTGCCAATCCTGATGGACCAGAGGGAGACGGACCGGATATCAATGTATGGTCGGGCGAGAACACCTGGCGGGTGGACTACTCGCTGGGTTGGGGCGACTGCCCCAGCGGGTGCATCAATCAATACACCTGGTCATTTTCGGTCAGTTATGATGGTTATGTGGACCATCTCGGTTCCTCAGGCCCCGACATTCCATCGGTGCTGGACTAGTCAGCCACACGGCACCCAAACAGGGATAGCTTAAGCTTCCCGGCCGTCGCAAGGTTTGGTCAGAATGGCTTGGGCGTCGGTTACCTTTGATGCGGTGCGCTCAGCCAGCTGCGGGTCGGCAAATAATCCGTAGATCGCGCTGCCGCTCCCGCTCAGACTGGCATACTCCGCTCCTGCCTTCAACAGATCACTCTTGATTATTTTCAGCAGGCGATGTTGTCCGAAGATGATGCTTTCAAAGTCGTTGGTGAATTTTTCCCACGGGATCGATTGTTCCCGGATGAGCTGATCCAAAGAGGAGGCGGCCGGTTGTTCCTTTCGCCCGGTCCACTGACCGTAGGCCCAGGCAGTACTTATCCGGATGGGTGGTATAACCAACAGAATGGAATAAGGTAAGCCCACCTTCAGGGGTGTCAGCGTTTCCCCAATACCCTCGCCGAGCTGTAATCCCCCGCGTATAAAGAAGGGGACATCGGCACCAATTTCTACCGCCATTTCTTCCAGTTCCCGCTCTGTCAAGTGGACTCCCCAGAGTTTGTTCAAAGCCCGCAGAACGGCTGCGGCGTTACTGGACCCCCCACCCAATCCGGCCCCCACCGGAATACGCTTTTCGAGATGGATCTGGATACCCTTGCGGGCACCGGTTTTCATTTGGAAAAGTTGGGCGGCCCGGTAACAGAGATTACTGGAATCTGTGGGTAATGTCTTGCCTGCGGTGCCGGTGATTGCCAGTGTAATGTCCATTGTTGGCAGACTACGTATAGTCAGCTGGTCACCGAAGTCGATTTCCTGGAACAGGGTATGCAGGAGATGATAGCCATCCTCCCGCTGGCCGACGATGCGCAGCCCAAGGTTGATCTTGCTGTTGGAATGTAGGGAGAGTGTCATCGGAGTGGTGTCAGAAGGCGGCTAGGGCGGACTTGATTCTCTCCCGGCATTTGTCGGAACCCAGGGCATCCACGATCGTTACCATATCAATTCCTTCGACTTTGCCGTCGATGGCCGCCCGGATGGGATGCCAGAGTTCCCGCCCCTTGATGCCAAAATCCGAACCGATGTTCTTGACGGTGGAAAGAAACCATTCCCCGGTAAAGTCGCCGGCCTCTTCCAGTTTGGTCAGCAATGTACTTAGAATACCGGCGGCTTCGGCGCCGGTAAGGGCTTCCTTGGCCTTCCGGCTATACTCGAGATCAACAGCAAACAACGGCCGGACAAGATCCTCAATTTCGGCAAAGGTACGGATGCGGGGCTGCAGGGAAGCGGAAATAGCGGGAGTAATATCCCAGTCAGTCTGGCCAGCTGTTTTCAGATAGGTCAGCACCTGCTGGTGAAAGTCAGCCGGATCCATCCGCATATAATGTTGGCCGTTCAACCAGAGGAGTTTCTCCACATCAAATATTGCGCCCCCCTTTTGTACTCGCTCCAAGCTGAAGGCTTCGATCAGCTCATCAACCGAATATACCTCCTGGTCGCTCTGTTCACGCCAGCCCAGCAAGGCCACGAAGTTCACCAGGGCTTGTGGCAAGTAGCCGTCCCGCTGGTAGTCTTCCACAGCCACATGTCCCTGCCGTTTGGAAAGCTTGGAGCGGTCCTGGTTGAGCAGGAGGGGCAGATGAGCGAATTTTGGCTCCTCCCAACCGAAGGCCTTGTACAAGTACAGGTGTTTGGGCATACTGGGCAGCCATTCTTCGCCTCGGATGACGTGGGTCACCCCCATGAGATGGTCGTCCACCACATTCGCCAGATGGTAAGTGGGAAATCCATCGCTTTTTATCAGCACCTGTTCATCGACAGTGTTGAATTCGAAGGCGACTTTCTTGCGCACGATATCTTCAAACACGATGCGCCCACTGTCCGGGATAGCTAAGCGGATTACATGCACTTCTTTCTCCGCCCGGGCCTCAGACTCATCCTTGGAAATATGACGGCAATTGCGGTCGTACCGGGTAGCAACACCCATCTTGCGCTGCCGCTCCCGAAGCTCGTCGAGGCGTTCGGGGGTGCAGAAGCAGCGATATGCGTAACCGTCATCGATAAGCTGTCCGATGTATTTATGGTAGATCTCCAAGCGTTCGGACTGCATGTAGGGACCGGCTTCACCGCCGGTTCCCGGTCCTTCGTCAATGTCCAGACCGGCCCAATGCAGCGCTTCCTGCAGGTTCTCCAGTGCCCCTTCCTTGATACGGGACTGATCGGTGTCTTCGATCCTGAGGATGAAGACCCCTTTCTGCTGCCGGGCGAACAGCCAGTTATATAGAGCAGTTCGGAGGCCTCCCACGTGGAGGTACCCTGTTGGACTGGGTGCAAACCGGACGCGAACGTTCATGCGGACAAATTATCCTCTCTGTCAATCCGAAAGTTCATACTTGCGATGTATCGATCATGTTCCAACGGCGTTATTCCTCCTGGACGGCAATCGTTGCCAGGGCCATGGCTGCAATCCCTTCCTTCCGGCCGGTAAAGCCCAGTTGGTCGGTGGTGGTGGCCTTGATGCTCACCTGATCAATGTCGATGCCAAGATCTTTGGACACATTCCGGCGCATCTCGGGGATATAGCTGGAAATGGCCGGTTCCTGGAGAATCACAGTGCAGTCAACATGCTGAATCTGAGTGTCTGTTTCAACCAGAAGCTCTCTTGTCCAGGTCAGGAATACGCGACTACTGGCACCTTCCCACTGCGGATCGGAGGAGGGGAAGTGGATGCCGATATCGCCTTGCGCAGCAGCTCCCAACAAAGCGTCTACAATTGCATGGATGATAACGTCGCCATCGCTATGACCAACGATGGATTTTTCATAGGGAATGGAGACTCCGCCCAGTGAAAAGCCTTGCCCATCGACAAAAGCGTGAGCGTCTATTCCGATACCGGTTTTAATCATGGTCCATCCTCCATTGGAGATACTGCCAGTCATCGGCGGTGGTAACCTTGATATTGTGCGGGGAACCCCTGACAATCGCGACGCGGCCTCCGATTGCCTCCACAAGGGAAGACTCGTCGGTTTTCACTAGACCGTGCTCATGGGCATGGGTCAAGGCTTGTCGCAGTACAGCATTCCTGAAGGTTTGGGGTGTCTGGGCGTGCCAGACAGTCTCTCTGGCGAGCGTTCGCTGGATCATCAGATGCTCCAGGTTAGCAATGTCGGAGGAAGGGAGTATTTCCTTCAAAGTGTCGGTGGCGGGTATGGCGACAATCGCACCGTCGTATTCGTTGCACAGTTCGACGGAAGCGGTGATCCATTGAGGCTCCAGGAGTGGCCTCACGGCATCGTGCACAACCACAATATCCATGGTCTCGGGGATGGTGGCCAGGGCTGCGGTAACCGAGGCCTGTCGTGTAGCTCCTCCCTTAACCACGTGGATCTCCACGCCTGACTTCATGAATGGCTGCACCAACCGGACGACGTGGGGAATGTCCTTTTCGGGCACGGCGATGGTTACGATATCAATGTCGCCGGCAGAAAGAACGCGTTCCAGCGTGAATAGCAGGAGCGGTTTACCACCCAGAGTACGGAATTGTTTTTTCGTTTCTCCCGGGAAACGGTTGCTGGAGCCACCCGCCGGAAGGATGACACCGATGTGCTTGCTGCTGGATTTGTTCATGTTATGCGGCGCCCATGGAAATATACGATCACATGATCAACATCGCATCCCCGTAACTGTAGAAACGGTACTCATCTCGTACAGCCTGATGGTATGCCTCAAACAGGAAGTCCTTACCTGCAAAGGCTGAGACGAGCATAATCAGGGAAGACCGGGGTTGGTGAAAATTAGTGATTAAGCCATCAACAACATTGAAGGTATAGGGGGGGTAGATAAACTTATCCGTCCATCCCTGCCCGGAATCAATGTGACGCGGGCCTGTCGCGACTGTTTCCAGGGCTCGTGCCGAAGTTGTTCCCACCGCCACCACCTGGTTTCCTTGATGCAGGGCTTGATTGATGATCGCGGCGGATTCGGGACTTACATGGTAGAACTCCTCGTCCAGGTGATGATGCGTGATATCCTCCTCCTGGACAGGCCGGAATGTGCCGAGACCGACATGCAGCGTCAAATGGACCAGGATTACACCCTTGGCCGCTAGCTGCTCCAGCAGTTCCGGCGTGAAGTGCAGACCTGCCGTGGGTGCCGCCACTGCACCCCGGTTACGGGCGTATACCGTCTGATATGCATCTCGGTCCTCAGGCTGAGGTTCCCTTCGGATGTAGGGCGGCAGGGGCGATTTTCCATACTGCTCCACGTAGTCCGTGAAGGAGCTGCTGCCGCCACTGAAATGGACGATCCGCCCGCCTGAAGCAGTATGATCAAGCACTTTACCTGACATCTGGCCGGCGAAGAGCAGGGTATCGCCGAGACGAACCTTCCGGCCGGGCTTTACCAGGACTTCCCATTTGTGATCGCCCAGATCACGCAGCAGGAAGACCTCAATCCTGGTGTCCGTTTGCTCTCGCTTGGCGTATAACCGGGCCGGAAACACCTGTGTGTCGTTGAGGACCAGCACGTCGCCCTTGCTGACGAAGTCAGGCAAATTATAAAAGTGATGATTCTCGATGGACTGGGATGCACAATCCAGTACCATCAGGCGACAGTGGTCCCGGTCGGCAATTGGGAACTGTGCGATCAGCCGTTCGGGAATATCCAGGCTGAAGTCGGATAGACGGGGTGGTGTTTCACTGGCGATGACGGGCATTGTCCCGGAAGTTAAAAGATCTTCTGCTGGCTCTTGACATTACCAGGAGGATTGATATTCAAGTACGTATACACTCGATCCAGGGCCACCCGCCCACGTGGGGTACGCTGCAGAAATCCCTCCTTGATCAGGAAGGGTTCATAGACTTCTTCGATCGTGCGTGGAGCTTCGTGCAAAGCTACGGCCATGGTCTCAATACCAACGGGACCGCCCTGGAAGTTGGTCACCAGGGTATTCAGAATGCGCCGGTCCATGTCATCCAAGCCGATCTCGTCGATGCCGAGCCGTTCCAGGGCCTGTTGGGCCATTTTTTGGCTCAAATGCCCGGATCCATCGACTTCGGCAAAATCCCGTGCGCGGCGCAGAATGCGGTTGGCCAAGCGTGGGGTTCCACGCGAGCGGCGGGCGATTTCTTCGGCAGCGTTCTTGTCGACCGGAATCTCCAGCAGCTCCGCCGAACGCATGATTACCTGCAAAATTTCATCGGAAGAGTAAAAGTCAAGTCGGAGTATGACGCCGAATCGGTCACGGAGTGGCGAAGTCAGGTTACCCAGTTGGGTGGTGGCACCAATCAGGGTAAAGGGCGCCAGCGACAGCTGGATCGAGCGGGAATTGGGACCCTTGTCCAGAATGATGTCGATACGATAGTCCTCCATGGCGGCATACAGGTATTCCTCGACGGTGCTGTTGATACGGTGAATCTCATCCACGAAGAATACATCCCGATCCCCCAGGTTGGTCAGGATCCCGGCCAGATCCACCGGACGGTCAAGCACCGGGCCGGACGAGGATTTAATATTAACGCCTAATTCACGGGCAATGATGAAGGCAAGGGTGGTTTTTCCGAGTCCTGGAGGTCCAAAAAGCAGAACATGATCAAGATTCTCGCTGCGTCGTCGGGCGGATTCGATATAGACCTTGAGATTATCAATGACGCTTTTCTGGCCAATGAATTCATCCAGCTGGGCCGGGCGAAGAGATTTCTCAACTACGATGTCTTCTTCGGTCGTCTGAGCGGTTGCTAGTCTGGATTCGATCATTTGAAAAGCTGAATATCCCTAATTGACCATTGCCTATTGTGTGGGCGAAGAGTCCGTTGGATTGTTGAAACCGAGTAATGAGCCAAGGGGTCAGCCCCCATGATTCCCAAGTAAAAAAGTTACGTCTTTGCCCTCGGCAAACCAAATGCTCAAGTCGCTGGCAATAGAGATCTCGAAACATATACTAGGGATATTAGCCAGCTGGGGGTATCTCATAGCAACAGTCGATTCCAGAGCATGAGACTACCAATTGATCTGGGATGGGAGCCGTGGTTAATTTCACCATCCAGTTATTTTATGAAGGAGCTACTGTGAATGATCAAAAGACAGTCTATCCGTTTCTATATGAGAATTTTACCTGGCCCGAACCGGGTACCCAAAGGCAGTGTCCCTACTCTGGTGTGTCCCTGCAGCTGAATGAGAAACGCCCCGGATTTAATGGAAAACCCTGGACCTGTCCCAAATGCATTCACTTCTTCAGTGAGGAGGATCTGGACAATGCCGATGCCTTTAAAGGAAAGGACTGCACTTATACGTTGGAGCAAAAAAAGGCGGCGGCTCAGGAACACGGATAGCTCTTATCTGACAATTAGCCCGAAGAGCTATTAAAATCAAAACCCCCGGTCTCGGATGACCGGGGGTATTTTTTCTTCCCCTTACCCCTTCGCAGGGGCTTTTTACAGATATGGGCGCAAATCCGTACTGCGGGATTTATGCTGCAGTCGGCGAATGGCCTTTTCTTTGATCTGCCGTACGCGCTCCCGTGTCAGGTTGAATTCCTCTCCGATTTCATTCAGTGTCAGCGCATAATCCTGTTCGATCCCGAAGTACATTCTGATTACGTCTCGTTCGCGATCTTTCAGTGTGGCTAATGCCGACTTGATCTCTTCCTTGAGTGAATCGGAAATCAGAGTGAAATCCGGCCCCGGTGAATCGGCATCCGGTATGACATCCATCAGCGAGTTGGAGTCGGTGTCAGAAAATGGCATGTCCAGCGACTGATGCCGACGGCTGATCTGAATTGTGTGAGCCACTTCGTGTGGCAACTTCTCCACATGTTTCGCGATTTCCTCTACCAGGGCAGGTCGTTCGTATTGATGTTCCAGTGCTTCCGCCGCCTTGACAATCTTGGTGATATCTCCTTGTCGGTTGAGGGGCACACGGACCATACGACTATGCTCGGAAAGGGATTGAAGAATGGACTGGCGGACCCACCAGACCGCGTAACTGATGAATTTGAAGCCCCGCGTTTCATCGAATCGTTCCGCAGCCTTGATCAGACCCAGATTACCCTCGCTGATCAGGTCTTCGAGGGGCCTTCCTTGTCCCTGGAATTTTTTTGCAACACTCACAACAAAGCGCAAATTGGATACAATCAGCTCATGCTGAGCCTTCCTGTCTCCCTTTTTGATGCGCTGTGTAAGCTCGATTTCCTTGTTGGGTGCCAAAGGCTCATACTTGCTGATCTCAGCCAGGTAATTGCCTAGAGCACGATTGGAGTCACTTCCCATAGCAGCTTTTTTCGATCTCCTTACGTATTATCCAGAATTCGTTTTTCCTTCACACCCTCCGGCAGCTGGCGAAAAGACAACGATATGGAGGATGATTGGTTCCCGGTCTTTCAGTAAAACTCCCGTTCACCCCTAAAAATAGGACCCAATTCTAAGCATAAAATCACTCTTTGTAAAGGGGGTGTGCTTTAATGTTATTGTGTTTTCGACCAACACCATAATTTGGCGGTAATCCCTATGATTTGTGATGATGGGCGTCACTTTTACAGAACCCCCCCATATTTTGTAGCCAAAAGACTTTTTTGCAGGAGTCGCGGATAAACTAGGTAAGTGAAAAATCATGGAAGAGCCGCTTGCCTGCCGGAGCGATATCGGCTCTGATATCGCGTCCGTTTAGACTGCAAGCCCACAAGTTCATCGTAATGCGGGTGCGGAAGATACCGCGGTGCACGGCTCCCAGCGGATCGCCGTCCTGAAGGGCGGCGACAATGAAGTGGTAGGGTTGCTTCACCAGCCGATACGTGTATCGGATAAGCTTCTTCAAATCATTCTCATGTCCGGGAGCGCATGCCAGATCACGCAACCATAGATATCGTAAAGTTCCACCCGGCCTGGGTAATCCCGGCAGTGACGTGAAGCGATTCAACAACCGTGTGATCCGGGTGATCACATCGTGATGGGGTTGATAGGCTTGCACGACAGCTTGCTTGAAACTGTCTTGATCCCAGGTGTGGACTACGGCAATCAGCTGACCGTTGCGGAAGGCCAGCGTATAGTCTTCCAGACGCATTCCCTCTGCCAGATCGAGAATCCTCCGCAGCCGCTCCGGGGTGGCTTCGATATAGAACTGGTGATTCCGGTAGTAGTTATTCAGCAGTTGACAGATGGTTGGCAAGTCGCTGTCATGGGCGCTGCGGACCGAAAGACCTGATAAGCTGCTTGGTATAGGAAGGCCGGGATAGAGCTGTAGCATGTGAAAGGCGCCGATCGGCATAAAGCTGGGAAAGCCGGCCCGTCCGGATGCCAGCACTTCAATGGCATCATTCCCTTCCAGAATGGTCCCCACTGTGATGTCAACATTATCAGTGCAGCCCTGTTGGTAAGCTTGGCGCAGTAACCGGAAGATCAGGGTAGTCTTCTGGTAGTCAGGATGTATGCGAGCATCCGTCAGCCAACCCAGTTTTTCGGATTTGCCGTTGATGGAAACCGTATGCCAGCTCCAGCTGATGCTTCCGGCCAGGCGATCATCTGCTTCAGCCACCCACAGGTATCCTTTGGTAAAGAAGCGCAGAACCCGGGTATAGTCTCCCTGACGGCGAAGAATCATGGATGTGTCACCCGACATGGGACAGGCACGCTCAAGGGCATCCAGCTGAGGAAAGTCGGCTTCGGTGGCAAGTCTGATTCGTGGCAGCATGATGTAAACTACTGTGGGATGGCAACCGTGCACACTATTTTTTATCCATGGGTGTCCGCGACGAAGACATTGTTTCCGGCCGGTTGGGAATGTAAGTTCGCCTCGTTCTGAACGGCCGCGCTGGCCGAGCTTTTTCTAAGCTGCATAGCGTCATATCCGTGGGCGGGAGATATTCCCGACTGTCCGGTTGAAGAACCGGACTATGGCGATCAATTCTTGGAATATGCATTCTGCAGATGTGAAGATTCTGCGCACATCTTTTCCCACGGATATAGAACGATACAATGAACGGCCGATTTGCAGCACGAACAAATCGGGGGTCGTCTAATGGCAGGACTACGGGCTTTGGTCCCGTCAATCGAGGTTCGAATCCTCGCCCCCGAACTGGATAAGTTAGAAGAGGTATCTTAACTGTTATGAAACTATTTGCCGGTCGCTCCAATCCTGCCCTGTCCGAGGAGATTGCGAAGAAGCTTGGTATTCCTTTGGGAGACCGAACCATCCGGAGTTTCGCCGATGGCGAAATCTGGGTGAAGTTTGAAGAGAATATCCGAAACGAGGATGTTTTCATTATCCAGTCGACGAGTCCACCGTCGGATAATATTATCGAGCTGATGCTTATGCTGGATGCAGCCCGCCGGGCCTCCGCCAAGAGCGTTACGGCTGTGATCCCTTATTACGGCTATGCACGACAGGATCGTAAGGATAAACCTCGTGTGCCCATTTCTTCAAGACTGTTTCTGGATACCTTCGAAACTGTGGGCGCCAGCCGCATTATTACCATGGATCTGCATTCACCGCAGATTCAGGGATTTGTCAATATTCCCTTTGACCATCTCTACTCACGGCTGGTACTCCTGGAGCGCTTGAAGAAAGAAAATCTGAACCTGCAAAACGGAGTGGTGCTTAGTCCGGATATGGGTAGTGCTCGTATGGGGCAGTCTTATGCCCGGTATCTGGATGTGGGTTTTGCCCTGATCGATAAGCGCCGCCCGGCCCCCAATCGAGCGGAGGTTGTTCATCTGGTGGGAGAACTTCGCGACCGTCATGTATTGATCATCGATGATTTGGTAGATACTGCCGGCACACTCGTTAGTGCGGCCACGGCCGCGATGGAGAACGGAGCTATTTCGGTAGCCGCAATTGCCACACATGCGCTTTTCTCAGGTCCGGCCCGGGAGCTCATCAATAGCTCACCAATCAAGCGCATGATTGTAACCAATACCATTGCGATAAATCCGGATGGCTTGGAGGACAAGCTGGAGATAATCTCCGTAGCGGGGATTTTTGCAACCTCAATCAAGCGTATTTATAAAGGACAATCACTGAGTTCCTTATTTGAAATGGAGAGTTAATCAATGGCGAAGACAGATAATAAAATTGAGGTTTTTCGACGCGAGGAAATCGGTAAGAAAGACCTCAAACAACTGCGTACCGAGGGATTTATTCCAGGCATCTATTATGCCCATGATCAAGCCCAGGCAATACCTTTCAAGGTAGCACTAAAAGATTTTCATTCGGCGCTGCAGGAAGATGCGCTGATTTACCAGATCAGCGTGGGTGATAATCGTAGAAACGTGCTTATCAAAGAAATTCAGTATCACCCGGTTACTGAAGAGATTCTGCATGTAGATTTCCATGGCGTAAGAATGGATGAAGAGGTACATGTGCGAGTGCCCGTTCAGACCCTTGGCTATCCGGTGGGAGTGAAAGATGAGGGTGGGCAGATCCACCAGGCTCTACTGGAAGTGGAAATTAAATGCCTTGCCAGTGACATTCCCTCACACTATGAGGTCGATATTACGGATCTGCACTTGGGTGAATCCATTCATGTCGGCGATCTGGACATCGGTAATGCAGAGATTATCACGGCTGCAGATACCATGGTTGTCTCAGTAAGTCGTGCCCGCGGGATGACTATTGATGAGCCCGTAGTAGCGGAAGTTGAGGAAGGTGAAGACTTCCTGTTCGAAGAAGAAGGTGAAGAGAAAGCCGAAGAAGGGGAGGGACCTGCCGAGAAGGAGCAGTCCCCTGAAAAGTAGGTTGAGCAGGTGCGATTGGTAGTCGGATTGGGAAACCCCGGTCGCCGGTTTGCCAGAACAAGGCATAATTTCGGTTACAGGGTTGCGGACAGGTTCGCGGAGAGCCGGCAGGCTGCATTTGTCCCGGGCAAGGGAGATTATGTATACGCGGAACCTCAAACGGATGATCTGGCCGTGATCAAGCCGACATCTTTCATGAATGTCTGTGGTATTCCGGTTCAGGATGCGATGGCGTTTTTTAAGGCCTCACCAGAAAACACCCTTGTGGTTTTCGACGATATCGATCTGCCCTTGGGTACTCTAAGGTTCCGTGTGAAAGGCGGGGCTGGGGGTCACAAAGGCGTCGAATCCATCATTTATCAACTTGGATCGGAGGATTTTCCGCGTCTCAGGTTAGGTATCGCCTCGGATGTTCCCATGCGCCCCAGTGAGAAATATGTCCTGGATTCGTTCCGGCCGGATGACGAAATGCTGGTGGAAGAAGCCGTACAGAAGTCTGTGGATGGCATTAACGATTTTCTCACCTACGGAGTAGACAGCGCCATGACGCGGTTCAACGCACCCGTCATGGATATATCTATTGAAGGAAAGGGTAATCCGTTTTGAATAAGCTGATTCTATTTGTTTTCGCTACGGGTTTGTTGGTGTTGGCGTTTGCGTTTTGGAAAGCCAGATGGATCACCAGGAAGGATCCCGGGAGCTCCCGGATGGTGGAAATCGGATCCGCTATCCGTGAAGGTGCCATGGCGTTCATACGAGCAGAGTATCGCGTCATGGTTGTATTCGTGCTCGCGGTCGCCGTACTGCTTTATCTTTTCAATCAGGGACGTGGAGCCGGACTCGGACTGGTGGCGGTCTCCTTCGTGGTTGGAGCCTTGTGTTCCGGTCTGGCTGGATTCATAGGTCTCCGGGTAGCAACCAAGGCCAACCATCGCACAACACAGGGCGCTACCAAGGATTTAAATACGGCGCTGGAAGTGGCATTTGCCGGTGGTTCGGTAATGGGCCTGAGCGTTGTCGGACTGGGAGTTATCGGTCTTTCGGTGCTCTTTTACTTCTACCATCCGATGTATGACGGCCTCCCGCAGACTATGGAAGTACTATCGGGTTTTGCCATGGGTGCCTCTTCAATCGCCCTCTTTGCCCGCGTGGGGGGCGGCATCTACACCAAAGCTGCGGATGTCGGGGCTGATCTTGTAGGCAAAGTTGAAGCGGGTATCCCCGAAGATGATCCGCGCAATCCTGCTGTAATTGCCGATCTCGTGGGAGACAATGTGGGCGATGTTGCGGGAATGGGAGCCGATCTATTCGAGTCCTATGTCGGGTCGATCATCGGCGCCATGGTTCTGGGATCCGCTGCCGTTACCGCGGCGGGAACGGCTACCTCTCGCCTGGTAACCATGCCGCTGGTACTTGCTGCGGCTGGGATTCTATCATCGATCATCGGCACCTTTTTCGTACGTGTGCGTGAGGGAGGCGATCCCCAGAAGGCCCTTAATTTCGGTACCATGGGTGCGGGGATCATCACACTGGTCCTGGCGTGGTTTATTACGCGCTGGCAACTGCCGGAGGCGGTCCAGGTGGGAAGCAAAACCATCTCGGCCTGGTCAGTATTCATGGCAGCCCTGACAGGCCTGGTGGCAGGTACCCTGGTGGGATTGTTCACTGAGTATTACACCGCCGAAAATCGTGCACCAGCTCGCCATATCGCTAAGCAATCTGAAACGGGAGCGGGTACAAACATTATCGCGGGTTTATCCAATGGTATGTTCTCGACCGCGGCACCGATTGTAATCATTGCTACTGCGATCGTTCTGAGTCACCTGGTGAGCGGGCTCTACGGCATCGCCATCGCAGCCCTGGGCATGCTATCTACCACGGGCATACAGCTGGCAGTGGACGCCTACGGACCGATTGCTGACAATGCTGGCGGTATTGCGGAGATGTCGCAACAGCAGCCCGAGGTACGACAGCGGACAGATCGATTGGACGCGGTTGGCAATACTACAGCTGCGATCGGGAAGGGATTTGCTATTGGATCGGCGGCGCTTACCGCCTTGGCGTTATTCGCCGCGTACACTCGAGTTGTCGGATTGGAAAGTATCGACGTCAGTCAGCCCCTGGTCATGGCGGGCCTCCTGTTGGGTGCGATGCTCCCGTTTCTGTTCTCCAGCCTGGCCATGCGGGCGGTGGGTGCAGCAGCATTTGATATGATCGAGGAAGTGCGACGACAATTCCGGGAAGTGGCAGGACTCATGGAAGGCGAAAGCCGACCGGACTATGCTGCCTGCGTGGACATTTCAACGAAGGCGGCTCTGCGAAAAATGGTGGCACCGGGACTGATAGCTGTGCTCACGCCGGTTCTGGTGGGTTTTCTGGCCACTCCGGCTATGCTGGCGGGGGTTCTCACAGGGATCACCACATCCGGAGTACTCCTGGCTATTTTTATGGCCAATGCCGGCGGATCCTGGGACAACGCTAAAAAACATATCGAAGGTGGTGCATTCGGTGGAAAAGGATCTGACGCCCATAAGGCCGCCGTTACTGGCGATACCGTGGGCGATCCGTTCAAAGACACCGCCGGACCATCCTTGAACATTCTGATCAAACTTACATCAGTTGTATCGCTCGTTATAGCGCCGCTGATTAAATAGTTTAGGAGAGGGAATAGTGAGGTATTACGAAGCGATTTACATTGTGCACCCGAATCTTGAGGATGAAGGATTGACCAAGCTCGTCAATGAAACGAAAGACATGCTCAAGAAACGCGAGGGTGAAGTTGTGTATGAAGAAGTGCTGGGCAAGAAGCGTTTGGCCTACTCGATACAGAGACAGCGCTTTGGAACGTATGTGCTGTTACAATTTCGGGGTGATGGCTCCGGAAACGCTCGCCTGAACCAGGATCTGGAGCTTCATGATGACATCCTGGCTCATATGATCGTGCGCATAGACGAAGATGAAGTTCGTGGAACCAGCGAAGAAAAGGCCGAAATATCCGAGGATACCTCTGCTAAGGTCGAGCAGAAAGACGAGGCAGATGAGGTGGTTGAAGTAGAAGAATCTGAGATGGAAACAGCGGGAGAGACAACCGAAGCGGAAGCAGAAGCAGCTGCTGAAGAGACGACAGCCGATGAGGATACATCCTCGGAGAATGAGGAGCTTGAGCCGGAAGAAGAGAAGTGACGCCAGTGGCATTCAACCGTCAAATGATCATCCGGCGTCAATAGTTGTAAAAAGGGAGCTAGGCTAATGGATTTACGAATGCCGGACTTAAACCTTATACTGCTTGCAGGGAACTTGACCAACGATCCCAAGTACTCTGAGACGAAAAACGGTACCCCGGTAGTGAATTACTACATGGCCTCCAACAAGCGATTCAAGGATCGCAACGGCGTCGTCAAGGAAGATGTGTGTTTCGTGGGGGTAGTAGCCTGGGATAATCTGGCAATCAGTTGCCGTGATAATCTCCATAAGGGAAGCAGTGTGCTTGTTACGGGTGAACTCCAAAGCCGGAAGCTATTTTCCGATGATGGTTCCGGTCGCAACGTCGTGGAGATCAAGGCCAAGAAAATTCAATTCCTGGATGCTCACCGCCCGTTTGAAGAGACAGATGATGAGGAACCGGAAGAGGAATTTGAAGTTAGTAAACCGGAATTAGATAAGTGAAATTGAATATAACAACCATTGCGATCACCGTGTCTGGTACCAACATGATGTGCCAGATAACGTGAAAATAGAGGAGGATTACATATGGCTTTTATGAGCCGAAGAAAGGTATGCAAGTTCTGTGAAAACAGCGTAAAGAAGGTTGACTATAAAGAGGTCCGTATCTTGAGGCGTTTCATTACAGAACAGGGGAAAATCATTCCGCGGCGAATCACCGGTGTTTGCGCTCTGCATCAGCGGCAACTGACCGGTGCAATCAAGCGGGCCCGGAACATCGCCTTGATACATTATTCCTTGGATGTTACCCAGAACTGAGTATGACAGGGAGATAGCGTAATGGAGATTATCCTTACACAGGATGTGGATACATTGGGAACAGCAGGACAGGCTATACGCGTGAATCCGGGTTATGCCCGCAATTATCTTTTCCCCAGAGGAATGGCCATGCCATCGACCCCGGCCAATATGAAAAAAATAGAGGCGCGGTCCCGTCAGGATGAGATCCGGGTTGGCCGGCAAGTTACGGAATTGACCAAAGTGGCGGAGAAGATGAGGAAAGTTTCCTTGACAGCAGCTGTCAAAGTGGGCGAGGATGACAAAGTATTCGGGTCGGTCACATCGCAGACAATTACGGATTTACTGGCTGAAAAGGGATATACCTTTGATCGACGGGACATTAACCTGGAGGAACCACTCAAGGCGTTGGGGAGCTACGACGTCGAGCTGAAGCTGGGTCATGGGATTACCAGTAGTGTGCAAGTGTGGGTAGTGCGGGAATAAACCTGCGGGGATCACCAGCAACTTGCTTGCCAGGTAATACTTTCTCTTTTTATTGCTGCATATATTTACGGCCGCACTCCGGGCAACGGTGAACGTGTACGCGCAGGTTGTACTGCCGCTGTCCAGTTATAAATCCTTTACCTACAGGATACCGTCCGAGTATGTTTCAAAGGTCTCTACCGGAAGCTTTGTAGAAGTCCCTTTTCATCAGCGTCAAGCCACTATTGGCGTCGTCGTAAGCGTACACGAGCGGTCCCCATTCACCGGGACAGTCAAGTCGATCCGGAAGATCCAGAAAGAACCAGCCCGCTTTCCACCGGACCTGTGGAACACCCTCGAGTGGATCAGTCGCTATTACCTGACTCCGTTGGGTATCGTGCTGAAAACGGCGCTTCCACTTGGCTTTTCAGACCAGGCCTCTCCGAGGAAGCAGAGGGCGATTTCCATTACAGAGGAAGGCAGGGAGGCGCTATCCAAGTGGACCCAACGGGCTCCCGTGCAGCGAGCCATCCTGGAGTTCCTTGCTGCACAGAGCGAACCGGTTCCATTGGCCGCGCTTGGCCATCTTACTAAGGGACCGTATGCCGCTTGTCATAGCATGGAGGTGAAGGATTGGGTATGCGTGGATCACGTCCAGCCGGTGCATGACCCATTTCAGCTGCTTCCCGAAACACCTGAGAAAGATATCAATCTTACGGATGAGCAGCAGCGTGTGCTGGCGGCACTTCTGGAATCGATAAAGGAGCGAAAATTTTCACCATACCTGCTCCAGGGAGTTACGGGCAGTGGGAAAACGGAGATTTACCTTCAGGCGGCCCGGGAGGTAGTGGCACAGGGCGGATCGGTAATTGTCCTGGTGCCTGAAATATCGCTGACACCTCAGGTAGCAGGTCGTTTCCGTGCCGCTTTTGGGACCGCTGTGGCACTGTGGCACAGTCATCTGTCACGAAGTGAGCGGGCCTGGACCTGGCAGGAGCTTTTACGGGGAAGGTTCTCCGTTGTAGTGGGAGCTCGAAGCGCCATATTTGCACCTATTCAAAATCTGCGACTTATGATCGTTGACGAGGAACAGGAAGGCAGCTACAAACAGGAAGATCCGGCGCCCCGCTATCATGCCAGGGATGCTGCCCTGATGCGCGGTAAATATGCCGGTGCTGCAGTCCTGCTCACCAGCGCTACTCCCAGCATGGAATCCTACTATAATGGACTGAAGGATAAATATTCGCGCCTCCAGTTGAAACAGCGCTTTGGAGGGGCCGTATATCCCAGTGTTCGATTGGTGGATTTAAAAATTGAACGACAGCGCACGGGGAATTACCAGCTGATCTTGTCAGAGCCGCTCATCCATGCTATTCGTGAGCGCTTGCAGCGGAAAGAACAGGTGATTCTACTGCAGAATCGCCGCGGGTATGCCCCACTCATTACCTGCAATGATTGTGGGTATACGGCTACCTGCCCCCATTGTGCCGTATGGTTTACCTATCACAAATCACAGGGACTGCTCAAGTGTCATTCTTGCGGCACGACCTCGAAAAGCCCGGAAGCCTGTCCGGAATGCGGAAGTCCCTATATATTTCTACATGGGGTGGGCACCGAACAAGTTGAGGAGCGGTTGCACGAACTGTTTCCCGAAGTGGGCATCCGGCGGATGGATACGGATACCACCCGCCGCAGGGGAGTGATGCAGACCATCCTGCAGGAATTCGCGGAGGGTGATGTCAGCGTTCTTCTCGGCACCCAGATGATTGCGAAAGGCCTCGATTTTGAGAATGTAACTCTCGTTGGTGTCGTGAATGCCGATATGGCTCTTTTTCTCCCTGATTTTCGCGCCTCTGAGCGCACATTCCAACTGGTGTATCAGGTATGCGGACGATCCGGACGGCGACGGGAAAAACCTGGCGAGGCCATTATTCAAACCAACCATCCGGAAGATGTTGCACTGAAGGCTGCTGCCCGGCTCGATGCGCATCGTTTCTATAATCAGATCCTGGCTGAACGCCAGGAGCTGCATTACCCGCCCTTCGCTCGCCTGGCGAGATTCCTGCTGCAAGGCCAGGACAAGGACAAGGTATGGGAGCAGGCGAATGAGCTGCGCTCCCGTCTGACGCCTCTGCGCCAGGGTATGTTCTTGCTTGGCCCAGCTTCGGCACCCTATGAGCGGCTGAGAGGGAAATGGCGGGTGCACCTGCTGTTGAAATCCAATCGGGAGTCTGATCCCACCGGGGGACAGATGCGTCAACTGATCGCCGATAGGGTGCCCAGGCAGCTGCTGGAACGAAGCAGTCACGGCGTGAAGCTGAAAATTGATATGGACCCACAGTTCCTGTTATGAAGTATCCTTTCGCAGGTGTGTTCCTTTGGATTGCAGCCACCGGCGTGCTATATGGCGTGTCATCTCAGGGTGGTTACACAGATTCAATCCCTCCCTTCGGTCCGCTTAGGTGTGATCTGGGGGACTATGCACTTTTTCTGCCTTCGAATTATGACGAGGATTCGAAGGAATACCTTGTTGAGCTGGTTTCCGATGTAGCCCTGGGGCTTATCAGCCGTTTTGGACCGGTCAATAAAGCGCCCTTTCAACTGGTGGTGGTCAATACTCGGGAGCAGCTGGAGAAATGGGTGGGCGGAACACTGCCGGACTGGATCCATGCCGTGGCATTGGAGCGGCCGTCCCGCGTCGTGATCCTGGGACCGGGCACTGATGTTGCCGATCCCAGTCGGCACAATTTTGAGCAAGCACTGCTGCATGAATTGACACATGTCTATCTCTACAGCCTGGCCCCACACCGGGGAACCGGGCCGTTCCCCGGTTGGTTTCATGAAGGTTTAGCCGTCCACATCAGCAGCGGCCTGGATCGAGGTATGCATCGAGCGATTGTGAGAGGCAGACTCACCAGAAGTTTCTATACCCTGGCTGAATTGGAAAGGATCTATCACCGTTCATCGGATTTGAGTGAACTGGCGTATGCGCAGTCCGTGGTGGCGGTACAGTCGATGGAGCAATTTTATGGCGAGGGCATCTTCAGATTCCTTTTCGATGAACTCCGGATGAACGGAACATTTGAATCCGCTTTTATGCGAGCTGCAGATGAGTCCTTATCTGTCTTTAAAAATCGATATCAGCAGGAGCTCTTCCGGCGGTACAACCTGCTGCTGGTGCTGGCCGATCCCCTGGTATGGTTTATTCTGTTGCCGATTCTGGTCCTGTTGGCCTACTTTATCCGGTTGTGGCGCAACCGAATAATCAAGGCCAGATGGAGACAAGAGCTGGCAGCCCTGGAAAGCCATACAACGGAACGAATTGATCCGAATGAGTAACCGAATTTATCAAATTGTGAAACGCAGGCCTCACCGCAGTTGCTAATATCCCGACGACATCTTCGTTTCCGGCTTTTCTTGCCTGCTATGGTGGCAGGGTCTCTTGCTATCGGGCAGGCACAGACGAGCTTCGATTGGCTCAATGATGCAGCTACCCCCCGGGACGCAGCCTTGGCAAATGCTGCCGATATCGCCGGGGATCCGGGACCGCGCTTGTTGAATAATGAAGATACCCCACGCAGTGTTGTTGCGTTCGATAGCGATAGACAATTATACTTGGCATTTACCCGCTATCCTGCCGATATCCGCCAGGAGATTATCCGCCTCAAGGTACCTGTCGGTCGCCATAAAGCTGGCCTGGAAATCCGTCACTTTGGATATGGCACATTTGCCGCCTATGATGAGAACGGGCAAGAAAATGGCGACTACACAGCAGCCGATTTGCTTGTTCGGACCCATTTTGATTACGCGGCAGGGGAATTGCTCACGTTGAGTGGTGCCGGTGGATATATTTCCAGTCACCTTTCGGACGTTACCGCCCAGGCGTTGTTATGGTCTGTGAAGGCTCAGCTGGCCGTATTCCCACTGAACGCCCGTATCGGCGTGGCTCTGCAGAATCGGGGGCGATTTATTGAGTCCTATGGAATAGATGGGGACGACAAACTTCCGGCCACCATGCTGGTGGGAATAGCCAAGTCACTGGCGCATCTCCCCTTAACACTATATCTGACTGTTGGTGAGAATCAGGTCACGACTCAATCTATCTGGCGTATCGGGGGTGAGTTCCGGATTTCAGAGCGGCTGGCCTTGCGTCTGGGCGTGGACCAGGGCAAGACGGACTATCAACGTGGGAATGCTTATGCAGACCTGCTGTCGGGTTTTTCAATAGGCTGTGGTTTCAGAACGGGAGACGCAGCTGCGACTGGGATTGGTGAACACCGCCGCACTTCCATGATGGCGGATATGGCCGTCAAATTGATGGGACCGCTAGGCGTCAGCAGTTCTATTGCGGTTGGGCTGGAGTTCTAAAAGGTAGCGCACACCCTTTCCTGATCAAGTCGATGACGTATCAGCTGGCGGGTCCTCTTCCAGTATATCCTTGAGTTTTCCGGATTGGCTTAAAAGATATAGGTCTTCGTAGCCTCCGACAGGCCTGCCGTTGATGATGATCTGGGGAACGGTGAATCGGCCGGTCAGATTGGCTAAATCCGCTCGCGTGATTCCTTCCTTGTCAATATTGATCTCCCGCCAAACCAATCCCATGGAGTGAAGCAGGTTTCTGGCCATGGAGCAGTAGGGGCACCAGCTTGTTACGTACAGTTCGATTTGCGCCATTATCGTGACAGCATCCTTCTCAGAGATATACACCTAGTGTAGAAAGCCGGACTCTCCCGGTTTGGTGAACCAGAGACAGTTGCCCGTATGCAAAGCAGTCATTTTCCATGATGAGATTGCGAGAGATATGCATGTTATGGATGCACTGACGAAGCTCCCCGGAGCTACACCCTTATTTTGTATCGCATGGGCGAACTCCTGGACCGCAGGGTTATGCCCAATAATCAAGGCAGTTGACCACTCATCGTGCAGCTGGCGAACGGCAGTCAGATATGTCTCCGGGGACGCGAGATACAATTCAGACCGGGATTGTACTCCGCCTGAGTAGTCGAGTGACTTAACGATCGTCTCACCGGTTTGGATGCAACGCGTAGCCGAAGATGTCAGGATAATATCCGGGATCGTACCAATATGGGCAAGATACTTTGCGATGGCGAGAACTTCCTCCCTTCCGTGAGGAGAGAGGGGGCGGTCATGGTCCCGCTGTTTTGAACTTGGCGCCGAATGGGCGGCGCCGTGACGCATGAGCAGTAAATTCTTCAATATCGAAACACGGTGATGTTCACGGAAGAATATTACACATGCTTCTGCTGATCACGGTTCACTTTTCATAAACAGATGAGTATCCATGATCACTCTGAGAAATCCTGCCGGAATGGATAGAACTAGCGATCCATCGATGCTTTCCGCATATAGCCCAAAGGCCCCATTCGGGGCTTCGGGGCTATTCGCTATATGTAGGGAATGGCTAATGGACTCCTTAGAAATCCGGAAAGAACCTCGGCAAGGAAATACCGACGCGCCAGTTTTCGTAGGCAGGTCCTGTGTCATCATCTCCCAGGTCCGCCCAAAGCGGTACAATAATGCGCAGCGGTCCCAGCGATAACGTTAAGCCGAAATCCATATACGTCTGCCAGGATTCGTCTGCCCCGTTATCTGTCGCGGCAATGTCCAGGAAGGGATCTAGCGGAAACCGGGTGGCTACATCCAGGTTCAGGGCGATAGCGGTCTGACCGGGTCGGGTGGTGGTTAGGGCTCGGATTCCCGGTCCCTCGGGTATGAACAACTGCTGATACACCGCGAGTGCTCCTTCGCCAGACCGGTTGATGGCCGACGGATTTTCCAGGTCGGCATCCAGTCCACCGCTTAGCCAGAAACGATATTGACTGGGCACCATATTCAGGTCATCAGTTAAGGTATGTCCGAGCCATCCCCGCAAGTATACTCGTCCTCTGCGTGAATAGCGGTAATTCGCCTTGGCTGTAGCCTGTAGAACCGTAGCCTGAAGATCCTTATCAGTATCATCCGCCTGACCAACTATGGCGCGCAGCTGAGCATTGACGTCCCAATCCAACAGGGCGTCAGAGTTATCCCACGCTCGAGCCATGAAAGTCACGTTGTTGAAAGTGCCTGTATCCCATAACGAATCCAATGCTCCGGTGGTCAGGTCGTAGGACGCTACCGTAACACCCAGTGATGTAGCGGGTGTTGTGATAGCCCGCTTACGAAAGACGGCTTCTCCACCCAGACTTATGGCACGATACTCCGGATAATCGCTGTAGCGGATTTTCCCCGAAAGCTTGTCAATCGAGCCCACCCGGTACCGATTCAGCGCTAGGCGGAATCCACCAACGAGGCGTTCCTGTTTGAAACTGTAATACAGGCCACTGGTGAATCTGTTTTTCATGGGAGGAACCACATCGCGGTAAAATGCAGCGCCCAGCAAGGGTCCGCTGTAGGTCGTACCATAGAACATAGGCAGGTAGAACAGCTGCGTCCGGCCCGGCTCAGGGGCGCTGTAGAATAACCGCAGTGCCGGCTTGTGCAGATACATGCCACCCATCTTCAGTATCGGGGGTTGGTCATTGGCATGTTTTGCATCGACAGTCATGCGATCCGGGTCCGTCGTCGCTGTATGTACTCCTTGGGATGGAAAACTGACGGTTGTCGTCCCGGTGAAGCCCGGGATCCAGCGTGCGGATAATACCTCACCCTGCTTGTCCAGCGTCGCGACTTTCACCGGTGCCGCGATCTGGCCGAAATTCTTGATCTGTACGTCTGCCGTCTCACCACGACGCTCTACCTTGGTCACACCATAGTCGAGCGGTTTGACCGTCGTGATAAGATCGTCAAAGAACCAGGAAAGATTCTCCTCGGCCACGGTCTCGAAGGTATGGCGGACATCTGCCGGACCGGGATGCGCAAATGACCAGGTCTCAGTAAAGGCATCCCACACCGCCTGGTTGCGCTCGCCCAGGTACTCGGCCATATGATAGTATGTCATGGGAGCCTTGTCCTGAATCATCGCCGCGTAGCTGAGAATATCCACCTGGGTGAAATCGCTGGTGATCGGTATGTCATCATGGGAGCCCATGGCAGTATTCACCAGTAGATAATGCCAGTCGAGCATGGTGAATGGATTTCTCAATGCTGCATTAAGCTTATCGGGCAGGTAGCTGAATTGTCCGCCGTTCTCCTCGCCGTACTTGGTGTACTGGTAGCGCGTATCGGTATAGGCATTGATCCCCTCATCCAGCCATACGTGTTCCCGCTCGTTAAACCCGTAGATACCGTAATGCCAGTTATGGCCTACTTCATGCGCAATGACGTTCTCCATTATCTGCTCGCCGCTGGCGATAGCAATGATGGTGATGTTGGGATATTCCATCCCGTAGCCGGCCGTGACATTGCTGGAGACGGCGGTAACATGGCGGTATGGGTAGGCACCGTGCCACTGGCCCCACCAATAGGTGGCATCATGCAGGTATTCGAGAGCGTCCTCCCATGCCTCGGCATATTTCGCCAGGTGCATCGCCCATAAGGTAATGGCCCGGGTCGAATCCTCCACCCACAGCGTGTCTTTTTGCACCATGTAGCGCTTGTCCGCGAACCAGGCAAAGTCGTGAACTCGCTCCTGGTGGAAATGAAGCGTCTTGGTGGTATCTTCACCGGGTTCTGAAAATTCCCGCTCCTCTAATTTCTTGCGCCATTTTTTTCTCGCCTTCTTGTCCGGTTCGTCGTCCTCCGTTTTCAGGGCATAGTATTCGGCGGTGACAGTCACCAGGCTGTCAAGGAAAGCATATTCCGGGTCGCCTTCGGGAAGATCGCCTGTAGCCATGATTACGTATTCCTCAGGGAGGGTAATCCGCACATCGAACGTACCGAACTCGCTGTAGAATTCGCCCATATCAAGGTAGGGCATGACGTGCCAACCCTCCCGGTCATACACCGCGGGCTTGGGATACCACTGGGAGATTTCGTAGTGGCGGCCCGTATGACCCATACGGCTGAAAATGACCGGAATCTTCACGAAAAAGGGCGTTTCGATGGTCACAATTCCCTCTGGTGGCAAGGGCTCCGCCAGGTGGACCTTGGCGACGTCGATCCATTCCGGGTGATATTCCCATTGAAGTGGTATATCCCCGGTTCGGAAATCGAGGCTGTCGATATATCCCCGTTGTTCGTCCTTGGCGTAATAGAATCGGCTTCGTCCCAGATTCAGCTGCTCCTGGCCAAAGGCGGTTTCAGGATTCTTGTACGCATTGGGCCAGATATGGAACCAGATGAACTTCAGGGTATCGGGCGAATGGTTGATGTAATCCAGGGAAAGAAAGGCCGATAGAGTATGGCTGGAATCGGCCAGCTCAACATCGATACGATATGCTACTTCCTGCTGGAAATAGTCCGCCGGTCGGGACACCTTTGCCGGGTAGAGAATCGTGGCGATTATCAATACAGCAAGGCTGGTTCGAATAAAGTGAAAATGATGGTACATGTCTGTCTCCGGTGATTACCGTTGATAGTCCAATTCAGGTGTATAGCTCATGTTTGACTGAATATTCGGTGATTTGGTTGCATTCGAACTGATGGTTTGGGAAACTTACCCCGTAATATATCCTGCACAACGTACCATAAACTATCGGGTGCCCTATGCATGAACTGTATCCTTCCATCAATCCCTACCACGAAGAGAACCTGCCGGTCTCCGACATTCACACGATCCACTATGAAGAGTGCGGCAATCCTGACGGAAAGCCGGTGTTGTTCGTTCACGGCGGGCCCGGCGGAGGCATCGAGACGATCTACCGCCAGTACTTTCATCCTGACAAGTACCGGGTAATCCTGGTCGACCAGCGCGGCTCGGGTAAAAGTATCCCCCATGCCGAATTGCTGGAGAATACGACCCGGCATCTCATCGAAGACATGGAGCGGGTCCGAAAGAATGCCGGGGTGGATCGATGGCTGGTTTTCGGCGGTTCCTGGGGCAGCACCCTGGGACTGGCGTATGCCCAGGCCCACCCGGACCAGGTTACCGGTCTCATCCTCCGCGGAATATTTTTATGCCGGGACGAGGAGATCCAGTGGTTTTATCAGGATGGGGCCAGCAGGGTGTTTCCGGATTTCTGGGAACAATACCTGAAACCCATACCCCCGGCCGAAAGGAACGACCTGCTTCAGGCCTACTACAAGCGTCTTACTGGCAAGGACCCTGGAGAGCGTCAACGGGCCGCGGAGGCGTGGAGCGTATGGGAAGGCTCCACCAGCAAGCTTCTGTTTGATGAATCGCTGGCAGATCGGTTTGGCCAGAGTGAGTTCAGCCTGGCCTTTGCCCGCATCGAGTGTCACTATTTCGTCAACCATGCCTTTCTGAAACCCAATCAGCTGCTGAATAATGTCGACCGGATTCGCCACATCCCGGGAGTGATCGTCCAGGGACGCTATGATATGGTCTGTCCCATGACCAGTGCATGGGATCTGCACCGGACCTGGCCTGAGGCTGAATTCCATGTGGTTCCGGATGCCGGTCATTCCATGACCGAGGCGGGCATCCGCAGCAAACTGATTGAAGCCACAGACCGATTTGCCGAAATGTAGGTCATGATACGGTCAAGGCTCTCCACACGGCAGCTTGCTTCCATGCTGGTAATACTGGCCTTGGGAACCGGCTGTGCTACCACCGGCACCCGGCTGGAGCCTGATCAGCTCCATAAACGGCTGCCCGGCAATATCGCGCAGGACATTGAACAGCGGCTCATCCACATTGTGCAACCTGACAAGCTTCAAAACGTGTATTATCTGGCCCGGATGGACCCAACGGAAAACCGGGTGTTCGTGGGTTATTTTCTGGAGTGGTCCGGAGAATTCCCCGATTTCGGGAGGAAATATCCCATCTCCCGTACCGAACGCTGGCAGCAGGTTCGTATACCGATCTTCTACACCAACTGGCTGTATATACCCCGCAGCGGTGGGCTGCAGCGTCGGATGTTCGGGCCGGGTGACGTGGAGGGGATCACGGTAGCCTACGAGCTGGTGGGGGACAGCCTGGGTCAGCTGCTGGCCATCGGATTTGAAATGCCCGGGCACAAGGCCATGACGATTCCCGATTCTACCGATGAATGGTCAGTTCAAGATGTCGTCTCCGATGGCGCCCCGTTCCTGCAGCTGGCTTCCTGGAATCATATGTTCAAGCCACCCGCAGCCGGTAGTTCACCGCAAATCTTTCATGTCCAACCTTTTCCTGATCGAGAGTGGAGCAGGTTAAAAATGAACCGGCGGAGGGCGGAGATTGCTAAGCGCGGACTGTCTGACTCAACGGGTGTGCCGTAGATCCTCTACGTGTTCAACCAGCTGGGGGAAAAATTCCCGGAAGTCGCGTTCCAGCTCCTCATAATTCTGTTGCAATTCCTCGAGACCTTTCGCCAACTCATTCCGGCGTGTAAGTCGCCGGGAGAGACCATTGAGCGCATGCCCGATGTTCTCGACATCCCGATACGACCGCAGCCAGTCATAAGTGGCCATATGGGGCAGAATCCTCTTGAGCCTGGGCGGCAGGATGGGCAGGTGGGCCTGCAGGACGCTGTAAGCCAGAGCGGTGAATTCTTCCAGAGGTGAATCGGTGTAATCACTCCAGTTTCGTGCGAGGAAGTGGTCGTAGAAGATATCCACCAGGACACCCTTGGTATGGCGATGACGGGCATCGAGCCTGGCTTTGCTGTTTCGGTGGATCGGATGGGCGTCGGTGAAGATATCGATCTGGCGGTGCAGCAAAATGGCGCTGCGGATATCGGGGCTATAGCCGTTGTAGTCATCTCCCTTGACGAAATCTCCCAGCATGCTGCCGACCATGGATTCAGGCGTTCCGTCTGAGAGATATAAGTGTGCCAGGTAATTCACGCGTTGACCAAATCGTGTTAAGTTCCGGTTTAAATGTACATCATGGAGGGAGGCAAGATGAAATCCTATCGCAAGGAATTATGGCTCAACATCCCGGAGCGTATGGAGTTCGTGAATATTACTCCACAGGTAGCGGAAGCTGTACGGGAGAGTGGGGTGCAGGAAGGCCTGTGTCTGGTAAATGCCATGCACATCACAGCTTCGGTGTTCATCAACGATGACGAGCCGGGATTACACCGGGATTACAAACGGTGGCTGGAAGAGTTGGCACCCCATGAGCCCATTTCACACTATGACCATAACCATACCGGTGAGGACAACGGCGACGCCCACCACAAGCGGCAGATCATGGGTCGTGAGATTACGGCGGCGATTACCGAAGGCCGGTTGGATTTCGGTCCCTGGGAGCAGATCTTCTACGGGGAGTTCGATGGGCGTCGGAAAAAGCGGGCACTGATTAAAATTATCGGCGAGTGAGCCCATAGCCCGGTTGGAGCAATAATTGTACGAATTGGCTGTCGGTTGATATACACGGCTTCGATTCGAACATTGTAACGATGTCGAACCTGTGATCCAGGGCAATGGGGAACGGGGTATTCGTGGTTTATATTCCTGAGAATTTCTTGTCAGAACCAGTTCCAGGGGGTTGTAATGCCACATAGACGTGAAAAAGTCCAACTTGAGTTTCAAGCAGGGGAATACATTTTCCGGGAAGGTGATCGGGGCAATAAGCTGTTTATCGTCACTTCGGGCGAAGTAGAGATAACCAAAAAGGTAGACGATGAAGAAGTACCGCTGGTTTCATTGAAGTCGGGCTCAGTGTTCGGCGAGATGTCCCTGGTGGGCGGTGGGTACCGCTCGGCCAGCGCCAAGGCCGTAACGCGGGTGTCTTGTTTTGCCATGAGCCAGGCTATGTTCCGCCACAAATTAGCCACGGAAGTGCCGTCGTGGATGCAAGCCCTCTTTACGGCACTGGTAGACCGGTTGCGGGTAACCACGATCAAATCGTTGGAGAGAAGCAAGGCCGTACCCGGCCGCCAGGTTGTGGAGCTGCTGGCTATGTTTATCCGGAAGGGGGAGACCACACCATCCGGGTATGTGTTTATTCCATGGGAAGATGCCGCGAAAAAGATAGCGTATATCCTCGGTATAAAGGGCAAGCAGGTCGAGCTGATAATGCAGCTGCTGGCCAATTCGGAACTGGCAGGCTTCGAAGCCCAACCCGGCGGGGGCCGACGGTTTATGATTCGACAACCGGAAGCGTTTTATCAATTCGCGGAGTTTTGCGAAGAGAGTCAACTCATGGATCGGCGGGGAAGGGGTCCGGAACAGGAAGCCCTGGAAAGCCGCGACCACCATGTACTTACTCTCGTGCTTGAGGTTCTAAAAGATGAGGAGGAACCGCTGATTTACGGGCATGCTGAGCTGCTCAAGCGTATTGAAAGCTGGCATAGCATCGCTTCCGAGGCGTACGAGGAAACGGCTCAACGGATGGTGGATCAGGGCATCTTCGAGATTCACGCCAAGGAGGACAACAAACCCATCTACCTGATCAATCGGGATCTGTGCAGGGAAAAGATCACCAGTATCGAAATGCGCGAGACCTTCGCAAAAGTGACCCAGGAGATCACGGAGCCGGGATCTTCAAAACCGACAGAGGAAGAAAAGGTCGTTTGACGCTGTACTGAACGGTCACAGCTACGTGCGCGGAGCTTAAGGACCGGCATCCTCGCCCGGTGGAGTATCCAGCAGAGCCTTGGCCTCCTCGGCCTGATCTTCCGGGACCAACAGTCGGGCACCTTCTGAGCGGTAAAGCAAATGTGGCTGCATCCCTCCGGCATCGTCCGCCGATATTCTGGCAAGAAAACCATTGGATTCCAGGAAAGCCTGGTCCATTTCCGCCTCGTGGCGATTCAGGTAGGTTTTAATACGGATGTATTTCATTTTTGGGATCCTTTTCGCCGGCGATCTCCAAGCCATCCCACCAGGGGGGGTAACCAGCACAGGTTGGCGGCGATGGTTTCCAGTGCGGTGTAAACTTGTGTTGTAGGTGAGAAGCCGAGTAGCCGCGCCATGAGTAGGCCAACCGGTACCAGCAGCAGAATAGCGAGGCTGGTCAACATGACGGGATGGCGAATGTAGCGCCGCAATCCTGTCCGCCAATTGCCCTCCTTGCGCCGGAAGAAGAGCAATCCTGATATATTGGCGCCGAATTGATCCGATAGTGCGTAGAAGTAGGGGATGTAGAAACCTTCGATGCCATATACATTGATCCCGAGCAGCCGACTGAAACCGTCGATGATCCATGGTATTGCCATGCCGAACAGCTTTCCCCAGCCGTAGGCTTCCGCCATGGACCGGGAAGCCTGACGCAGCCGCTGCCGCAGCGCGAAGATACCCTCAAAGATGCTTTCACCCTCGCCGGCAATGGTGCGGACCAGCCATTGGCCCAGTCCACTGCGGTGCAGGCCGAAGTAGTCCAGAATGGTCCCCACCACGATTCCTCCGGCAAAACCCCCTGCGGTAAACTTGAGCAGTTCCCCGAATTCCTCCTCTTCAGGTTCCTCTTCCGATTCTTCGATGAGCACTACTTCATTTGGCTTTTCGGTCATTTCTCGTCGTTGTCCGTCTCGCTGCTTTCCGGTGCGGATTTCTTGGCCGGTTTTGGTTTCGTCGCCTTCTTGATCAGTTTCAGTGCCTTTTCAGCTTGATCTTTAGGTACCAGAAGACGTATACCGCCGCGTACGTTCCGTCCGGGCGCGAAACCCGACAGGGCATCCCCTTGTATAATGACATGGATGTCCTTGGCCTCCAGAAGGGCTTTGTCCAGTTCAGCCATATGCCGGTGGGGATAGGTTTTAAGGGTAACATGTTTGGTGCGCGCGTGCTTGGCCATGAGTGCCTCCACTATCTGAGAAGTATCATCTTTCGGGTGCGGGAATAACTTACGCCTCCCCCGATCGGATCACGCAGTTCCAGGTAATAAAAGTAGATGCCATTGGGGACCGGTTCTCCGGAATGATTCACGCCATACCAGATAGCATTATACGTTCCCATAGGCTTGGAACCATTTGCCAGCGTAGATATTTCCCGTCCCAACAGGTCATAGATACGCAAACTGACGTTTGCAGTCCTTGGAAGATCGTACCTGATTCGCGCCGCCGAAGTGGCAGACGTACGGAATGGATTGGGATAGCTCTGTTCCAGGGCAAATTCGATGGGTGGTATGGGCCCACCGGTGGCATCCGTGATCATCTGCTTCAAAATCCATCCTTCCTCATCAAGTACAATGCCGGTGGGACGGTCTGCGATCAGGAATTCAAAATGTTGTTCAGGGAGATCATTGAAGACGGTTACCACGGTGTCGCCGGCTTCGGTGGTGATGGTAATGTCGATCGGCATTGGGAAGAGGGTCTCCAATGGAACCTGGGTCTGGTTAATGTGAATGGAGAGCTGATGCCAACCCGCCGATTCGGTACTGTTCCAGCCAACCTGATAGCGCGGTCGACCTGCGTGATAGATCCAGGGTTCGAAGAACCAGTTCAGTTCCTGACCGGAAACCGTCTCGCATACGTCCCGAAATCCCGCCGTGGTTGCATTGCCGTAGGCGAACCGGGGATCGCTGGAGTATTCCAGCAGAATCTCAAAAAAGGTACTATCCCCCACCACGTGCCGCAGCATGTGCAGGAACCAGGCAGCCTTGTCGTAAACGGTAATATTAAAGAGCCGATGCCGGTCGGTAGTATCCGTCACGAAAATCGGATAGGGATAGTCACGGTCCATCCATTCCATATATCCACGGAAATAGTCCTCACCGTACATATACTCGGTGTACAATGCTTCCGCATAGGAAGAAAAACCCTCGTTCAACCAGATATCACCCCAGCGGGCATTGGTGATCTTATCGCCCCACCACATATGGGCCAGTTCGTGGGCCGTGAGCATTTCGCCGAAGGTGCCCTGACTGGTGACGGTCTGATGCTCCATGCCGCCCCCCAGGGGAAACTGGGCGATGCCGTACTTCTCGGTGATGAAGGGATACGGACCGAATACCTGGTGGAAATAGGTAAGCATATTATCCAACTGATCCAGCAAATCCTGGGGTGATTGGGAAGAGCTTGGATATAGATACAGACTCACCTCCATCGAATCGTCCGCCGTATAGCGGAACCAGTCGGTATAGATGTTGTAGTTGGTGACGGCTACGGATACCAGATAAGTAGCAATGGGATAGCTCTCATGCCAGTGAAAGGTACGGGTGCCGTCGCCATTGGGATTGTTGTCCTGAAGGGAGCCGTTGGAGACGGCATACAGGTTTTCAGGGACGGTCAGAATAATATCGACGGAGTCAGCTTTATCGTTGGGGACATCCTTGCAGGGCCACCAGCCCCGCGCGAAGTAGGGTTGGCTCAAACTCCAGATGATGGGCGTGCCGTTTTGGAGGTCAAATCCAAAACCATCCCGGCTGTCACTGACGGGCCGGCCGTGGTAGGCCACTACGATGGAAAAGGTATCACCTGCCGCCAGGGGTTGTTCCAGGCGCACAGCCAGAGTGTCGTTTTCGTGGATAAACCCCGCAGCCTGTTCAACTCTGTCAGTGACCATGGTGGACAGGAAATCGAGCACTACCTTGTCCAGGGTATCTGCCAGCACCGTGGCCTGTATCAGAACCGTCCCGGTGATCAGACTGTCATCGGGATTCAGCGTGAGATCGAGCCGGTAATAGGTGACATCGAATGCCTCCTGGCTTGGAGTCGCTTGCCGGGACTTCGCCAGTCGATATCGGTCAAACAGTGCGCGCTTGGTGTTGATCTCCGCCTGCCGGAGCTCGTTATACTCCTGCTGCGTCAGGGGCAATTCTTGCGAAAAGGCGAAGCTGGCTGGGAGCAGAACAAGCAGCAACCACGCCAACATCCGGGATGATATAGTCGATTCTCGCCGCACGGTAATAGATCTACAGGTTCACTCTCAAACGCGCAGAACCTACGCACTCTCTACGGTGAACCCAAGGGGTAAAGTACCTGGCCAATGACAGTATCCGAGCTGTTAATAGCCGGCTGGTGCACCCAAAGCGGTGTGGAATGAATGGCTATGGAGACCGGTCGGAATTACTCTGATGAGCGTTAGTTCTCCTTCAGTGCCCCTCAATCATGGCGCGATAGGTTGATACTCAGCCCCATGAGCAGACTGAATCCTCCCAGATTCAGTTTTTGGTATTCGGTTTCAGTACCGGCATCCTCGTTCCGGAT
>JBHPIW010000001.1:0-197975 GCA_042568495.1 Fidelibacterota bacterium | reverse complement strand
GCTTGTGCAAATGAGGCAAATCCAGTTTGCTGGACGATCTGGGCACGAATCAAGTTCATCTGCTCCTGAGCGAAGTCAGCGTCCTCGATCCTGCTCCGTGTGGATTCGATATTCGTTATGGACACTGACAAGGTATTCTCCTTGTTGTCCAGACGAATCATGTACTCACCCACGCCCTGGGCGGCCTGGTTGAGGGTGTTGATGGCCGCATCCACAGCTGCCATGGCGGTTGAAGCTGCACCAGCATCAGATACCTCGAGGGCATTGACACTCAGCGCAGCTGAATCGGCTTCGCTCAAATTGACACTGAAAATGTCGCCTGCAGCCGCACCGGTCTGGAAGACCGCAGAGCTGAAGGATCCATCGATCAATAAGGTGCCTTGGAATTCGGTTTCCTCGACGATCTCGTCGATCTCAGTAACCAGAGCATCGATCTGACCTTGTATGGAAGCCTTCTGATCTGAGTTGTAGCTGTCATCTGCAGCCTGTACCGTCTTCTCCTTGATGACCTGGAGAATACCGGCAATGGACAGGTAGCTACCCTCGGCAATGGACAGTACGTTCTTGGCTGTGCCAACATTGTCCAATGCTTGGGATAGCGAACGCCGACGTGACTCAATGGAACGTGCCAATGAGAAACCGGCTGGGTCATCGCCTACACTGTTAATACGCTTCCCGGAAGACAGACGTAGCAAACCCTTGGCTACCAGGCGGTTTACGCCCATTAGCTCATTGTACGACTGCATCGCCGCGATATTAGCGTTAATACGCGTGAAGCTCATCTTATTACCTCCTTGTGCTCATTAAGGTGTGGGCCTCCGTGCCCACTGGCGACTCTTTTTCCGGTAACCAACAGCATCGCCAGACCGCCGGTACCTTTCAGTTGCTCTCTAATCACCCTATCGGCGACTCCGTAAAAAACTTTAGTAACTTCCAGCACCATCATTATGAGGCTTTGTATTCGTGCAGGAACATGTTGTGCCGACGGTTAAAATGCCCTTTTTACGTGTTGACAAATGCCCTTTTCTAGTGGTAGGCTTTTAATATGAAAACTGAGATGCCACAGTTGAAGCGGCACCTAGGTTATCGAAAATTCCAAAATCCGCCCTATCGTTTCCTGTTCCTTAAATACGATTACTTTCTTCAACATCAATTACTTTCGGAGCTACGCCGCCAAGGCCATGAAGCGATTGAGCTGGAATTACCCCGGCAAATTCCCGCGGAAGAGGTCCTCCGATTGGTACTTGGCAAGCTGGTGGCGTTTAAACCCGATGCGCTGATAGCCCTGAATAATATGGGACTTGATAAAAGGGGTGTCATACTCGATGTTCTAGGCGAGCTAACGGTCCCTGTAATCATTTGGTATCTGGATAACTACCGTTTTTCAGGTCCCTATCTGACCAAGCCAGCGCCAGAAACAACCATCATCTTTTCTTCTGATAAAGTACTGAGATCCACGCTGGAGGAAGCCGGCTTCTCAAACGCATTTTATCTGCCTTTGGCAACCGATATCACCTACAGTACCGTTCGATATGATGACCGTTATACGTACTTGCGCGATAAGGTCACCTACGTGGGTGGAACCTTCTCCAAAATGATAAACCACTTTTCTGCAGATGAATACGAGGCCATGTATCTTGAATGGCAACCGGATTTCACCGCTATTATGCAGCGAAAAGGGCGTATCAACCTGGACGAATTATTCGCACCTTACCAGAAAAACTTCTCTATCCGGGAAGCATACTATCATTTCATGGCCTATGTTGTGTTCCGAGAGACACGGGATTATCGGGTGGGTCGACTATCCAAACTGGTGAAGGAACAGCTTGTGGTATTTGGCCGTGAGGACTGGTCTCATTATCTGCCTGGAGAGGTTATCCAACTACCCGTGCAATATTCACTTGAAACGCCAAATGTCTATCGTAACAGCTGTATTAATCTGAGCTTGACTACTTTCCAGCAGGAAACAGCTCTGAACCAACGTTTGTTCGATGTGCCCCTCTGTAATGGCTTTGTCTTGACCGACTGGAGGGAATCTTTGGCTGATCATTTTGAGCTGGATAAAGAGGTAGTCTATTTCGAGAATGATGAGGAATTACTGGATAAAGTGCGCTATTATCTGAAGAATCCGTCCGCTCGTGAGCCTATTATCCAGAAAGCTCGGGAACGGATTCTGGGGGAGCATCTAATGGAGCACCGGGTCAAAACCATGCTGGAAACTGTGAAAGACGTCCTGAAGTGATAGACATCTTGGTTTGAACAATGGTTGACTGGAAAGTAAGTGCAGTTGTGAATTTTGGTGATCTATGAGCGTTGACGCCCCTCATCTGAAGGCCCATTTAAGCTATCGAAAGTTCAGGAAACCGCCCTACCGCTTCATTTGCCTCGAATATGAATATTTTCTACAGGATTCGTTGATCAACGAATTGCGGAAATGTGGACATGTCGTGGAAACACTGAGAATTGAAAAGGGCATGGGGGGAAAAGAAACTCTTCGCATCCTGCTCAGGAAAGCGATGGAAGTCAAGCCCGATGGAATAATATCACTAAATGGTATGGGACTTGATAATCAGGGGCAGATCGTCACAGTACTCTCAGAAATGACGGTGCCGGTTATCATTTGGTATCTGGATAATCATCTATTTAACGGCCCCTATCTCAGAGACCAAACCCCGGATTGGGCAATCGCCTTCACATATGAGCGGGCTTTAGAATCAAGTCTTAGAGAGGCAGGATTCCAACACGTATTTTACTTGCCCCTAGCTGCTGATCCCGCCCTGAGTGAAGTAAAGAAGACGAGCAATCAATTTGACTTCCTGAGTGAGAAAATCTCCTTCGTGGGAGGAACCTTCTCCAAAGCAGTGGAGGATTACTACCAACCCGATTTCGAGCAGATCTATCTCGAGTGGCAGCCTGATTTCGCCGGATACAAACAAAAGCAGGGACGAGTTGAGATAAGCAAGATTTTCGAGCCATTCCGGGACAGCTTTTCTGCTCCGGAAACGTTTTATCGGTTCATCGCCTACGTCATCGCACGTGAGACATTCCGTTATAGAAGGGATCGGCTGATTTGCCTGCAAAACGAACCGATAGTCATATATGGCCCCGAGGAGTGGAGAGAACACCTTGGTGCTATGGATGTGCGTGGACCTGTCGCATATGACACTGATACACCCCTGGTTTATCAGAACAGTGCGGTTAATCTAAGTCTTACTACACTCCAGCAGGAAACAGCTCTGAACCAGCGTTACTTTGACGTGCCCTTATGCGGCGGCTTTCTCTTGGGAGAATGGCAGGAATCCCTCTCAGACCATTTTGACCTCGACCACGAAATTGTTCATTTCCGCACCGACGAGGAACTCAGAGGAAAAGCACGCTATTATCTTCGACATCCGGAAGAGCGAGCAGCGGTGATCAATAAGGCCAGAACACGAGTCCTTAAGGAACACCTCATGAAACACAGGGTTGCGACGATGCTGGAGTCGATTAAGGCTGTCTGCAAGTGAAAACCTCCATCACCCCAGAGGTTGAGAGCCAGGATTGCCGTTTCCCGAATCATTTGAGAGGATTGACTTAATATGCCTGTTTGTATTACTGGAATGCACCGGTCAGGAACCTCAATGATCGCCAGGATGCTGAATTTGTGCGGCCTGTATCTCGGTGCCGAAGAAAAAATTATGCCGGCAGACGCGGGCAATCCCACAGGGTATTGGCAAAACCTGGAAATGGATCAGATAAGTGAGGCAATTCTTGCCAATTTCTCCGGGGGCTGGGACTTCCTTCTCCCCGTGATGGCATCTGGTTGGGAGCATCAGGATGATCTAAACGTACTCCGCACCAAGGCACAGAGTAATATTGCTAGAATGGAGACAAACAAACCCTGGGGCTGGAAAGATCCCCGTGCTTGCCTCACCATACCCTTCTGGAAATCCCTTCTGCCAGAATTGAAAGTGGTCGTTTGTCTGCGGAATCCGATTGAAGTTGTGGATTCGCTACATAAACACACCGGCAGCACCACCGCTTTCACATACAACTTGTGGATCCGCTATTATCAACGGATTCTTGAAGACGTTTCCAAAGAGTGTCGCATCATTACCCACTACGACTCGTATTTTAGTGATCCAGGAAGCGAATTGGATCGACTTCTCAACTGGTTGGGATGGGAAGTTGCGACCAAGCAGGCCGAGCAAGCGCAAAGGTTCATTTCATCCAAGCACCGCAATCATACACTTGTGACAACGGATCTATTAAAAGCCAGAGTGCCTATGGAGGTCGTTGAGATTTATGAGACACTCTGCAGTGAGGCGGGGGAAATTCTTCAAACGGCTTTTAAAAATGGAATACTGCCAAGACTCAAACCACAGGAGGTGATTGGTCTACATTTGCCTGAAAGAGATACAACCTCTCCGGAGATTAAAGAAAAAGCAGCGGCTACTTTTAATGCTGCCCATACGTTAATCGCCGAGAACAATTTGTCAGAAGCACTGGATGCTCTGGAACTTGTGGTCTCATTATATCCCTACCACGTACAAGCCCAAAATGATCTGGGTGTACTTTGCCTAGCCAGCGGAGATCATGATCGAGCCGTCGCCCATTTAAATCTAGCTATGCGATTGAATCCGGATAATCCCGATACGATGAAGAATTTAACCGAAGCTCTTATGCAGGCGGGGCGCATTGAAGACGCTATCCAGACAATGCTGGATCTCGTCTATCGGCAACCCGAAGATATAGAAGCGCTATATTGGCTTGGGACAGCCTGCGAAAGTCAAGGCCAGTTGCAGGCTGCCCGTGAACTATTTTCCCGAATCCAGCAATTGCGGCCTGAACATCCTGGGGCCAGCCAACGCTTGGCTGCCCTGGAAAATGATCCCCCGTCTACGCCTTAAGGACTTCCAGCACCGGGAACCAATCGGATCCGACAGTTTTCGTTTCCGTAGTGGCATCCGCGAGGGGAGCGGCAACCAGATCATTACCGCGAAGGGCAGCCATATATCCGAATTTCCCCTCATTGATCATATCCGCAGTGAAGACACCGTAGCGAGTACTTAAAATCCTATCGAAGGCAGATGGGGAACCTCCCCGCTGCGTGTGCCCGAGCATAACAGAACGAGTTTCAAATCCGGTTTCTTTTTCAATAAGATTGGCCACTACCTTGCCGATACCACCAAGTTTTACATGACCAAAAGCATCAAGAGATTCATCCTGGAGAATCATATCATCCTGGTGGGCGATCTTTGCCCCTTCGGAGACTACAACCATTGCATAATTCTTTCGGTTTGGTCCATATTCATGCCGAACAGCCGCGCATAGATCGGCTACGTTTGTTTCCGCTTCGGGGAGCATGATATAATCGGCACCACCGGCAATACCAGTATAAAGAGCAATCCAACCCGAATGACGACCCATTACCTCAACGACGAGAGTGCGATGGTGCGAACAGGCCGTTGTGCGCAAGCGATCTACGGCCTCCGTTGCAATGCCTACGGCCGTATCAAAGCCTGGTGTGTAATCGGTAGCTGATAGATCATTATCGATTGTCTTGGGAATTCCGATCGTTCTAAAACCCAACTCGTTTAATTTTGTGGCGACTCCCAGGGTGTCGTCTCCACCACATGCAACCAGCACATCAATGTTGTTTGCTTCCAGATTCCTCTTGATCTTTTCGATTGACGCAGGATCTTTCATTGGATTGGTACGGCTGCTGCCAAGTAGGGTCCCTCCGTCCGCATGAATACCGCGAACAATCTCGATATCAAGGGGAAGTGTCAGGTTATCAATAGGACCAGCCCAACCATCTTTGAAGCCAACGAACTCATAACCGTATTTTTTAATCCCCGCTAAAACCAGACCCCTGATGACAGCATTTAAGCCCGGGGCATCTCCTCCGCCAGTTAATACACCAATCCGCATAGGTACCCTTTCTGGTTATTCGTATCAGGAATAGAAAGTGTTGTCCTTGTCTCAGTAAAAGATATCAAATTTAGTCATAACGAACAGGGGTGGTGGGAGTTCAAAAGCCAATCTCGAAAAAATGAGGAAACTCTGATGTAGACTGAATATTAATTTCTTGGTGAGATTTCAATTGTCTCTCACGCGATTGCCAACCTAAATGAAATATATGCTGTATCGGGATCAATAATGTTACACGCGCTGACCCATATCGTCTCTCCCCACTTGAATGAATGCGAACTCACCTACCGCTCACGTCAGCCAATAGACATTGGCTTGGCAAGTGAACAGCATGCAGCCTATTGTGACACTTTGCGTTCTTTTGGCCTAAAGGTAATCGAACTGGAGAGAAACCGTGATTATCCCGACAGTGTTTTTATAGAAGATTCAGCCATCGTTATGGATGAGATTGCTGTCCTAACGAGGCACGGAGTGGAATCGCGACGGGGAGAAGTCGAGGCGATTGGAGAAGAACTGAGCAATTATCGTGAGATCCAACGCATACAGGCACCCGCAACTCTTGAGGGTGGGGACGTCCTGATCGTAGGAAAGAAAATATTCGTTGGTATTTCCTCACGAACAAACGACCTGGGTGCCTTAGCGCTAGAAAAAATTCTTGCACCCTTTGAATATTCCATAGTAAGGATCAATGTTCGGGGTGCCCTGCATTTAAAATCCGCTGTGACCGCTATTGATGAGGCAACGATACTGGCGAATCCAAAATGGTTCGATACAGCCCCATTTGCGAATTATCGGATGATCACCGTTGCCGATGCGGAACCTTGGGCTGCAAATACTCTACCGGTTGGAGGAACTATTCTGATGGCAGATGGTTATCCGTTTACCGCCGAAAAAGTGGTCAAATTGGGCTACAAAGTGAAGCTGCTGGATATAAGGGAACTTCAGAAAGCAGAAGCCGGGCTTACGTGCTCAAGCATTATTTTTCGAGAATAAGCCCATAACAATCCTCCTCAACTTCTCCGTATCGTTCTACCAGAATGATCCTGAGAACTCGACTGCACTCGCATCATGTACTCGCAGCGCGAATATTCCCAGTAAACCTGAGTTTGGACCGGACGTTGTTCTTGGGATGGACAGCAGAATTATCAGGATAGAGTCTGGACCCCATTGTCGGTCCCAACCAGTAGTATATCAGCACGACGATGCGCGAACAGACCATTGCAGACCACCCCAGGAATCTGATTCAGGTCGGTTTCCAGTTCAACAGGATTTTCTATGTTTAGATCATGAACATCAAGAATAAGATTCCCGTTATCTGTGCTGAATCCCTCTCTCTCGACAGGGTTGCCACCCATATCCATTAAAGCTTTCGTAACCAAAGTACGAGCGCTGGGGATTACTTCCACAGGTAATGGAAATGTGCCCAATCGTTCTACCATCTTTGAATCGTGTATCATACAAATAAATGTGTGACTCGCCGTTGCCAGTATCTTTTCCCTCGTCAATGCCCCGCCTCCACCTTTAATGAGCTCCAATCGGTGATTGGCTTCATCGGCTCCGTCAATATAGACTGAGACTCTCTCAATCGTTTCCAAGTTCTGGACACGTATTCCATGTCTTTGGAGACGCTCAGCACTAGCATTAGAACTCGCAACTGTCAAGCCTACGTTAATTCCAGCATCCGCTAGAGAATCAATAAAAAGATTGGCGGTTGATCCCGTGCCGATTCCGATAACCATCTCAGGTTTAATATAGACCAAGGCAGCTTTAGCTGCCATCTGCTTCTTTTCTTCGACTTCCAATAGGTGAATGAACTTTTTACTCATTAGTGACTCGTACAAAATTCAGATTGAGTGGAAATGTAGCCTCGACAGTGATTAGTTCAGCGCAATCATTCTTTTAATAGAGGCTGTCCAGTTGATAATAACACGGATTGCCACAGGGCCTCATTTGTATCAATCCTCTTTCTCCCAGATTCAATAATATCCATTGGGAGGTGAACGAACCGGGCATTCCAGCGCCCCATGATGGCCCTTGTTCTTCCACTCATGGCTGCATGAACAGCATGTTCGGCCAGAAAGCCACAGTATACCGCATCTTCCGGATTCGCAGAGACTGATCGGATAATGTAACTAGGATCAATGTATTTGAGGTTGACTTCAATTCCTTTCTCGGTAAAGTGGGCTAGGATCCTATCTTTTAGATAAATCCCGATATCTTCTAGTTTAGCATTTCCTGATGCATCGTATTTTGCATCCTGATTACTGAAGAATTTTTGTCCCGCTCCTTCTGCTACAACAATTAGGGCATGATGGGAACGTGCTAATCTTTCTTCAAGTACTGCAAGCAGCCCGTAAGCTCCATCCAATTCAAAATCAATCTCAGGGACCAATAAATAATTCACATCCTTCTGGGCCAAGGTAGCATGTGCTGCAATAAAGCCTGATTCTCTCCCCATAACCTTCACAATCCCAATACCATTTGGTGCTCCTCTGGCTTCATTGTGGCCGCAGCGTATCGCTTCTACTGCTTCAGAAAAGGCAGTCTGAAAGCCGAAAGATTTTGAGATGAAGGGAATATCGTTATCAATTGTTTTTGGGATATTGATGATTGCGATATTCAGATTTCTAGCGGCCACTTCTTCTTCAATTGCAATGGATCCTTTTATCGTGCCATCCCCCCCGATCGTAAAAAGAATATCAATTCCATGATGCACCAATCCATCAACAATCCGGCCCGGGTCTGAACCACCACGCGAAGAACCGAGGATAGATCCCCCACGATTGTGTATCGGCTCCACCAAATCAGTCGTCAGTGAAATGGGTTTGGGATGGCTATCGGTGTAAATCCCGCGATACCCGAATCGAAAACCAATAATATCTTTTACATCATACTGATAGTGGAGTTGCATAAACAATGATCTGATGACATTGTTGATCCCGGGGCATAATCCGCCACAGGTCACGATGCCAGCCGTAATTTCCGTTGGATTAAAATATAAAAACTCTCGAGGACCTGCTTCCTCGAGTGTAACGATCTTCTCGCTTCCTGACGTACACTGTTCTTTGATCTTCTGATAATTTACATCATAAAGGATTTTCCGACTGTCATCCACAAAGTTGATGTCCTTAAGACAAGAACGATGGGTCGCCTTCCCCAGTGTTTTAATAGTGAAATCGATATTTCTCATCGTCTAGCCTCCACCAACTTTTCAGAGAGACAAAAGGATTGATCCCTGGAGCCCAATCATATTAGAATCTCAAATCAGGTTGGTAATTTACTACGTTCATCGATAACGCCGATAGATTTGTCATGAAGGACGAATCGGCTTTTTTACCCACGGTTGAGTATCTCAACGATATTCCTGACAAGATTCACTCGTGATATCTGTCTGGAATCTCTAAATCTCAAATCTGTGGTGGTAGATCAGACAATTGCTCTATGCAAATGGAAGAGGACAATCAAAACCTGGGGTCCGGTCGATAATCGAGCGTTCACATAGCCTGTTTTTACGGTTCAGAGCTTGGATGTACTGTCAGCCCAACCAAAGTTGTCTATCCAGCGACCGGTACTGAATCGCTTCGGCCAGATGCGATACCTGGATTTGTTCACTCCTCGATATATCGGCAATAGTGCGAGCTACCTTAATTATTCTGTCATATGCACGCGCTGAAAGCCCCAAACGATTGATCGCGCTCGTGAGAAGATCCTCCCCCTCCGCCGGCAAGGGGCAATAGCGGCGAAGATCTTTACTCCCCATATGCGCATTCGCGAATATATGCAACTCTCCATTGAAACGGTGGCGCTGGTATTGTCTCGCCTGCTCGACACGTTCCCGTATCACTTCAGATCGCTCACCATCGGTCTTAAGAGCTAGATCCTTGATTTTCACCGCAGGTACTTCCACATGGATATCTATACGGTCCAGAAGTGGTCCTGAGATGCGACTCATATAGCGCTGAATAATTAAGGGAGTACAGCTACATTCATTTCTGGGATCGGTAGCATAGCCACAAGGACAGGGATTCATAGCAGCTACCAGCATGATGCTGGCTGGGTAGGTAACGGATACTTTTGCCCTTGAGATAGTTACCTGCCCCGCCTCCAAAGGCTGACGCAGCACTTCCAATACGTTCTTACGGAATTCGGGTAATTCATCCAGGAACAATACACCATGATGTGCCAAGCTAACCTCTCCAGGTTTTGGTATAGTCCCTCCGCCGACTAATCCTGCATCTGAAATAGTGTGGTGGGGAGCCCGAAAAGGACGTTGACCGATTATACCTAGTCCTGAAGGCAAAGTCCCCGCTACCGAGTGGATTTTGGTGGTTTCCAGCGCCTCTTCCAGCTCAAGCATCGGAAGTATGGTTGGAATTCGCTGAGCGATCATGGTCTTCCCACTACCGGGAGGACCAATTAGAATGGCGTTGTGACCACCGGCTGCAGCAACTTCCACAGCACGCTTGGCATGTTCCTGTCCCTTTACTTCACAAAAATCGAGAGGTGATCTGTGTGCCCTCTGAAGTAGTGTTCTGCGTTCTACCTGCACGGATTCAAGCTGCTTTTCTCCAGTGACTATGGCGATCACCTCTTGAAGACTATTCACCGATCCGACTTGAATGCCTTTCACCAGTGCCGCTTCAGTACCGTTCTCCTTAGGTATTAATATTTTTCGGTAGCCTTCTGCATAAGCAGCCATGGTTATCGGCAGTATTCCCTTCACCTCGCGCAAGGAACCATCCAAACCTAACTCGCCGACAAGGATACAATCATCCAGGGGTTTCTGATCAATCAGGCCAAGGGCACAAAGTATACCGACCGCGATAGGAAGATCAAAAGCACTGCCTTCTTTTCGGATGTCTGCCGGCGCCAGATTCACTGTTGTACGCTTCTGAGGAATTTTAAAGCCGGAATTCTTCAAGGCCGCCAATACACGCTCCTTACTTTCCCGGACAGCACCCTCCGGTAATCCGACAGTTGTGAAAGTAGGAGGAACAGCGTGATCCAGATGACACTCAACTTTCACGATATAGGCATCAACGCCAAGTACGGCTGCGGAGTATGTATGTGAAAGCAAGGGGGAACTCACCATTTACCCATTTTCTAGAGTAAAGGTTTGTTGGAGTGATGATATGGCTAATTGCAGGTGAAGTAACTGCACTACTACCAATTGCATTGGTATGACCCAGCCAGTAACGTTGAGCCAATTATCCAGTGTCAGTGATGCCAATATCAGGGAATGTTTCAATTTCCTCCATCAAACGATCAAGAGCTTCTGATTCTGAGACGCGGCCAACTTTCTTCCCTCCGCGGTAAAGCAGTCCCCCACCCTTTCCGAATGCAATCCCCAAGTCAGCTCCGGTTGCTTCTCCAGGACCATTCACAGCACAGCCCATCAGAGCTACGGTTAGAACCTTATTTGTTCCCTCCAAGCGGGATTCAACCTCATTAGCTAGCTTGAAAAGGTCAACCTCCAAACGTCCGCAAGTGGGACAGGCTACAATGGTTACGCCTCGACTGGCCAAACCCAGCGTTTTGAGCAGTTCATATCCCACGTGTACTTCCTGAACCGGATCATCTGTGAGCGAGACGCGAATGGTATCCCCAATGCCATCTGCTAGCAGTGCTCCGATTCCTACGGCCGACTTGATGGTACCGCTCCGAGTAGGACCAGCTTCCGTGACTCCAATATGGAGCGGGTAGTCATACTTCTGGGAAAACAAGCGATAGGCAGAAATCATGAGGGGGACATCGCTTGCCTTCAATGAAATGACTATATCCTCAAATCCATGTTCGTTGCAGACACCGATGTGCTTCTCAGCACTCTTTACCATTGCCTCCGGTGTCGGGTATCCATATTTCTCAATCAGGTCTTTTTCAAGACTTCCGGCATTCACACCAATTCGTATCGGCAAACCAGCTCCCTGTACCTTCGTGATCACTTCCTTTACTCGGTCTTTGGAGCCGATGTTGCCAGGATTGATTCTGATCTTATCTGCCCCGGCATCCACAGCAGCCAGAGCCATTCGAAAATCAAAATGGATGTCTGCGACCAACGGCAATACCGTGCGCTTGCGGATTTCCGCAAATCCCTTCGCCGCCTCCGTATTGGGCACTGTCAAGCGAACAATCTGACAGCCAGCTTCGTCTAATCGCTCGATCTCACTCATTGTGGCTGCCACATCCTCGGTCTTGGTTGTCGTCATCGACTGAACAGTAATCGGTGCTGATCCACCGATCGGCAATCCTTTTACTTTCACCTGACGTGTAGGCCGTCGCTTTACCATATCCATGACTTCGCTCCCGTGCGACCCATAAATTAAACGTGTTTTATGGCTTAATAAACTATTTGATATGCACTATGTCTGATAATTTTAGTTCGGCCCGCCTGAATTCATCGATGATTGCATATGACCAGAAATGATTCAAGACCTAATCTCATTATACGTCAAGACTTGTCATCTGGTTGCAGGAGTAATCCAGTGTACAGGTTCCCTGCGAAACCAGGTGATTTGTCGACGAGCGTACTGCCTGGTTCGCTGTTGAATGATCGGCAGCGCTGCGGCAAGTGTCAGCTCACCTCTCAGGATCTGTACCATCTCTTTATATCCCACGCTTTGAATGGGGGGGGCATTGGCTGGGATCCCAGACTCAAGCAATTCTTGCACTTCCTCCAACCAGCCCTGACTTATCATCTGTTCAACCCTTCGATCTATGCGCTGATAGAGATCCTCCCTTGGACGTTCTATTCCCACTAGTTTGAATGTCACACTTCCCACTCCGGGAATGGTTATCAGAGGTGTGTTTTCTAAACCTGCCTCGCTATGACGCCATGATTGGAGCTGACTGGGTGCGGAGCCAGTCGCTTCAATTATTTCCCATGCTCGGGTCAGCCGCTGGAGGTTGTGCGGATGAAACGTGGCCGCATATTCAGGATCGATATGCGCCAATTCTGCATACAATCGATCTGCGCCCTCTTCTGCGATCCGTTTTGTGATCTTTGCACGAAGTGCCGGATCGGTTTTTCCCAAAGGTGCAAGCCCCAAGCGGATAGCCCGTAGATAGAGTCCCGTGCCACCGCAGAGTATTGGTGTCCTTCCTCGTCCGTTTATCTCGGCCATTTGCTGATATGCTAATTCGGTAAAGTGACCCGCAGTAATTCGAACTGCAGGATCCAGAGTATTAATAAGATGGTGGGGCACCTTCTTCTGCTCTTCGGAAGTAGGTTGTCCGGTGCCAATTACAAATCCTCGATAAATTTGACGCGAATCGACAGAAATTATTTCTCCATCCATCTCCAACGCATATTCAATGGCCAGGGCTGTTTTACCAGACGCGGTGGGACCAACGATGGATAGAATTTCTAACATCAGACTGTTTCTGCTTTCCAGGTTGGATTGCTCGGTCTAGATGCGCTCAAAGCGATGATCTAGATCAGCAAGCGAGAGATGAACGATAATGGGTCGCCCATGGGGGCAATAATAAGGATTTTCAGTGGCAAAAAGACGATCAACCAAGGTTGTCATCTCCTCGAGAGTCAGAGGATCGCCCGCCTTAACCGCCGCGTTGCAGGCATACGTGGCCGCGATATGGTCCAGGAAATCAACACCTTCTCCCCCCTCCCGATGCTTATCGAGAATACTTCTGATAACCTCTCGCTCGCGTCCCCAGATAAGGTCTCCGGGAACTCCTTCAACAAGTACGGTGTTCTTGCCGAACTCTCGAATCCGAAAGCCTAATCTCTCCAGGTTCGGAATAATCTCTATCAGCAATTGGTATTCGTCAGGAGCAAATTCAATCGTCTGTGGAAAGAGTAGCGTCTGTGATGGCAACGCATTTCCCGTTAAGGCTTTGCGTACTTCCTCAAATAATACACGCTCGTGAGCGACATGTTGATCGATAACTACTAGACCAGAAGCTATTTGACTAAGGATGTACTTGTTATGGACTTGCCAAATTAATTCCGGATTGTATGGTCTATCAGATTGGGACAGGTAAGATCCCGATTCAGAGAACGCAACAGTCTTGGATGACATAGATTCGATTGAATCATCCTCATGCTCTCTTGAAGTTGGGGATCCTGATGGAAGGGGGGCTGATTCATAAAATCCAGGCTCTAATGAGGGTAACTGAGCTCGTCTGGATACATATGGTTCCGCTCCCGTTAACTCTGAAGATCCTGTGAATTCGGGCATGATACCCGGGATATCGCGCAACGCTTCTCCCACAGCTGTTTTCACAACATGATATACTCGCCATTCATCTTCAAATCGTACTTCAGTCTTGGCCGGATGGACGTTTACATCAACCATTTCAATAGGCATACTGATATTCAGGACAAAAAACGGGTATTCCCCCCTGCTAATGAGCGAGCGATATGCGGCGTAAACACCACTGTTTAGTAGCCGATCCTGCACAGCACGGCGATTCAGGAAAATGTATTGCTCACCTGGACGACCACGAACCAAGTTAAGATTCCCAACGTAACCAACCACAGTGAAGGGTACCTTTTCTAATCCAACTTCCTTTAGCGACTTCTGGTAAAATCGATCAAAAACAGAACCGACACGTTGTCTCAGATCAGCAGCCGGAAGATTGAAGATATCCCTATCTCCAGATGTTAGTTTAAAGGTTATTTCAGGATAGCATAGGGCAAACCTGCGGACAACTTCGATAATATGTTGATTTTCAGTAGCGGGTCTTTTCAGAAACTTTCGTCGGGCAGGAGTATTATAAAAAAGATTCTTTACCTGTACCGTGGTCCCCCTGTTTCCAGGCGCAGGCCGAATCTCAGAATCCTTTCCCCCTTCGATAGTTATTTCATAGCCTTCCTTCCCATCCTCTGACGATCGCGCCCAAACCTGAGCTACTGAGCCTATGCTCGGAAGCGCCTCACCTCGAAAACCAAGCGACTTGATACCTGATAAATCTTCTATGGTGCGCACCTTGCTTGTTGCGTGACGCTCAAAAGCCATGGCTATATTATCTCCATTCATTCCATGACCATTATCAGCCACCTGAATCAGCTTCTGCCCACCTTGCTGTATGGTGATTTCGATTTCAGTTGCACCAGCATCAACGGCGTTTTCAACCAGTTCCTTGACCACTGATGCAGGACGTTCAACTACTTCACCTGCGGCAATCTGGTCGGCTAGTGCAGGTGGCAGACGAATAATTTCAGCCATGTTCCAGTCCCAACAGATATTTCATTACCTGACTACCGCATTCATTTATAAAGAAGTACAAACGCCAAGAATTCTACCACCAGATGTTTCAATCTTTCCAACTCAAGATCGACTATCTGCAAACAGTCGATATTCTATGATACGCTCGCGAGGATTAAAGGGCTTTACCGAGCTAAGTCCCATTTCCTTGACAGCGATCTCTATCTGCTCTGCTTCCGATATAGATACCTTCTTCGCATAATATCGTCCGGCCATCAGCATCGCCTGCAAAGGAACCATTCCAATAATTTCGCTTCCAATCACTTTAAATCCACGCTTCTCTGCTTGGGCTCGCACCTCCTCCAGGGCCACGTGGGGAGGGGTAATAGTATAATCCTCAAGATTCATACTAACCTGCGTACATTTATAGGTGGGTAGATACCATCCAATAGCGCGGCAAGCGCGCAACGATCCCGGTCGTTGTTTCGTACTTCCATGTTGATTTGCTTCACTCTCCCTAATGGTAGAGGCTATCTCTCGTGCAATCTGCTGGTCTGTCGTGTTCAGACATATGTTAAAGGCGATCAGTATATTCCTGCTCCCGACACAACAGGCACCGGACTTTGGGCGAAATTCGGAAGGGCCAAAATCGGGATTCCATGCGCTATCCTTCAACTTTTTTGGTATACCTTCATATTCACCTCGGCGAACCTGAGCCAATCGATACCGATCAGGATGTTTCGCAGCTTCACCATACAGGAAAACCGGAATATCAAGATTAGAACCTACGCGCTCACCAACCTGCCTCGCAAGTTCCGTTGCTACTCCCATATCAACTTCCGTGAACGGTATAAATGGACAAACATCAGCAGCCCCTATACGAGGGTGTTTCCCGTTATGTTTGCGCATATCAATTAACTCAACCGCCTTTGAGATGGCTTTAAAAGCTGCCTCACCAAGCGGGTGTTTTTCTCCAACAAACGTCATAACTGTGCGATTCACATCCGTATCGGAATCTACATGCAAAAGTTCCACCCCCTGAATGCTGCTAACGGCTTCGGATATTGCTCCGATCACACTTTGATCCCGCCCTTCAGAGAAGTTGGGTACACATTCTATCAGCGGCAAAGTCGTCTACCTCTAAAAATAATGCAGGAGTTTTAACAGCGCTATTACCAATACAAGTAGAGCTACATACCACCATAACCGGTATTTATTCCAACGTGGACTACGTAGTCTGTGGAACACAAGGCGGCGGGTTCCGGAGCGCCTTCTGAAACGTTGATCGCTGGAATCAAACCTCATAGCCCTGCAAACAGGGATGAGAAAAAACCAACGAACGGTCCGATGAATCCCCAAAAAATGGATACTCCCGTTAGCATGCCAAACATGACTAGCGCGAATAAGACACCCGGACCATATCGTTCCAGGCTATACGCCACATGCTCATATCGTGGGGGTAAAAGACCGTAAAGGACTTTAGAACCATCTAACGGGGGGATGGGTAATAAGTTGAAAATTGCCAATGCCAAGTTTATCTGAAGACCAAGAACCATCATGCCTGCGAATGCTTCACCAAGAAAACTGGCTTGGAATAAATATGGATTGGCGTTAATGAACCGGATTATTAAACCACAGAGAAATGCAAGCGCAATATTTGAACCTGGTCCCGCCAGCGCCACCCAGAGCATATCGCGCTTTGGATTCGCAAAATAGCGGGGATCAACCGGTACCGGTTTTGCCCAGCCAAAATGCACAATAAAAAGCATCAAGGTGCCAATCGGATCAAGATGACTAATTGGATTGAGGGTTAGTCTCCCAGCATTCTTGGCCGTTGGGTCGCCTAATCGATAAGCAACATATCCGTGAGCTAATTCATGAACGGTTAAAGCAAAAAGAATTACAGGAATCAGCAGAATTAATGTCTGAATATTGAACATTTATACTTTCTAATATATCTTCTTCATTGGTAGGATAAAAGGTGCTATAAATAATCATTCCTGGTATGAAGGTTCCCTGATCCAGCCATTTTTATCCTCTAGGATGAAATGTATGGTGAACTTCTCTTAGATAATCTCGATCTAAATGAGTATAAATCTGGGTCGTGCTAATATCTGCATGTCCCAACATTTCCTGTACAGCTCGAAGGTCAGCCCCACCTTCAAGCAAGTGAGTTGCGAAGCTGTGTCGCAAGGTATGTGGGCTGATCTCCCTCTGAATACCAGACATCGAAGACCAGTGGGTCAGTATGTTCCATATCCCCATGCGTGACAGTGGATTCCCTCGAGCATTCAAGTATATCTCACCAGAATTTCTACCTTTACGCGCCAAGGTCGGTCTGACAGTTTGGATATAACTCTGAAGATCATCCAAGGCTAGACGGCCGATTGGTACAATACGTTCCTTCGATCCTTTTCCAAGAACTCTGACCATTTCTGCTTCAATCAACAAGTTCGTCAGCCCCAGGGAAATAAGTTCGGAAACTCTTAACCCGCAGGCATACAGGAGTGAGATTATGGATTTGTCTCGAAGACCTAAAGGCTTGCTGGTATCTACTGCTTCCAAGATGGCATCAATTTCCTCAACACTCAATATTTTTGGCAGGCGGGAGGGAAGCTTTGGAGGCTCAAGAAAGGCGGAAGGGTCCCGCTGTACACGCTTTTCAACCATCAAGAAACGATGAAAACCTCTCACTGCAGAGAAGGATCGGTGAACAGTCGCAGCAGACAAGCAGAGAGAATTCAACCACCGGGTAAAGCCGCGGATCTGACTTTGGCGTACGCAATCCAGTTCTGGAACGCCAACTTCCTGCAGGTACTTCAGATATCGATGTAAATCCGTCTGATAAGCCAGCAAAGTCGCTGGAGAAAGGTTTCTCTCGACCTTTGCATACAGGAGATAATCCTTCAGATGCTCTTCACCAACTAGCATTTTTTTCATGCTTTAGCTCATCCATGAGATGTGAAATAATACTATTTTCCTCATGTGAACGAGCAATATTCGTTCAAAGGGTTTTATCTAAAATCCTGGATAGCCCAATATTTGAGAATAGATATTGAATGCTACGAATAGAGATGACATGGCAGCAATATCTCCATTGGGACAATATCAGGAGCCCTGATGGATTGCTTTGGCAAATGCCGCCATGATCCCGTGATTTTCACCCTGTTCCAAAATTGTCCCGGTAACAATGAATTGAGCACCTGCTCTGACTTTGTCCGCCGCTTCCTCCGGTCGACGGATGCCTCCACCGACAATCACCGGAATGTCCAATGCTCTCGAAACGCTTTGTATTACTTCATCTGAGACGGACCGCTGGGCTCCGCTTCCCGCTTCCAGGTAAACTACTGACATCCCCAAATATTGAGCAGCCAATGCGTGAGCAACTACGATGTCGGGCTTGTCCATCGGCAACGGTTGGCTGTTACTCATAAACTCAACCGATGTGGGGCTACCTCCCGCCATAAGCAGATAGCCCGTCGGAATCGTTTCCAATCCCATGTGCTTAACTACCGGAGCTGCCTGAACCTGCTCACCAATCAAGTATTGCGGATTCCTCCCACTGAGAAGTGACATGAACAGGATGGCATCAGCTTCCCGCGAAAGCTGGTTTGATGCTCCAGGGAATAAAATCACCGGGACATCGGAGGCAGATTTGATGGCTTTTACTCGCTCTTCAAAGGCACCATCCATAATCAAACTACCGCCGACAAGTATAGCATCCGCACCTGAATCATTTACTTCAGCGACCAAGTCCTGTAAAAGACCGTCATTCTTGCGATCCGGATCAATTAATACAAGGTAATTTGCTTTCTGACTGCCAAGGCGATTTAGCAGAGATTGATAGACACTCATTGTGCTATCTCTCCTAGTACAGTTACCAACCGATCCATTTCGTCCTTCGTCCTTGATTCGGTGACGGCAATCTGTAAAAATTCTTCCCCCTGCCAGGACAAAGTACCAAGATTAAAACCACTTGTTTCAGCTTCTCTAACAACGCTGTTAGCAGGAACTGGAGATCGGACCACAAACTCTTTTAAATATTCAAATCCAAATGGCAATTCATAGCCAGGTAGTTCGGCTATACTTCGTCCAAGATACTGGCTATTATTGAAACACATTCTTGCTATGCGCTGAAATCCATTTTTCCCAAGTAAGGAGAGATATGTCGTAGCCCAAAGGGCCATTAATCCCTGGTTTGTACATATGTTCGAGGTAGCTTTTTCCCGCCGAATATCCTGCTCTCTTGTTCGTAGAACCATGACAAAGCCTGGTTTTCCATCCTTATCAACCGTACGGCCAGCTATTCGCCCAGGCAACCTTCGTTTATACTGCTCCTTTGCAGCCATGAGTCCAAGATAAGGCCCACCATATGAGAATGGGATTCCAAGACTTTGACCTTCACCAACATAAATATCTGCGCCCAGCGCACCGGGGCTTTCCTGAATCCCTAAAACCAGGGGATCCGCATATGCTATCAAAAGTGTTTTATCAGATGCCAACGCACGACGTATTGCTGCCCAGTCTTCCACTAAACCAAGCATATTCGGAGATTGGACTACCACTGCCGCCGCAGCCTCTGATTCTCCCACCAAACTATCTAAATCAACACGTCCATTGTGGCTGGCAATAGTTACAAATTCAACGGAGCGATTGCGTAGATAGGTTTCGATCACTTCACGAATATTGGGATTTAGTGTTTCTGGAAGAAGGATTCTTGTCATCTGAGTAGCATTGATTGCCAGCGAACAGGCCTCAGCCGCTGCGGATGCTCCATCATACAGACTCGCGTTTGCCACTTCCATACCGCTTAATTCACAGATCAAGCTCTGGAATTCGTACATCACCTGAAGGGTTCCTTGGCTGACCTCCGCCTGGTAGGGAGTATAGGCTGTATAGAATTCGGAGCGCATGGCAATTGCTTTTACTACCTCGGGTGTGTAGTGATCATACACTCCCCCGCCATGAAAGCAAATCCCTGCCGTAGCGGGATTATTCAGTGCTGCCAGGTGCTGCAATTCGGATGAAGCCTCCACCTCAGAAAGCCCGTGACTAAGTCCAATCTTGCTTTCCGCGCGTAAATCCGGGGGAATAATCGTGATCAATTCCTCGAAGGCTTGAACCCCTATTTCTTCGAGCATTTTCTGCTCTTCAGATTCAGTCGCTGGTATATAGGGGTGTTGCGTCGTCATGAGATAAGATTACGATAGCTCACGACATCTAACAATTCTTCAACCTCAGTCAGATCAGAGGCCTTAACCTTTATCATCCAACCCTCACCGTAGGGATCATTATTGACTTGCTCGGGAGCATCCTCCAAACCAGAATTGACTGCCAGAATCTCTCCGGAAAGAGGCATAAAGAGATCAGCTACGGTTTTTACTGCTTCGACAGTCCCGAAGATATCTCCGCGAGGAAATGAATCTCCCTTACTGGGATACTCCACAAATATAATGTCTCCCAACTCCCCCTGGGCATAATCGGTGATGCCAATAACCGCAGTTTCTCCTTCAAGCCGGATCCACTCGTGATCCTTGGTATACTTTAGATTATCAGGGATATTCATTCGACATCCTCAACTGGTTGATAGTGAAAAGATTCAAGAAAGGCAGTTGTAAAGTGTCCTTCACGAAAATCCGGGTCTGCAAGAACCTGGCGATGAAATGGAATAGTAGTCGGTATACCCTCGATAACGAATTCTTCCAGGGCCTGCTGTGCTCGATTGATGGCTGATTCCCGCGTGGTTCCATGAACGATAAGCTTGGCAATCATTGAATCGTAATATGGTTGTACTTGATAGCCAGCATACACAGCGGTATCCACCCGAACTCCCATGCCGCCCGGTACGTGAAAGCTGGTGATCAATCCCGGTGCCGGTCGGAAGTCGTTACTTGGATCTTCAGCATTTATCCGGCATTCCAGGGCATGTCCTCTCAATTTGGCTTGTGAAATCCATTCGGGAACCGGAACACCTGCATGTGCACCGATTTGCGTCTTGAGCAGATCAATCCCGTACACCATTTCCGTAATGGTATGCTCGACCTGGATACGTGTGTTCATCTCCATGAAGTAGAACTCGCCCTCACCATCCAGAAGGAATTCTACCGTACCGGCGCCCAAGTATCCAACCTCCTCGGCAGCCCGGACGGCTGCTGCACCTAGCTTGCGGCGAATCTCGGGTCCAACTACAGGCGAGGGAGATTCTTCAATCAACTTCTGATGCCGTCGTTGAATGGAGCATTCCCGTTCACCAAAGGCGACCGTCTTTCCATCGGGGCCTCCCATAACCTGAATTTCGATATGTCGCGGATCGGTTATGAATTTTTCCAGATAGAGATCACCATTTCCAAAGGCATTCTGGGCTTCGTTTTGAGCCTGAATAAAAGCTTCCGGCAGTTTACTGGGGTCAATTACCTTGCGCATTCCCTTTCCCCCGCCACCAGCCGAGGCTTTCACCATCACCGGATACCCGAACTTCTCGGCAAGATCTACCGCCTCCTTCACATCCTTGATTACATCTTTTGAGCCCGGAGTTATGGGCACACCAGCTTTCCGCATCGTTCTCCGTGCAGCGGATTTATCACCCATCAGACGAATTATATCAGCCTTTGGACCAATGAACGTAATACCATGGTCTTCGCACATCGCTGCGAATTCAGAGTTTTCTGCGAGAAACCCATAACCAGGGTGAATTGCATCAGCATTCGTAAGCTCAGCAGCGGCGATAATCGATGGCATATGAAGATAACTTCGAGAGCTCTCCGGTGGGCCGATGCACACGGCCTCGGTCGCAAAACGCACGTGAAGTGCAAGTTCATCAGCAGTTGAATAGACAGCAACCGTTGATATACCCAATTCATGACAAGCACGGATAATCCGAAGAGCGATCTCGCCACGATTAGCGATCAGAATCTTTTTAAACATGCTTGATAACTCGGTCAGCTAGTGGAATTCGATTGGATTGTACTCTGGAGAAACGGATCAAAGAAGGGCATTAGCTTGGTTCGATTACAACGAGGGGTTGGTTATATTCCACAGGCTGCGCATTATCAGCCAGGATCTCCGTAACTGTGCCTTTCACATCGCTCTCGATTTCATTCATTATTTTCATGGCTTCAATAATGCAGATAACCTGACCTGCGGAAATCTTGTCACCGATGTTTATGTAGGGTGATGCATCGGGAGAAGCGGCTCGATAAAAGGTACCTACTATCGGAGCTGTAATCCGATGGAGCTTGCCGGCATCTATCTCTGAAGCCGTCAATGCCCCTCCGGCTGTTAGCGCCGCATCTTGGTCTCCAGATGTGAAGGAGGGTGAAGCAGAAGCCTGCATTGGATTGGGATTGGCGGGGAGAAACATTGCTGCGTTCGACGCATTCTTCGTTACCTTTATCTTGCGACCCCACCAGAATGAAATCTCGACCTCATGCACATTGCTCTGTTCCACGATAGTAATAATTTCTTGTAGTCGTACCTTTAACATAAATACCTCGTATAGTCTGTAATTGGGTAGATCGCTTTATGCCCTAACCCGCTCAATATACCGACGCTCCCGAGTATCAATTCGAATTATTTCACCTTCATTGATAAAAAGCGGCACCTGAACAACCACACCTGTTTCAAGGGTAGCTGGCTTACTTCCACCCGTTGCGGTATCCCCCTTTACCCCTGGTTCCGTTTTCTCCACTTTCAGGTTCATATGTTGAGGAATACGGACTTCAATTGGATCATTTCCATGGAATGCCACGGTCACTTCCTGGTTATCAACAAGAAAATCTGATACATCGCCAATTTGGTCAGCTGTCAAGGTGAGTTGATCATACGTTTCATTGTCCATAAAATGAAATAACTGACCGTCATGATACTGGTAGGAAAGATTACGAGCTTCCACCCGTACTTCCTCTATCTTTTCACCAGCCCGAAACGTGTCATCTACTACCTGGCCAGTCCGTATATTTTTTAATTTGGTACGCACAAAGGCAGGACCTTTCCCGGGTTTGACGTGCAGAAATTCCACTATCTTCCACAATCCACGTTTATGGTCAATTACCAAGCCATTACGAAAATCCGCTGTTGTCGCCACTTACACTCCGTGTCTCGAATCGTAGTTCATGATGCAAGGATATCAAATGAATTTAATCTTGACCCTGTATGCAAACAAGGAGGGGTTCTAGACGACATACTTGGGAATTGTGAGAGCCGTTCCTAATTTGGAATCCATGCTATTCTATGCTCCTGAGTCATTTATAGCTTCAACGACACTCCTACTGGGTATTTTCCTTTATGTAGAAATCCACTATCGTGCAGGGTATCTGCCTAGCAGATATTATAGGAGCGAACCGGAGATTCTGGCTGATGCACCTCGGAGAATAGAGCCCGGCCTTCCAATACCTGTCTTTCTGATCGTGAAAGATGCTCACAGGTACCCGATCTTTCTGCACAAAGTACTCCTTGTAATCGAGTATGATAGAGGAACACGGTCAACCCTGGAGATTCCTCTTAACATAAGCATAGCGGAGCGATGGTGGCATCATTCTCTGGAAGTGGAAAGACCTGATTTTGAGGGCGAAATAAGACTGCGGATTGTTTTCCACTACAAGAGAAATGGAATACACCGCACATGTCATGTCCATAACATACGGTCCCTTCGACCTGCACCACTACATATCTATTTAGCAGACGAATCTTTACCAGGAGAGAATACAATCTGGGGCGATTTACACCATCATACCTGGTTTACCGAAGATATGATTGAGTTTGGTGCTCCTCTGGATACAGTAGCCCGATCAGCCCAGGCAATGGGATTGGATTTCGTTGCCGCAACAGATCATAGTTACGATCTGGATGATAAACCGGGAGAGTGGCGGAAACAGGATCATTACTTAACTAAATGGCATCAGAGTAGGCGACAGATTATCCGTTTAAATGCCGATGACAAGGGCCCTGTACTAATCCCAGGTGAGGAGGTGACGATTCAGAATGCTAATGGTCGTAACGTCCATCTCCTTGTCTTAGGCAATGAGGATTATCTACCCGGATCGGGCGATAGTGGTGAACATCCCTTACGAACTAAGTCAGAACTTAGCCTAGGCTCTCTCTCGACCTGGGACTCGCCAGATATTGTTGTCATCGCAGCTCATCCATTCCAACCGGTGTCCCTGATGCAATGTGTGCTCATTAGCCGTGATATATGGAAAGACAGTGATATCGATAATCCTGTGCTGGATGGTCTCCAAATTCTAAACGGCCGGATAGATGATGGTTTCCATACCGGCTTGGATAGATGGATCCAGCTGCTTCTCAAGGGAACGCGGAAGTATATCTACGCGGGAAGTGATGCCCATGGCGACTTTAATATTCATCGTCAAATCAAGATCCCCTTCCTATCCCTTGAGGAATGTGAATCAAATACCTTGGGTTATTGTCGTACCGGGGTACTGGGAATCCAACCTCACAGCTTACCAGACCTACTTTCCGGCTTAAAAGCAGGTCGTTGTATCATTAGTACGGGGCCTTTTATCAGTATCTCAGTCATTACTCCAACTCACGAGGCAACTATTGGGGAAACCATTCCGGGTCAGAGTGTGAAAGTAGTAGCTCAGATGCGAAGTTCAAGAGAGTTTGGTCCTGTCGCGAGATTCAAGCTACTACGCGGCATTATCGGTCATACAAGTGAGGAAGTTCTCATCGATTTGAAATTCTCGACAAAGAAGTATAATGCAGAATACAGCCACCCGTTGGCATCAGCTTCGGGCAACTATTATATACGGGCAGAGCTGTATTGTTTAAGAGAGAGTTCGCCAGGGTCTATTGAACGGCAGGATAGTTTCGCAATTACTAATCCGATATGGGTGGAAAGCGCCGTAATGCAGTGATTTCTCAAGATAAACTAAAAGGCCCCTCTGTAATAGCGGGGCCTTTTTAAACCGATAGTTGTGAGCTTACGGCAATCAGACCACACTCATCACCAGCACACCGATCATAACGATTAACGCAACAAAAATTGCTGCAACGCCATAGTTTTTATTTCGTATTTCCGCCCATTCATCAATGTCTTTTGAAATGATGGCGAAAATAAAAATAGCGATGGCTGTGCCCAATGAAAATCCAATAGAAACAGCCAGCGCCCAACCGATCGTGCGCAAGTAGAGTATGAGGGTATCGGTAAAGGATAGCACTTCAATCCTCCTTTTTTAATTCCATTGTAATTGCCGCATGAATTCGGATGATTTGATTTCTCCCTCACGCAGCTGCTCCACAAGTGCCACATCTGCAGTGGTCATGAGGAGCATGTTATCCGCCTTAGGAATTGTTACTGTGATATTTATGGTTTTTATCTCCAATCCCGTGCGCGAGATAGCTTGGCTGGTCGCTATATATCCAACCAACATCACCTCTTCAAAATTATTCCGTCGACTCTGCAAGGCGAGGTTGAAGGCAGGACTATTACTCTCGGCCCCTTCCAGGGTCATCTGGTCCAATGTAACCGGTACCCGGTAGGATTTGCAGACCTGCTGCACAATGGAGTAAAAACGCAGATTAGCATGGGTTGGTGTTACAAGAATAGAACACACACCCAAGAGGATAAGGGCTGAAATCAAGTTTCTGTGCTTGCCAGAGCGAAACACGTATCTCTCCTCCTGCTTAAAACTGTTTTGTGACTGCACATGGCGTTAGGTATGTGCAGAATGATTTTACGTGTCGGTTTCCGAGATAGCAAGAGCTACGATCAATTTCTTCCGCACTTGAATACTAGCATTATTAACGGTTCCATGGTATCTTGGTGAATTGTTCTTACCTGCACCGCATAGTTGAATTCATTAATTTAAGGGCGCACCATGTTCGTGGGTTTGATGACCTTCAAATGAATTATCAGATATTGCGGAAGGTATTATATGGATGATACTGTTTCTGATTATCTCTTTATAATCAATCACTAACGGGTCCAGGAGAGATCATGGTTATTCGAATTCCAAGGTTATCCAATATCCGATCACTTATACTTTATCTTATTCTCTGGATATTTATCGGCTGCGGTGGACAATCAAGTTCCACCGTACTACTCATTTCACTGGATGGCTTTCGTTGGGATTATTTTGAGAAGACTGACACTCCAAACCTGGACCGACTCGCACAGACTGGTGTAAAAGCGAGGGGGCTCATTCCAGTATTTCCAACTAAAACCTATCCAAACCATTACTCTATCATCACTGGACTTTATCCTGAAAATAATGGTGTTGTGGGCAATACAATGTTTGATCCGATTATGGAAGATACGTTTTCAGTCTATGAGCGAGAATCAGTCAGCGATGGCCGCTGGTATGGTGGCGAACCGCTCTGGGTGACAGCTGAGAAGCAAGGGGTGACGGCAGCTACCCTGTTTTGGGCGGGTTCCGAAGCCGAGATCAACGGTCTTCGCCCCTCCTACTGGCACCCATACGATCATGATTTACCACATGCGGATAGAATTCAACAAGCTCTGGCTTGGTTTGACTTGCCTCAAGAGCGTCGCCCTAGACTTATCTGTATGTACTTTCCGGATATCGACGATGCCGGTCATATTGGCACGGATTCACCGGAATTAATAGAAGCAATCCAAAGAGTGGACAGTTCGCTTGGAGTCATTTTCGAGGGTCTGATCCAACGTGGAATGATGGAAGAGATCAATATCGTGGTTCTGTCCGATCATGGGATGACGGAAATTGATTCCACTCAAGTGATCTTCCTCGACGATTATATCGATATTGATAAAGCTGGTGTCATTGATTGGACCCCTATCCTCGGCTTGCGACCCCCTGAAGTAGAACTGGACAATATTTATTCTGTCTTGAAAGGTGCTCACCCCAGAATGCAGGTATACCAACGGGAGGAAATGCCTTCCCGTTTGCATTATTCAAAGCATCATCGCATTCCTCTCATAATCGGGATTGCAGATGAAGGCTGGAGCATTGCCACCCGAGCTAGCTATGACCAAAACCCCGGCTTCTTCAATGGTGGAGCACATGGTTATGATGGCAGTTATCCTTCGATGAGAGGGATTTTCATTGCTCGGGGACCAGCCTTTAACCATGGCCAAATCATAGACCATTTTCAAAATATTCACATCTATCCGCTACTCGCCAGACTACTCAAGGTGAAACCGGCACAGCACGACGGCAGTCTGGATTCAGTCAAAGTAATGTTGAAATAGACTGGGGTGACTAGTACAGCGGCGTGTTAGGCCGTCACCCCCATTTTGTTCATGTACAGGTTCAGTTGTGGAATGTTGATCGCTGCGTTATGATCGTCTGCCGTACAGCCTGGTTAATAGATAATCCATCAGTCAGTTCTAGTAGTTTGTTGATTATCTTCTCTTTCTCCAATCCTGTCAAATCTCTATTCTGATCCCGGACAGGGGATCCGTTCGAGACGATTCCCAAATAAGCAAGCAGGTTTTTCTGAATTGCGACTCTCTTGGCAGGAAATGTATTTAACAGCTCACGTAGTAGGTTCAATTCACTTTGGGCATCTAGTTGCCCCTGCTTTGTGCGTGCTTTGTAAACAGCGAGTACGGCCTGTGGAAATATATTGCCACACGCTGTGATCGAGCCTGTTGCGCCGCGGTTTAGTCCGGGTCCGATGATGAAATCGCTACCCACTAAGACTTGGATATCTGGCTTGGCATCAAGATAAGCCTCGATATTTTCCAATCGAGCGCTGGAATCCTTTATCCCCACAATAATAGATTCATCACGTAGTGATGCAACGACCTCTGTGGTTATGGGTGCCGTTGTTATCATCCCCTTTGCGGGTAAGGGAACATTGTAAAGCATCAGGGGCAACCGATCCTGCACACGAGCGAGATCACGATAGAACTCCACTATGCGGGGAATGGGTATTGACGGTCCCCTTGCACTCTTGCTGTAGAAGGGGGGGGAAACCAGTACAGCAGATATTTGTGGTGCGTAACCAGATAATTTCGATACCAGATCAAATGTACCAGGCACCGAATCCGGGATGGTACCCCCGACAACCATCTTCAGCCTGCTGGAAACCGAGAGTGCAGCATCCACCAAAAGTAGACGCTCTTTCACCGTAAGTTGATCAAACTCTCCATTGGTGCCCAACAACAAGACACCGTCAAGGCCAGATTGCTCCAAGAATGTCAAATGGCTATGAAAAGAGTCAATATCTATCGATTCTCTGTCTGGAGTGAATGGCGTTAGAATGGGTGCATAAGCACCTGATAAATCGGGCAATTCCCATAATGCTGGCCCGCCTAGATTTTTCATCACAGTCATAACTCGTGCTTGGCCTTTCCTATGAATCCTATTTATAAGGTGTTTAGACTTATCAACTGTCTTTCTCAGAACCGCGTTTGAAACACTTCCTGGCTACTACGAAATCAGCATTATCATAAAGCGTCTAGAGTACTTGTTTCCAGACTTAGCAAGATACCGTAAATTGTTTTGATGATTAGCATCCCTCCTTATGTCGCACTCGTCGGAATTTTCCTGGCAGCAATTATAGGTGCCCTCCCTCCTCTTCTATGGCGTTGGAGTGATCGCCAACTGCATCTATTTGTGGCTTTCGGAGCGGGCGTATTTCTTAGCACAGTTTTCTTTCACCTTATCCCTGAAACAATTACGAACGAATCCGGTCTGTTGAACAAATTTATGCTCTTAAACGGATTCATGGTGGCCTTGTTTGCGGAGAGAGTACTTGTGCGACATGCTCACCATGATTGCGACGATAAGGCGGAACATCGTCACCAGGTGGTTGGTATCAGCGCTTTCATCGGATTAAGTATCCATAGTTTAATGGCCGGATTTGCTCTCGGTGCAAGTTTTTCCACCCCAAACCTTGCCTTCGTGATATTCATAGCAATTGTCAGCCACAAAACAGTGGCAGCCTTCTCACTCGCTACTGTATTCAAACTATCCGAAATCCCGCCAAGGCATGCGGTAATCATGCTCGCGGTATTCACTGTCTGTACCCCTTTGGGCGCACTGATATCCATCCCGCTGGTTCACGTATTGCGCGATATTCATCTTACAGTACCTACTGCATTAGCCGCCGGTACGTTCATTTATGTTGCGACAATGGACTTGCTGCCAGAGGCGTTTCACAATACACAGCAGCGATTGGCAACATTTATCGCACTTAGCCTTGGAATCTTGGTGATGCTCTTTATCACTCACTGGGGAGGGTAATACCGGCATACATATACCGGAATCGGATCTATCTTCAGTCGTGTTTTTGGGGCATATTCACGATAAAAAGTCTTATGGTCCCATCATTTTCAGAATGGGATTAAAGTGCGTAAGATTAGTCTTGTGTGCATCATATGAAAAGATGCATACACCTTGAAAACCATACATCCGAGCTACGCGAATCTTATCAGCTGTAGCTTGGGCATCCTGGTTATATGTAGCTACCCCCATAACCACCCGCTTCTGAAGTTGATGGGATAAGGAATCTGTCATGATATTTATGTTCTCGATGTATTCATCTATTTCGGGAGTATAGTTCATTGGGAAGGCATAGTCGATAATGCCTTTCCTTAGCCATTGGGTCCAATCCTGTCCGTATTTATAGCGTGCCACTCGAGCATCGGGTTTGACGGCTGCGGTAAGGAGCGCCTCCTTCCCACTGAGGGTAATTACTGCGTGCATTGCAGTCATTAGATCAGAAATCTTCTGCTGACGATACACACCCCATATTTCCAGCTTCCGGTTGATCTCATCAGAAGAATGATCAGCATCTTGTTGTGCTGCTAATGCATGGATCTCCAGCGGATCGAATCCATATCTGCTTTGAAATACACCCAGTCCTTCAGTATTATAACCATAATCCAAATCCGGGAATCGGCAATAGTCGAGATGTAGTCCATCGATATCATAATTCAGTAGTATTTCCGTAAAGACCGCCTGAAGATACCCATTCACTTCAGGGTGTACCGGCGAGAGGAATATACCTTCGAAGGTGCTATTCCTGGGTGCACTGAGATCTACGTCGACTTGAGCATTCCCTTCTGCATCTACTTCCAACCATTCCGGGTACATGCGGTAAACGTGATTCTTTATTTCGGGCGGTGTACGGGCTGACCATAGCAGATAAGTTGTCACCCAGGCATGAATATTCAATCCGAGCTCATGCCCCCGTGAAATCGCATATTCAAGAGGATCGAAATCCTGATCCCGGATGCGAGGACTCCTAGGGATAAGTAGCGAATTATAGTAGGCGTCACCGCGGCCTCTGATTTGAACAAAAACATGATTAAAGCCACTTTCATAGGCAAAGTTAAGAGCAGCGTCGATCTCCGCACGGTCAACCATGCTTTCGCGGACTACCCACAATCCTTTGAATCTCAGTGGCTCTAAATCTTCCGCACAAAGCCAATTCAGCATAAAGAAAAAGGCAGTCGCGACGACTACCTTCCATACTTTGTACGTTTTTCCAGTCAACGTAAGCTAGCCAATCGTGGCGGTGGATATCCTACGATTTCTCCTTCTTCGCCGTTTTGGGTTTCTTCTCGGATTTTGGTTTTTCTTCAGGTTTTTCAGCAGGTTCGTTATCCACAAGTTCTATCATAGAAACGGGTGCTCGGTCGTTGGAACGATTACCAAGTTTGATGATACGAGTATATCCACCAGGCCGATCAGCCATTTGGGGTGCAATCTCATTAAAAAGAATCGAGGTGACCTGCTTCCCTTGTTGCCCTGGGAGTACTTTCATCACTTGTCTACGTGCATGTAGGGTTCCCTGCTTCGCAAACGTAATCAGGGGTTCAACAAATGACCGCAACTCTTTTGCTTTGGCGTCAGTGGTTTGAATACGTTTGTGAATGATCAGAGAGGCTGCCAAGTTACGCAGCAGAGCTCTGCGGTGACTGGCAGTACGATTCAGTTTTCGACCCCTTTTCTGATGCCTCATGTCTTCTCCGCTAACACTAATTATCAATCAAACTGGGATCAATCTTCATTCCAAAGTAAAGCCCCATCTCACCTAATTTCTCCTGCAACTCCGTGAGTGACTTTCGTCCGAAGTTCTTAAACTTCAACATCTCACTTTCCTCTTTTACCACCAATTCATAGATTGTCTTGATGCCGGCCGCCTGAAGACAATTATGACTCCTTACAGAAAGCTCCATCTCATCGATGCTCTTCTTGAGTAACGCACGCAGCTGGATGTCCTTATCATCAATCCTATCCTCAACTTCGGCAATCGGAGCAGACTCCTCGAAGGTAAAGATATTGATAAGACCATGAAGTAGTGTTGCCGCGTAGTTCACCGCGTCCTTTGGAGATATTGAACCATCTGTATGCGCATCCAGAGTAAGACGCTCTTCTTGTGTCTTCGATGCCGGTAGAGGGGTGACATCAAACATCACTGTGGTAACAGGGCCGTAGATGGTATCCAGAAAAATGGTTCCGATGGGAGCATCTGGAAGTTTATTGGTCTCAGATGATGAGTAGCCCTTTCCCCGAGTAACTCGAAGCTCCATCTTGATCTCTTTCTCTCCATTGAGAGTACAGATCTCCAAGTCTGGATTCAATACTTCGAACTGGTCCGTTTCTTTGCCGAATTCCCCAGCTTTGACCACACCGTTGCCTTTTAATACTACGGTCACAGGATCGGGTTTCAGATCATTCAGTTTGAAACGAACCTGTTTCAGGTTGAGTATGATATCTGCCACATCTTCGATCACTCCCGGAATAGTAGAGAATTCGTGCAATACATTATCTACCTTGATCGAAGAAATTGCCGCTCCGGGGATCGCAGTCAAAAGAATCCTGCGTAGGGTATTCCCAAGTGTTATTCCATACCCTCTCTCGAGCGGTTCAACCGTAAATGTGGCATGCGTATCGCTATGCTCATATAATTTAAGTTGCTGTTGGCTGTTCTTATCTGCCATTCATATTTTCCTCTCGTACACGTTACTTGGAGTACAACTCGACTACCAGCTGTTCATTCACCTGTTCCGGAATCTCATCACGTTGAGGCTTGGCCAAAAACACTCCCGTTAATTTGGCCTTATCCAGATCGAGCCACGGCATCTGGCTGTCCTCAGTAATCCTTCGCATGGCATTATGGATAATTTCCAGTTTTTTACTTTTTTCTCGTACTTTGATCACATCGCCAGGCTTCAGCTGAAACGATGGAATGTTAACGGTTTGGTCGTTGACCATAAGATGTTTATGACCGATCAATTGTCGAGCAGCCCGGCGTGTGGGTGCAAATCCAATCCGATATACGATATTATCAAGTCGTGATTCAAGAATGATCAGGAGATTAGGTCCAGTAGGACCATCCTGTGTCGCTGCTTTTTTAAAATAGCTTCTGAATTGCTTTTCCAGAAGACCATATAAATGCTTCATCCGCTGTTTTTCCCGCAGCTGCAATCCATATGTGGAAACCTTCCGTCGCAGGGTGCTTCCATGTTGCCCTGGGGGATAATTTTTCTTAAGGGATGAAAATTTTGGCGATTCAAAAGCCGGATACTCCAATCGCCGAACAATTTTCCCTCTTGGTCCAAGATATCTTGCCATTCAATTAACCTTTTCTATACCCGGCGTCGTTTAGGCGGGCGACAGCCATTATGTGGGATCGGAGTTACATCTTTTATTGCGCTGATCTCCAAGCCTGCTACCTGCAGTGAACGAATCGCTGCTTCGCGTCCACTACCGGGACCCTTGACACGAACCTCGACGGAGGAAAGTCCAAGATCCATGGCCTCTTTGGCTGCCTTCATTGCGGCTTGCTGTGCCGCGAAAGGAGTGCTTTTTCGCGATCCTTTAAAACCGCTGGTACCCCCACTGGACCACGATATGACATTCCCGTAACGGTTGGTCAGGGTAATGATTGTATTATTGAAATTCGCCTTGATGTGTGCGATTCCTTCCGGCTCTACAAGCACTTTCTTTTTTTTCTTCCGTCCTGCTGGTCTTGCCGCCAAACTATTCTGCTCCTCAATTGTTAGACGTTAACAGTCACTTACGGATGCCGACACTGCGCTTACGGGCCCGTCTGGTTTTTGCGTTTGTATGCGTACGTTGGCCGTGGACTGGCAGACCGCGTCGATGCCGAAGTCCTCGATAGCTACCGATATCCATAAGTCGTTTGATATTCATGTTTACTTCAGACCGCAATTCCCCTTCAACCTTGAAATTCTCACCAATTACATTCCGAATTGCTACGACCTGCTGTTCGGTGAGATCTCGTACGGGGGTTTCAAGCGGCACATCAGCCTCTGTCAAGATCTGACATGACCGCATATGACCAATACCATAGAGGTACGGTAGTGCGTACTCTATGGTTTTATCTCTTGGCAGGTCAACACCAGCGATACGAGCCATTGACGATCATGCCTCCTTTTTTAATCCTTTATCTATCCCTGGCGCTGCTTATGGCGGCCATGGACACAGATCACCCGGACCACACCATTGCGCCTTATTATCTTGCACTTTGAACAAATCTTTTTAACCGATGCACGAACTTTCATCATTCTCCCTATAGGACAGTACTTACTTGTAGCGGTAGGTAATTCGACCCCGGGTTAAATCATAAGGGGAGAGCTCCACAGTTACCGTATCCCCGGGTAGAATTTTAATAAAATGCATCCGCATCTTCCCGGAAACATGCGCGAGTACCTCGTGTCCATTTTCCAATTGCACCTTAAAAGTAGCATTGGGAAGTGTCTTAATAATCGTTCCGTCTACCTGTATTCCTTTTTCTTTTACCATATTTCCAGCCCTTAAGCCGTGTTACCTTTTGTTAGAACCTCAGGACCGTTGGCGGTAATCACAATCGTATGCTCAAAATGTGCCGAAGGTTTCCCATCTGTGGTACATACGGTCCAGCCATCGTCCCTTGTGAATACATCTTTACTGCCCATATTGATCATGGGCTCAATCGCCAGGCACATGCCTTCCCTCACCAGCGAGCCAAAACCATTCCGTCCAAAATTGGGTACTTGTGGCTCTTCATGGAGTCGACTGCCTATTCCATGTCCGACCAGTTCTCGAACCACTCCATAGCCAGCACTTTCAGCATGTTCTTGAACGGCCTGCCCAATGTCACCTACATGTCCGCCAATCGCTGCTGCCTGCACACCCAGGTCAAGACATTCACGAGTACGTTGCATTAAACGTTGCCGTTCCTGGTCAACCTCTCCGACAGCGAAAGTACGGGCGTGGTCTCCGTAGTACCCATTCTTAAGGGCGCCGACATCAATGCTAACAATCTGTCCCTCCTTCAAGGGTAGAGAACCAGGAATGCCGTGAACAACTTCATCTTCCACAGATATACAGAGAGTTGCTGGATATCCGTATAATCCCTTAAACCCCGGTTCAGCTTGACACTTGCGGATGTATTTCTCGGCCGTTTCATCCAGTTCCCTAGGGGTCACACCAGGAGTGATCATTTCAGCCACCAACTCAAGAGTATCAGCTACGATCTCACTGCTATGTCGAATCTTCTCGACCTCCTGCTTGCTGCGAATATGAATCATTGGAGTCTCTCAGCAACTAGAATCGCCGCCGACCCCTGATCCGACCACTTTTCAAAAAGCCATCATAATGCCGCATCAGCAAGTGACTTTCGATCTGCTGAAGCGTATCAAGGCCTACACCAACTACAATTAGAAGACTGGTACCTCCAAAAAAACTTGCTAAATCGTAATTTATACCTGTTGCTTTCATTAGGATGTATGGGAATATAGCGATTAGTGCCAAAAATATCGATCCGGGCAGGGTAACCCGAGTGAGGATATTATCGATGTATTCGGCGGTTTTCTTGCCGGGCCTGACACCTGGGATAAAGCCACCCTGTTTTTTCATATTATCAGCAACCTCGACCGGATTAAAGGCCACTGCGGTATAGAAATAAGTAAAGAATACTATTATAGTCCCGAAAATGATCCAATAGACCGGACTGGAAATAGAAAATACACTCATGAGACCTTGCACGAAGGCGCTGTCACGAAAAGCGGTACCAAGTGTGCTGGGGATAAACATAATCGCTTGGGCAAAGATTATGGGCATCACTCCGGCCGTGTTAATTCTCAAAGGTATATGCGTAGTTTGCCCACCATACACTTTCCGCCCTACCACTCGCTTGGCATACTGAACAGGTATTTTCCTCATACCTTGAGTTAATCCAACAACCAAGCCAACAATTACGATCATAATACCAATCAGAATCACGTCGAGTAGAATATTCCTCAGCTGCTGGTTTATCAGGTTTATCTCGTTGAATAATACATTCGGTGCACGGGACATGATTCCGACCATTATGATCAGAGAGATCCCATTTCCAATGCCATGCTCCGTAATCTGCTCACCAAGCCACATTACAAAAACAGTTCCGGTCACGATAGTAATCATCGTCATAAGCCGGAATCCGATCCCCGGAAACAGGACTACCTTACCCACAGACGTATCAAGACCTTGTAGAAAAACGGCAACTGAAAAGGCTTGAATTGCAGCAATCAAAACCGTCCCGTATCGGGTGAGCTGGGTCATTTTGCGTCGACCCTCCTCTCCCTCTCGTTGGAGACGCTGGAAATATGGTACAACCGCTCCCATAAGCTGGAGTATAATCGAAGCGGTTATGTAGGGCATGATTCCCAAGGCAAAGACCGTAGCCTGCGCGAACGCCCCGCCGCTGAACATGTCATATAGCCCTAGCAACGTATTGGCAAAATTTTGCATTGCGGCCTTCAATGCTTCGCTATTGATCCCTGGTATTGGGACATGGGCGCCAATCCGATATACGCACAATAAAGCTAACGTGAACATGATGCGTCGCCGCAACTCTGGAATCTTGAAACTATTTGTGAATTTCTCCAGCATCAGGCCAACGCACTCTTATCTAAGACGATCACTGTACCACCCGACTTCTCAATCTTTTCCCTGGCAGAGTCGCTAAATTGATGTGCACTGACCTCGAGTGCCCGCGATACTTCACCGCCCCCCAGCACTTTCATGGGTCGGTCGTCATATTTAATAATCCCGCGCTCCTTCAGAACTGACGGGGTTACTTTAGGCAGCTCGGCAGCCATGATTGCTTTCAGGCTCACAATTTGAACTCGCTTGCGGAACCGTGCATTAGAAAAGCCGCGCTTTGGTAACCGACGCTGAAGAGGCATCTGCCCGCCCTCGTACCAAGATAGCCTCTTGGAGCCGGACCTGGAGTGCCATCCTTTATGTCCCCTTCCAGAAGTCTTACCTAATCCGGATCCCATACCACGACCGCGACGCTTCCGGGATTGCGTGGAGCCCTTGGCAGGTTCTATTGGAACTAACTGGCTCATACTTTTACTACCTCAACCAAGTGACGCACTTTCTCAACCATTCCCCGTATTGCTGCGTTGTCCGGTTTTTCTACCGTTTGATGCATTCGGTGAATTCCAAGCGCTTTAAGCGTACCTTTTGCCCTCTTGCGGTAACCGATGGCACTCTTAATTTGCTTGATTCTCAGCGTTTTCTCCGTCTTCGCCATCAGTTAAAGAGCTCCTTCACCGTGATACCGCGTTTGCGTGCGATCTCAATAGCGTCCCGCAAAGACTGAAGCGCCTTCTTTGTTGCACGCACCACGTTCAAAGCATTGGTTGATCCGGTACATTTTGTCAAGACATCGGTATAGCCTGCCTGTTCGAGAACAGCTCGCACCGGCGCACTTGCAATGAGACCAGTACCCGGTGAAGCGGGTTTTAGCATAACTTGGCTGGCGCCAAATTTAGCTGTTATAGCATGCGGCAGGGTCCCGTTAATGACAGGTGTCCTGAATAAATTCTTCTTGGCATTTTCCCGGGCTTTACTAATGGCGGAAGCCACTTCATTTGCTTTGCCAAATCCAATACCAACATGACCATGTCCATCTCCAACAGCCACAATGGAATTAAAGCCGAATCGTCGACCTCCAGTGACAACCTTTGCCACACGGGATACTCGGATCAATGTCTCTTCTTTCAAATCTAGTTCAGTCGGATTTATTGCCATCTTGCTACCATCTAGAATTTTAATCCACCCTCGCGAGCACCATCGGCAAGGGCCTGTACACGACCGTGATACAAGTATGATCCACGATCAAATACTACCTCAGTAATTTTATTTTCTACAGCTCTACGTCCAAGCACAAGGCCAATTCGCTTTGCTGCCTCGACTTTCCCATTTGCACCTTTTAACTCATCAGCTAGTGCTTTTTCAACACTAGAGGCCGAAACCAGTATGTGACCCTTCAAATCATTCACGATCTGACCCGTAATATGTTTGTTAGATCTGTTCACTACCAACCTTGGCTTTCCGGAATACAAGTCGAACTTGCCTTTGATGCGGCGGCGTCTGCGATGCTGTAGTTCAATTTTTTTCTTATTTGACTTGATCATCTTTTCCTAAGCCTTTACTCCGCCCACAGTCTTGCCGGCTTTGCGACGCACTATTTCATCCTGATAACGAATTCCCTTTCCCTTGTAGGGCTCAGGCTTACGCAGAGATCGCATTTTTGCTGCAACCTGTCCCACCAGCTGCTTATCAATTCCCCTCACAACCACTGATGTATTTTTATTCATCACTTCCAGCTCTATTCCATCAGGCGCCTGGAAGTAAATGGGGTGTGAATAGCCCAGATTGAATAAAACGTTGGTACCCTTTTGCTCGATAGTATACCCAATTCCGATCAGGTCTAGGCGCTTGGAATAACCTTCACTTACACCCTTAACCATGTTGGCAATTAGCGCACGGGTCAATCCATGCAGTGCGCGGTGACGTTTTTCGTCCGTTGCCCTGGATACCAGTAGGTCACTGTTCTGACGCGACACGGACACGCCAGATTCAAGTGTATAGGAAAGACTGCCTTTGGGGCCCTTGACGGTAACGTTCCTATCGGCAATGTCGACCGAAATCCCCTCAGGCAATGCTATTAATTGTTTACCGATACGTGACATAAGACGCTACCAAACCTGACATAAGATTTCGCCACCTACATTTTGTCGGCGAGCAATTTTATCTGACAAGACTCCCTTGGGAGTGGTAAGAATAGAAATTCCCAAGCCTCCCCTCACACGGGGCAAATGTTTTGCATCCAGATATACTCTTCGACCCGGTCTGCTAATGCGTTTAATTCCCTCGATCACGGGCGCACCCCTGTGATCATAACTGAGGAATATGCGCAGCATTCCTTGTCTATCATCTGTAACGAGGAGAAAATCGCGAATGAAATGTTCCTCCTTAAGGATAAGACAGATACGCTTTTTTAGATTCGAAGCGGGAATATCTACCCAGCGTTTCCCAGCTAGTTGGGCGTTCCGGATTCGCGTCAAAAAATCTGCTATGGGATCGGACATTGACATATTCGCCTATACTCCTACCAACTGGCCTTAGTAATTCCAGGAATGATACCCTGCAAGGCCATCTCCCTAAAACAAATTCTACAGAGCCCAAACTTCCGAAGAAAAGCCCTCGAACGACCGCAATTGCTGCATCGATTATACTGTCGTGTGGAAAATTTCGGTTTTCTGCTAGCTTTAATGATTAGTGCCTTACGTGCCACTACAACTGTGCTCCTTCCGCTATAGAATCCTGAACCTGCGGTCTTGGCCGAAACGGAAAACCAAACGCTCGAAGAAGGTTATATGCCTCCTCGTCTGTATTCGCCGTGGTCACAACCGTAATATCCATTCCCCTAATCCTGTCAATCTTATCATAATCGATTTCCGGGAAGATGATCTGCTCATCAATGCCGAAGCTGAAATTCCCCCGGCCATCAAAGGACCTGTTGGGGAGACCACGAAAGTCCCTTATGCGTGGTACCGCCAAGGCAAGCAGGCGATCCAGGAATTCGTACATTCTATCGCCCCGCAGGGTCACCTTTGCACCGACTGGATCACCTGTTCGAATCTTGAAGTTGGAAATCGGTTTCTTGGCGTAGGTAACCACGGCTTTCTGACCGCTAATTACTGCCAGATCATCCAATGCGCTCTTGAGCATGTTGGCATCTTCTCTTGCTGTACCAAGCCCCATGTTTAAGACAATTTTATCCAACACTGGCACCTGCCAGACATTTCCGAATCCTAACTGTTTTTGAAGGGCCGGAACAATCTCCATCTGGTATTGCTGCTTCAGTCGAGGCATGTAACCATCGGATGTGCTTTTCACTTTCTCGCTCGCCATTGCCATACTTACTCGTTAACTGTTTCGCCTGTCTTTCGAGATACTCGAACCTTCTTCCCATCTTCCAATTTTGTATACCCAACACGTGTTGGTGCGTTATTCACAATAAGCATCAGGTTGGAAAGATGGATAGTCGCCTCACGCTCGATTATTCCACCCTGAGGGTTGGTCTGGGTCGGACGGGAATGGCGCTTAACAAAGTTAATTCCTTCTACAATAGCACGGTTTCGGGCAGGCAGTACTTTTAATACTTTCCCCGTTTTCCCGCGATAGTTGCCCGATATCACTTTTACGATATCGTCTTTTTTAATCTTCATGTCTAGAGGACCTCCGGGGCGAGGGAGACAATTTTCATATATTTTTTCTCACGCAGCTCTCTTGCCACCGGCCCGAAAACGCGGGTTCCACGTGGTTCAAGCATCTGGTTCAAAAGTACGGCTGCATTTTCATCAAATCGTATGTAGGATCCATCTTGTCTACGAACTTCTTTCCGAGTACGAACCACTACAGCCTTGGAAACATCCCCCTTCTTGACCATACCACCAGGTATGGCTGACTTCACGGTGACCACAATCAGATCACCAACACTCGCGTAGCGACGATGTGAGCCGCCCAGGACTCGAATGCACAACACTTCCTTGGCGCCAGTGTTATCTGCTACCCGAAGTCGGGTTTCCTGCTGAATCATATTTCCTCTCCAGATTCAACAGCAGGTCTCGTGACCTCAAATACCCTCCATCGCTTTAAGCGACTTAGTGGGCGGGTAGCTTCAATGATGACTAAATCACCAACATTGCATAGATTGTTCTCATCGTGCGCATAATATTTTTTCGTTCGAGTTACATATTTCTTATACATTGGATGTGCGAATCGACGGGTCACGAGGACGACGGCGGTTTTATCCATCCTGTTTTTTACAACCTCACCCGTTAGCCTTCTTCGCTTGATTTGATTGGTCATTCTATCTTACTCCGTTCTCACTTCGCGTCGTCCCATCTCATACTCGCGGAGCAAGGTTACAATCTGTGCGATTTCTCGACGCATTTGACGTATCTGATGAGGCTTCTCTAATTGCTGTAACGCCTGTTGGAAGCGTAGATTTGTTAATTCTTCCTTCTTTTCCTGCAGGTATTTCTGAAGATCTTCCACAGCCATGGCTAAAATATCTTCTTTTATCATGCCATAGCCTCCCGCCGTGTTACCATCCTGGTTTTAATAGGTAGTTTATGTGAACAGAGACGGAATGCTTCTGCAGCCAATTCTTCGCTCACGCCCTCAATCTCGAAAAGAATGCGACCCGGTTTAACAACACAAACCCAGTACTCAGGCGCTCCCTTGCCCTTGCCCATACGTGTTTCAGCGGGTTTCTGAGTAACGGCCTTATCAGGAAAGATACGAATCCACATGCGGCCGAATTTTCTAACCTTGCGCGCGATAGCTACGCGGCTTGCTTCGATCTGTCGGCTGGTAATCCAGCCATTCTCGAGCGCTTTGAGTCCGAAGGTTCCAAACGCAACAGCGTCCCCTCGTGCAGCCATTCCCCTGCGATTTCCCCGATGAGGTTTACGATATTTTACTTTTCGTGGTGCTAACATTGATTAACTCTCGCCTACTGAGCAGCTCTTGCTACTGCTTCACCGTTGCATATCCATACTTTAACACCTATTTTGCCGTAGGTGGTTTTTGCTTCTACCATGGCATAATCAATATCTGCCCTTAGCGTGTGCAGTGGAACTCGACCCTCTCTGAATGTTTCAGTCCGGCTCATCTCCGCTCCACCTAATCTACCGGAGAGGCAGATACGAATTCCTTCCGCTCCCATACGCATCGTCGCTTGAATTGATTTCTTGGCCGCCCGACGAAAGGATATTTTTTTTACCAGTTGCTGTGCGATACTTTCACCTACCAGCCTGGCATCCAGCTCTGGTCGCTTGACTTCACTGACATTTAACTGTACTTCCTTCCCAGCCAGACGGTGTATCTCACTGCGCAGGCGTTCAACTTCTTCCCCTCCCCTGCCAATCACAATGCCCGGGCGACTGGTGTGAATTGTAACAGTAACCTTTTTGGGAGTTCGACTTATCTCCACCTTGGACACACCAGCATTGTTCAACCGGTGCCCGATATACTTCCGAAGAATAATATCTTCGCTGAGCTTCTCAGAAAAATTTTGCTCGTCAAACCAAGTTGATGACCAGGTTTTATTTATTCCCAGCCTAAATCCAATCGGATTGGTTTTTTGACCCAACTCTTTGCTCCCCTTCCCTTCTCAGGACCTTTTTTCTGCTACGATAATGGTCAAATGGCTCGTCCGCTTAAGAATTCGATTTGCCCGACCCATGGCCCGTGGACGCCAACGCTTGAAAGTAGGGCCACCATCAACATAGGCGGACTTGATATACAGATTATCTACGTCCACTTCTTTTGCGTCAGGCGCATTCATAACATTAGCAACCGCAGAATGCAATGCTTTCTCAATAAATTCAGACGCTTTGGTCGGGGAGAAATGCAGTACATTCAAGGCCTGGTTAACATCATGGCCGCGGACCAGCTGCAACACACGATTAATTTTGCGAGGAGATTGACGCAGATATCTGGCTCGAGCCAATCCTTCCACGATTACCCACCCCTCTTCTTATCAACATGGCCCCTGAAAATACGGGTTGGGGAGAATTCCCCAAGTTTGTGGCCAACCATATTCTCAGAAATAAACACAGGTATAAATTTGTTGCCATTATGAACTGCAAATGTATGCCCCACAAAATCAGGCGAGATAGTTGAACGACGGGACCACGTCTTAATTACTTTTTTCTTCCCGGTCTTATTCAATTCTTCCACTTTCTTGGAAAGTGCTTCTGAAACATAGGGACCCTTTTTAACCGATCGAGGCATACGTCTAATCTCTCCGTTTCACGATATAGCGGTCTGAAGGATGATTTTTCTTTCTAGTCTTATAACCTTTAGCTGGGATTCCTTTAGGGGATACTGGATGACGTCCACCTGAAGCCTTCCCTTCACCACCGCCCATGGGGTGATCCACTGGATTCATCGCCACTCCTCGCACACGCGGACGGCGCCCCTGCCAGCGAGATCGCCCCGCCTTACCCAAATCAACATTTTCATGACTTTTATTCCCAACTTCACCGACGGTAGCCATGCAATTCTCATGAACCATGCGGACCTCTCCCGAAGGAAGCCTAAGAGAGATCATGGAGCCCTCCTTAGCCATAATCCGAGCTGCGGCACCCGCACTACGGGCCATCTGGCCACCTTTTCCGGGCTTAATCTCAACATTATGCACCATCAATCCGGGCGGTATCTTTGCCAGGGGCATAGCATTGCCAGGTCTTAATGGGGCTCTATCTCGCGATGCAATCACGCTATCTCCAACCTTGGTGCCGTCCGGGGCAAGGATATACCGTTTTTCACCATCAGCATATTGAACGAGGACAATACGACAACTGCGATTGGGATCATATTCAATTGTCTTTACTGTTCCCTCAACATCCAGCTTGTCGCGTCTGAAGTCAATGATGCGATATCGCCGCTTATGGCCGCCTCCCCTTCGTCTAATTGTCATCCGCCCGTGGTTATTGCGACCTCCTGAGCTGCGAAGAGCTTCAGTGAGCGATTTTTCAGGTTTGTCTACAGTCAATTCTTCAAACGTAGATACCGACATAAATCGCTGCCCGGGTGTAGTTGGCTTTATAAATCTTACCGGCATGATTATCCCGTTCCTTCCGAGCCAAACAGATCGATCTTATATCCTTCAGCCAGCGTAATAATCGCCCGCTTCCAGCTCGAACGCCGACCCTGTGTTCGGATTGCGCGTCCTTTACTCCTGGTCGTCATACTTTTTGTTTTTCCAATCCGATTAGCCGTAGCAACTTTTCGCACCTTCACATCGAATTTCTCTTCTATTGCTGCTTTGATTTCCAGCTTGTTTGCCTGCGGATGCACGACGAAGGCATATTTACCCTGTTCCTCTTCCAGACGATGCATTTTCTCCGTCAGAATAGGCCTCATGATGATATAATTCTTAATTGTCATGTCAGCTACCCAAAGCAACATTCAAGTTCTTTATGCCTTCCTGATCCACCAGCAGGAAATCTGAAGTCCATACATCGTACGTGGAGACGTCGGTCGCCGATTTCACACTAACTCCCGGCAGGTTTCTGGCGGCCAGCCAGAGTTCTTTGGATGGCTTTCCAGGAAGTAGTGTTACTTTCGTCCCGCTAAGATTCAACGCACTCAAGGCAAGTGCTAACTCCTTGGTTTTATGGCCGGTCAGATCAAAGGCTTCCACGACGATTATCCGACCTTTATTTTGCATCGCAGATAACATCGATTTGCGGGCTAGGGTTTTAACCTTTTGATTCACCTTAAGATTAAAGGCGCGTGGTTTGGGGCCAAAGGCTACGCCACCACCACGACGGATTGGCGAACGAGCGTCACCAACTCTGGCTCGCCCCGTCCCCTTCTGGCGCCAAAGCTTGGCGCCACTTCCTCTTACCTCACTCCGAGTTTTGGAAGATGCACTACCTTGGCGCGCATTGGCCAGTTCAGATTTCACCGCCAAATAGACAGCATGCTCACGTGGTTCGATCCCGAATACAGCTTTGCTAAGATTCACCTGCTTACCTGTATCGGTGCCATCTAATTTTTTTACATCGACTTTCATTGGACCTTCGTAATCATGACCATACTGTTTTTGGGGCCAGGTACTGCGCCTTTCAGCATCAGTTGGTGCGTTTCGGGCATGATCCTCACTATTTCCAAGTTCAAGACTGTACTACGAGCATTGCCGCTGCGGCCGGCCCCACGCATTCCTGGGAATACACGCGATGGATCAGAGCTAGCGCCAATGGATCCGCCAGCTCGCAGCTGGTCTTTCTTGCCGTGAGAGGCTCGACCACCATGGAAATTGTACCGTTTCATCCTTCCGGTAAAGCCCTTTCCTTTCGAAGTACCGGTCACCTTTACCATGTCACCAGGATTAAAGATTTTAACTGTGATCTCATCGCCCAATTTTAAAAGCTCCGTTGTGCGGACCTCGCGTATGATTCTGGCAGGAGATACGCCAGCCTTTTTGAAATGACCACTTAGCGGTTTGCTGATTTTCTTCTCACTTTGCTCCAAAAAAGCTAGCTGAACAGCTTGATACCCATCCTTTTCGTCAGACTTAACCTGAGAGATGGTGCATGGGCCAGCCTGGAGCACTGTTACCGGAATATCCCGCCCAGCCTCATCAAAGATGCGCGTCATTCCCAGTTTAATCCCAAGTAAAGAATCCATCTCTAGGCCCTGATTTCGATATCTACACCCGCAGGCAAATCCAGTTTCATCAGTGCATCCACGGTCTTAGGCGTTGAATTGTGAATGTCAACAATACGTTTGTGCACTTTCGTCTGGAATTGCTCCCGAGATTTTTTGTCCACATGCGGGGACCGGTTCACCGTAACGATTGTCCTCCTGGTTGGCAGTGGTATAGGACCTGAGACCAGTGCACCAGTATTCTTGGCTGTCCGCACAATTTTCTCAGTCGATTTATCCAATAGGATATGATCGTAGGCTTTCAGTCTGATACGTATTTTCTGTCCCGCCAACTTTCAGTCTCCCGGTAAATGATTTATTCTTTGACTTCTGTGACGACGCCGGCACCTACGGTATGTCCACCTTCCCGGATGGCGAAGCGCAATTCCTTATCCATGGCAATGGGAGTGATCAACTCAACATCCATGTTCACATTGTCACCCGGCATCACCATCTCCACACCATCCGGCAATTTCACCGAACCTGTCACATCCGTCGTGCGAAAATAAAACTGCGGCCGATACCCATTGAAAAACGGCGTATGACGGCCTCCCTCCTCCTTCTTCAAAACGTACACCTGTCCCTTAAATCGCGTATGGGGCGTAATCGAACCCGGCTTGGCCACCACCATCCCGCGACGCAAATATTCCTTGTCCACCCCACGCAATAACAATCCCAAATTGTCGCCAGCCTCACCCTGATCCAACAACTTGCGGAACATTTCCACACCCGTAACTACCGTCTTCTCGTGGGCCTCCAGTCCAATCAACTCCACCTCGTCGCCAACCTTCACTACCCCCTGCTCAACCCGGCCCGTACCTACCGTACCGCGACCCGTAATCGAAAATACATCTTCCACCGGCATTAAAAACGGCTTGTCAATCGCCCGCTTGGGCGTCGGGATAAAACTGTCCACCGCCTCCAGTAACTGTGTCACCGGTTCCGCATCCGGACCCGTGCCATCACTGCTGAGAGCCTTCAGCGCCGATCCGCGGATAATGGGTGTCTCATCCCCGGGAAACTCATACTGGTTCAACAGATCACGCAACTCCACTTCCACCAACTCCAGCAACTCCTCGTCATCCACCATGTCAACCTTGTTCATAAATACTACGATCGATGGCACATTCACCTGACGTGCCAACAATACGTGCTCACGGGTCTGGGGCATGGGGCCGTCTGCCGCACTCACAACCAGGATCGCACCATCCATCTGGGCCGCTCCCGTGATCATGTTCTTGATGTAATCCGCGTGACCCGGACAGTCCACATGAGCGTAATGACGGGCTTCTGTCTCATACTCCACATGTGCCGTCTGGATCGTGATCCCTCGCTCCCGCTCCTCAGGGGCATTGTCGATGTCGTCAAACGCCTTTGCCTGGGCCAGGCCGCGCTTACTCAATACATGCGTGATCGCCGCCGTTAACATCGTCTTCCCATGGTCCACATGACCAATCGTGCCTATGTTCACGTGCGGCTTCGTGCGTACAAACTTCTCCTTCGCCATGAGTCGGTTCCTTTCTTCCCGGTAATTACGCGACTACTTTACCATGAACGCGTTCCAAGATCCGATCCTTTACACCCTCAGGAACTTGCTGATATCGTGCAAATTGCATAGTAAAAACCGCACGTCCCTGGGTTAATGAGCGCAAATCTGTGGCATATCCGAACATTTCCGAAAGGGGCACGAGAGCTCTCACCACTTGGGCATCGCTCCGTTTATCCATCCCTTGAATGTGGCCCCTTCGACTGGTCATATCACCCATGACATCTCCGAGATAATCATCCATTACAACGACTTCCAGGTCCATAAATGGCTCCAGGAGTATTGGACTGGCTTTACGGACCGCCTCCTGGACAGCCATGGACCCAGCGATCTTAAATGCCATTTCGGATGAATCCACATCGTGAAAAGAGCCATCAAACAGCTCCACGATAACATCTTCAATAGGATAACCAGCCAGGATTCCATTTTTCAAGGCACCCTGTATACCTTGGTTGATGGAGGGGATATACTCTCTTGGTATTGTTCCTCCCACAATCTGATTAACAAATTGATAACCTTGGCCGGAATCGTTCGGCTTGAGCCTAATTACACAATGTCCGTACTGTCCCCGGCCACCACTCTGTTTGATGAACTTGCCCTCAGCCTCCGCCTCATCTGTGATGCTTTCTTTGTAGGCTACCTGTGGCGCGCCGATGTTCGCGTGCACTTTAAACTCGCGCTTCAGTCGATCTACGATGATCTCCAGATGCAACTCTCCCATTCCAGCAATAATCGTTTGACCCGTTTCCTCATCTGTGTTGATTTTAAACGTCGGGTCTTCTTCAGCCAACTTCGCCAAGCCACTCGATAATGCCTCACCATCCGCCTTGGATGCCGGTTCGACGGCAACTCGGATCACAGGTTCAGGGAACTCCATTTTTTCAAGAACAATGGCGTGTTTCTCATCGCTAAGTGTATCGCCAGTACGGGTACCTTTGAGGCCCACGATGGCAGCGATCTCGCCAGTTGTCACCATATGGCGTTCTTCGCGTTTGTCCGCATGCATAAGCATTAGTCGGCCAACGCGTTCCCGACGACCAGTATTTGTGTTTAGAATCATCTCGCCAGTCTTAACCTGCCCAGAGTAAATCCTGAAGAATGTTAAACGTCCAACATAGGGATCTGTCATAATCTTGAACGCAAGAGCGCTAAGCGGTGCATCATCCTTTGGCTCGCGCTCTACTGGCTCGTTGGAATTGGCGTCGAATCCATGAACAGCCCCTATATCTAAGGGAGAGGGAAGATAATCAATAACTGCATCAAGCAGCCGTTGAACTCCTTTATTTTTGAAGGCTGCCCCACATATCACAGGGACTATAGAGAGATCAATGCATCCTTTTCGAAGGGCAAGCCGAATTTCATCTCCAGTGAGGATTTCTCCGGCTATATACTTATCCATTAAATGTTCATCATACGATGCGATTTCCTCAAGGAGATGCAAACGCCACTTTTCTGCATCTTCCTGCAAATCAGCAGGTATATCGGAATATTCGAAGTGCGTTCCATGAGCATCAACATACAAAATGGCTCGCATATTGATCAGATCGATCAAGCCAGTGAAGAGATCACCGGCCCCGATAGGGAGCACAATTGGCACAGGATTTGCGCCCAGTCGCTTTTTCATCATATCAAGCACATTATAGAAATCGGCTCCCGTGCGATCCATCTTATTAATAAATGCTATGCGGGGAATTTGATATTTGTTAGCCTGACGCCAGACAGTTTCTGATTGAGGTTCGACACCTCCCACGGCGCAAAAAACGGCAATAGCTCCATCAAGTACTCGAAGGGAGCGTTCAACTTCGACAGTGAAGTCTACATGCCCGGGTGTGTCGATAATATTGACGCGGTGTCCCTGCCAAAAACAAGTTGTAGCAGCAGAGGTAATTGTGATGCCCCGCTCTTTCTCCTGTGCCATCCAGTCCATTGTAGCAGCTCCGTCGTGCACCTCCCCCATCCGATGAACTCTGCCTGTATAAAACAGAATTCGTTCAGTTGTGGTGGTCTTACCGGCATCGATGTGGGCCATGATACCGATATTTCGAACGTGTTCTAGGGCAATCCTTTCCATAACTGTTCTATACTGCGTTAATTGACTGAAATCTATCTGAAGTGAGCAAAGGCTTTATTTGCTTCTGCCATACGGTGGGTATCTTCGCGTTTTTTAACCGCTCCCCCATCATTATTAGCAGCTGCAATAAGTTCGGTGGCTAGTTGGTCGGACATGGTTCGTCCCTTGCGCTGGCGAGCGAAACTGATAATCCATCGCATTGCCAAGGCTTGCCGGCGATGGTGGCTTACTTCCATTGGTACTTGATAGGTAGAACCGCCAATGCGCTTGGACTTTACCTCCAACATAGGACCTACATTGTCCAGCGCCTTTTTAAAAACCTCAACTCCATCTGTCTTCGCCTGCTTTTTAATAATGCTCATCGCATTGTAGAAGATCGATTCGGCAACAGATTTTTTACCACTCTTCATTAAATTGTTGATAAATCTCGATACAATCACATCGTTGTAAACGGGATCGGGAATTTGTCCTCTACGTTCTGGTCTATGTCGTCTTGGCATAATTAGATCTTCGGCTTTTTAGCTCCATAGCGTGAACGGCTGGTCATCCGCTCTTCTACTCCGGCTGTATCCAGGACGCCACGAATAATATGATAACGCACTCCTGGCAAGTCCTTCACCCGGCCTCCTTCAATCAGAACGATTGAATGCTCCTGCAAGTTGTGTCCTTCCCCAGGGATGTAAGCAGTAACCTCGATTCCATTCGTCAGTCGAACACGTGCCACTTTTCGCAGGGCTGAATTCGGCTTCTTTGGCGTAGTTGTGTACACTCGTGTACACACGCCACGCTTCTGGGGGTTACCCTGAAGAGCCGGTGTTGACTTTCGTTTCTTTTCCTGCTTCCGTCCGTTTCGGACGAGCTGATTAATAGTAGGCACTTATTCTCCAGTAATTCCAATAAGAATGTAGCTTCTCAATTTAGGTTATCGATAAATATGATGTCAACGACCTTCACGAAGAGCAGCTAGTTATTTTTTCCAGAACCAAGCCTATGCCTCAACCATTGGCTCTGATGCTTCCGGAGCTTCCTGCACAACATCTTCTTCCTCCAACTCGGGATCAGGATTTGCCACCAAGATATCACGGTAGCGGGACAATCCCGTTCCCGCAGGTATCAGGCGTCCCATGACAATATTTTCTTTCAAGCCACGGAGGTGATCTGTCTTCCCTTCCACCGCTGCATCCGTCAGAACCCGCGTTGTTTCCTGGAAGGATGCTGCAGAAATGAAGCTCTCCGTATTAAGGGAAGCGCGGGTTATACCCAGCAGGAGTGGCTCAAAGGTAGCCGGCTTGGCAGCCTTGGTCTTAGTGGGCGTCTTGCCGGCGGCTTTAAGATCCTTATTTTCGGCAGCAACCTCAGCCTTGAAATAACTGTTCCCCTCATCAAAATCAGAATCCCCAGGATTGGTGATGACTACTTTCTGTCTGATCTCACGATTGATCCCGTTAACAATAAAGCGGTTCAAGCGGTCACCCCTTAGGAGACCAGTATCACCTGGATCGTTGATGCGGACCTTCTGCATCATTTGGCGCACGATTACTTCAATATGCTTATCATTAATACGCACACCCTGAAGACGGTACACCTCCTGAATTTCATTGACCAGATATTCCTGGACTTTTGCAGGTCCTCTTATTTGTAGAATATCTTGAGGGGCCACCGATCCGTCACAAAGCCGATCGCCGGCATGGACAAAATCTTCCTCATGGACAATCACGTGCTTGCCGTAGGGGATATTATATTTCATCTTGGAGTCATCTGAACCCTCAATAACAATCTCTCTGATACCCCGTCGTGTTCGTCCAAACCGCACAATTCCGTCGATTTCCGTGACAACAGCCGGATTCGATGGTTGTCTAGCCTCAAACAGCTCTGCAACTCGGGGTAGACCGCCAGTAATGTCTCGCGTTTTACCGATCTCGCGGGAAATTTTTACTAGAATCTGGCCAGCTTCCACCCGCTCATCATCCTTTACCATCAAAGTAGACTTGACAGGCAGTACAGAACCTCCACCGGTGATTGCTTGTCCAGAATCGTCGATGATCTCAATATGAGGACTCAGATTGCGATTTTTGGATTCGACAATTACAGCCATTTTCTTTCCGCCTTCGACCGCCTCTTCTACATAGGTATCGCCATCAATCATATCAATAAACCGGACGGTGCCGCTACGACGAGCAAGAATCACGTCGGTATATGGATCCCAGGCAAATAACGTATCACCGATGTCAACTTGCTGTCCGTCATCTACTTTAACCTTTGCACCATAGGGGATCGTGAAGGTGGATAATACACGTTTATTCTCGTCGATAATTTCAATTTTCCCATTTCGTACCAAGGCTACGCGGGAAACACGATCTTCCTCTTCCACTTCGGCATACTCAAAGTTTTCAGAGAAGCGGACTGTCCCGGCTTTCTTGGTATACATCTCGGATTGTTCGATAATACGGGCAGCGGTACCGCCTATGTGGAAGGTTCGCAAGGTTAGCTGAGTCCCGGGTTCACCGATGGACTGGGCCGCAATGATTCCAACGGCGTCTCCCTTGCTTACAATTCTTCCGTTCGCCAGGTTTGTACCATAACACATTTCGCAAAGACCATATTCGGCGTCACACGTAAGGACGGAACGAATTCGTGCAGATTCAACACCTGCATCAGAGATTATCTTGCCTAGGGGTCGGTCAACTAATGCGCCGGCTTTGGCCAATATCTCACCACTATCAGGATGGACTACGTCTTCGAGAATCACTCGTCCAATGATACGATCCTCAAGAGGTTCAACGATTTCTTCGCCATCCTTCAGATCGGTAGTAGTCAATCCCTGTATGGTTCCGCAATCCGTTTTAGTAATAACCACATCCTGTGCTACATCCACTAAACGACGCGTGAGATACCCCGCATCAGCAGTTTTTAACGCGGTATCCGCAAGACCCTTTCGCGCGCCGTGAGTAGATATAAAATATTCCATCACCGAGAGACCTTCTTTAAAATTGGACTTAATCGGGTTCTCGATGATCTCGTCCTTGGTGCCAGTGAGGCTTTTTTGAGGTTTCGCCATTAATCCACGCATGCCTGCAAGCTGTTTGATCTGATCCTGACTTCCCCTTGCCCCTGAATCAGCCATCATATGTACCGGGTTAAATCCCTGGCGGTCCTCTTCGAGGTGCATCATCATACTGCTGGCAACTGCATTGGAAGCGTGGGTCCAGATATCAATGATTTTATTATATCGCTCGCCCTCTGTAAGAATATGACGGTCATACTTGCGCTGAATAGAGATTACCTCTTTTGCGGCAGCATCAATGATGCTGAGCTTTTCTTCTGGGATAAGAATATCCGAGATAGCAATAGAGGCACCGCTTTTCGTCGCAAATTCGAATCCCATATCCTTAAGACGATCAAGGAATGCTACTGTTTTAAAATTTCCGAGATTTTGGAAACAATCTCCAACAATCCGCTCCAGACTTTTCTTGGTGATCATTTCATCAAAATATCCCAGACCTTCGGGAACAATAGAATTAAATATGATTCGACCAACAGTAGTGTCATGATGCCAGATGTCACTGTGACGGAAATTCACGATGGCATGGAGATCTACTTCGCTACTTTCCCAGGCCATACGGGCTTCTTCAAAAGAGAAGAAACTCTTGCCTTCGCCCTTGGCGCCTTTCCGACTTCGTGTAAGATAATAGTAGCCGAGTACCATATCCTGAGAAGGAATAGCGATCGGATTCCCATGTGCGGGATGCAGGATGTTATGGCTGGAGAGCATGAGCACCCAGGCCTCCATCTGAGCCTGTGCTGAAAGCGGTACATGAACCGCCATTTGGTCACCATCGAAATCAGCATTGAAGGCAGCACAGACCAAAGGATGCAGCTTTATAGCTCGTCCATCTACCAGAACAGGTTCGAAGGCTTGAATACCGAGACGATGAAGGGTTGGAGCACGGTTGAGCATTACAGGATGGTCGCGCACAACGTATTCGAGAACTTTGAGAACCTCGGGAAATTTCTGTTCAACCATTATTTTTGCGCCACGAGGAGTCTTGGCATATCCTCTAAGCATTAGCTCACGGATAATGACGGGCTTGAAGAGTTCCATCGCCATTTCTTTCGGCAAACCGCACTGGTGCAGCTGGAGTTCAGGCCCAACAACAATCACAGAGCGACCGGAATAATCAACCCGCTTACCAAGCAGATTCTGTCGGAAACGTCCCTGTTTACCTCTGAGCATATCGCTAAGAGATTTAAGGGGTCGCCGGGTTCCGCTGCGTACGGCCGTGCCCCGCCGCGCATTATCGAACAAGCTGTCCACAGCTTCCTGAAGCATCCGCTTCTCATTTCGCAGAATTACATCCGGCGCCTTGATTTCCAGCAGCTGCTTAAGGCGGTTATTCCTGATAATAATGCGTCGATAAAGATCGTTCAGATCCGAAGCCGCAAAACGCCCACCCTCAAGAGGCACCAAAGGTCGCAATTCAGGGGGGATCACCGGCAGATGGGTAAGGACCATCCATTCGGCTCTATTAGGCACGGAGCGCTCCTTACGGGGATCGAACATTTTCAGAACCCGAAGCCGCTTTAGAGCATCCTCGGCTTTTTGGACAGACTTGGATTCATTCGCAATCTTGGTTAGCTCATCGACAAGTGTGGGGATCTCCAGTCGTCGCAGCATCTCGCGTAAGGCTTCACCTCCCATCGCCGCCTGGAAATAATTTCCCACCTCACGATCCTCCTCTGAAACCGTGTCGGGACCAAACTCCTCGTCAAGGGTGAGATATTCATCTTCGTCGATGAGCGTAGTGTATTCTTTCCCGGATAAACCCGGATTGATTACAGCGTATTTTTCGTAGTAAATGACTTGCTCTAGGTTCTTGGTGGAGTAACCCAGCAAGTAACTGAGCTTACTTGGGATGGACTTTACATACCAGATATGGGCTACAGGTACCGCCAAGGATATGTGCCCCATCCGCTCTCTTCTGACTTTCTTGCGCGTTACTTCGACGCCACAACGGTCACAAATGATCCCGCGATAGCGAATGCGTTTATATTTGCCACAGTGACATTCCCAATCCTTTACAGGACCAAAAATGCGCTCACAGAATAAACCATCCTTTTCCGGTTTGTACGAACGGTAGTTGATAGTTTCCGGTTTCAGGACTTCACCATACGACTGATTGAGTACCATTTCGGGACTCATCAGGCTGAGAGTTATGGATTTAATATCCTGCTTCGAAGTTGGCTGCGGTGGTTTAATGTAAACCAATGTTACCCCCTACTTACTCTCTAAGGTGACGTTGAGTCCAAGCCCCTGAAGTTCTTTCAGTAGTACGTTGAACGACTCTGGCATGCCAGGCTCAGGGGAATTATCCCCTTTAACAAGTGTGTTGTAGAGCTTGGACCTTCCCTCTACGTCGTCTGATTTCACCGTTAATAGCTCTTGCAGTGTATAGGCGGCCCCGTATGCTTCCAAAGCCCACACTTCCATCTCACCAAATCGCTGGCCACCAAATTGAGCTTTGCCTCCAAGTGGTTGCTGAGTAATCAGGGAATAAGGCCCTGTAGACCTGGCATGCATCTTGTCATCTACCTGATGAGTCAATTTCATCATATAGATCACTCCAACCGTAACCGGATTCTCGGTCCGCTCACCTGTACGGCCGTCACGCAAGTACACTTTCCCATCTACCGGGAGGCTAGCGGTTTCCATTTCCATTTGGACATCCGCAAGCGTCGCCCCATCAAACACCGGCGAGGCATAATATTTCTCAAGATTAAATCCGGCCCACCCAAGCATTGTTTCATACAGCTGGCCTACATTCATACGCGAAGGAACGCCAAGCGGATTTAGAACAATATCTACCCGTTTACCATCCTCCATAAAAGGCATATCCTCTTCCGGGACAATCACCGAAACGATACCCTTGTTACCATGACGACCAGCCATCTTGTCGCCAACACTTATTTTGCGTTTGTTTGCTATATAGACCTTCGCGAGCTTTATGACGCCAGGCTGGAGCTCATCTCCAACCCGAATCTTGAAAACATCCCGTTCAAGCTGATCCTCAAGTTCAGCCAAAGCGGTATTATAACCTTTTAGGATGACTTGAATCTTGTCCCATACTTTAGAATCATCCACCCAGGGTGACTTCATGCTCAGTCGATCAAAATCCAGACTTGAAACCTTTGCTTCACTGAGTTTCGTTTTTGCCTTGATCAGAGTACGATTGGCATTTAGGTCACGTATACCGCCGGAGAGCTGGCCGACCATTTGCATCCGGATCAGCTGATTGCGCTTTTCCAAGAGAGCGATTCGTTCTTTTTTCGCATTCGCTTGGAGCTCCTCGATCTGCTGTTTGTCCTCCACCCGGCTTCCAGCACTCTTACGTTCAAATAGCTGCGTTTTAATTACTGTCCCTCGTACACCGGATTCACATCGCTTTGATGTGTCTTTCACATCGCCTGCTTTCTCACCAAAGATCGCTCTCAATAGCTTCTCTTCCGGTGTCGGATCCGTCTCACCCTTCGGGGTAACTTTCCCAACCAAGATATCCCCAGGCTTTACTTCGGCTCCCACTCGAACTATTCCGTTCTCATCTAAATTCTTTGTCGCTTCCTCGCTGACATTGGGAATTTCATTCGTTAGCTCCTCTGCTCCGCGCTTCGTATCGCGAACCTCGAGCTCCGCTACCTTAATGTGGATCGAAGTGAGGATGTCTTCTTTGAGCAATCGCTCACTTATTACAATTGCATCCTCAAAGTTGTAACCACGCCAGGGCATAAAGGCAACACGGAGGTTACGACCTAGGGCAAGCTCACCGTTATCAGTGCCACAACCATCAGCCAGCAGGGCACCTTTCTTCACCTTATGACCAGGCTGCACAAGGGGCTTCTGATTAATACAAGTGTCCTGGTTAGTGCGTAAAAACTTGTAGAGGGGATAAATTCGTAAATTTTCATCGTCCCTTAGAATCACACCCTCTTCCTTTGTACGCACGCGGACAGTAATACGATCTGCCTCAACCGATTCCACGACGCCATCAACATCACTATAGACTGCAGCTCGAGAATCTTGGGCAACCTGGGATTCTACGCCTGTGCCAACAATGGGGAGTTCAGGCTGTAGCAGCGGAACACTTTGCCGTTGCATATTGGACCCCATGAGTGCCCTGTTTGCATCATCGTGTTCCAAGAATGGAATTAGTGAAGCTGCCACAGAAACGATCTGACTCGGCGCTACATCCATGAAATCAACGTGATCGGGAGTTACTACAGGGAAGTTATCCCCCTTGCGAGTAACCACATTGTCGTTGGCAAATCTTCCCTCAGATACCGGTTCATTCGCCTGGGCAATGTGCACGCGATCCTCATCGTCTGCTGAGAGGTACTCTACCTTATCAGTGATACGGTAGTCATCGTTCTTATGCTCAAGTCTTCTATAAGGAGATTCTATAAAGCCAAGATTGTTCACAACAGCGTGAGTGGCTAAAGAGCTAATCAAGCCAATATTGGGTCCTTCAGGGGTCTCGATAGGGCATAAGCGACCATAATGGGTATAATGAACATCACGAACTTCAAACCCTGCTCGTTCTCGTGTTAATCCACCCGGGCCCAGGGAGGAAATCCGTCGCTTATGTGTAATTTCTGACAGCGGATTGGTTTGATCCATGAACTGCGAGAGTTGGCTGGTTCCGAAAAAAGCATTAAGCACCGATGTGACGATCCGAGAATTGATCAGGTCCTGTGGCGTGAGGCTCTCAGCTTCTCTAGTGCTCATTCGCTCCCGAATAGTACGCTGCATCCGGCTGAGAGCGATGGTGAACTGATTTGAGAGCTGTTCTCCAACAGTCCGAACTCGCCGATTTCCTAAATGATCAATATCATCCGGACCTCGCTCCCCTTTGCGCATGCTAATGAGATATCGCAGCGCTTCAACAAAATCCTCACGAATAAGCACCGGTGTTTCAACAGATGCCTGTAAATTAAATTTCTTATTAATACGGTAGCGACCTACTTGTCCCAAATCGTATTTCTTCGGGGAAAAGAACATCCGCTCCACAAACTTCTGGGCGACATCAATGCTGGGAGCATCTCCAGCTCTCAGATCGCGGTAAAATCGGGCAAGTGCCTCTTCCTGATTCTTGGAGGGATCCTTTTTAATGGTATTCAGGACCATTTCAACATCGAGGTCTCTGGCTTGACTTAAAACCGAAACAGAATCTACCCCAGCCTTTTTCAGTGCCGAATAGTCGTCCTTGATCAGCTCTCTACCGGCCTCAGCAACTATTTCTCCAGTCTCGGTATTCACTACATCAGCAGCTAAGTATCGACCAACTAACTTGGCACCGGTAACCTTCTCCAATACGATATCTTCAATCAGACCGAAAGCCCGGAAAATCTCAACATCACTTGAATAGCCAATCGCACGTAAGAGCAATGTTGCCGGGAACTTCCTGCGTCGATCAATGATTGCGAACAATGAATCATAGATATCCGTTGTGAAGTCAACCCACGAACCCCGAAAGGGGATAATTCGGGCTTGATAAATACTGGTCCCATTCGGGTGTTTGCTCTCTTCAAAGAATACTCCCGGGGAGCGCTGCAGCTGACTGACAATAATTCGCTCCGCACCGTTGATTACGAACGTACCTCTTTCGGTCATGTAAGGGACGTTGCCGAAGAAGACGTCCTGCTCGATACTTTGAGCGTAAACGGATTTATCTTCCTCATCGGTGATATGCAGAATTAACCGCACACGCAATGGTACAGTAAAACTGACTCCGCGGTCTAAGCACTCACGGACAGTATACTTCGGTCGACCGAGATAGTAACCGACATATTCCAGCACATAATTCCCGTGGCTGTCTTCAACTGGGAACATGCTGGTGAAAACATCCTCAAGACCCTTCATTTTCCGGTCCTCCGCTGAGACTTTCTCTTGGAGAAACTCTTCAAATGATGCAGTCTGGATTGCTAATAGATCAGGTATTTCTGCAGCAGCACTAATTCGAGTAAATGTCTGCCGCTTCGGTACGGATTTCGTACTTACAGGCAATGTAAGCCCTCCTTTGGTGAAACAGGTCTACCAGAAATGTATACTGTCTTCAGGGAAGCGGTGGTGTGCGTCAACTGCCTACTTGAGCTCGACAGTAGCTCCCGCCTCTTCGAGCTTGGACTTGATACTTTCAGCCTCTTCCTTTGAAACGCCATCCTTTACGGTATTTGGTGCATTATCAACCAGATCTTTGGCTTCTTTCAATCCCAGACCTGTGATTTCACGAACGACTTTGATAACATTGATCTTTTTCTCGCCAAATTGAGCGAGGACTACGTCAAATTCGCTCTTCTCTTCAGCTGCTGCATCAGTTCCCGCTCCTGGGGCACCGGCAACCGCGACCGCAACAGGCGCCGCGGCAGTCACACCAAACTTCTCCTCTATTTCCTTAATTAGAGAAGAAATCTCCATTATATTCGCAGATTCAAGATATCCTAGGACATCTTCGCGTGTAATCGTCGCCATTCCGTCAAGCCTCCTTATTCACGAAGTTTTTTGTTCATTCAGCCCATGCAGAACTTGCATCAATTTCGTCATGGCACCATTGAGGGTGGATACAAAACGTGTCATTGGCTGCTGGAGTGCTGAAAGTAGTTGTGCAATGAGCACGTCCCGAGAAGGTAAGTTGGCCAACTCCTTTGCATACGTAGCCGGTAGCACTTGACCTTCCAAGACAAGCCCTGTAATCGCGGGGATGTCTCTATTTTGTTTACTGAACTCCCCAAGAATCTTTCCAGGCGCCGCGGGATCGTCAAGAGTAAAGGCGAGGGCTATTTGACCGCGCATTAAATCCTCGATATCATCGATGCCAGCTTCTTTTGCTGCCAGGCGCGAAAGCGTTTTCTTAACAACCTCAAACTCAACGTTTCCCTCGCGCAGTTTTGCGCGCAGTCCGGTTGCTTCCGGTGCTGTCAAACCCTGGTAATCTGTAAAATAGATTGCTTTCGCCAAGCGCATCTTATCTGATAATCTTGAGACTGCTTCAATTTTCGCGGTAGTTGGCATTTTCTGCTAGCACCCTATTTTAAAAGAAATACCGATCGATCTAATTTAATCCCTACGCCCATCGTTGTCGAAAGCGTGAGCTTTTTCAGATAGGTTCCCTTGGTCGCAACAGGCCTAGCCTGCACTATCGCCTCCATAAGCGTATTCAAATTTTCCAGTAGCTGCTCGCTTGAGAATGAAATTTTCCCAATTGCTGCATGGATGAGCCCATACTTGTCTACCCTAAATTCTATCTTTCCAGCCTTGAGCTCACTCACAGCCTTACTGATTTCCTGTGTTACAGTTCCAGCCTTCGGACTGGGCATAAGTTTGCGCGGCCCAAGGATTGATCCCAATTTTCCAACCTCGCGCATCATATCTGGCGTAGCAATAACTGCATCAAACTCTAGCCAGCCCCCCTTGATTTTCTCTATTAAATCTTCTGCTCCGATATAATCTGCACCAGCATCCTGAGCTTCCAGTACTTGCTCACCTTTTGCGAATACCAACACTCTTATCTGCCTGCCCGTGCCGTGAGGCAGTTGGACAGTTCCTCGGACCATTTGATCCGCATGTCGAGGATCAACGCCCAGATTCACTGCCAACTCTACCGTCTGGTCAAATTTGGTCGCCACCCCCCCCCTTCATCAGACTGAATGCGTCACCAGGTTCATAGGCTTTGTTGCGATCAATCTGGGCTAGAGAGGAACGGTAGGCTTTGCTGCGTTTCACTGGTCAACTCTCCACTACTATACCCATACTACGGGCGGTACCTTTAATCATTTCAACTGCAGCTTCTTTGGTCCCCGCATTGAGATCAGGCATTTTGATATGTGCAATCTCCATCACTTGCTTCAGGGTAACTGATCCCACCTTTTCGCGGTTGGGTTCCCCTGAACCCTTTTCAGTTCGAGCAGCCTTAAGCAACAGAACCGACGTTGGAGGAGTTTTCGTAATAAAGGTGAAAGATCTATCACCGAAAACAGTGATCTCCACGGGAATAATCATCCCTGTTTGATCCTGGGTTTTCGCATTGTATGCTTTACAAAACTCCATGATGTTGACCCCATGCTGCCCAAGAGCTGGCCCAACAGGAGGAGCGGGTGAGGCCTGTCCGGCAGGCAGTTGCAGTTTGATCAGTCCAATGATTTTCTTTGCCACAATCGAATCCTGTACTACTTCTCGGGTTCAACTTGGAGGAAATCGAGCTCAACAGGAGTCGGCCGCCCAAATATCGAGACGGTCACTTTAACTTTTTGCTTGTCGTCATTGACTTCTTCCACAAACCCGGTAAAATCTACAAAAGGCCCATCGATCACCTTTATGGGATCGCCGACACGATATTTGTGGGCCATGATTTCCCGCCCTTCTTTACCTTCCACTTCCCCAAGAATCCGACTGACCTCATCCTCCCGCAGTGCAACCGGTTCACCCTTGGGACCAACGAAACTAATTACTCCTGGCGCGTTCTCAATCAGATAGCGAATCTCTTTAGTAAGATGAAGGTTGATAAGGATATATCCGGGAAAGAAGACTTTGTTTCGTACACGCTTCTTTCCTTCTTTCATCTCCACAACATTTTCAGATGGCACTAGGATTTCTCCAAGGAGCGGCTGGAGATCAGCCTCTTCCGTTTCATAGAGGATGGTCTCGCGAGTCTTCTTCTCCTTTCCGGAGATAACCCGGAGTGAATACCATTCCATCTCTGCTGGGACTTTATCGAATGCTGCCATAATACCTATAATACCAGTGATACACCCCGAGAAAGAACGAAATCCACAATAAAGAGGAAAATGGTCAACACGAGCGATAAGGCCAGGACCACCGCTGTAGATCCCCGCAGTTCGTTCATGGTTGGCCATGAGACTTTTTTCATCTCGAACTCAACCCCTTTTAAAAATTCCCTGATACGTTTGATCATGTACGCGTATTATCCTTGATTACCATTGGGCTCTAAACTCGTCCACTCGCCTTCCCCTGCGCAGGTGAGGCAGGAATCGAACCCGCAACCCCCGGTTTTGGAGACCGGTGCTCTACCAATTGAGCTACTCACCTTAAGAAGTGGCGCCTTACTTCGTTTCCCGATGGACAGTATGTCCACGGCACCAGCGGCAGTATTTTCGAAACTCCATTCGTTCTGGATGGTTTCGCTTATTCTTTGTAGTGGTATATCGAGAGCGTCCACAATCGACGCATTCTAGAATGACCAAGTCCCGCTTACTGTTGCCCATGAGTGGCTATTTACTCCTTGACTTCTGTGACGACGCCGGCACCTACGGTATGTCCACCTTCCCGGATGGCGAAGCGCAATTCCTTATCCATGGCAATGGGAGTGATCAACTCAACATCCATGTTCACATTGTCACCCGGCATCACCATCTCCACACCATCCGGCAATTTCACCGAACCTGTCACATCCGTCGTGCGAAAATAAAACTGCGGCCGATACCCATTGAAAAACGGCGTATGACGGCCTCCCTCCTCCTTCTTCAAAACGTACACCTGTCCCTTAAATCGCGTATGGGGCGTAATCGAACCCGGCTTGGCCACCACCATCCCGCGACGCAAATATTCCTTGTCCACCCCACGCAATAACAATCCCAAATTGTCGCCAGCCTCACCCTGATCCAACAACTTGCGGAACATTTCCACACCCGTAACTACCGTCTTCTCGTGGGCCTCCAGTCCAATCAACTCCACCTCGTCGCCAACCTTCACTACCCCCTGCTCAACCCGGCCCGTACCTACCGTACCGCGACCCGTAATCGAAAATACATCTTCCACCGGCATTAAAAACGGCTTGTCAATCGCCCGCTTGGGCGTCGGGATAAAACTGTCCACCGCCTCCAGTAACTGTGTCACCGGTTCCGCATCCGGACCCGTGCCATCACTGCTGAGAGCCTTCAGCGCCGATCCGCGGATAATGGGTGTCTCATCCCCGGGAAACTCATACTGGTTCAACAGATCACGCAACTCCACTTCCACCAACTCCAGCAACTCCTCGTCATCCACCATGTCAACCTTGTTCATAAATACTACGATCGATGGCACATTCACCTGACGTGCCAACAATACGTGCTCACGGGTCTGGGGCATGGGGCCGTCTGCCGCACTCACAACCAGGATCGCACCATCCATCTGGGCCGCTCCCGTGATCATGTTCTTGATGTAATCCGCGTGACCCGGACAGTCCACATGAGCGTAATGACGGGCTTCTGTCTCATACTCCACATGTGCCGTCTGGATCGTGATCCCTCGCTCCCGCTCCTCAGGGGCATTGTCGATGTCGTCAAACGCCTTTGCCTGGGCCAGGCCGCGCTTACTCAATACATGTGTGATCGCCGCCGTTAACATCGTCTTCCCATGGTCCACATGACCAATCGTGCCTATGTTCACGTGCGGCTTCGTGCGTACAAACTTCTCCTTCGCCATGGGTTAATTACCTCCGATTTTGTGGTTGCATACCTTTGGACTTAGTAGTACCACTAAGGGTCACCATGAGCCTACAACCGGACTCGAACCGGTGACCTCTTCCTTACCAAGGAAGTGCTCTACCACCTGAGCTATGTAGGCACTAGAGCGGGAGACGAGACTCGAACCCGCGACCCTCAGCTTGGAAGGCTGATGCTCTACCAACTGAGCTACTCCCGCTAAGCCACTTCTTGACGGGATTCCTTCAAACATGAAATAGCACTGCCTGATACTGAAAAGCCGGCAGGTTCCCCCGCCAACTTTGTCCTGGTGGGGAGAGAAGGATTCGAACCTCCGTAGACGTTTCGTCGGCAGATTTACAGTCTGCTGCCTTTGACCGCTCGGCCATCTCCCCGAATCCAATTCTATTACCAACCGGGCCTATTAGTCCGTATCCGACGGTATATGAGAAAAATCCCGCTATCCCGAGCCACCAGCAGGATTCGAACCCGCGACCCTCTGATTACAAATCAGATGCTCTACCAACTGAGCTATGGTGGCACCTTCCTGTAAATAGCGGCGCTATTCAAGCCTTATAATTTACATCACAATTAACTTTAAACAATAGAGAATTCAAATAATCAAATAATATAGATTATACCGATTCCATACTTTCTCATCAATTCCCGCATTGAGAACAAGTTATGTGCAAATGAGCAAAATACTTGAAGTCTCTATCCGCAAGCAGATGACGCGGAAATCCTCTAGGACCAGGATCTTTCTCTAGCAATGATTATTCGTTGTACGGGAGACTTTTTTCCTTGAGAGGACTTTGCCCCTGGATTCCCGCTAACCTTCCATCCATTTCGTACCGGCAGCAGTATCCTCCAAGACAATACCACGAGCTCGCAGCTGATCGCGTATTGCGTCGGCACGCTTCCAATCACGAGCCCTACGCGCCCCTTCACGTTCTTTCACGAGAGCCTCAATCGAAGCCTCGTCATCACGATCTCGGCTGAAGAAAATCACTCCGAAAATCTCATCCACACGCCTGAGCGTCTCCAAACTTGCCAAGGCGGCATTATACGAGATTTTACCCGAATCCAAGGCAACGAAAAGATCCTTTGCCCAGCGAAACATCGCTCCGAGGGCACCCGAGATGTTTAGATCATCATCCAGAGCACTTTCAATCTCAGATATGGGAGATTCAACGCCTATCCCCTTCTGGGATTCAGGTACGGCTTCAAGGCGCCGGATAAGCTCCCGTAACCGATTGATGGCCTTTTGCGACTCCTCTACTTTTTCAAATGTAAAGTTCAGTTTCTGCCGGTAGTGGGTAGACAGCAATGTGTATCGAACTGCTTCCGGAGAATAGCCCTCCTCGAGAACATCTCCGAGTGTATAATAGTTGCCTAGCGACTTGCTCATCTTCTGCCCGTCTACAATCAAATGTTCACTGTGTAGCCAAACGTTGACGAAAGGTTTACCGGTCATACAGCGACTTTGAGCGATTTCGTTCTCGTGATGGGGGAAAATATTATCCACACCACCACAGTGGATATCGAAGTGCTCTCCGAGATAATGCATGGACATCGTGCTGCATTCCATATGCCATCCCGGACGACCTTCTCCCCATGGTGATGGCCAGGCATACTCGTCATCTTCCGGCTTGCGCGCTTTCCAGAGCGCAAAGTCTCGCGCTTCCTCCTTCTCATAGTTATCATCTGCTACGCGTTCACCCACCCGCGTTTGCTCAGGATCCAGCCTGGCAAGTCTGCCATATTCCTTATAAGAAGAAATATCAAAGAATATAGATCCGTCATCAGTTTGATAGGCATGCCCCTTTTCCAGCAGCACTGCTATTCCTTCCACCATTTGCGGGATAAACTCAGTCGCTGCTGGGAGATTATCGGCGGGTAGGATATTGAGCGTGCTAATATCCGCAAGGAACAGTTTTGTATATTCTTCGGTGAGTTCTGACAAGCGTTTATCCTCACCTATGGCTCTTTGAATTGTCCGATCATCTACATCCGTGATATTCATTATATGCTTTACCTTAAGGCCCTTGAATTGCAGGTATCGTTTGAGAAGATCTTCAAACATGAAGGTGCGCATATTGCCGATATGAGCCGTATCGTACACGGTCGGACCACAAGTGTAGATTCCAATCTGACCAGGCCTGATCGGTTTGACTGTCTCCTTGCAACGAGAGAGGGTATTCGTAAGCCTCAAGGTCATCTATGTTCCCTCAGCATCTTGCATTGCTAGTGATACAATTTGTTCCACGAGCTGGCTAAAACTAATCCCAACTGCTCTGGCTGCCATGGGCACGAGGCTGTGGGTTGTCATACCCGGGAGGGTATTGCATTCTAAACAAAAAAATGCCCCTTCAGGATTAAGTCTGAAGTCAATCCGCGCGTAATGACTGCATCCGATTTCGTTGTATATTCGTAAGGCTGCCTCCTGGATCTGTGTCGTCACCGCCGAGGATAATTCCGCTGGTACGAAGTAATCGCTCATTCCATCAGAATACTTGCACTCATAGTCGTAAGTAGCGTGCTTCGGGATGATCTCTACCAGGGGTAGCGGTTCTTGATCCAGAATTGCGGCCGTAAGCTCACGACCCGGGATATACGTTTCGATCAGAATGGATGATCCAAATTCCCGTGCAATCAGCAAGGCTTCTGTCATGTTTTCTGGCACATCAATAATGGTCAGACCTACTGTGCTTCCCTCTCTGTTAGGCTTGACCACTAGCGGAAAAGAGTGAACAGATAGAAATGATCTCAAACCAGGGTGATCATCAAGATGCGGTATATCTCCAGCATCTTCAAGGTTAATGTTTACCCATGAGGGGGTTGGTACACCAGTTTCTATCATAAGCTGCTTGCTAAGATGTTTATCCATTGCCTGCTGAGATGCGCGAGGCCGTGAACCAGTATACCGGATCTGCGACTCCTCGAGTGCTCGCTGGATCGTTCCATCTTCTCCATCCCCCCCGTGAAGCGCATTGAAAACCAGATCGAATTCTGCCACACTGCTAATCATCGATCCGATGTCCCCCTCGTAGACAACCGGTGTGACCTCATGCCCCAGGGATACGAGTGCCTCTGCTATGCGCAGTCCGGAATCCATCGAAACATCCCGTTCGGAATTGATACCCCCAAGTATTACTGCTATTTTCCTCCTGTGACCCATGACTGTCATACCAGTTGTAGACCTAACTGAGCAATTGTATTTGATTTCAACGTGGGGCTTTCCGGCAGATGCTCACCCGTTATTCTACCTCTACCAGTCAAGACCAACGCAAAGTCGATCCCTGCTGCACTGGCAGATTTAAAATCAATCAGGGAATCCCCTATCATTAAACATTGGGACGGTGCCGAACCGTAGTCCATCATGGCTTTTTCAAGAAGGCTGGTTCTTGGCTTCCGACAAGAGCAGTCATCATCGGGATGATGAGGACATACATAAAACTGTAAAGGAACCTGCCACTCCTTCGTAAGCCGTTGGTGCAGCTTCTGCACCTGGTCCATGCTCCAGAAGCCCCGTGCAATCCCGCTTTGATTGGTCACAATAGCAATTGAGAATCCCGCCTTATCCAATATCTGGAGTGTTTTCGCAGAATAGGGATATGAAGGTAAAATTGACAGATCCTTGTGGAAATCAATATTCTCGTAGGTCAGGGTACCATCCCGATCAAATAGAAGTAGGCGGTACTTATTCATCGGTCCTTTTCCTCCCCCATTGCCGGCTGTTGCCTCCGGATGTCTTTGAAGCGCAAGTGAGATCGGAAATATAATATGGCGCCGATGATGGTGTACGGGATGAAGCCAATGGCATGAAGTACTACTGCCATTGCTTGAGATTGAGATGGATCTTGCGCAAGAATATTCACAAAAGCCAGTACTACGGCGGCATGAAATGTACCCACAAATCCAGGAGCCGCAGGGACTAATAGAACAAGAGTTGTTGTAACAAGCACAAGATATGATTCTGCAAGCGACAGTCTGAAGCCCATGGCATACTGCGCGACATGAATATAGGCCACATAGAGCACCCAAATCCCAATCGTTGATAGGCCAAGTACTAAATAATGTCGCCGTTGTCGGAGACTTATGAATCCCAGATGGAGGTTGTCAAGTAGTTGTTTCAGTCTCCCTTTAACCAGAGGGATACCTTCTTTTCTTCTCGCTAGCCAAATTGTTGCGGTAGCTACTACAATACTGACCACCACCAACCAGAGTATAGGCTGCTGTAGCGCTTCCGGGACAACACCCGTAAAGGGAAGGATCAATACAAGAAGCAGGGTACTGAGAATGTCTACAATTCGTTCTACAATAACTGTTCCGAAAACTCGCGATACTGAACTGGAGGTTTGCCGGGCTACAAAGTAGCTTCGAAGCAATTCTCCTAACCGGAAAGGCAGAACATTATTCCCGAAATATCCTATAATGGTCGCTTCGGAGGTTAATCGGATCGGAACTTTCGCTACCGGCTGTAAATAGATTTTCCAGCGAATTGCCCGTAATGGGACCGCGCTCACTAATATGAGTGAGGCCATGAGAATCAAGAATGGATTTCCTTGGGATATCGCCTCAAGGAACTCTTGCCAGTTCAGATCCCTGAATGCTAGCCAAAGCGCTCCAAGACTGAGGACAAGACCGATGATAAACTGCTTCATCGATATATCCTATCTCAAGTCCAGACGTATTCCAGGCAAATCGTCTAGAGAGACCAGCTTGGCTGAAGCCGAGTTTGCATATGGAAGTGGTACACCCAAACGCAGAACGTGCTCCCAGTCCCCTTCTTTAAGTCTTATTTCCGTGATCCGACTGGCGAGAGTATCCATAATAACCGTACAGATCCACATCGGCTGGAGATGGGTGAGCAGCCAATTCGAGAACAGTCCGTCTGATGGCTGCTGGGTGATCCGTGTACCTGTAGGAAGTTCCCCATTCAGGATCTGAAGCCAAGGATGTAGCTCTGTCCATCTCAAGGAATCGATGATGGTTTGTCGGGTGTTTTTATCATGGACGTATAGCGACGTACCATCGCTACCGTATATCTTATCCCAAAAGGTTAATCTAAATACGTTTGACTCCATTAGTATCAAGGTGCCCGTCGTATCCTGGTGAAAGTCATCCCGCGTCAAGGCATAATGATAGGAGATGATTATTGGAGCTTTATTGACGAATGCCCCAATGGTGTGCAAGAACTCTTCGGTGTCATCATCGGTAGCCAATACGCACAAGGGTAGTCCAAGTAGGAGCAGTGCGAGGGTGCATTTCATTATGAGGACTCGGTGGTTCTCTGGAGTCCTAATCGCTGGCGAGTATAATTGTCACTCAATACTTCTTGTGACCAATCCATATGGGTGATATACCACTTCACTGTTTTGGTGAGTCCACTATGAAGATTCTCTTTGGGTTTCCAGCCCAGTTCCCGCTGAATTTTCCCGGCATCAATGGCATACCGTCGATCATGTCCCGGGCGATCTGGAACAAACTCGATCAGAGAGGGATAGTCTACGTCTGTGTTATATTCCGTATATTCTCGGATAAGATCAACCTGTTCGTTGAGGCAGGTAAAAAGTGTCTGGAGAAGATCCAAATTCGTCATCTCGCAATGTCCGCCGACGTTGTAGACTTCACCCGATTGCCCGTGTGCTAGTACTCGAAGTATCGCCTCGCAGTGATCTTCCACAAAAAGCCAATCCCGGACATTCATCCCATCACCATATACAGGGATGGATTTACCTTCCAGAGCATTCATGAGAACTAAAGGAATCAGCTTCTCAGGGAATTGAAAGGGTCCATAGTTGTTGGAGCAGTTAGTAATCGTGGCTGGAAGCTTGTGAGTCTTAAAATAAGCTCGAACCAAATGATCCGAAGATGCCTTGGATGCCGCGTACGGAGAATTAGGTGCATAGGGTGTACGTTCGGTGAAAGCACCCGTAAACCCAAGACTTCCATACACCTCATCCGTCGAGACATGATGGAAACGTAATCGATCAGATGCCCCGTCGCAACATTCACTCCAATAGCTGAGTGTTTCGTCAATAAGTGCATATGTACCGACGATATTGGTATTGATGAAGTCTTCGGCCGACTCTATACTTCGATCTACATGTGATTCAGCAGCGAAATTCACAATGTACATGGGCTGAAATTCGCGTAATAGTCGGTGTACTAGCTCTCTATCCCCAATGTCTCCCTTGACAAACCTGTACGCAGAGTTGCCTTCCCAGGATTTCAGGGTAGCCAAGTGGCCAGCATATGTCAATTTGTCAAGGACCAAGATCTCTCCAAGATTCTCTCCCATAACTTTTGCCACAAAGTTGCCGCCAATGAAACCTGCTCCGCCGGTAACTAAAAATCTTCTTCGATTGTCAGTCATGTTTGGTCCATGTCCATTCTATGCATTTAATAAAAATTCTCCCCGGGTAAAAATCGAAGTTGTTGATGATAATTACTATTCCGTTCCACTAGCGCGTAGATCATCCAAATAACTCTCGTCAACTAAAACATCTCTGGCTTTCGAACCACTATAGCCTGATATGATACCAGCTCTCTCCAATTCATCAATTAGGCGCCCAGCTCGGCTATACCCGATCCGGAAACGACGTTGAAGCATTGAGACTGAGGCCTGTCTTTGAGACACTACCATGCGAGCAGCATCATCGAACAGTTCATCACTCTCGCCACTATCGCCGATTTCGCCTTCTTCATCCACGGTTACATCGTCAGGCAGAAATACTTCCTCCGGTTGAGGTTGTTGTCGAACATGATCGAGAATGCGTGTTATCTCATCCAGGGATACATAGGCCGCATGGAGACGCATTGGCTCCGAGGCTCCCGGTGGCAAGAAAAGTAGGTCTCCGCGTCCAAGAAGTTTTTCTGCACCCATTTGATCCAGTATTGTCCGGGAGTCCACTTTTGTCGCTACCTGAAAAGCGATCCGAGCCGGGAAATTAGCCTTAATGAGACCGGTTATTACATCAACGGAAGGTCGTTGGGTGGCAATGATTAAATGAATTCCAACAGCACGTGACATCTGAGCCAGGCGTGTGATAGGATTTTCAATCTCTTTCCCCGATGTCATCATCAAATCAGCAAGTTCATCAATTATAATAATGATATAAGGCACCTGTTCCATCTCGGGATCACTCGCAGCTTTCGCCCGATACTCTTCGATGTTGCGGACCGTTGCTTCTGAAAATAAGACATAGCGGCGTTCCATCTCCATCAAAGCAGAACGCATGGCGGCCACTGCATTTTTCGGGGTTGTAAGTACATATTCGCCAATGCCGGGAGTAGTGATCAGATGATATCCTTCAAGCGCACGGTAGGAAGACAGCTCCAGTTTCTTTGGATCTATCAGGATGAATTTTACCTCATCCGGTTTGACTCGATATAAACAACTCGTGATTATTGAATTGATGCAGACGGACTTACCTGAACCAGTCGTACCTGCGATTAGAAGATGGGGCATTAAAGCTAAATCGAAACAAAAAGCTTCGCCAGCGGTTGTTTTGCCGAGTGCTATTGTCAGCGGGGAGCGCGAACTGACATACGACTCAGACCCAATAATACTTCTCAGGTAGACGGTAGCCGGACGCCGATTGGGAATTTCCACCCCAACGTGTTTTGTACCTGCAATCGGGGCGATAATACGTATCCGTTCAGCACTCATAATCCTGGCTAGATCATCAGACAGGACAGTGAATTTGTTTACCCGTACACCTTCACCTGGTTCAACCTCGAAGAGGGTGATGACCGGTCCCGGTGAAATATTAACTACCTTGCCTTCAACCCTGAATGTAGCCAGAGCCCGCTCCAGCTCCTGCGCTTTCGCAAGGAGATCTTCCCTCGATTCTGTTTCTTCTATCCGAGGAGGTTCCTCAAGTAGCTCTGCTGAAGGGAATTGATACTGGCGCCAACGAGACCGTCGTTCCGCCATAGACTCAATATCTCCTTCTGCCACTGCTTTCACGTCATCAATGGGAATGATTTCTTTCTTCCCAGCCTGGATTGTTTCATCGCTTGCCGCAGTCGTCGTTTTGCCTGGGCTCTTAGCCTCAAGGTTTACATCTTTTTTCTTGCGTCGGGATCTGGTTGTTGAACTGTCCACCGCCTTTTTCCGCGCTGGCCTCTTGGCATAGGAGCGAGACTCCACCATGGTTTTTTCTCTTCTTCGACCATCTCGCCATTTCGCGAACCAGATCTCAAATCTATTTGTCTGGCGAGCAAGAAACGATCTCACATCCCAACGCAAATACCCGCTGATTAATAAGAAATAGCCGGCCAGAAGTATAACAATTGATCCGAACATGCCGAAGAAATCATGAAGAACCTTCGCTATCATTCCACCAATAATCCCTGCCGCTGTAAAATCACCCTGATCTTGAAAGACCAGCGGGGCTTCCGGCAATCCTACCGCCACAGCACTTAGCAGGCCCAGGATCAGACCATACCATGAGATACGCCAGATAGGCTTCAAAGGTCGTTTCAGTAAAACACCTAGACCCCACGTGATCCCTATAACCGGGAAGATTATTGAGGCATATCCCAACGTGAATTTCACAAGATAATGGGCTACATAGACTCCCACGATACCCATGATATTCTGCAGCGCGATGTGCTCAGAAATTGTTGGCTCTTCCAAGGGATTATACGTCACCAGACTTATGAACATCAAAAGTGATAGCGCTATTAAAAGAACAGCAAATAGCTCAAGTCGTCGGTCTTGTTTCCGTAGTATCATTGGTATTTCTGACAATAAATCCTTATACAAACATCCTGATCATACTGGCGGGGAAAATTAATCCATGAGGCTGGTTTCTTTCACAAACGGTGGCTTAATAATCATCGCCTCCACTATTTTCCCACGAATATCAACATTGATGATGTTACCTGATTTCGAGAACTCTCTCGCCACATATCCCAACCCAATCCCCGTCTTAAGAGTCGGCGATTGAGTGCCACTGGTTACTTCGCCTATCCGTTGGTCATCTGCAGTAATGGAGTAGCCTGGGCGTGGAATAGCACGGCCTCCCATCGTGAAAGATATCAGACGCCGCATCGGTTTGTCTTCCTTAACACGGGCAATCGCCCTGGATCCGATGAAAGGGCCCTTCCCCAGTTTGGTGATCCAACCCAAGCCAGCTTCGATCGGATTGGTTTCCGTTGTTAGATCACTGCCATATAGGCAATATTTCATCTCAAGCCGTAAGGTGTCTCTGGCGCCCAAGCCTACTGGGACCGGGCGAAAGGTTGCGCCTTTCGTGAATATCTCCTCCCATAAGCGACGGGATACTTCAGGATCACTGTATATCTCAAACCCTAGCTCGCCTGTATATCCGGTTCGACTGATCATCACATCTTTGCCGAAAAGCTGACTGGTAACAAAATGATAATAAGCCATCCCGGAAAGGTCAATCCCCAACACAGCTGAAATCATATCCCGGCTCCGAGGTCCCTGTACGGCGATAAGGCCGGTCGTGTCTGATACATTATCAAGGATTACACTCCCCTTAATATTGGATCGAAGCCATTTAAAATCCTTTTCGATATTCGCCGCGTTAACTACCATGAGGTAATGTTCGGGATGGCGGTAAAGCAGCAAATCATCGATGATTCCACCATCGGAGAGACACATTGCGGAATATTGCGCCTGTCCTGGCTCCAGCGTAGACACATCGTTTATCGTGACATCCTGAAGGAAAGGGAGGGCATCTTGTCCTTTTATTATGAACTCACCCATGTGTGAGACATCGAAGATTCCGATATTCTCCCGCACTGCAGTATGTTCCGCATTGATGCCACTATACTGAACCGGCATCTCATAACCACCAAAAGGTGCCATGCGGGCTCCCATTATCTTATGCTGTTCAAATATTGGAGTGCGTTTCATGGCATTACTTTCGACTCAAAGCAGCTCGGATTATATCTTCTACCGGCGAATCGGATCCCACCGCCTTCGCTGCGATATGGACAGCCTCCCGGGCCTCGCTGTATTTGTATCCCAGTGCAACAAGGCTATCGATTGCCTGATTCATTGGATTGTCAGCTCGGGCAAGATGAGTGGGTATAGCCTCCCAGCCTTGAAGTTCGGCTCCAAACTTGTCTCGCAACTCGGTTAGAATACGTCGAGCCATTTTAGGACCCACCCCTTTGATGGTTGTTAAGGCAGCTTCGTCGCCATCTTGAACGCTTCGTCGAAATTCATCGGGGAGCGCTCCACTTAATATGGTGAGGGCCGTTTTCGCCCCAATCCCGCTGATGCCAATTAGGTGCTTGAAAACTTCACGTTCTTCAGCATTCGAAAAACCAAATAAATCCTGGCTGTCTTCTCGAACCTGATGATGGGTAAGCAGGGTTACTTCATCACCAGCATTGCCGATAATCCCGTATGTGTTCAGCGTTACCCAGACATGGTACCCGACACCGTGGACATCCAGAACTATATGATCGGGGTGTTTTTCCAGCATCCGCCCTGTTAGACGAACAATCATGTTAAAGATTTCCTGAGAGATGGCTCATTCGCAATTGGTGCCTGTTGATAATGACAAATAGCAATAGCCAGTGCATCAGAGGCATCCAGCGGTTGAGGTTCATGATCCATCCGCAGTATTTGTCGCACCATGAACTGTACCTGCTCCTTTGAGGCTCGGCCATTTCCGGTTATTGCCAGTTTTACCTTTCGAGGTGCATATTCTGCCATAGGTAGCTTGTGATGAGCAGCGCAGAGTAAAGCTACCCCGTGTGCCTGACCTAAAATCATCGCAGATTTGACATTCATCCCATAGAAGGTAGCTTCGATAGCTACTTCATCCGGCCTCGTCATTTCGATAAGCTGTGATAGGTCATCATATAGCACCGACAATCGTGCACCCATAGTTGTTTCGGATGGGGGAGTAATCGTACCATAATCCACCAACGTCGGCTGCCGACCATGAATCGCGATCAATCCATATCCAGTACATTTGATACCGGGATCAAGCCCAAGAATACGCATTAGGCTGAAATGGTAGCCAGTTCTTCCATGGGGATATCGCAGTTGGAATAGACCTTCTGGATGTCTTCCAGCTCATCCAGTGCGTCGAGCAGTTGGAGTAAACTCTTGGCATCTCGACCAGTAACCGTAATAGAAGAGGTTGGTTCGAGCCCTATTTCGATTGAGTCTACCTTATAACCTTTCGAGCGAAGCACTTCCTCCAACTCGTAAATCCTTTCAGCCGGGGCGGAGATTACATATTGATCATCCTCCTTATCCAGCTCAACGGCTCCGTATTCAACAGCGGTATCGAAAAGGTTATCTTCGGCAACATTCTCAATGGGTAGCATGACAGTACCCCGATTTTCGAATTGCCAGGCTACGCTGCCCGCTTCCCCCAGATTACCCCCATACTTGGTCATCAGGTGCCGGATATCTGCTACGGTCCTATTTTTATTATCGGTGAACACGTCCATAAGGATTGCGGCGCCTCCGGACCCGTAACCTTCATAAACCGCCGATTCATAGCGTATCCCCTCCAATTCACCTGTGCCCTTTTTGATAGCTCGATCAATATTTGCTTGAGGCATATTGGCATTCCGTGCCTGAATTATCGCAAGACGGAGGCGAGGATTCGCGTCAGAGTTTCCACCACCCATTCTGGCTGAAACCGTGATTTCCTTGATAAGACGCGAAAAAACTGCACCCCGTTTTGCATCAGCGGCAGCTTTCTTCCGCTTAATTGTAGACCATTTGCTATGACCGGACATTGGTCCTCTTACTTGAATAAATATGAAGATATAATTTAAGAAAGTACGTCAAAGAAACGGTAATCCTTCGTGGAGCGAGCAGTGCAATAGATGATTCAATTATCTCCTCCTACCGGGATATTTCAAAAACATGTTGCTTTATTGGGTCTGTTCTTCCTCAATAGGTGCTAAAAAACTATCAGCTCTGATTTTGTATTATCCATCATGTTTGAATTCAACGAACCGACCTTGAACTACAACTGGCGCAGATTATCCATGGGAATCCAACCAGTCTTGCCATCAAGGAGCTCAATCTGATACCACTCATCATTCTGCTCGGAAATGGAAACTTTCAAGCCCTCATGAAGCTCGAAAAGTCTCGTAGCTCGTGCCGATGGCGCGCTATACGCTGTGACAATTTGGTTATAGATAATGCCCTCACGGGTTCTGCTGGTGATGGTAATACTATCGATGGCAATCGAGAATAGAAGCATAGCTACCACAATTCCAGGAATGACTGCCCAACCCAGCCAAGTCTTCTGGAGAATTCGACTGAGCGCAAAGGCTAAAGCAACCAGGAATAGTACGACCGACACCCTTTGAATCCATTCACTAGGTGTAAGGCTTTCCCTGACCGCTTTATAAAGACGAACATATAATGGCATTTCGGGTAGATCAATCCGGTCTTGGACTCTCAGGTTGGCGAGTGCCAGATTATAACGAGCATCAGCATCATTGGGATTCAAGCTCAAGGCTTGTTCATAGGCCCAAACGGCACCAGCCACATGTCCTGCGCGATAATAGGCATTGCCAAGATTATAATACAATACCTCGGATTCATACCCACTCCGTAAAATTGATTCAAACTCCTGTATAGCTAGCGACCACTGCTCGTTTTGGTACGCCTCAAGACCACGTTGATAGATATCTTCCTGTCCAATGTCGGCACTCAGGAATCCACCCATAATCAACGAATATACTATGAAGGTGTGTCCTATTTTCCCCATTGGGATTCCACCTTTGTCAGTAGATCCTTGAGTGCTTCCCTGTCTACCTCAGCACTTCCTGGTGGGACAGGTGCGAAGCGAGCGGATGCCGCATGCTCGAGTATCTGAATAAGAGGAGCATGAATCTCCTCCATAATACCCTTTTCAATTAAGATTTCATTAACCCGCTGGATAGTGTATTCTTTTGTATCTCTCCCCAGTTTATAATTCAGGTACAGTGTAATTGCACGGATTAAAGCAAGATAAATCTCTCCGGGTTCGCCATTTCCATCCTCGATCATCTGGATAGCTAGGCTATAAGCCCTCCGTACCCGGATTCCTGGGGTGAAAGCCATCGTTAAGTCGCGGACGTGAGTTCCCGCTGCCGGCGCAAAAAAGAGCAGGATCGTGGCAAGGTTTAATAATAATAGAGTCGGGGTATACCAACTTTTTCCGGTTCGCAGCCATCGGGAGTGGTTCATCTTCAGAAATCGAATGTCCTGACCCAGTAGAGCAACCTCTCGCCGACTAAATCCAGGTGAATCGGCTAGCACATCATCTCGGGGCAAAACATTCAGTCTGAAAGGTCCTGCGGTTTCTACTTCATAACGGTCAGTAGCTGGACTGAAAAAGGGCAAGCGGATACGGGGTATAGTAAATCGACCTTCTTCACGAGGAATAATCACATACTCGATTGTTCTTGTACCCCCTACGATGTCACCCAAAGCTGGTTCGTTAGTAAGTTTCGGCTCAAATACCTCCAAACCACGTGGAAACTTGATCGCTGGAACATCTAATGTCTTAAGGTTACCCTCACCGCCTATTTTTAGTACTAGTGTTACTGCTTCGTCCTGGTTGACTTCTTCCTGATCCAAACTCCCCGATAGGCTATACCTGCCCACCAAGCCAGCGTAGTCAGGAGGCCGATTCTCCCATGGCGTTGGGATAGCCTTGATTTGAATTGGTGGAGATGCCAATACCCGGTGCTCAACGCGACCGGGATTAATTAGTGAAAAGTCATCAAAGAAGGGATCGTACTGCCGCCGATTGCGGGTTTGAACCCCAATTTTCAGAATAAGTGGATCAATCTCCAAATCCCCCGATTGGGTAGGGAAGATCGCCATTCTGCGAACGACGGCCGTATAATATCTTCGACCTTGTACGACTTTTTCACGGAGTTGGAGTCGATTGGGCGCAAAGAGTTCTTCTGTCCAGAATCCAGTAAGATTCGGTAGTGAGGTTATCTCCCAGCCTGAAATATTCATTTGGGTATACAGGGTCCATGTCACGGTAATCTGTTCGCCCCGATAGGCCTCCCTCGGATCTACGTCCACGCGCAAGAAGATTGGTTCCATTTCATTTCCATTGGACAAACCTGACCTTGCGGCAGGGGTCACTTCCATGGCCACAGCCTGTGTGCTCACATTACGGCCATCGATCTGGACTTTGAGTGGGGGGATTGTGAGCTGGCCACTCTTGGTTGGAATCAGGGTCCACGTATAGCTTGTCGTTGAGGACACGACACCATTAATGATCTGTACGCTTCGAGAGGTTGCTGGACCTGATATAATCCTGAAGTCCGCCAACCCATCTAATCCGACAGACTTGATTTCTCCATCTTCGGATCTGACTTCGAGGGTGAAGCTCTGGCCTTCGATAAGTCGGGTGTCGCTGACAATAGTCTGAGCTCTGGGTTCTGCAGACAGAATTGTGAGGGAGAGAAGAAAAATTCCGCTGAACCGTATAGTCTTTACTGCCATAGTTTATAAATGCTTACAGAGTCGGAGAGTTCACTAATAACCTTGCGCGATCCGCCTACCAGTCTTTTTCGAATTTTATAGAAACTGGTGACCGGTACTTCTTTTGCATGAGATTTTCTTCCCCCGCTTTTAACGCATTCAAGATTGCCTCTGCTTCTTCGCGCTTCAATTGATCTTCTGTTTGTGATGCCTGTGGCGATTGGGAAGATTCTTCCTCCAGGTCCTCCTCGACACCATCACCTTCATCGGGGCTGCGCTGTTGCTCCCCTGCCTCCCGGTTCTCCTGTTCTCCTGACGGGCTCTCTCCCTGTTGGTCACCACTTGATTCTTGCTGGGAATCCTCTCCGGAAGAGTCCTGATTTTCATTGTCAGACTGTTGATCCTTGGCTTGGGATTTGCTTTGCTGGGGTGGCGATTGTTCTATCAATCGTTTTGCTATCTCATAGTTAAACCTGGCATCTTCGTCATTAGGATTCAGCTCAAGTGCTTTCCGGTATAATTCGCTGCTTCCCTCAAGATCACCGGCCCTGAACAGACCATTCCCCAGATTATAATAGATTTTTGCCTGAGCCTCCTGGTCTTCAATTTTCAGGGCGTCCCGATATTCATCTACTGCTCTTTGAAATTCCCCTGAACCATAAGCCAGGTTACCGAAATTATAGTGCAGCAATGGTTGGTCAGGGTACTTCTCTATTAGATTTTGATACTGTTGCCATATTCTTTGGATTTCCTGCGGGAGCTCAGGGGGTTGTTCCACCGCCGAAGGTGGCGGTTGGGAATAAAGCCATAAAGGCAATAACACGAATGTGAGACACTTATGCATATCGGCGTCCTATTCGAGGAATCTCTCGCCGTCCTCCCGGTAAAAGGAATTCGAGTAGGAAAAGCACGAGCGCTGGAACGAGAAAGAACTGGTAGCGGTCCTCAAAGTGTGAAAACTCGTGGGTCTTCAAAGTCCGTTTTTCCATCGATAATATCTCATCAAGGAGAACGCCTAGGTCTCCACTACGATTATCCACACGAGTATAGGTCCCATTCCCAGCGTGCGCCAAATTCTCCAGCATCGATTCATTTAATATGGATGTAACCACCTTCCCTTCATTGTCCTTCTTAAAATCCATGCCAGCAGAAAGGGGTATCGGAGCCCCCGACCGTGATCCTATACCGACGGTATGAATTACCATGCCTGTATCGGCGGCCTTCTGGGCAAGCTCTAGAGCCTTTCCATCATGATCCTCACCATCACTGAGGATTACCAATGTCTTGTACTTTTTGCTTTCCTGATTAAAAGTTTCTACGGCTAGGTCCAACGCTTCAGCGATAACCGTTCCCTGGACCTGAATCAATCTGGTATCTACAGCATTAAGGAAAAGTCGGGCGGCTGCATAGTCCGATGTGAGGGGGAAATGTAGATGGGCTGTGCCTGCAAAAACGATCATTCCCACCCGATCTCCTTGTAGTCCATCGATCAGGCGATTTACCTCATATTTTGCCTTCTCTATCCTGCTAGGTTTAATATCGGCTGCATCCATGCTTATCGAGGTATCCAGAATAAAAAGGATGTCTACACCTTGCCGTTTAAGTTCCACAACCCGTGTACCAACCTTTGGCCCAATTCCAGCCAAGATCAGGAATCCCAATCCCATAAAGAAAAGCGCCTGCTTCACTTTTTGGCGGGAGAAGCGGACTCTACCCAGGACGTACCATCGAATCCTCTCTTCCCCTATCTGTTTGAGACGCCGAAGCATCTTGGATTGACGCCAGAGGCTCCAAATCCCTATACCAAACCATGGAATTAATAAGAAAGCCAACAGAGGATGCGCGAATTTGATCATACGACAAATTTTCTAAAGATGCCGATGCCGACCACTGGCAAGCCCAGCCCTATGATGCTCGCTGGGATTACTAGCCATGTATACAACTCAACACTATTCATATATTCATTCACGACAATTTCTGTCCGTTCCAACTCGTTGATCTGATCATAGATTTCTCCCAAAGACTCATGATCAGTTGCACGAAAGTATCTACCATTCGTTATGTCCGCCACTTCACGGAGAGTCTCTTCATCCAAGTCAACTTCTACCTGAGCCATCCGTTGCCCCCAAATGGGGTCATTGACAGGATATGGTGCCAATCCATGTGAACCGGCGCCGATTGTATAGATCTTGATTCCAAATTCTGCCGCCAGCTGGGCTGCTGTAGTAGGATCCAATTCCCCAGCGTTGTTGCTCCCATCAGAGAGTAAGATCATCACCTTACTCTTAGCTGGCGTATCACGTAGCCGGTTGATAGCGTTGGCAATTGCCATTCCGACAGCAGTGCCATCGAACTCTTTATCCACGATTACCACTTGGTCCAGAAGACTGAGCAAGACTTCGGTATCGTTGGTTAATGGACAATGGATGAATGATTGGGCTGCAAAGACTACCAGACCAATTCGGTCATAAGGACGGTCAACAATAAACTTGCGGGCTTCTTTTTTGGCGGCTTCAAGACGATTGGGTTTCAGATCAGCTGCACGCATGGAAGAAGAGATATCAAGTACCAACATGATATCGATCACTTCCACTTGCGTTTCGCTTATCACGTCAGTTAGCTGGGGACGGGCCAGTCCTAGGATCACCAGAGAAACAAGAATGAATTTGATACCTTGGAGAATACCTGCTCTGCGCCGACTGGATCGAATGTTGGCAAACTGGAAAAGTGTTAAGGAGGAGAAGCGAATAATTCCCTCTTGCTTTTGTCCTCGACGTCGATACCACCAATAGAGCAATGGCACAAACGCCATGAGGAGTAACCACCAAGGCTGTTGGAACTCAAGCATTTATCAGGCAGAATATTTATCTTCGATAAAACGACTGAGCTGAAAAATAGTTTCCTCACCGAAATGAGTAGCTGTCAACTGCATTCCGATGGGAAGTCCTTCCCTGGACAGGCCAAGAGGGATATTCATCGAGGGCAATCCCGCGAGATTCATGGGAACCGTAAACACATCGGACAGATACATGGTGAGTGGGTTATCCACCCTTTCACCAATTCGGAAGGGAAGTGAGGGGGATGTCGGTGTGAGTAGAATATCAACATGGTCGAAGGTGTTATTGAATTCTGCTCGGATGACTCTTCGAGCGCGTTGAGCGCGTAAATAGAAACGGCCCACATATCCGGCAGACAAAACGTAGGTGCCCAGCATGATGCGCCGCTGGACCTCGGGTCCAAATCCCTGCGTACGAGTATCGAGATACAATGTTTCCAGATCATGATGTCCAGATGCTCGAGTACCGTACCGAATCCCATCATAACGGGCCAGATTTGATGACGCTTCAGCTGTCGTTAGGATATAATAGGCGGAAATTCCATAATCTGTGTGTGGGAGTGACACATTCTTGATGGTGAAGTGTTCATTCTTGAGCTCCTGAATCAGGTCGTGGTAGCGTTCCCGAATCTGAGGTTCGATACCTTCTGTATCATATTCGGAGGCTATTCCGATTTTCAGACTTCGTGCCCGGTCCTCGCTATATTCAAACGGTTCGACTACTTCCTGTGCAGAAGTACTGTCTAAAGGATCGTGACCAGCGATGGCGCAATAGACCTCTGCGGTGAGCTCCGTTGTACGAGCAAATATTCCAACCTGATCAAAGGAGGAGGCGAAAGCCACCAGGCCAAAACGCGAATGACGTCCATATGTTGGTTTGAATCCATAGATACCACAGAAGGCGGCGGGTTGACGCACGGAGCCACCGGTATCACTGCCCAAGGCTGCATCGACTAACCCTGTGGCAACCAGAACCGCCGAACCGCCACTACTGCCACCGGCAACCAGATCCGAATTGTATGGATTTCGCACGGCTCCAAAGCAGGAATACTCTGATGAGGATCCCATTGCAAACTCATCCATATTCGTTTTGGCGACTATTGCAGCGCCTGCATCAAGAAGACCTTGAACAGTAGTGGCAGTGTAGGGTGAGGAATAGTCAGCTAATATCCGCGATGCACAAGTGGTAGGTGTTGAGACAAGATTCAGGTTATCCTTCACGGCCATTAGCTGGCCAGCGAGAGCACCCTTCGCCCCGTCTTCCCCCATAAAACCCAACGCCTGCTGTGAACAATCCGTAATAACAGCGTTAAGCTCTTGATGGTCTCTAAGAGTCGCGGAAAAAGACTCAAGCCGCTCGATCAGTTGCTGCACCACTTGACTTGAAGGAAAGACTAGCTATCCTGATCTTCGCTTGAGCCTTTGGACACTTTTTTCGGTGGTTCCTCGAGATTTGTGGCCGATTTAATCTCATCTTGAATCTCGGTCGAGGCACGTCTAAACTCACGCATTCCTTGCCCCAATCCACGAGCTAGATCTGGAAGCTTCTTTGCACCGAATAATAAAAGTATGATAAATAATATTACAAGGATCTCACCAAAGCCCAATGACATGTACACCTCCAATGGATTTACGCGTGAAATTAAGAACGCCTCTTTGCCTCCTCACAATGAAACCTCTAGCATATCCTGAATGAGAACAAATACTTACAGCTGCCTTATCTGAAATACCGTAGAAAGTAATATGCTGCTGCAAGTCCTAAAACACTGCTGATGTTGAATTTAATACGCAAACCAAAAGTAATGTTCATCACTATTACATCCAACGTGACCGGGCTGATTCCCCAGCTGACTGATTGAAGGAAAAACTGCTTAACAACTCCCTCCGGTAGAATCATCCCCAACACATCACCCAAAATTGTACCAATAGCAGCACCTATGATCAAAGCAAGAACGATAACTGCAATCGAGCGTTTTTGATATTCGGATATGACCATTAAGTATTTCCTACGATGGATCGAAAGATTGCCAGACCATCAGCTGAACCGACCAATGATTCTGAAGCTCTTTCTGGATGAGGCATCATGCCCAACACATTCTTTTTACGATTTAGGACTCCTGCAATGTTGGCGGTTGATCCATTCGGATTAGCTTCTGGAGTAATATCTCCTTCATGAGTTGTGTACCGAAATGCAATCTGGTCGTTCTGTTCCAACTCTTTCAGCTGATCCGGTGTTGCCAGATAGTTGCCGCTGTGATGGGCTACCGGCATTTGATATGCTAGATCGACTTGAAGGCTTGATGTGAAAACACTGTTATTACACACTGGTTTGAGAAATGCGGGTCGACTGACAAACCGTAGACTATGATTGCTAATGAGTGCTCCAGGCAGAAGACCTGCCTCAACAAGGATTTGGAATCCATTGCATATTCCCAATACCGGCTTGCCACTTTTAGCAAATTTTCTAACCGCTGACATAATCGGCGAAAGACAGGCTATCGCACCAGTACGCAAGTGATCACCATATGAAAAACCTCCGGGAATTAGAACCACCTTAAAATCCTCTAAAGAGTTCTCCTTATGCCATACAAAATGAGCCTCTTCTCCAAGCACATGACGTACAACATGGTAGGCGTCGTGATCGCAATTCGAACCAGGAAAGACGATGACAGCGAATTTCATTTGCTGTGGTCCACAATCTCGTAGCGATACGCCTCGATATTGGGATTGACCAATAAGCGCTGACAGGCTTGCTCTGTAATCTTTTCTGCTTGTTTTCGGGTGGTTCCAGGGAGATCCATAACCACGAATTTCCCCATGTGAACATCAGATATTTTTTTCATCCCCAAATTGCGCAAGGCTTTACCAATAGTAAGCCCTTGGGGATCAAGGATGCCTTCTTTGGGCGTAATATAGATATGTGCCTTCAAATCTCTTTCTCGACTGATTGCAGGTCCTCTGCGGAATATGCTCTGGTTAACCACCGAATTAAACCGGTCATGACATATACCGCAATCCCGGGAAGCAGCACCCAAGCCCCCCAGATCATGGCACACAAGATGACTAAAAGCACACCACCAAGATAGATATTGTTTCCCCATCCCTTATTGATTGATAGAAACGGCGGCTTCGGATAAGGGATGTGACTAATCATCAATATTGAGCTAGCCATGACTGCCGGTAGAATAACTTGGGGACCTCCACCGTACCCATAGTGATTGTAATAGAACACAAGGCCTACAACAACTGTCGCATTCACAGGCGATGGAAGTCCGACGAAATACGATAATGGCGCTATCGATTGCACCTCGTTGTAGCGGGCTAAGCGAATAGCTCCAAAGTACATTGGCGCACCAGCAATCAGGGCTCCAACAATTGGATGCAGCTCACTGGTATAGAGAAACCAGACCATGAGGGCCGGAGCCAGACAGAATGAGACAACATCGGCCAACGAGTCGAGTTCCATTCCAAATCTGGATAATCCATGAGACCAACGTGCGATCTTCCCATCAAGGATATCAAATATTCCCGCTGCGAGTATAAGATAACCTGCACGAATTGCATACCCTTCTACAATGCTTATCACGGCAAGAAAGCCAAGAAACATATTCATGAGGGTGAAGAGGCTCGGCACGTGGTACTTAGATAAACTTTTTTTGGGAAATCTCACGTAGCAAAATATCCTATAATCGTTGTTGAACCCCTTACTCGTTGACCTATCTTGATCCCTAGTTGAACATCTTCCGGCAGGATAAGATCAACACGAGAGCCAAATCGGATATATCCCAACCGATCCCCACGCTCAACAGATTGGCCAACTGCCATGTAGCAGACAATCCGTCGCGCTAGAATCCCAGCAATCTGCTTGAGAATGAATTTACCCCTATTTCCGAGGAAATGGGTGACTGCCTGTTCATTTTTCTCTTCGATGTTCTTCTTGAATGCCGCTTCAAACTTGCCATGCTGGTATGTGGTCGCCGCCACTCGTGCATCTGCAGGTACCCGTTGAACATGAACATTAAAAAGAGAAAGAAAAATGGTTATACAGACTGCCCTGTTATTAGGAAAATAATCCTGCTCTATGGGTTGAATTGCTACAACCTTTCCATCGGCAGGAGAAATAATTGCTAATGGATCTGCAGGAGGAATGCGATGCGGATCCCTGAAAAAGATAAGTGATAGAATCGTCAGACCCCAGATAAGGATTGCGATGCCCTTGAGCCAGAGAACCGGGAGCCAGAACAGACCAAGACTTGTGAGAATTCCCAAGCTCAGTAATGAAATCAATATACCTCGTCCTTCAGGCGCCATATTTATCCACCATTTGAATTACCATCAGAGTTGCTGGTGTCCAGCAACGGCTTCCCAAGCCTTATGCTACATGCGGCCTGAAGATTTGATCCTTCAAACATTACCTATCTCCGTTCATCAAGCATTTTCTCATAATCCAAGGCGGGTAAAAATTGCATCAACTTTCGCCTGTAATTGATCAAAATTAAAACAGCTGCCCAATTCTTGCTCTGATAAGCATGCGATGACTTCTTTATCACGCTTCAGTAGCTGATAAAAATCCGATCCCTTTCCCCACACATCCATGGCATGACGCTGGACGATAGCATAGGCTTGTTCCCTGGTGGCTCCTTTTTCCACCAATGCCAGGAGAACCGGCTGACTGAAGATTAGACCTCCCGTCAGCTGAATGTTTGCCATCATCCGTTCCGGATAAACCATCATTCCATCAATTAGAGCATGCATTTTTTGTAGCATATAGTCTAGAATTGTCGTGGAATCTGGAAGGATTATCCGCTCGACAGATGAGTGTGATATATCACGCTCATGCCAGAGAGCTACGTTTTCCAGGCCAACCATGGAATTCGATCTTAATAACCGGGCCATCCCCGAAATCCTCTCGGCAATGATAGGATTCCGTTTATGTGGCATAGCGGATGATCCTTTTTGGCCTTTCTTGAATGGTTCCTCCACCTCCCGCACTTCTGTCCTTTGCAGATGCCTGATCTCAACGGCGATCTTTTCTAAAGTGGCACCAGTGATGGCCATTGTGCTAAGAAAATTAGCATGCCGATCACGTTGAACTACTTGATTGGAAATGCTGGCTGGTCTCAGATTCAATCGTTCACAGACCTGCTCCTCTACCTCTGGTTCAAGATGGGCATAGGTGCCAACTGCCCCTGAAATCTTACCAACTGCTATATCGTCCAAGGCGATTTCCCACCGCTTTAGGTTACGCGCCATCTCTTCGGACCATAATGCAAGCTTCAGTCCAAAAGTAATCGGTTCTGCATGGATACCATGCGTCCTGCCAATCTGCCAAGTGTATTTATAATTATGGGCTTTATTTCTCAGTAGTTTGTGGAGCGCCTTAAGACGTTCGCTAATTTGCGTTCCCGCCTCGACGCATAATATGGCTAGTGAAGTATCAAGTAGATCGGAGGAAGTCATCCCTATATGAATGAAGCGTGAGTCTGGTCCAACATGTTCCGTTACGTTAGTCAGGAAGGCAATCACATCGTGGCGGGTGGTCGACTCGATTTCCAGAATCCGATCAGGATCAAATGAGGCTTTTGCCTTTATCTTCTTCAAGGAATCAGGCGGTATACGGCCAAGTTTTGCTAAGACCTCACAAACGGCGATCTCGACTTGAAGCCACGTTTCATACTTGTGCGTATCGCTCCATATGCGTCTCATCTCTGGTGTTGTATAGCGCTCGATCATAGTTGTGTCGGCTCTTAATACCGGCCAAGGACCAGCGATATCCTTGTTTGACGCTGTGAACGCCAGATTTTCAAGACAACGGTATCACCAGGTTTTAAAAGGTCTTCTTCCACCACATTGATAATATCTCGCTTGCTTTTAACAGACCGATCATTCACTTCCAATATCACGTCGCCGGGTTCCAGCCCGCCAACAGCTCCAGGACCATTATCCTCTACTACCGTTATCAGGAAACCCCGTGGTGTGGGTACCTTGAGATATTCCTGCGCATACCGATCTAGTGGGCGGCCACTCAATCCCATAGTGAAAGAACGGTCAATTCTACCCTTGGATTTAAGCTCCTCAACTACTTCTTTCACCTGATCGATAGGTATTGCAAATCCGATACCGATGGACCCCGCTGAATACTGATTCTGTGTGAAAATGAAACTATTAATACCAATTACTTCACCCGCGGCATTCACCAAGGGACCTCCGCTGTTGCCGGGATTAATGGAGGCATCCGTCTGGATCATATCTTGGTATACCCTCCCTGGCTCCTTGTGGCCAAAATCCATATGAAGTCCGCTGATGATACCGGCTGTGGCGGTAGGTTGTTTGCCGATCTCAAAAAGTCCTAAAGGATTGCCCAGGGCAACCACCCACTCTCCAATAATAATATCATCAGAATTTCCCAGTTTGGCGGCAGGAAGATCGTGTCCATCGATCTTTAATAATGCGATGTCAGTCAGGCGATCGGTGTAGATATCCTCTACCTCATGCTGTTGACCACCCGGCAACGTCACTATGACTTCCGCAGCATTTTCTACTACGTGCGCGTTGGTTACAACATATCCATCCGATGAAATCACCAATCCTGAGCCCAAGCTCTCAACCCTGCGGTATGTTTCTGGAAACATATAGGACCAGAAGGGATCGTCGAAAAGGGTGCGATAAGAACTCGGTCCTTTTTGAAGCTTTATAACATTTATCCCTGCTACTGCAGGGCTTACTTGTTCAATGGCGCGAGTAAGGACATTCTGGCGGCCGATAGAAATATCCCCGCCATTCTGAGCTAATGCGATTGAGCAGGCAAGTGAGATTGCCAAAAGTATGGTACTATTCCGAATGCTCCTCATGAATGCTCCGGTTAATTGAAGTGCGAGTCAATCATCCTGTTGCCAGGAGAGCTCTTTTGGATCTGGGTGGATGCAGAAGGATAGAGCACTTCATCCAAAACCAGGCCTTGTGGCGGCGCTCGGTAAACTGTCAATGCTCCCCCTCGTTCCAACAGCTGTGAGCGGAACTGTTTCAGGGTATATCTACTACGGGCGACCTCCACCATTGTCCCAACCAAATAGCGAACCATATGATGTAAGAATCGATTTGCGCTAATATGGTAAACCACACGGTTCTTTGTGAATTCCCAGCGTGAGGAATTTACCCGGCATACAGTGGAGTTTACATCCGCATTGGCCTTGCTGAAACCGACAAAATCGTGTGTTCCCCGAACGTATGTGGCACACTCCTTGAGCATGTTATGATTAATGGAATGCTTCAAGCACCAGATATATTCTCGACCCAACACAGGACTGCCTTGGGCAATACTATAGCTGTACCTTCTTCTGCGTGCACTTTTGCGTGCATGGAATTCAAATGGGACAACCTTAACCTTTTGGATTCGAACATCCTCTGCCAATTGGCTATTTATTGCGAGTCGTAGCCTTTCAGGGGCAAGTTTGCTATCCAGTCTTACATTAGCCACTTGGCCCCGAGCGTGAACCCCGGTATCGGTCCTTCCCGATCCGATAAGATTTACTCTTGATTGTCCAGTAATATGTTGGATTGCACTCTCAATTTCCGATTGAACCGTACGCCCCTTCCTTTGAGTCTGCCATCCTTGAAAGGCGGTACCGTCGTACTCAATGAGCAGCATGTAATTCAGAACATCCATGATACACTTGTCAAAAGGAATAGACTTCCCATCGTCAATCCAATGTCTGTGAGGGTGAAAGAGACTGGAGTCAGTTGTCCTCTGGGAATCACCTGACCATATCCTCGTAGACTCATGACCGTACCTACCTGATGAGCCCTCGAGAGCGAACGAGACATGACCGGCAAGAGATTGCCTCCAAAGAACCTGATTTTCTCACGAAGGTTTGAAGGCGGCTTAAATCCCAGTGCTAGATTAAACCGCTCCAAACTACGATATTCCCGAATGACCTGTGGAATGAAAAGCAGAATGAGGCGCAGTGTTTGCAGAAAATCTTCGATAAACCGGCTTTTAATTCCCAGCCGGTCTGACAGTGTTTTTACACTATCCACTAGCGACTGTGCATTCATCCCCTTTCTGAGAATCCCCATTACACCGGCAAGGCCAATGATGCGAAGCAATACAATCAGCTCTCCGAATAGGAGTTGGCTGAGTGCAGTCCTTGGATGAGACAGGCGGATAAATACTAGATGAATAATAAAGAAGAAGAGTGCCCAAGGAATTACTATCCGAATACTCCTCAGGATATACACCATCTTCACTTTAATAATTAAACAAAGTGCAGTATAAATGCCTGCAACATAAAAAAACTCAATAAAACTGGTAGACATCGTAATGCCCAACAATCCACCAAACACCAAAATGACCTTAACCAGAGGATTGAATTTTTGATGAGGGATGTCTGAACTCGGCAGCATCTCCGCAAAACCTTCGCTTGAGAGGCGGGCGGAGCTATTTCTTGCCATGCTAGAAATAGAATCCCAGGGATACTCTTCCACCACCAGGGAGGGGATCCAGGTAGATATCCGCATCTGTGCCGGGTTTACGTGAAAGGAATAGCACATGGATAGCAGCAACAGCCCTGTTGATGACCATACTCCCCACCATAAATGAGGCTGCTTTCGTTGCACGCAGGCTTGCTCGACGAATATCCTTATAACGTTCACGATTGTGGATTGAATCCCATTCCCAGTCTTTTTCTGTACCAAGAGTATACACGGCGTCGATATTTCGATCTCTCAGTTGTACCTGATTATAGTCCTCAATGGAGTCATATCTTCCCAAACGAAAGTAATAAATATCAGGTTTCAAGCGATAACTGATACCGGCATGAAGTGTGGCAAAAGCACGAAAATCCTGTGTGTACCAATCTTGAGCACCTTTGAGGCCACCATACATCAGCCAAAGGCACACCTCAGTCGTCATCATCCGACGAGCAAAACTATGATTGCCCAGGTAGTGTTGTCCCCAACCAGGGAATACTACCGATCTTAGTAAAGCACCCTTTTCCATCGATCGTTCCTGGTTCTGAGCCGCCACCGGATGGATTCCACTAACACTAAAAAGGATAAGAAATCCCAGCATCTTAGCTTGCATTATTATCTATCTTTCTCCGCAGCAAATTTCTACCCGAGTATACTGTAAAGCCGAGCATCACTATCACGTTTAGCCAAGCAAAGATATCGCCGAAACGGGTATAAAATGTTAATTCATTTGCGGGTGCAATATCAGCGGTGATAACGCCTTCTCGATTCAGCCCTAAGCGCGAGACGATTTTCCCTGTCTGATCGATTACCAGGCTGATACCGGTATTCGCTGCTCGAACTACAGGTCTACGGAACTCTATTGCACGATAGCGGGACTGTGCAGCGTGCTGAAAAGGGCCGGAAGAAGTTTGATACCAGGCATCGTTCACGACACCTACCAGGAAGGTTGCACCTCTTCGAACAAATTGCCGGTTAAGTCTTGGGAAAGTCGTTTCGAAGCAAACACTTACACTGAATGGGATCGAATCCACCCCGAACACGGTGTACTCCGTCCCTTGCGTGAAGTTTCCTTGGCCTAAATTCAGGGAATTCAAAGTGGGTATCCACTTCGATAGAGGAATATACTCACCCATGGGAACCAAATGTATCTTGTTATACTGTACCGGCCGCAAGCCCGCGCTATCGATAAATCCAACAGCGTTGTAGTAACGCACCTTCCCATCTACTTGTCGATCATAATCTGGCATACCCGTAACGACGGGGAACTTAAGTAGCCGGAGTTCTTCCTGAATTTCCCGGAGATACCGTTTCCCTCCTCGCCGTAGATAGGCTGGTGTCGCAGCCTCAGGCCAGAATACAATGTCCGGAGAATCCACCGCTACCTCACTGGTGAGCTGGATTAATTCTGTAATATGTTGATGACGGATTTCAGGGAGCCATTTATCAGCGGCATTTACATTGGGCTGCACAATACCTACCCGCAAGGACGGCTCTGGAACCTCCGGGACGAGAAGCAAACCCGACAACCATGGGAGTCCAAACACCGCAATTAGAACGCATCCAGGTATCCACCGTGTGTGGGAATGCCACAATTCTATCAGGAGCACATTCAGGAGTACTACCCAAAAACTGAGGCCGTAAATCCCGACTATTTCTGCATTCTGGATGGGTAGGAAGAAATCAGTTTGGGAATTGGCCAAAGCAATCCATGGAAAGCCCAAGCTGCCAAAACTGCGCAGAAACTCCACCGAAATCCAGAGCATAGGGAGAATCCACAGTGTTATTCGTCCCAACTTGCGATGAAGCCAGCCGAACCACCAACCGATCAGTATGTAATTTAGAGACAGAAATAAAACTGCTGCGATCATACTCACAATCGCAGCCCACCAATAGGTCCCATCGTTTAACGCCAGCCAATACATGCCAACGAACAAATAGCCCAGGGACCAAAGGAAGCCATAATATGCCGAACGCAACGGCGAGGGGGACTTTAACCACGAATCTATCAGCGGGACTAAGCCCACCCAAGCGAGGAATCCAAATGGTATTGGCGGTAGACTCAGGCCGGTGACAATTCCTGCAAAAATTAGCTTCCAGGAGATGTGGGTGTTGCGTAATCTCATCTGGATTTTCATGAATTTCACTTCTGGCAATCCAAGTAATCCTGCAGCATCAAGGCAGCAGCTATTCGGTCTACCATTCCCTTATTTGATCCGGTCTTGATACCTCTTTGCACCAAATTTCTACGGGCTGCTACAGAAGTCAATCGCTCATCATAGCGATAGACAGGGATGGATTGCTGTGATTGAAGCTCGGCTATAAACTTATCAACTTCTGAAGTTTGCATTGAGGCGGAACCCTTCATCGTAAGCGGATAGCCAACTACAATCACCTCCACCGCCTGGTCCTGAATTATAGTCGCCAATTGCTGCCACCACTTTCCGGAACCATCCTGTTCCAGGGTGGTGAGCGGTTGCGCTATAGTTTTGGTTGGATCCGAGACGGCTAGTCCAACACGTTTGCCGCCGTAGTCAATACCAAGGATGCGCCCCAACAACAGGTTATTCTATTCCTCTTCCAATGGTTCTCGTAACACACTGCGGAGAAGGCGTCCGGGTTTGAAGTGACTTTTTCTCCTTGGAGGGACATATACTTCCTCGTTTGTCCTCGGATTTCGGGCACGGGGCTTAGCCTTGGTTGGCTTAACCTCAAAAACCCCGAAATTGCGGATTTCAACTCGCAGGGCGCGATGGTCCTGACTCATGATTTCCCGTAGAGATTCAAAGACCGCGTCGACGGGGGCTTTCATTTGGGATACGGGTTGTTCCAGCTTTTCGGCCACCCGTTGGGTGACATCCTTCTTGGTGTAGGTTACACTATTATTCATACTCATTCAATCACGCTCCATGTATATTATTCCTTGAACCATCTTTAGACGATTCTGAATTCGTTGCAGTTTACGGATACCATCAACCTCTACAGTCATGTAGCAAGTGAGGATCCCCTCTTCCACGGACAGATCGACACTGACAATATTTGTGTTCAGTTTGGATATCGATTCCGTGACATCCTTGAGGAAATGCTTTCTATCTTCCGCAACTATCTTTAGACTGACGACAAAATGGCGGCCCCGCTCAACATCCCAGTGCACTTCGATATAGCGGTCTTGGTCACCGCCGATCATTGGAAGATTTTCACAGGTCACACGATGCACTGTAATACCCCTTCCACGGGTGACAAAGCCAATAATCTCATCACCCGGGATCGGATTACAGCACTTTCCAAGAGAAATGAGTAGGTCCGAGATCCCATCTACACGAACTCCTTGCGCCGATCTCCGGGATCGACGCTTCGGCTCTTGGATTAATTTCTTATCAAGAGCCTCACTGTCCTGCTCAAGATCCGGTATATATTTTTCGATGATCTGACGTACGGTAGTATCTCCACGCCCCAAGGAAGCATAAAGACCGTCTTCAGTATCAAAACCGGCCTTTTGAGGCTGCTTATGCAAATCTTTCTTCAGGGATGCGCGCTTAAGACGACGTAATGCCTTATCCATTACTTCATGACCCAGACGGATGCTCTCCTCTTGCTGTGCCCGTCTGATATGCTTGCGTATATGCGTCTTCGCCTTACTCGTTTGCACAAACTTGAGCCATGCATGACTGGGGGTTTGATGCTCGGATGTGATGATTTCTACCGTGTCGCCATTTTTCAATACGGTGTTTAGTGGTACGATTTTCCCATTCACCCTGGCACCCACACAATGGAGTCCCACTTCTGTATGAACCTCAAACGCCATATCTATCGGGGTAGCACCAACCGGGAGTTGTATCAAATCGCCCTTCGGTGTGAAAATGAATATTTCATCTTTGAACAAGTCAATTTTTAGCAGATCAAGGAACTCTTCCGGGCTTGCTTTCTCATCCTGAACTACCTCTACCAGCTCGCGCAGCCATCTAATGTGTCGGTCCATCGATGAAGTGTTACCTGATTGGTCTTCTTTATAGCGCCAGTGGGCTGCGACCCCGATCTCAGCCGTTTGATCCATTTCCTGGGTGCGAATCTGTACCTCGACTACTTTACCCTTGGGTCCTACGACTGTGGTATGAATCGATTGATACCCATTGAGTTTGGGTGTAGCAACGAAGTCCTTAAATCGTTCCTGTACGGGAGTATACAACTGGTGGATAATCCCCAGGGTAGCATAGCACTCGTCGAGCCGGTCAACAATAATCCGAATTGCAAGCAGATCGTATATCTCTTCGAAGCTGACTCGACGTAGCTGCATTTTCCCCCAGATAGAGTAGTAATGCTTTGGACGTCCAATAATTTTTGCATGGATACGATTTGCATCCAATAGTTCACGGATTGGTCTGGAATATTCTTCGATATATTTCTCGCGATCCGCTCGTGAGTCACGCACCTTTTTCTCTATTTCCGAGGAAGCTTCCGGCTCAAGCGTCTTTAGAACCAAGTCTTCTAATTCCCATTTAACGCGCGCCATGCCTAACCGGTGAGCTAACGGCGCATAAACATCCCGCGTCTCAAGAGCAATGCGCCGTTGTTTAATCTGAGGCAGATACTCGATTGTACGCATGTTATGAAGCCGATCAGCAAACTTGATGATGATTACTCGAATGTCCTTGGCCACAGAAAGCAGCATCTTCATATAGTTTTCAGCTTGCTTCTCAGCCTGTGTACGAAACTTTATCCCGGCCAGCTTGGTCACACCCTCGACCAAATGAGTAATTTCAAGACCGAACAGTTCGGTTAGCTCGTCAGGAGTACATTCGGTATCCTCAATGCAATCGTGCAACATTCCGGCCGCTACGGTAATGGGATCCATTCTCCACTCACTCAGGAGAAGAGCCACATTGTAACAATGCTCAAAATAGGGTTTTCCCGATTGTCGTATCTGACCGGAATGGGCTTGCTCTGCAGTACGATACGCCTGCCAAAGAAAAGCCTCTACCGCTTTTCGCTGAGCATCCTCCATTGTCATACGATCCACAAGGGTGAGGAACTTCTCGGGATACGGCTCAGTCCCGGGTTGGATCTGTTTGATAATCTCAACTACCATCACATAACTTCTTCCTCGGATGGTAGAAATTCTTCTTCTGGCGTAGCGCTCTCAAATTTGGCGTAACCGGGAATGAAGGTCAGGTTTCTCTTTCCTGTGGGACCGTTCCTTTGTTTACCGATAATTAGTTCCGCTTTGCCTTCATCCTCCTGTTTTCGCGAATATATATATTCCCGATAGATGAATAATATCACGTCCGCATCCTGTTCAATAGCTCCCGACTCCCTCAGATCGGACATTATCGGTCGCTTGTCCTGACCTGGGCGCTGTTCTGGCGCTCTCGATAGTTGTGATAGAGCTACAATGGTAATCTCAAGCTCCCGAGCAAGTCCTTTCAGAGATCTCGAAATTTCCGAGATTTCTTGTTGTCGGCTCTCGGATCGATCACGACTGGAAATCAGCTGGAGATAGTCGATAATCACCATTTCAACATTATAATCCGCCTTAAACCGCCTGATTCTGGAACGGAGCTCCAGGATGTTCATACCCGCGGTATCGTCGATATAGATTGGCAGGTCAGACAATATGCCAACTACTTTTGACATCTTCGGCCAATCACTGCTGGCAAGGGTCCCTTTTCGAACTTTGTGGGAATCAACCCGAGCCTCTGCGCAGAGTAGTCGCATGGCAATCTGGTAATCCGACATCTCCATGCTGAAAATTCCAACTCGATGGCCATATTCCAAGGCTGCATTTCGAGCAATATTTAGCGCGAAAGCGGTTTTACCCATTGAAGGTCGCCCGGCTATGATCACCAAATCAGAGATCTGAAATCCATTGGTCATCTCGTCTAAATCAGGGAAGCCGGCTGGAATGCCGGTATAGCGGTGCTTTCTATCCCCACTTGCGAGCTGATCAAGTTTTGTCATGCTTTCGTGCAGAATCGACTCTATTGAAGTCGATTTTGGCTTGGTAGCGCGCCGCTGGAGTTCAAACAGGCGGTGTTCTGCGGCATCCAACAGCTCATTGGGGTCTTCTCGACCCTCATAGGCATCGGCGATAAGTTCTTGCCCTGCAGTGATAATTTCCCGCTGGACATGCATCTCACGTACGATATCAGCATAATGCTCGACATTTGCAGCTGACGGTAGCGTCTCAACCAAACCAGTTACATAATATGCTCCACCGACATTCTCAATCAATCCCTGTTTAGTGAGATAATTAGTAAGGGTGACGGTATCTACGGGATCGCCAACGTTTTGTAGCTCCAGCATGGCATTGAAGATGCGGTTATGGGCTTCCTTATAGAAGGCGCCGGCTGGCAATAGCGGTGTCACCCGATCCAAGGCTTTGGAATCCATTAGGATGGCACCAAGTACTGCCTGCTCAGCTTCGAGATTCTGAGGAGGGACGCGTAAATTTTCGTCCCTTTTCTTGAATTCTCTTCCCGGCTCGCTCATTTCCCACTCATAGTGAGGATAACATGAAGATTCACCTATCCCGCGACCGGCGGGCTTCCGATCAGTTCATGGTACCGGTCACGGATCACCTGGAAGTCTTCCCACGCAGGACCTTTCAGTCGTGGATTGCGCAGAAGGGCAGCAGGGTGGTAGGTCACCCGCATCTCGACTTCTTGGTATTTATGGACCTGGTTACGCATATTCTTAAGACTATCCTCAACACCCAGAAGGGTTTTAGCAGCAACTCTTCCAAGGGCAATAATCAGCTTCGGATTTATTAATTTTAATTGCTCCTTCAGATATGGAAGGCATTGCTCCACCTCCGCCGACAGTGGATCGCGATTGTTCGGCGGTCTGCATTTTAAAATATTGCATATATAGACTTCCTTCCGGGTTAATTGGATAGCTGCCAGGATTTTATCTAGGAGTTGGCCGGCCCTACCCACAAAAGGCTCTCCTTGCCGGTCTTCTTCAGAGCCTGGTGCTTCCCCAATGAACACCATGTCCGCATTGGGATTCCCTACTCCAAACACAAATTTCGTCCGCTCTGACCCGAGGGCACAATTCAGACAATTATGAATTGCCGATTCAAACTCTTGCAGCGCTGTTGCTGAATGGGCCTCTATAGGGCCGTTCTCCTGAGTATTGCCCTTGGAAATGGGCCGGTGTAATAGAAGTCGATTGCCAAATAAGGTCTGATAACGCCGAAAGTACTTTACTGTCTGTTCCATTGGCAGAGACAATATAATCATACTCCCTGGTTATGACTCATCAGGCATGTCATCACTCTCCGGCTCGACGTAACGCCAATTTAGTATTCCCTCAAGAAAATCTTGCATTGCCAGTACGTTGGATTTTGCACTTTCCACGTAGTCTTCATCATCAATGACTTCCATTGGAATGTATTCATCTTCCAGGTATTCCTCTTCAAACTCAATTCGCTCAGCCGCTCTTCGAGCATTAATCTGACGCGCTCTTTGACCAGCAACCATGACTGACTCAAACACGTCTGGTGTATAATTGAGAATTTCCTGGAACGACAAGGTTTCGAGCTTCATTTCGCCTCCATGATTATCGTTTCAATTTGATTGACAGCCTGTTCGAGGTTATCGTTGATTACGATATGGTCGAACTCATTCTTATATTCCATCTCTTCTGGAATCCTTTTCAGCCTTATTTCAATTGCGTTCTGATCTTCTGTTCCCCTGTTTTTCAATCGCTTAGCGAGGGTTTCAATGTCAGGCGGAACAATGAAGATTGCCGTTGTATCCTCTGGATATTGTCGTTTGACATTTACCCCGCCCTTTACATCTACGTCTAGCAGGAGCGCATAACCTTCCTCTAGTGCAGAAATCAATGTGGACTGCAATGTGCCGTAGCGGTGATCGTAAATTGTCTCCCACTCTACCAGCTTTTCATCATTGACATATTCAGTAAAATCTGTTTCCGTTAGAAAGTGGTAATCCACGCCATTCACTTCGTTGAATCGTCGCGGTCGTGTTGTTGCAGATATTGAGAATATCCAACCAGGGTGTTTCGCGCGTAGTTGGTGGCAGATAGTGGTTTTTCCTGCCCCCGAAGGTGCGCTAATCACGATCAGGTGCCCTCGACTCATAGGATATTCTGTACCTGTTCCCGTATTTTTTCAAGCTCGTCCTTGATCCGCACTACGTGATGACTAATGTCCACATGGTCGGTTTTCGCACCTACAGTATTCACCTCACGTCCCATTTCCTGAAGAAGAAATCCCAATCTTTTCCCACTATCTTCATTATCCTTGACATAGGTCTGAAATAAGTCCATGTGACTTTTAAACCGGATACACTCCTCTGTAATGTCGTGTCGGTCGGCCAGAATCGCTGCTTCCTGGATCAAACGTCCTTCTTCAAGAGGGATATTGTCAACGAGCTCCTGAATTTTGTCCCGATACCGCTGCACATCGCCCAAACGGTACTCACTCGCCAAGTTTTCAATAGCCTCGATTTCTCTGATTATGATGTTGAGCCGCTGCAAAAGATCGACAACTAAATTATTCCCTTCGGCCAAACGCATCTCGCTCACATCGTGGAGAGCTTGTTCCAGAGCCTCCGACAGAAGTTCATACAAGACATCATCTTGGCCTTGTTCATCCACGTCTATCACATCACCGGTAGCCAGAAAATGAGAAAGTCTTGGCGTATCCGATAGTCCAAGTTCCTCACGAATTTCTTCAAATAGAATCTGATACTGCTTTAAACGGGTTCTGTTCACACGCGCAGGAGATGCGATTTCGTCTTCACCGGTAACAGCTACCGTTAGGTTTATCTTTCCTCGACGGAGAGCAGCCTGTACTTTCTGGCGGATCTGTGCTTCCCACTTCTGCATCTGGCGAGGCAGACGGATCGTCATGTCAAAGAATCGACTATTTAACGAATGCATATCAAGAGATAGAAGCACCCCTGTTCTACTAATTTGGCTTTGGCCGTATCCTGTCATGCTTCTTAACATAATTTATGCTCAAATAATAGGCCTGAAACTAATAAGCCTTGCCTGTAGAATCAACGATGGTATTATGATAAATTGTTAAATATAATTCAGATAGGGGAATGATTTTGTCCATACTCCAAAAAATCTACGTTGTGGGGATTTTCAGGATTTCAGAAAAGCCTGAATAGCCTCCAGAAACAAAGTTAACGACACTTGGTGCGTGGGCTCGAATACCTGAGATCGTGTATCGCCTATATATGCATAATCCAATTTAAATGTGGTGAAGCGCAGCCCGACTCCCAGTGTGAATGGATACAGGGTGCTGCTCCCCGCGCGTAATCTCAGATTGTTATTGAGGATCAGTTCCGCACCGGTATGGCAAATGAAACTTGCATTCCAGAGATGAAAACTCTCTTCAAGACGGCGACCATCAAGTCGACTCGTAACTTCTCCTTCCACCATTAGCGATTTTTCTATAACGGGCAGAGTAATATCAAGGCTCATGCCCGATGAGATTCTGGGGGCAGTAGTAGCCCACCGTCCTGTGCTCCAGTATATCTGGGTAGTTGTGATATCTTGAAGCAGGATTCCCAATGACATTTTTTGTCCAAGATTACGCCACATTCCCAGATCGAATCCAAGACCAAGACCTAGCTCCCCTGCCAAGGAGTTTCCAATGAGTTTGACATTGCCACCCCACCGCCATCCGATTTGATCCCGGCGCGCGACTGAAAGAAGGATACCCCATTCCCGTTGATTAAAAAAATGAATTTCCTCAGGAATCAGTCGATCGTCTTCGTCAAGCTTCCCGTCATTATTTCGATCTTCGAGAGCATGACGAGTATCCGGAATATCATCTACTCCCCTCTGCACAACTCCAAGATGAAACGCCAGTTCACCTGTACGTTGAAAACTGATTGCCATTAAATTCGCATCCACGATGCCACCAAACTGCTCCCGATGAGCTAGCATCAAGCTGGGTTCCAGGGCATGTACCAGCAGTGCCGGATTAAAGAATCCAGTAGCGGCCTCATGTGTACTGCTCACACCTGTTCCTCCCATGGCCACACTTCGGGCATCACCGGGGAATTCAAACAATTCACCAGCATATTTATCTTGTGCGATCACAAATAGGGGAAGAGACAATCCCAGAATCAAATAAAAGGGAGATCGCATTACAGGCCGTGCTTTTTTTTCAATTTATCCAACAAGTTCAGCGCTTCAACTGGAGTAAGGGAGTTGATGTCGATCTGTTTAAAGTCTGTCCTGAGTTCAAGTTCCTTCGGGGAGAATATTTCGATCTGATTTTCGATTCGGGTAGTCGCTTCTATCTTGACATGACTCTGATCCTTGGATAAAAGAGTTGCCAGGATTTCGCCAGCCCTTTTGATTACTTGATCGGGTAGCCCGGCCATCTTGGCAACATGGATACCATAACTCTTATCTGCACCGCCGGGTACGATTTTCCTCAAGAAGACTACTTCATTTCTATGCTCGCGTACAGCAACATTGAAATTCTGAACCCTCGGCAAGACGTCACCCAGCGAAACCAGCTCGTGATAATGGGTCGCAAACAGGGTCTTTGCAGCGGTCTGAGAATTCTGGTGGAGGTACTCCGTTACTGCCCAAGCGATCGACATTCCGTCATAGGTAGCAGTACCACGACCGATCTCATCCAGCAACACCAGACTCCGTGGAGTGGCATTGTGAAGAATCCGGGCTGATTCCACCATTTCAACTAGAAAAGTACTCTCACCACCTGCCAGATTATCACTGGCCCCTACCCGTGTAAACAGGCGATCTACAATCCCAAGGGTACAGCTTTTGGCAGGTACAAACGAGCCCATTTGTGCCATGACGACAATAAGCCCTACCTGCCTGAGATAAGTACTCTTCCCCGCCATATTCGGGCCGGTGATGATGTGAATCTGGTTGGTCTCGGGATTCATCTCTAAATCGTTGGGAGTAAATCGTTCACCAACGGGCAGTAATGTCTCGACCACCGGGTGGCGGGAATCTTCCAGAATTAAAATGGATTCATCTACCAATGCGGGACAAGAATAGTTATTTCTATAAGCCATTTCAGAAAGTCCCGCTGTAATATCCACTCTCGCTAGAATTCGTGCGTTGTGCTGTAATTCATGAGCTCGCTCAAGAACCTTTTCTTGAAGAGCGGTGAATAATTCTTTCTCAAGCACAAGTATTTGTTCTTCGGCAGTAAGAATCTTCTCCTCATATTCCTTTAATTCAGGCGTCACATACCGTTCTGCATTCACCAAGGTTTGTTTGCGGATATAATCGTCAGGCACCTTATCCTGATGTGTCTTGGTGACCTCGAGGTAGTAACCAAATACATTATTATAGCCAACCTTTAGGCTTGGAATCCCGGTTCGATTTCGTTCCTCTTCCTGGAGGCCGACGATCCAGGATTTCCCGCTGTTGGCTAGCGTGCGTAACTCATCCAGGTCTGAGTCATAACCTTCACGGATATAGCCCCCTTTTTGAATATTGATCGGTGGGGCCTCTACAAGTGTCTGTCGAATGAGGTTGATAATCTCGCCTAAGTCACGGATATCGGTGATCAATCTACTCATTGCATCAGTCTGGTGCTTTTCGATCAGCTTGCGTACTTCCCCAATGACCTCCAAACTTTCAACTAGGTTTATCACATCACGGGGTGAGGCTCGTCCAGTTGACACTCGACCCAGAATTCGCTCGATATCGCTACTGCCTCGGATTAGGTCTTGAACCTCTTCCCTCAGCTGGCTATTCTCAACAAGCTCCTCTACCCGCTTTAGACGGGCTTCGATAGCATCTCTATCCTGAAGGGGTGATCTTAGCCATTGTTTCAAAAGTCTGGAGCCGGCTGCGGTGCAGGTCTGGTCCATGATACTGATTAGAGTGCCATGAGTACCTTGAGTTGCCAATGACTGGAATAACTCCAGATTACGTACTGTGAAGCTGTCCAATCCCATGAACCGATGATCCTGAACCGCTTTAATACTGGTAATATGAGGATTGGAGCCGGGTCGGTTCTGATATATGTAATGAATCACCACCGCGGCCGCTGAGATCCCCAGCGGATAATCCTCGATATCGAATCCCTTCAGTGAAGCTGTCCTGAAATGGTTTGTTAACTCATGTACAGCATTGTCATATTCAGCAATCCAGTCTTGGTACAATGTTAGAATAGCACTCGTTCGACCCAACAACTCTTTGAGTTCAGATTCCTGACTCTCAGCCAGTAGGATCTCCGACGGTTCATGACGCAAAATCCATTCAGCAAGATCCACATGCTCTAACTCCTCTAAAAAGAATTCGCCTGTGGAATGATCGAGCAATGCCAATCCCACCCGGTTGTCAGCAAGATATATCCCTGCTAAGTAATTATTTTCCCCGGTCTCAAGATACTTTTCTGCCAAGGCAGTACCGGGAGTAATGACCTCTACTACCTCTCTCTTCACTAAGCCCTTGGCAAGCTTAGGATCCTCCACCTGTTCACAAATGGCTACTTTATGACCAGCCTTTAGGATTTTATGGAGGTGCGCATCAAGAGCGTGATGAGGGAATCCGGCTAAAGGAATATCCGTTGCGGGACCTGTCTTCGAGGATCGGCCTTGATTTGAACGTTTCGTAAGGGCGATTCCTAGAATCTCTGATGTTTTTTTTGCATCCTCATCGAACGTTTCGTAAAAATCCCCCATTCGGAATAACATGATTGCATCCGGATGAGCACGCTTGGCCTCTCGGTACTGTCTCATTAAGGGCGTACTACGGGCGGAATCACTGGAGACAACTTTACTCACTAGGTCGCACCCTTTTATCACCAATCCGTATTGTAAGGCCGTTCTTATCCAGGAATTCCATCAGCGGCATGGTATATTTTCTTGTGGTCCCCGTCATATCCTTCACGTCAGCGATGGTTAGTTCCTGTTTCTCTTGGAAATGTTGACGTACATTCCCCAGGAAATGATCCATTGCACGCTTATGTATTATTATCCGGGGAGTCAAGCGCGTGATATTGCCCTGCGCCTCGGCAATTCCAATTAGGGTCTTCAATCCCTCTATTGTCGCACCAAAACGCTCTGCCAGAACTTCAACATAATCGGTCTCAAATCCCTGCGTTTCAACAATGTTGATAAGACGATCCAGTGTATCCTGATCGGATTGAGAGAGTACTACGGAAAAATCGGGTAAAGACCAAGTTTCGCCCCGTGCTGCTAACAGGTCATTTGCTACCATCTCCTTCAACCAGATCTCAAGGAATCGCTCATTCCCGCCGATCTTCTGCCGAATAAATTCGCGGTTCGCACCCTGCTTATAGGGGTGGATTTGATGATAGGCCTGCACCTGCACCAGTATAGTCTGACTAACTGCTTCAGCCTGGTCAATGGTAATCAACCAAGGATCGACGGAATGGGCTATTTGGCGAATCGTTTCAGGCAAGAGGGCACGTGTGGATATTTCGGATCGCCCCAACCGCTGGGCTAATTCTGTCAGTGTTATAGGACTAGCGCCTTGACTTTCGATAATCGCATGGATCTGATCCGCAAATGTTTTCTGAGATAGTGCTCGAGTCCATTTTTCTTGATCCCGCCAACGCGCCGGGAGTTTCACATCAAGGATGCTCCCCCCCCCCCAATCGTCGTTATGGGCGAAAAACTCCTCAGGATAAATTTGTCCCCAATCACGACCGGGACTTCATCCTGCAGTTCTAAAACCGCGGGGCCCGTCTTTCCTGGTTGGAGTTTTGTACCATCAACAAGTTTCACCTTGGCAATGACTTCTGCTGTCCCCACGTTCACGCGAACCGGATGATTGAAGGGCAGAGGATTCGCATCTCGTAGCAACTCCAGCTCAACAGCCAGTGACCGAGGCGTGGCGATATACCCAGGTGATGCTATTTGTTCTCCACGCGCTAAGTCCCGGCTTGAAAGATTGCCGATATTCAAGGCAGCACGGTCACCCATACGGAGTTCTGATACATTATGTCCATGGCTCTGGATTCCCCTCAATTTCACTTCCTGCCGTCCGGGTAATAGCTCGATGGGATCACCAGGCTTTAGACTTCCCGCTACAACCGTACCCGTGGCAACCGTGCCAAAGCCCTTGAGGCTAAACACCCTGTCGATCGGCAAACGGAAAAAGTCGCGGTCCGACCATGGTTCAACCTGCTCAGCCTCCCGCAGAAGCACTTCGCGAAGATTCTCTATGCCAACCGATGTCTCCGCTGAGGTACGGACGATTGGACTATTCTCATAAGATGATCCGTCAATCAACTGGCGAATGTCATCCTCAACAAGTTCCAGAAATTCTTCTTCTACTAGATCAACCTTGTTCAATGCTATGCATAAACGTGGAAGACCGAGAAATCTGAGGATATGAAAGTGTTCTCGCGTCTGGTTCATGACGCCGTCATCGGCTGCAATGATCAATAGGCCAATATGGATGCCTGCTACCCCTCGTACCATATTCTTCACGAACCGATCATGACCGGGAACGTCTACAAGAGTAATGGAATCTGTCAGAAACGCAAACCCGATTTCGATTGTCATTCCTCTACGCTTTTCCTCAGCTTGGGTATCAGTATTGATACCCGTTAGCGCTGTTACTAGGGCCGTCTTGCCATGATCGATATGGCCCGCAAGACCAATGACGATCTGTTCTGTTCCTCTCACGTAACAGATTCCGTTTTCTCATCGCGTTGAGGATCTAACACTTCCTCCAGCGTTCGAACAAGAATATCACTCTTTTCAATCGGGATGGCTTTAAGGTCAATGAAATACTGACCACGTCGTACATATCCCACAATAGGATACATAGCATGCCGGAATTCCAGCGCTAATTCATCCGGGCTGGTATTGATCTTGCTGATAGCCAATGCGATACTGGGTATTTTAACACCCGGCAAGGATCCGCTCCCCGCCTCAACAATCGACTCAACTATGCGTATTTTACTTCCACCTTGAAGGCTCAGATCCTTTACTACCATATCTGCTTGCGAGCGGAGCTCATCACGGGTTCTGTTCAGGAGGTTGAGGGCCATATTCTCTGAAGAATGGGACTCAGGATCCGAATATGTTCGAAGGGTTTGCTCAAGGAGTGCGAATGTTACTTTATCGCAGCGCATTGTGCGATAAAGAGGATTTCGATGCAGACGTTTCAACCACTTCTCTTGCCCTACTACAAGCCCAGTCTGTGGTCCACCTAAAAGCTTGTCACCACTGAAGGAAACCAAATTCGAACCAGCTTTCAGCATCTGTGGAACACTTGGCTCCATCATTCCATCAACCAACGGTTGATGGCATAAACTACCACTTCCCAAGTCCACTAAAAGCGGCAGCCGTTTCCGTTTTGCTAGTTTCGCCAAATCGTCCGGGGGAACAAATTTCGCAAATCCTTCTACACGGTAGTTGCTTGTATGTACGAATAATAAAGCTCCAGTTTCTGATGTGATGGCGTCTTCATAGTCGGACAGATGAGTTCGATTTGTCGTCCCAACTTCTACCAGGTGTGCTCCTGCCTTTTTAATGACATCAGGCATGCGAAACGAGCCACCAATCTCAACCTGTTGGCCTCGACTTATAATTACCTCTTTCCCCTCCGCTACAGTATTGATCATCAGAAGTACAGCCGCGGCGTTATTGTTAACTACCATCACCCCTTCTGTGGGCACCAGCGCCTGGATCAGCTCCGAAACCACCCTGAGACGCTCACCGCGTTTACCCGATGCCAAATCAAGTTCTAGAGAGGAATAATTACTAAGTGAGCAAAAAGCCCGATCTATCACCTCGCTGCTCAGAGGTGCCCGGCCAAGACCAGTGTGAAGAACAACTCCTGTTCCATTTAATACTGGCCGCAGCCTGGGTTTCGCTAGCTGCTCTAATTTTTCTTTTACAGCTAATCTGACTGACTTGGCTGGCACTGCGACTTTATCCTGTTGAATCTGTTGGCGGGCATCCGTGAGGATTTTTCGTATCGCCGTCAGAGCCAGATTTCGAGGTACACGGTACTTTTCAGGGGGATAGTTCTTAAGGAGATCGTCAACTGAGGGTAGGGACTGAAGAGCCTCACGGGCTCCAGGAGAAGATTCAGGCATTTCGGACTTGCCTGTGTGGATTATGTGTCCTAGCTAAACTCACCGCTCTCACCTGGTTTTCTCTCCCACAAACGATGAGAAACAAACAGTTCCACCAGATCCTTGTCAAACTCATCATGTTCTCCGCCGGAACGAAGAATCTCGGCCGATTTCTCTGGGGGGATCGGAGGTTTATATGGACGATCCTGGGCAGTCAGAGCATCCCATACATCAGCAATACACATCATCCTTGCAGGGATTGGAATCTCATCCCCTTTCAGTCCTTTAGGATAACCTTTTCCGTTAAGCCATTCATGATGGCTGGCGGCATACATTGGCACACGTGAAAGTTTTTCTGTGAACGGAAGTTTTCGGAGCATCTTTTCAGTTTCAACAACATGCTGTTGAATCGCTTTCCGCTCAGCATCAGTGAGATTGCCTTTTATCACCGCAAAGTTCTCGTATTCTTCCTGGGTGATGTACGGTTGTTCCCTTCCTTCACCATCAAAAAACGTCTTGGCTGTGATCTGATCCAACTGCTCTTTTTTCTCAGGTGCCAGATAGCCCGGTTTATTCACCCACAGAATGAATTCATGGTCTTCTTCCCACTCCTGAAGCTCCTTCTTCAGTTGTTCATCTTGAAAATCTTCCGGTTGGCCGTTTTTCGCGTTTCGCAGCTGAGCGCGAAGGAGATATAGCTCCTTCAGCTTTTGAAATCGTTCCAATACCACAGTGTACTTCGCCCCGTCGAGTTTATTATGTTTTTCCAAGACCAATTCCGGGACGCCGATTTTACCCACGTCATGCATGATCGCTGCAACCCAGATTTCCTCCATCTCATCATCGCTGAAGTGAACATCTGCCAAGGGGCCGCTAGTCTGCAAATTGACGTCCTCTGCCAACCGACGGGTTAGTTGCGCAACCCGGCTTGAGTGACCAGCCGTATGTGGACTTCGAGCGTCAATCGCTCGAACAGTATAATGCACAACTGACTTGAAGAGGTTCTCTATGTCCTGAATAAGCTGAGTATTGTTGATAGCTACTGCCGCTTGACTGGCCAGCGATCGCACCATGGCTTCAAAGCGGGCCTTAAATGGAATGTGATTGCCATCAGGATCCAGTGCATTAATGAGCTGCAGGACTCCAATGACTTTGTCCGTATGGTCGCGCATGGGGATAACCAGCATGGATTGAGTACGGTAGCCGGTCATTTCATCGTATTTCTTTGGTCCCGTAAAATCAAATCCTTCCGCCTCATAAACGTCGGGGATGTTCACGACTTCACCTGTTAAGGCAACGTATGCTGAGACGTTTGAATAATTAGGCTCACCTTCTTTATCCAGGGGAACTGGCGGCACGGTGATTTTGTTTTCCGTGGTACCCCCTGCGTAGTATCCCGTGGATTCTGTCTGCATAATCTCGAAGGTTAGGGCTTTTTTCTTTTCGTTAACCCGGTAGAGGGTTCCCGCATCGCAGTTCGTAAAACCCCGCCCTTCTGTGACGATTATTTCCAACAGCTTGTTCAGATTTTTCTCGCTGGAGAGAGCAATGCCAATCTGGTGCAAACGGCTCATGTCACCCTCAAGGGTGGCTAAGCGTGTGGCCAGATCATCCTCATTAATTTGAGGTGTGAGTGATTCTGTTGGTGAAGTCATCAAGCAGCTAATATAGTTCTAACTATTACTCTGAAACAATGGAAATGGAGTCACTGGTCCGTCTAAGCAAGTAGCTGGCGAAAATTGCCGGTAAGAGAAGGATCGCCATGGCCGCAAAAATTATTGCGGTTCCCCATCGGTCACCAATAGCACCGGCAAGCGTTGCCGCCAAGGCACCGATTCCAAAATTCAAACCATGCAGAAATCCGAATAGTGTACCTCGTTGACGCGGATTTGAGAAGTCCGAAATCAAGGCGTTTGATATCGGCTGATAGGAGAAATTAGCAATTCCCCAAAGCATGGCTATCAATATCACGTAATAACCCTTAGTGGTTGACACTAGGACAAGCAATGGGATATTCAATGCCACCAGGATAATGAGAATCCTGGATCTGATGTAACGATCGCCCCAAATGCCGCCCAGAAATTGCCCAAGAATACCGCTGGCAAGCACTAGCGCTGTAAGGAAGCCACCGACCATTACCGGCTCAAGGACCCCCTTAAAGGTCTCCGCAAAATAGAGTGGCAGAAAGTTCAATGTACCGCGATGTGACAAACCCATGAATATTGCTACTATATAACAGAGAATCAGTGGCCAGATCCGATTCGGACGATCTGCTTGAGGGTGCGACGTCGATTCAGGCTGCGCCTGCCCGGTTGGTGATAATAGTAGATAAATACCTGCAAGGAGCGCAAGAAATCCAAAAAACAAGTAGGGTGCTCGCCAGCCAAACCAAGCTGCTACCACTCCCCCAATCAACGGCCCCAGGGTAAGACCAATGCTGCCGGCAATACCATGAATTCCAAGATGTCGACTTAAGCGAGGAGAGGTGTGGCTTATCAATGTCAATCCCGAAGGATGGTATAGCGCACAAAACAGTCCCAACAATGCCAAGCCTATCGTTAGCTGTGTCAGATCGCTAGCAAAAACCAGGGCAATAACTGCAGCAACCGATCCAAGAAAATAGATCAATAGCACGCTCCGGGCTCCTAATCGATCTGTTAACCATCCTGCAGGAAATGCCCCTAGTCCGTAAAGCAGGTAATGGATTGTCCCCACCAATCCTAAGATCGTTAAGGACACACCGGCATATTGATCGGCCAATTGGATCATTATCACCGGGTAAATAAGGGTAAGGCTATGGTTCAGCAAATGCCCTAGGAAAGTAATTGTAAGAATACTACGCATATCCGTCAGGCTGAGTCAGTTGACATCGGATAGTATAGTAAAAGAGCCACGCAAAGTGGCTCTGAAATTCTGGCGGCCATTATGCTTACCGCCGTTCCTTGATACGAGCTGCACGACCGCGGAGTTCGCGCAGGTAGTATAATTTTGCGCGACGTACCTTTCCCGCCCGGATCATCTTGATCTTATCGATATTGGGGCTATGCAGCGGGAAGATCCGCTCCACCCCAACGCCTTCTGATATTTTTCTCACGGTGAAAGTACGATTAATCCCACTGCCGGACATCGCTATAACATCACCCTCAAACGTTTGAGTTCGAGTTCGGCTTCCCTCAACGACCTTTACGTCTATTGCTATCCGGTCACCGGGCCGAAATTGGGATTGGTCCTTACGTAAATCTTCTTTCGTCACTTCGTGCAATACATTGTCCATTGTCTCACTCCAGCACTTGCTGATTGGTAGTCATATAATGTTCCCAAAGATCAGGCCGACGCGTACGAGTTTGCTCTTGCCGCTTTTTCAGACGCCAACTGGCAATTTCACCATGATTTCCTGAGAGCAGGATGTCCGGTACGTGCCAACCTTGATACTCTCTTGGACGCGTGTAGTGTGGGCCGTCCAGAAGAATACTGCTAAATGAATCGGTAACAGCCGATTCCATGTCATTGAGCACGCCCTCCTGTAATCGGACGATCCCATCCAACATGAGTAGCGCAGGTAGTTCACCCCCGGTTACAATAAAATCACCAACTGAATATTCGTCTGTGACCATATGATCACGGACCCGCTGATCTATCCCTTTATAATGCCCGCAAATAAACACCAGCTGCTTCGCCATAGCTAGTTCTGAGGCATCATCTTGATTAAATGGTTTCCCGTCTGGGGTGGGGAAAATCACCCTTAGCGAAGTATCGTCGCCCATTTCTTTCTCTATCTGATCATAAGCTCGAAAAAAGGGCTCCGGCTTCAAAATCATTCCAACACCACCCCCATAGGGCTCATCGTCAATTTTATTATGGGGAGCATCTGCGTACTCAAAAAGGTTCCAAAGCTGATAAGTGACGATTCCCTTTTCTTCAGCTCTGCCGAGTATGCTTGTAGAGATTACTGCCGAAATCATATCCGGGAAAGGAGTTATGATGTGTATGCGGAGGCTCAATCTAGCAGCCCATCCATAAGTCGAATTATTACACGCTGCTGGTGATGATCGATGTTCTCAATAAAATCATCCACCAAAGGAATGAGAGTTTCACGATCTTTATCAACCACTCGTAACACCTCGTTGGCTGGCATATCCCAGACCTCCTGGATATGGCCTAGCTCACCCTGCTCATCCGACACAACTGCATAACCTATCAAGTCACCTAAATAGAATTCCCCCTCTCTAAGAGGCGGCAGTGCTGCGCGATTGATGGTGAGCTCCACTCCTTGGAGTCCTTCAGCACCGTTTCGGTCATTGATCTCATCAAAGTTCATGAGGAGAGATTGACCATGAGCGTGAACCTGCTCGATTGTAAGTGGACGAACATCCCCGTCTGGAAAGTTGGCTATTAATTCTTGGCCTTTTGTCAGGAAATCAGTATTTAGGGCAAGCGGACGAACCTTTACTTCGCCCTTCAGACCATGGCCTTTGAGGATGATTCCAACCGGGAAAAACGTTGTTCCTGTCGACTTTTCAAGCATGCCAGTTCTTTATCCGTAATCCGCATTGTGAAGTCTGGTTGACTACTTGTCGGCTTCCCCCTCGGTTGTTTCGCCTTCGGCGTCAGAAGTTGGTGGTACTTCCGCTACGTCCTCGGATTCCACTTCCGCAACGGGACTTTCCTCCACACTTGAATCAGGAGTACTCGATTCAGCAGCTACCTCTTCCTCGCTCTCATCAACTTCTGCGGAGCTTTCATCAACAGGGCTTTCTTCGGCCTCAGATGTAGGTTGTACATCTACTGCTTCCTCGGATTCCACCTCCTCAACCGGGCTTTCCTCCGGTATAGACTCAGGAGTACTCGATTCAGCAGCTACCTCTTCCTTGCTCTCATCGACTTCTGCGGAGCTTTCATCAACAGGGCTTTCTTCGGCCTCAGCTACTTGTGCAGCGCTAGATTCTTCATCAACAGACTCTTCTACTGGCTCTACTTCGGATTTGGCGTCCTCTATTGGTGACTCTGATGGGATGCCTTCCTCCGATACGGCTGTTTCCTCACCGGGTGTTTCAGATACCTGTTCCTCAACCGTTTCGGATTCAGTAGGAGTTTCGACTTCTTCCTTTTTATCCGCAGATTTCAGGTCACGCTTCTTCTGGGCTTCTTCGGCTTCCCTACGACGCTGCTGTTCTCCCTGCTGTTCACGCCACTGTTCGATTTCGGCTTGAATTTCTTCGGCAGTTTTACCGTTTCGCATCAAATGCCATTTAAGATTAATCCCGGCCCGAGACAGTAAATTCTTCACGGTTGTTGTTGGCTGTGCACCCATCTTTAGCCAATGAAAGATTCTCTCTTCGTCCAATTGAATGTTTTCGCTTTCTGCAGCAAGCGGATCATACCACCCCAGGCGTTCAATCTCGGCTCCATCTCTTCGACTACGTGAATCAATTGCCACCATCCGATAAAATGGTCGTTTACGTCTGCCAAGTCGTTTCAATCGAATTTTTACAGCCAAATCTCGTCTCCTTATTACATCCTAATTAGCCCAGAGGACCTTGCTGTAGAACTAAAACAGGCATCATCTGAGCCGCACTTACCGGTTCGCACCAGTATGAAAATGCGCCTTTTGTCCTCGCAATCCGGATCTCACTTAACAGAACTATAATCCTCAGGGGATCATGCCGAACTATGGCATTGAAATGCCGTCGAGGACGTATATATACAGCTTTCTAACTTAGATTAATATTACTATTTATGGCAAGTTAATTGCCCCTTAAGGATCAAGAAAGTTCTCCTTCTAGAAATCTCCTCCTAAATCTCGTAGAACGATCTCTTCAATCACGCCCCTTGCACCAAAGGTCAATGAAAAATCTACTGTCGCAGCAACATCCTCGGCTCGCAACATTCGCTCCCGAGGAAATTCACCATCTTGCTTATCCCACCACTCAGTATCCGTGGCCCCGGGAAAGATGCTGGTGACTTTGATATTGTGATTGCGAGCCTCAAGGCGCAGAGTCTCTGCCAATCCACGTGCTCCGTGCTTTGCAGAAGCATAGGCACTGTTCCCTGGAAAACTCTTCAAACCAGCCACGGAGTTGATGAATACGAAATGCCCCTGTTTGCGATTTACCATCCGGCGTAAAGAAGAGTTCACCAAGTAGTATAATCCCATTAGATTCACTTCGATCATACGACTCCACTCACTTGGTGGTTGATCCTCTATCATTCCATAAGTGCCAGTCCCAGCCGACAGTACTACAGCATAAACAGGCTCGTGAGTTTCGGCAAACGCCACTAAATCTTCCACTGCAGAGGGTTCTGAAAGATCGCAAGGGAAGATCACCGCTTTGCCTCCCTTCTCCTCCACCTGCGTTCTCGTTTTCTCAAGGCGTTCGCGCGATCTTCCCGTCAAAACCTGTACCCCATCCCAATGAGCAAGACGTAAGGCAACGGCCCTGCCGATACCTGAACTGGAACCAGTTATTATAATGGACGTTGACATTTTTACCACCGTATACTTTTCATTGTGCAGTGTGATGACTGATTCGCATTTCAAGCTCAAATTACTGTGGGTAGGTATTAAACCCAAGAAAACCGCCACGAACTTGTAGCACCTCATTTAAATTCGCCTCCATGCATCGAGTTTGTTATAGCATCCTTTTCCTCAGTTTAATCCTGCCGGGCTCAAACCAAGCCTTTGCCCAGACTGAACAGTTAACACTGGAAATTCCTGCTCCCTTGGCACCTGTCGAAGTCAAGGAAAGTGAAGTGTTTCGACTGCCTTCGGCGACTACACTTATGGAAATTGATGGCCAATGGGTAAGCATCTATCGCTGGATAATTTCCGCTGCTGACACAAACCGAATTGCGGCCCACCTTACCAATGCTCAATGGAAATCGGTTGGACATAGCTCAATCGAACTTCCATCATACTCACAGATAAACGTTCATTCACAACAGGAATGGCAGGGTTTTCAGGTAGTGCTTCTGGATCTTTTCCCCTGGAAAAAATCGGGAGACCAGATAGAAGTCCTTATTGGCGGCCAACTCGAAGTCACAATCCAGCATTATCCTGAGGAGCTGTCCGGAGAATTCCCTCAATTATTACAGGAGGGCACTCCAATAGTAAATAAAACATTCGTGCCAGCTCAGAGATCCCCGGAACCAGCTCTCCAGAAAGGCGATTTCTATCAGGTACCCGCGAGCGGAACATGGCTCAGGATCCCCATTTCTCAGGATGGCATATACAGGATAACCGGACATTATCTGGCAACTGCCGGCATTACCCTTGAGGAGCTCGACACCGACGACATTCAGTTGTATGCGCCCTATCATCTAGGTCGTCCTATGCCTGACAGAGTAGGATCGCCTCTGGAAAATAACCTGATAGAACTGGCCCTTCATGTGAGAGATGGTGGTGATGGCCTACTCAACGCGAATGATGATATCATGTTTTATGCGCAAGGTCCGCGGGGTTTCGACTTGGATAATAATGATCTGCGATTCATCCAGAATCCGTATACCAACGAATCTTTCGTATGGTTTTTTGTGCCTGATGATCCCGCCCTGATGCCAGCGCAGCGGATGGAGTACGGTTCTGATTTCAGTCCCTCAGCCAGCAACGTGAGCGCCGGCAGATATAAACATCACAATGAAGTCGATTCTTTCAACGGATTCCATTCTGGGCCGATCTGGCATCAAACAGCCATTCAAAGGGGATCTTCTTACTCTACCTTTCTTGACATGCCAAATCTCAATTCAGAAATGCCTGCTTCCCTTGAAGTACAACTGAGGGGTGGCAACGATAGCGGTACTCATCAGGTCGCTCTACTGCTCAATCAGGGTCCGCTGGGCGTTTCTGCTTCCTGGCCTGCACATACGGATATCACGGTGACCCCAAACCCGACGCTGGTCCTTGATACATTGAGAATTGGTCAGAATGTAATCACCATCAGAAACGATATACGTTCTTACGATCCTCAGGAAGAGGTATGGCTGGATTGGATCGAACTTGCGTATGGGATCAATCTGGTTGCGGATGAAGATTTTCTTGCTTTCCTGCTTGAGCCGGATGAAAGTCTTGTGAACGTTCAATTGGCAGGATTTACCAGTCAGCCTAGTGTTCTGGATATATCCACCCCGACCAATCCAGTTTGGCAACAAGTGCAGAATATCGATGATAATTGGATTTTCACAATATCAGGAGCAGGTTCAACCCACCGTTTTGTAGCTGCAACGGAAGCCCGCTTAATGACTCCTGGAGACCCAACGCTACTCTCTGATCTGACATTCGCGGATTTGAGAAATACTGCCAGCCAAGCGGATTATATCATCATCACCGATCCGATCCTCTTGGATGCTGCCGAAGGACTAGCCGCGATTCATTCCCAGGAAGTGCATCCAGATCTGCGCTTAACAACTGCCATCATTACTGTCGAGGATGTATATGAAGAATTTTCGGGCGGTATGACTGATCCTATCGCTATCCGCACCCTCCTTCGTTGGGCATACGAAAACTGGGAACGCCCCGCCCCTAGGCTGGTGGCGCTGTTAGGCGATGGTGATTATGATTATCGGAACCTCTCAGGTCTAAGCCACAATCTGGTGCCAACCATTCAGGTGGATGGAACATCCGAAATAAGCTCACGAACCGTTGACGACCGGTTTGTCTATCTCGACTCGGTCTGGGTTTCCAAACCACTTCCGGATATGGGAATCGGACGCATCGCGGTATCATCGCCTGACGAGGGAGAAGCCTTTATCGAGAGGGTGCGGAACTACATGGTAAATCCGGAACCGGGCTCATGGAGACAGCGGATACTCCTCGCCGCGGATGATCCGGCACGTCCAAATAATAACGAAACTTACTTTATCACTGAAACAGAATCTTATGCTCAATCTCTACCACCCTATCTGCAATTAACCAAACTCTATCTCACCGAATATCCTGAGGTACTGGATCCAGCTACGAATTCAGTTATCAAGCCCGATGCCACCGCTGACTTGATACGCCTTGTTAACCAGGGAGTGAGTTTGATTAATTACGTGGGTCACGGCAGTTCTACACAGTGGGCGCAGGAGCAGTTATTGAAATTGGATCGCGATCGGGCATTGCTCCACCCCGGCAACCGTTTGGCAGTATGGTTTGCCGGAACGTGCACTTGGGGACGCTTCGATCAACTTCAAACCCCCAGTATGAGTGAAGTTCTAACAGCCACATCAGATAACTCAGCCATTGCCGTGATCTCTGCTGTAAGGGCAGTTTATGCAGGAGAGAATTTTAGATTCATTCGAGATTTGTTCAACTCAACCTTTCCTGGGAAAGTGCCAACGAATCAACGTATTGGCGAAATTTTGCAGCAAACCAAAAGAGGTGAAGCAGCTGATGAAAAATTCCACCTTTTCGGAGATCCGGCCTTATTGGTCGCATTCCCACGCAATCCTTTGACCGTCAATCCTGTGCAACCAGATACACTCGTAGTGCTTGATACAGCTAGCTTTTCCGGCTCAATAAACAATGAAACTTTGAAAACGGGTGAGTGTCTGGTAACTGTACTGGATGCCCCTCACGGGGTCACAAGACAATATCAGGCTGAAAATGGAGCATATCACACGATTTCTTATATGCTGCCGGGAGCAAGGATTTTCGAGGGTTCAGTTTCCATCAATGCTAATGGCACATTCAATGGACAATTTATCATCCCGAAGGATATCAGTTATGATACCACCGAGACCGCTTCGCTAATTGCTTATGGCTGGGCCAAAAGCCAGGACTTGCTATATGAAGAAATCGGTTTCCGAGACGATCTTATCATCGGGGGATTCATCAAGGCAACGCCGGATACCGTCGGACCATTGGTCGCGGCATACTGGCAGGATCGGCTCCTGGTATCGAATGATGCCATCCCTGGCGGGGCTGAAATTGAGGTGCAACTTGTTGATCCTCAAGGTATAAACCTTACCGGAGAAATTGGGCATTCCATACGCTTGTGGGTAGACGATGAATCAACGGCGGAGGTTATGAATTCCCTGTTCCAATACGAAATGAATAGCTACACGACCGGAGGCTTCCCTCACCAGATTGATCCCACCCTAACCGGACGTCATGAAATATTTATTGAAGCTTGGGATGGTGGGAATAACAAGACACTTTCGCAAATGGCCTTTCACTTGGAGCTGGATGAAAAGCTAAACGTTGCCCACTTATACAATTACCCAAATCCTTTTACCCAGCAGACGGAATTTGTTTACACCCTCTCTATACCCGCCAAAGTAACGATTACTGTTTTTACGCTTAATGGTACTAAGGTGCGTGTTTTTGAATCTGCTGGCGTTCAAGACTATGGATTTCAACGGCTGCCTGAATATGAGCCGTGGAATGGACGCGATGCTTTTGGCGATCCTATAGCAAACGGGACCTACTTGTACCGCTTCAAAGCTGAAACCACCGACGGAGAAACCATTACCGAGTGGGGCAAACTGGCTCGAATACGATGAAATTGATCCTGGCTTCAGCCTCTCCAAGAAGAAAAGAATTACTTACACGACTGGATATTCCGTTTGAAACGGTGGCTCCTGATTTTGATGAGGAAATCCTGCCGGATGAAACATCCGAGATGACCTGTCTGCGGCTAGCGAGAGAAAAAGCTCAACAAATTGCGGCTGTTTATCCCGACGATCTAGTCATCGGAGCAGATACCATTGTCGTGCTCGACAGCTTGGCAATGGGGAAACCAAAGGATCTCAAAGATGCACATCAGATGCTCCAGATTCTATCCGGACGAACCCATACAGTTAAAACAGCTGTTGTCCTTACTGTGTTGAATCCAGGCCACCATTCAGAATTCGTCGAGAAAACTAAGGTAACCTTCTATCCACTGGACGAGACAGATATCGAACGTTACCTGGCACTAAGTCCTCCATTAGATAAAGCAGGAGCCTATGGTATCCAGGACTGGAGTGCGGTATTCGTTGAAAAAGTGCACGGCTGTTATCACAATGTAGTAGGCTTTCCTCTCGCGAAGTTTTATAGACACCTCATGCAAACGGGATTAGGGCCCGCATTGCCGAGGCGAAACGACTTGTAACCAATATTCGAATAAGCGTAACATTCATCTACTTATGAGCCAAACCGACCACTTCTATTATGAATTGAAGCAGCTGCGTGTTGCCCAAGGTATCTCCTTGGAAAATATATCAGAACAGACGAGGATTAACATTCGTTTCTTGGAAGCACTTGAGAACGGTGAATTCGATATATTGCCGAAAACTTATGTTCGTCTTTTTCTCCGTAGTTATTGCCAAAGTATCGGTGCAAGTGAAGAAGAAACCCTGCAACAGCTGGAGGAGCACCTCGGAGAATCTGAAGATGAGCACACTGTCATGTTCGAAGAACTCAGTACGGCCCCTATTGTATCGACGGAAAAGGAAACCCAGATTGACCTTAAATCCAAGGGTCCCGCACGCATGCGCCGAGACTTCCTTGCCGGTGCAGCAATTTTTCTGGTATTAATCGCAATTACATTTTTCGCCCGACGAGCATATCAGGGACCTGGCGGAGACATGCAACCTGTCACCACGGAATCCCAACCCGCAACAGCACAAACATTTGGACAAGACATCCAGAGCGAACGCGATACTGGAGTACCGGCATCTGCACCAGCAGAAACTTTCACGGATCCAAGTGATATCGCCCCCGTTCGACAACCTGCTAGAAGATCTCAACCAGTTATTCCTGAGGAAGCAACTGTTGATTTACCGGACGCCTTATTTGCCGAAGACCGGATCGTGTCGCATCACATGGAACGAGTACGACTCACGCCACCAATACGACTCACACTCATGGCCCGGGATAATGTAGTTATACAACCTGTCAGCGGCGGCCAACGGGGTCCCTCTATTAATTTGACCGTTGCTGAAGCTCGGATCTGGACAATCTATGAGGATTTAATACTTCGTACACCCTCAGTTGAGCTACTGCGCGGTGATCTTAACGGAATTCCGATTAACCTCGGACAAGCCAGGGGATTGGGTGCAATACGGATCACACCCACTGGAGAATATGAAGTTTTCTCCTACGGTGAATACCAGCTGTAATGTGCCTGTTCTCCAGTTCTCGACTAGTAAATAAAACAATATCTGCAGCAACTAGGACCAACCGGGAAGTCGAGGAATCTCTCGAGTGAATTTCCGCCGTGGTATGGGATGTTCAGGTAGCCTCATCCCAATTGTAACAACAATCATAGTGCATGTTCAGCTGTGCTTTCTTCTTCAGTAATGTAATAGTAGTAGCCCTGCCTAAATCGCCGTAATCGCATAACATACGCGACCTAGATTCTCCTCGCCATTTCTCTTGACATTGGCGGCGAAAACCAATACGTTTGTGGGTAATAGTGGGTAGATTTCCCATAAATTGAAGTAATATCTCCTAATTATCGATATGTTACCCACAAATAGGGACATAGCCATAGTACTCGGAGTAGGGCTGACGCTTTGGAATTAACGAACAATTCGTTCACGGGACAATCCAATTACACACTTGATGCCAAGGGCAGGATCAATATCCCTGCCAAGATGCGGAAGGCATTATCTCCCGTCAATGATCGCACATTTGTGGCTACTCGCGGGCCGGATCCGTGCATTGTGCTCTATCCCATGGAAGTATGGCAGCAGATTGAAAAGAAACTGATTAATCTCAACAAGAGGCGCGTCTTGCATCGCCATTACACGCGGAATTTTGTCCGCCATGCTGAGATTGTACAATATGATCAGCAAGGCCGCATTCCAGTGCCCACTGAACTAATCGAGTATGCTGGTATTGATAAGGGTGTCGAGATTGTTGGCATGATTGACCATATCGAAATCTGGGATCCGGATCGCTTGACAGAATACAGCCAGCAGTTTGAGAACCGTGCCGATGAATTGGACGCAATAGCGGATGAAATCTTCTCCTGAGTGGATATGGATACGGTTGCTGCAGAAATAGTGCATGTTCCCGTTATGGTTGATGAGGTATTAGACCTGCTGATCACATCTCGTAGCGGCCTCTATATCGATGGTACGATTGGGATGGGGGGGCATACGGCTGGATTGCTTACACGCCTCGGTCCGAATGGGCGGGTATTGGGTATCGACTTGGATCCGGGTATTCTATCGTTCACGAAAGAGCGACTATTCGCTGACGGCAATCAAGTCATTCTGCGCCACGGATCGTTTGCTCAAATGCCTCTCTTTCTTCAGGAATTAGGTATTATCCAATGTCAAGGCATTCTCCTTGATCTGGGACTATCCAGTTATGATCTCGAAAGCAGTGGTCGAGGATTCAGTTTTCAGTCTGATGAATCCCTTGATATGCGTTTCGATCCCGAGCATGGTCAACCCCTTTTTCATGTGTTGCCCCATTTATCTCTTGACGCTCTTGAGAACATCATTGCGAAGTACGGCGAAGAGCGACATGCGCGGACAATCGCCAAAGCTATATTCCTTGAGGCACGCTCGAATGGAATTGAGTCATCTGCACATTTAGCTGACACTGTTCGGAAAACCATAAGAGGTCCCTTAGTAACCAAATGCCTCGCTCGCGTTTTCCAGGCATTCCGAATCTTTATCAACGATGAACTTAATTCACTCCAGACGGCGTTAGAGCGCATAAGCACTCTTCTGGAAACCGGTCGTCGTGCGGTGGTTATCAGTTACCATTCCCTCGAGGACCGATTGGTAAAACATTTTTTTTTGAGAGAATCGAAGGAATGTATTTGTCCTCCCCATTTACCACAATGCATTTGCGGTCATACAGCTTTATTTAAGATTCTTACACCAAAACCCATCGTTCCGACTGTGGAAGAGCAGATTAGTAATCCCCGGTGTCGATCAGCCAAGTTACGTGCTGTGGAGCGACTCTAATGGGCGGAGTGCGTCGAAACCTCCGCTCCCCGGTTCAACGACGGAAACAACTTGCTCAAGGTCCTTCCCTTATCTCCTTTTTTTTCTGGACCTTTTTTTTAGTCAGTGCAGCTATCTCATACCTTTGGATTTATAACCAGAACGACGTCGCCGCCAATGAACTGGCAGAAAAACAAATCCAGATACAGGAATTGACGAATACCAGCCAGGAATTGGAAATAACGATTGATCGACTTTCGCAAATCGACCGCATAACAAACATTGCACGGTCACAGCTGGGTATGATTGTGCCTCCTGCGGAATCGCTGGTTGTGCATATAGCCAAAGTCGGTTTATGAGCCGCTTGTACGTCGAATATCGTCCCAGAGTAATTGCACTAAACATCATCGTCACAGTACTTCTATTAACGGTAGTCGGGAAACTATTTCATATTCAAATCCTTGGGCATAACAAATACCATTCCAGGGCTATTAGACAGAGTACAAATATTGAGGTATTGCCCTCTATCAGGGGAAATATCAAAGATCGGAATGGTGAGCTGTTAACATCGAATACCATTCACTATTCATTTGCTGCGGATCCTGAGTTCCTCATGAAATCTGACTCCGTAGTTGACCTGTTCGTAGACACGTTCCATAAACCTGCGAACTATTACCATTCGCGATTATCCACCGAGCGATCCTTCGTCTGGTTGGAACGCAATATCAGTTCCGAACAGTCTGGTCCAATTCTTGAGCGCTCCTTTCAGGGGCTTATTGTTCGCAAAGCGACAAGGAGAAAATATCCTTATGGACATATTCCAGCTCCATTGATCGGTTTTACTGACATTGATGGTGGCGGAATAGCAGGATTGGAGTTGGAGTATGACACGTTTCTTCGCGGGGAGAACGGAAGGCAGGTATTAAGGCATGACGCGAAGGGGCGTGTCCTACCCATCTCCAGTCAAAAAATACGTGCTCCCAGGGACGGCGCCAGCCTGCATTTAACCATAGATGCCACGTATCAATCGATATTGCAGGAGGAAATGGCGCGGGCAACCAAACGTTTGGCTTCTGTCGCTATCCATGGTGTATTGATAGAACCCAACACGGGCGCTGTTCTGGCTATGGCCCAGTATCCCAGCTTTGATCCAAACCACCCTGCGGCCACCGCTGCCTCGAACCAACGAGTCCGGGCAATTACTGATATGTATGAGCCCGGATCCACACTCAAGGTTGTGACGGCCACCGCTGCTATTGATGCGGGAATTACCTCTATCACGGATATTTACGACTGCGAAGAAGGTGAATTTGATTACTATAATTTGAAGGTCCAGGATACCTATCCCAAGGGCATTCTGACCTTCAAAGAGATCATCGCCCATTCCAGCAATATTGGGATCATCAAGGTAGCCGAGATGCTCGGGCGGGACTTGCTCTACAAATACTGCAATCGATTTGGCTTGGGAACTCGAACCGGTATCAGTCTTCCTGGTGAGACACCCGGTATTTTGCGTGAGCCCACCGATTGGAGTGCGGTGTCGGTAGGTGAGATCGCAATGGGTCAGGAGATTGGCGTAACTACCCTTCAGCTAGCCTTGCTTTACGGTGCAATCGCAAATGGTGGCCGTCTGATGCGCCCACTTCTTATTACCAGGATTGTGGGTCCCGACGGAAAGATCCTGGTCAATAACCACCCGCAAGCCATCCGGCGTGTGGCCTCGGAATCTACCATGGAGCAGGTGCGTCAGATGCTGCTTTACGCCATTCAGGCAGGCACCGGCAGCGATGCTCGGTTGCCAGGGTATTCAATGGCCGGGAAGACAGGCACCGCGCAGAAGTTCGTAGACGGCAAATATTCTAATACGGAGTTTATGGCCACGTTTGCGGCGATGTTTCCCGCAGAAGAACCCAAACTCGTATGTGTTGTAGCTGTTGATAATCCCAGGTATGGTAGTCATTTTGGAGCCGAAGCCGCTGCTCCTATTGTGCGCAATACTTTTAAGCGCATCCTGAATCTTGATGAAGAATTCTATATACCCCAACAGCCAGAGCCACAAAAATCCGGCCAAACAGCTGATCAGCCATACTTGTTAATCTCAGCAGGTCAATTACCTCCCCCACATAAACCTGGAGTGGTACCCGACTTCCGCGGATACAGTATGAGAAAATCCATCGAACTGGCAAGAAAGACTGGTGTTCAGCTGCAGATCGAAGGTTCTGGAATTGTTATCAGTCAATCTACTAAACCCGGAACACGAGTCAATCGCGAAAATATCTGTCGAATCACCCTCTCAGATAATAATACTAGCTGGTGATGAAGTTGACACAAGTCATGGAAGGAATTATGCTAAAGAGCCCCTTGCCAGACTTGGATATTGCAGGCGTTTCCCATGACTCACGTCAAATCAAAAAGGGATACTTATTTGTCGCGCTGCCGGGCTCGCAGGCGCACGGATTAGAATTCATCGATCAAGCGATTCAAAAAGGAGCTGCGGCGGTGGCAGGTCCACTTGATTCACGGAACATCACTCCCATACCATATATTGGCATCGAAGATCCAACAGCGAGTTATAGTCGCATAGCGGCAAACTTCCATGGTCACCCGAGCAAACAGCTATCCGTTACTGGAATAACGGGCACCAACGGCAAGACAACAACGGCCGAGGTTCTGGGAAGTATTCTGGAAAACAGTGGACTTCCCACTGCGATAATCGGCACTCTTGGATGTAGATGGAGAGGTAGAAAAGAATCAACTGGATTTACTACTCCTGAGGCTGACAAGATTCAGAAAATCTTCACTGATATTCTATCTTCAAAAGTTGAAAGTGTCGTCATGGAGGTTTCCTCTCATGCTCTGAAGCAGCATAGAGTAGACGACGTCGATTTTAACGCTGCAGTGTTTACCAATTTCAGCCAGGACCACCTTGATTACCACTCTGATATGACTGATTACTTACAGTCGAAACTCCGTCTCTTCCAGATCCTCGGCTCTAGTTGTCCATCAATCATAAATCGTGATGATCCTTTAGCGGATGAGTTCATCCAGGCAGCCCCTGGCGCTGTAATTACATACGGCTTATCTCCCTTGGCCGATCTCAATGTTAAGGACGTAGGATTAAGTCTGCATGTTACCGTCGCCAATGTGAATTTCCGGCGGGAATCCTTTACGATCGAAAGCCAACTCGTAGGTCAATACAATCTGGAGAATATCCTGGCGGCGACTGCCACCGCATTGTCCCTGGGTATTTCACATCATGACATCCAAAGTGGTATCGCGAAGTTGTCGGCTGTTCCGGGAAGATTGGAGAGAATCACGGCCAACACACCGGGCACAGTCTTCATTGACTACGCTCATACACCCGATGCATATGCAAAACTCCTGGGCACAATTCATCAGTTGGCTCCGGATAAATGCAAGATTGTAACCCTTTTTGGGGGTGGTGGAGATCGTGACCGAGTCAAACGGCCCCTTATGGCATCAATAGCCGAGGACTATTCAGACCATCTCATCATTACTTCAGACAATCCACGAACAGAGAGTCTGCAACAAATAAATGATGACATTCTAAAGGGTTTGCGAGAAAGCAAACATATAATAATCGAAGATCGTCAGGAAGCTCTACGACATGGCTTGGCCATGATGAAGGAAAATACCATCCTTCTGGTTTTAGGCAAAGGTCGAGAAGACTACGAAATCGTTGGGAAAGAAAAAATATACCATAACGATGTCGAAATCATCGAAAACTATCCCTCATGAGAATTGAGTTGGCAGCACCTGCTCGATTTACCCAGCTCCTCCAAGAGCGTTATAACAGGGATACTCTTCCTGAGATTGGAGGGATAACAATCGATTCCCGGCAGGTACAAAGGGGAGATCTATTTATAGCTATTGTCGGAAATATAGCCGATGGTCACGACTATATACCGCAGGCCATGGATTCCGGGGCTGTTGCTGCAATGGTGGAAAGGGAGGTTGCAGCCTTACCAGATCACCAAACTTTGATCAAAGTAGCAAATACGATTAGAGAAATTGGTGAATTAGGACGAATCTGGAGGGAGTTGAATCCGATACCCCTATGTGCTATCACCGGCTCAAATGGCAAGACTACTACCAAGAATTTGGTGCTCAGTGTGTTGGCACAGAAGTACAATGTCATCGGTACTTCGAAGAGCTATAACAGCACGATTGGTCTGCCATTAACCTTACTCCAGATTGACCTTGAAGATGAAATTGCAGTCATCGAGATGGGCTCTAACCAACCTGGAGAAATTGCTTATTTGTGCAACATTGCCAAACCGGACACAGCCCTTATCACCAACATCAGTGCCACTCACGTGGCCTCCCTGAAGTCCGTGGAAGGTGTGATTCAAGAAAAGGAGACCCTGTTCCGCGCACTTTCCGGGAAAGGCACCGCTATCGTGAATATCGACGATCCGGCTATAGCTGAAATGGAGACTGCCGCTCACAGATATACGTACTCACTGGTGCAATCAGCAGATGTTGCTGGTACCTACGAAGAGCAGGAATCCGAAGCCTTTCTCCTGCTAAATCCAAGCAGCCGAATCCGGTTACCACTGACCGGAAAGCATTTCGCTCAAAACGCACTTGCAGCCGTGGCGGTCGGGCTACTATTTAACGTTCCTGAGGGAGATATTCAATACGGTATTGAGAACAGTCCTACCCCGAAAGGACGCGGTGCACGACTCCAATACAATGGTATTAGCGTAATCGACGATACATACAACGCGAATCCGGCCTCTGTGCTTGCCGGTTTGGAGACCCTGGAAAATCTACCAACTAAAGGTCAGCGTATCGTTGTCCTGGCCGACATGCTGGAATTGGGACACTATTCGGAGGCCTTTCATCGTCAGGTTGGAGAATTTGCGGCAAAAAACAAAGTTGATATTCTGTATTGCTATGGTTCTGAGACTCGGTCGACCTATTGTTCTGCGATCGAGGCTGGCCTGGAGGCCTATCATTATTCTGACAAGAATACCTTGGTTTATGCACTGAAACAGAGAGTCTCTGAAGGGGATACAGTCTATTTAAAAGGTAGTCGAAGTATGGAGCTGGAAACAGTGATACAGGAGGTTTTCCACTCGTAGCCATGCTGTACCATCTACTCTATCCGCTGCGGGATTGGTTTATTGGATTTAATCTTTTCAGGTATATCACCTTCCGCGGCGCGGCTGCAGCAGTACTAGCTCTGCTCTTAACATTTTGGATCGGACCCCTGCTGATTCGTTGGCTTACTCGGCTCCAAATAAGTGAGACGATCAGGCCATACGGTCCGGCGTCCCACGCTACAAAAAAAGGGAACGCCAACAATGGGTGGCACCATTATTCTCGTCGCGGTCCTCGTGCCTACTCTGCTTTTCGCACGAATTGAGCAAACCTTTGTATTGCTGGCTGTGATCGCATTGGTCTGGATGGGACTGATTGGCTTACTTGACGATTACCTGAAAGACATTCGCAAGGTTCCGGAGGGGCTCATAGCCCGATATAAATTGGCTGGTCAGATCACTCTCGGATTACTGATTGGCGGATGGCTATACTTCTGGCCGCCTAATCCGGAAATTAGATCGGCGATTGGTATCCCCTTTGTAGCAAACGGTTCGTTGGACTTGGGTATCCTCTATATCCCTCTGGTTATTTTTATCATTACCGGTACCTCCAACGCGGTCAATCTTACCGATGGACTCGACGGTCTGGCTACTGGCCTGATGGGCATTGCCGTTCTGGCTTTCGGAGGAATAGCCTATATCATGGGCCGAGTGGATTTCAGTGACTATCTCAATACTTTCTACCTGCCAGGTACGGGGGAGCTGTTCATCTTTGCAATGGCACTTCTTGGTGCGTGTATGGGATTCTTATGGTTCAATGCTAAACCTGCCGAGGTATTCATGGGTGATACCGGATCCTTGGCCATGGGAGCAGCACTTGGAACTATGGCTGTGATCTTGAAGCAGGAAATCCTTCTTGGTATCATCGGTGGCATGTTTGTCGCTGAGGCGCTCAGCGTAATCATCCAGGTATCATACTTTAAGCTCTCCAAACGACTAACGGGCTCCGGCAAACGCATATTCCGTATGGCTCCTCTGCATCATCACTTCGAGCTGAGGGGTTGGCCGGAAAGCAGGGTGGTAATTCGATTCTGGATCATGGGTATTCTTATGGCGCTATTGAGCTTGTCAACGTTCAAGGTGCTATAGTGGCAAGATGACTAATAATTCTCAAATAACAGCTGACGATTTTTCAGACAAAAAGGTGGTGGTCCTGGGTGCCGCCAGAAGCGGTTTGGCCGCTTGCAGGCTTTTATATGATCTTGGCGCGGATGTCACTCTCATAGACGACTTTAAGTCAAAGAAAACAATCGCACTGGATCTGAACATTCCACAAATCAAAGTCAAGGAGGCGGGCTACAATCCTCAAACGCTGGATCCGGATCTGTTGATTCCAAGTCCAGGGATCCCGGATTCCCACCCACTTATTTCAGCCTTAATCGAACGTGGCGTTCCAGTCTACAGTGAGGTGGAACTCGCGTCCCGGTTCACCCAAGCACCGATCATTGCGGTTACCGGTTCCAATGGCAAATCAACCGTCACCTCCATGATTCACGAGATGATGCTGGCAGGCGGATTTAACAGTTTCCTTGGTGGCAACATCGGGGTTCCATTCACTGCAAATGTGTCGGAGGAAAGAAATCTTAATCCAGATTCTCCAGTACAAGTAGTTGAGGTGAGTAGTTTTCAAGCGGAGCATCTTGACCGGTTCCGTCCTGATATCGCTGTTTTCCTCAATCTATCTCCAGACCATATGGATCGTTATCCCAACCTTGAGTCCTACGGGAAAGCAAAGTTGCAGATCGTGAGGAACATCGCCACAAGCGGTTGGATTGTATATCATCTGGACGATCCGTTTTACAGATCGGAATTCGAAAGTCGGGAATGTGCGATACCCTTTGCAGACCACCCGGTGGATAAAGCCTTATTCCTAAAGGAAAATGAGTGGATTATTTGTAAGAATCAGCGTCTCATTCAAGTTGGTGAACTATCTCTGCCCGGTCCTCACAATATCATGAATTTCATTGCAGCAGCAACTGCAGCCAATCTAGTGGGAGTCGATGTATCTGTTATCACTCAGGTCATGAGAGAATTCAAGGGTCTTCCCCATCGGTTGGAATTGGTAGGGGAAACTGGAAAAGTACGATACTACAACGATTCCAAAGCTACCAACGTCGCTGCCGCTAAAGCTGCCCTGGAGAGTTTCAAGGATAGCATAATCCTGATCCTGGGGGGCAGTGATAAAGGTGCCACGGATTATCCTGAACTTGATCACTTGATTCAAGAAAGAGTGAAGCAAATAATAGCCTATGGACAGGCAGGAATACGTTTATCGAAAATGTACCAGGGACTGGTCCCGATCCTCTATGAACGGGAGTTTGGCCCTGCAGTGGAAGTTGCCCATCAGATCAGTGAGGCAGGTGACATTGTCCTGTTAGCCCCTGCCTGCGCCAGTTTCGATCAATTCAATAACTATGAAGAGCGCGGCGAAAGTTTCCGCCGCCTTGTGCAATCTTTTTCAGAGGAGACTATCCTTGCCTAGGGCGATGAGATCCAAGTATTACGATCCCTGGACTCTCGTGCTTATGCTGGGGCTGCTAGGCACTGGTCTTGTAATGCTGTATAGTTCCAGCGCCGATACTGCAGCCGAGATCGCAGGTACCCATACTTACTTCCTTAGGCGGCAGGTGGTACGGATATTAATCGGCCTAGTGCTCTTCTTCATCGCGTTCAAACTGGACTACCATATCTATCAAAAGCTGGCAAGTTGGCTATTGATTATCTCACTCTTCCTGCTGGTCCTGACTCTCGTAATACACAGTGCTTCAGGTCGAACAGGGGCAGCACGCTGGCTGTCGATAGGACCTATATCAATTCAACCCTCTGACTTCGCCAGGCTCAGTTTGATCCTATACCTGGCGGCCTATCTTGAACGAAAGGGCACGCAAATCGCGGAGTTCAGAATGGGTTTGCTCCCACCGGTGTTTATGATCGGTGCGGTTATCGTGTTAATCAGTATAGCACCTGACTTTTCTACTGCCGTTCTTACCGGTCTGCTTGGAGTGATTATACTTTTCTTAGGTGGGGCAAAGCTGAAACACCTTACTTCACTGGCAGTTGTATCGCTTCCGTTTATGGCCGTGTTTATGATGGCTGAACCATACCGTAGAGCCCGGATTCAGACCTTCCTGGGATTCTCGGAATCACCAGAGGCTGGATACCAGATTTCACAATCCTTGATCAGTCTGGGTAACGGAGGTTGGCTTGGACAGGGTCTTGGCAATAGTGCCTTAAAGCGCTTGTTTCTACCGGCCCCCCACACCGACTTCGTATTTGCTATTATTGGGGAAGAGTTGGGATTCCTTGGTTGTTTCATTCTGCTGGCCATCTTTTTCTGGCTCTTCCAGCGGGGTATGGTTATCGCACGAAACGCGCCTGACAAATTTGGCATGCTCCTGGCCATGGGAATTGCTTTTAATCTGATCATTTATGTCATTGTGAACATCGCTGTGGTGACCGAGGTTATACCGAATACCGGTATTCCTCTCCCACTTATCAGTTACGGCGGCACTCATATTGTATCAACCCTGATTAGTCTTGGAGTTTTACTGAATATTTCCTCTTCAACACGCAGGAAAATATGGGAGCGACGATTAGTCAATGCCCGGGCAAGAACATAAGAGGTTACGTATCTTGTTAGCTGGAGGCGGCACCGGTGGTCATTTATATCCTGCTCTGGCGATTGCTCAGGGACTGCGGGGATTGGATGCCAACTGCGATATCCGTTTCGTTGGTTCCAAATATGGACTTGAAGCAAAAGTGCTCCCCCAAAAGAATGAGGTTTTCTATCCCTTGAATATCCGTGGTCTTCAACGGAGTATTAGCCCAATCGCCTTGGGTCGTAACCTGCGGTTACCGTGGCGCTTTGCTGTGTCCTATTTGCGCTGCCAAACCATTCTCAGACAATTCAAGCCTCAAGTCGTTGTCGGTACCGGTGGTTATGCCTCGGCTCTTCCCATTCTGGCCGCTCAAAGGAAAGGGATTCCGACCTTGCTTCATGAACAGAATTCCTATCCAGGACTTACTACCCGCAAGCTCACGTCCAGGGCTAGCGTGGTATGTCTAACCTATGAGACCACTTCAAAATTCATACCCACTAATAATTGGATAATCACGGGAAATCCCGTCCGTTTCCAAAATGTGGTAACGAACCGGAAGACTGCCAGGCAGCAGCTCGGACTTCCCGCCAGAAAACAGATATTATTCATCCTGGGAGGTAGCCAAGGTAGTCGACCGTTGAATAATCATTTCCTCTCCCATTGGCCGGAGTATACCAAACAGATGGGTGTACATCTGTTATGGCAAACCGGATTGCGAGATTTTAAACGTCTGAATAAAGCTGTAGGCGAGGAGTCATCCATCACTCTATCACCTTACATTATCAATATGGAAGCCGCATATCGTGCGTCTGATCTTGTCGTAAGTCGCGCTGGCGCGATGACCTTAGCCGAAATCACCACCATGGGGAAACCTGCTGTCCTGGTTCCATTACCTTCCGCTGCTGCGGACCATCAGACACGAAATGCAGAGCTCCTATTGAAGAAAAAAGCAGCCCGGTTAGTACCTCAGGTTGAATTGCAAAAAGGTACCTTGGAAACGGTGATCCGTCAGCTGATCAACTACCCTGATCGGTTGCGTGTCATGGGTAAACGGATACGAAGCCTGGCATTACCGGAAGCTACCCCAATTATCCTGGATCAGATTTTGAAGCTAGTTGAAGCATAATGTTCGGACGGATAAAAAAAATCCACTTCATCGGACTAGGTGGTATCGGAATCAGTGGGATGGCAGAATTGTTGCATACTCTCGGATTTAAGATTACGGGATCAGATCTGTACCACTCAGAAATTACCGACAATCTGGAAACGGCCGGAATCAGGTTCTTTGAGGGCCACCACCCGGATAACATCAATGACTGCGATATGGTAGTCTATTCCTCGGCAGTGAAGCCGGATAATCCTGAGATTACTGCGGCTCACAATCGCAACATCCCGGTCATCCGTCGAGCTGAAATGCTGGGTGAATTACTCAAAGTGGCTGAGACCAGTATCGCAGTTAGTGGTACTCATGGCAAGACTACAACGTCTTCCATGATTGGCACTATGCTCACCTCTGCTCACCGCGATCCAACGATGGTCATCGGGGGGATAGTCAGAAGCCTTGGCACTAATATACGTCGCGGACAGGGCGAGATCATTGTGGTCGAGGCCGATGAATTTGACCGTAGCTTTCTGTCTTTACGGCCCACAGTAGCTGTTATAACCAACATTGACCTTGAGCATTTGGATTGCTATCGCAATCTGGATGAGTTGAATCAAGCATTTTCACTGTTTGCGAATGCGGTACCGTTTTATGGGCGGGTAGTGGCCTGCCTGGACGATTCAAACGTCCAAGCTTTGCTGCCAGAATTACAGCGCCCAGTCACTACCTATGGTTTAGCTCCCCAAGCGGACATCCGGGCTCGCAAAGCGACCTTCTCCGAAATCGATACCAAATTCGAACTCATCACCCCCGGGAATGAACCTCAACAGGTACGCCTGCAGGTACCCGGTGAACATAATGTCAAAAATGCTCTAGCCGCTGTGGCGGTAGGCATGGAGATGGAAGTACCGTTACCCGAAATCATTGAAGGATTGGCCAATTTCACCGGTGTAAGCCGTCGATTCGAAATCACCGAAACAATTAATGATGTCATCTTCGTGGATGACTACGCCCATCACCCCAGTGAGGTAGCGGCAGCCATTCAGGCAGCCCGTCATGGATGGGACCGACGCATAGTTGTCATATTCCAACCACACTTATTTACACGCACGCGAGATTTCCACGAAGATTTCGCTCGTAGTTTCCTCGCATCCGACCTTTTAGTAGTCACTGATATCTATCCCGCACGAGAGGATCCGATAGAAGGGATTACAGGTGAATTGATTGCGAGTGATAGCAAACGTTTTGGACACAAACGGGTAACATATGTACAGGATATCAACGACGTTCCGGAAATCGTTGCAGGACTAATACAAGTAGGTGATATCGTCATCACAATGGGAGCCGGCAACGTAACCCAGTACAATTCCTTGATCCGAGAAGCATATCGATCATGAAGCAGGAACTGAAGAATATTGTCATTCATGGGGAATTGCTATTCCAGGAACCGCTCAGTCGACACACGTCCTATGCCATTGGAGGTCCGGCGGAAGTGTTCGTAAGACCGGCCAACCATAAGGAGTTAGCTGAGGTGCTCCGTTTTGCCTACAATAATCAGAGCCCAATCACGCTGCTTGGCGCAGGCAGCAACTGCCTGGTGCATGATATAGGAGTTGATGGAATCGTGATCTCTCTTGCCGGTACCCTTGATACCCTGAATATCGAAGGGAACAAGGTAATCGCAGAGGCCGGAGTTATGCTGGGTCATTTGGTGCGGAGCTGTAGTCGTGCCAGCCTTGCCGGGATGGAAGGTCTGGTTGGGATACCGGGAACCTTGGGCGGCGCCCTCATCATGAATGCAGGTGCCCATGGCAAAGAAATTTCTAACTATCTGACTCGAGTCCACACCCTGACTCCTGATGGCAAAGAAAAAGTATCCCGCCGTGATGATCTGCAGTTCGGTTATCGTAGATCAAGTTTTAGCCCTGACGAAATCATTATCAAGGCAGAATTTCTGTTTGAGTATGGATCGGCAGATACAATTCAAAAGCTGAGGAAAAAGGCATCCAAAACCAGAAAAGCCAGTCAACCCCTACGCTACCGTTCCGCCGGCAGTGTGTTCAGGAATCCTGCTGCCGAGACATCAGCCGGGCTGCTCATCGATCAAGCTGGACTTAAGGGTACCCGTCGAGGAGGAGCAGAAATATCCCGGCAACACGGTAATTTCTTCATCAATCATGGAAAGGCCACCGCCGAAGATGTCGCCTATTTAATCATACTAGCCAGCCGAACAATCAACCAGCAGTTCGGCATCCAGCTAGACCTGGAAATCAAGCCAGTTGGTTTTAACGCTGGCTACTGGGAGGATGCAGGCATTGCAGGGTAGTATTGTCATTGATCTTCGATCTCTCGGGCACTGGGCACGTACGATCATCACGGCGGTGGCACTGACCATGGCTGGCCTTTTCATTGGAAAAGGACTCAGCACCTACAGCCAGTTTATTGGGGTTTTCGATCTAAAGCGTATTGAGATCAGAGGGAACAGTATTCTGACACGTGCAGAAGTCATCAGGAATATGGCCTTGCCGCTTACAGGAACCGTATTTGAGGTCGATCTTGCTGCTGTCCAGGCGCGCATCGAATCAATGAATTATGTTCATGGCGTTCGCGTTGGAAGAAAACTGCCACATACTCTGTTCGTAGATATTGTTGAAAATGAACCCCTGGCTTATGTGGCCGCATCAGAATATTTTGTTCTGACTGATGAGGAAAGAGCTCTTCCATTACCCGGAGGAATGTTTGATCTGGAATTGCCTACCATTTCGGGGATAGATACTGCTCTGATTGCTTTGACGAAAGAAACAATTCAGGATCATAGTCAACTGTCACGAGCATGGAGAATTCTCCATCATATCAGACATTCCTTTCCTCAGATCTACGATGAATTGAGCGAATTAGTAATTAACCCGACCGGGGAGGTTACCTTGTATTTGACTGAGATCTCCACAGCTGTACGATTGGGTGATTCCGATCTTGAGAAGCGAATCGCCTTACTTGATGCATTCCTGTATACTGTGCAGGGGAAACGACGCCTAATGGATTATACATACATAGACCTGCGCTATGCACGGCAGGTGATTGTAAGGGAGCGTGCAAGGTCATGACCGCACTTGATGCTCAACCCAGATTGATCTCAACCCTGGATATTGGGACCACGAAGATTTGCGCAGTAATTGCCCAAGTGGATGATGATGAATTGAAACTCTTGGGGGTAGGTACTACTCCTTCTACGGGTATGCGCAAAGGCATGGTGGTTAATGTCAGGGAGACCGTTGCCGCCATCGAAAAGGCAGTATCCGATGCCGAAGCTCAGGCTGACGTAAAAATAGACGGCGCCTATGTTGCCCTTTCAGGCGAACAGGTCCGCAGCATGAATAATGCCGGAGTCATTACCGTTAGCCGAGGGGAGTCGCATGTCCCCAATTCCCAAGAGATAACCGAAGATGATGTTGAACGGGTTCTTGAACAAGCCAAGGCAATAACCCTACCCAATGAGAGGGAAATCCTGCACGTGTTGCCGCAGGAATTCAAAGTTGACCAGCATGACGGTCTCAAGGCACCTCTTGGACACGTTGGGCACCGTCTGGAAGCTCGGGTCCATTTAGTGACCGTCGACTCAGCCTCAGCCAGAAATATCGCTCGCTGCGTGGAAGCTGCCGGATTGTACGTGGAATCCCTGGTTCTGGCACCCTTGGCATCAGCGTATGCGGTATTGGAGGATACTGAGAAAGACCAGGGAGTAGTGTTGATCGACATTGGTGGCGGTACCACCGAGCTGGTTGTATACTATGACGGTGGCGTGCGGCATACAGCGGTCATCCCCTACGGCGGGAACAGAATCACTAACGATATTGCACAAATACTCCATACCACTTTCCTGAAAGCCGAGGATCTTAAGCAGGAACATGGCTATGCAAAGCTGCCGGCAACTGTAGAAGATAGCGAAATAACTATCGAAGGCATTGCCGGTCGGCATGGCCAGACAACTACCAGAAGGGGGCTATCCGCCATTATTGAGCCACGTCTGGAAGAGATCCTTCAGTTGTGTCGGAATGAAATCCGGAAAAGTGAAGTCAGTGATAAGATCACATTCGGAGTTGTACTCACCGGTGGCGGGGTGTTGCTGAAAGAGATAGAGGAAAAAGCTGGGGAAGTATTTAACACCGATGTCAAGATTGGATACCCCCTACATGTAAGCGGACTGGAAGATCTGGTGAATTCCCCGGTGTATGCAACAGCTATCGGTCTGTTGCATTACGGATTAGAATATGAACGGACATACGGGATAATCAGGAAAAACGGCGGGTTGGTTTCTCTAGTCCAGAATCTGATTACTTGGATCAAGAACTTTTTCAAGGAACTGTTTTAAAACGAGGAGAGGAGAACCGCTATGTTCTTCGAATTCGACGACTATGACCTAATGAAAGCCAAGCTGAAGGTACTGGGTGTTGGCGGCGCTGGTGGAAATGCGATCAACCGGATGATCGAAGACAACCTGATAGGCGTGGAGTTTATCGCAGTCAATTCAGATGCCCAGGACTTGGATAACAACCTGGCGGAGGTGAAGATCCAAGTCGGTAAGACTCTGACCAAGGGTTTGGGGACTGGCGCTGATATCGATATCGGACGAGATGCTGTCGAGGAAGATCAAGAATACATCACCAACGCACTTAGCGGTGCTGATATGGTCTTCATTACCGCTGGGATGGGAGGTGGAACCGGCTCCGGCGCTGCACCCCGAATCGCTCGTATCGCCAAGGAGCTGGGTGCTCTCACCGTAGGGATTGTAACTCGACCATTCTTGTTCGAAGGACGACATCGTGCCCAGCGGGCAGAGGTTGGTATTGCTGAACTGCGCCAATACTGCGACACAACCCTTGTGATCCCCAATGAAACCCTATTGAGGATTACAGATCCCAATACAACCTTTGCTGACGCTCTCAAATTGGCTGACAGTATCCTGCATCAGGCGACTCGTGGTATTTCCGACCTGATAAATATTCATGGGTTGATCAACCTGGATTTTGCTGATGTGAGGACGGTAATGGTAAACATGGGTGACGCAATCATGGGTACCGGAATCGGTCATGGTGAGGAACGGGCTATTTTAGCAGCGCAGCAGGCCATCTCTTCTCCCCTGCTGCAGAACTCGAATATCCAGGGTGCTCGGGGACTCCTCGTTAATGTTACGGGGGATTCCAGTATGACCTTGCATGAAGTAAACGATGCCGCCTCAATTATCAATGAAGAAGCTGGAGCTGATGCTAACGTCATCTTTGGCGCTGTAATTGATTCCAATATGACTGATGAATTCCGGGTAACGGTGATCGCAACCGGCTTTAATCAACCACCGGATCATTTCCCAGCAGCTGCACGAACCACCACAGATACTACCCGTGAGCAGTTGCCATCATTCCCACCAGGGCCAGAAAAGGATTCCCTGTTTGGATTGAAGCGACGCCGTACTCCTAAAGATGGAGAGAGTATGGCGGTGATTGATGGTGAAGATGATGATGAAATGATTGTATTTGGAGATGACCTGGATGTGCCGGCCATATTACGGTCACACACTTCCTCCCGAGCGGGGAGCCAACCGTCTGGATGAGTGGACTGACGGGCTCCCTATAGAGGAAAAGCCCCCTCATGTCGGTCGAAACATGAGGGGGCTTTTTTAATGATTACGCTACGTTATCTGAAGCCCGTCAGAGTGTGCCGCAGTGGGGAAAATCTAAACCTTCTCGCCCCGTAAGCGCAGATCGCGCACCACGGTCTCAATACCTTTCTTATCGATAATACGCAGCCCCTTGGCTGATACTCGCAGGGTGACCCAGCGTTTCTCGGCTTCCAGCCAGAAGCGTTTACGGAACAAGTTCAAATCAAAGCGTCGACGGGTTTTATTGTGAGCGTGGCTCACGTTGTTACCGAATGATGGACCGCGTCCTGTTACCTGGCAATGTTTACTCATCTTCCTCTACTCACATTACTCAATAAAACTGCGCCAAAAAGCGGCTGTAAATATACAGCCCACGATTGAGAGGCACAAAGAGAGAATGCAGGCATATTACAAAGAATGTTTTTATTAGCTTAAGTTGGCAGCGTCATCCGGATCACAGTTTCCCCGGACCTGCTTGAGACCAGGCGCATGCGCCCCCTGTGGATATCGACAACGATGCGACGGGTTAAACTCAAACCCAAACCCCATCCGCGACTCTTGGTGCTATAACCAGGCCTAAAGATATTTTTTCGATCTCGCATGCTGATACCTACACCATTATCCCAGACTTCAATAGTGCTCATTTCAGGAGTTTGATTCACTTTTATCTGGATAACTCCCTTGCGCCCCTGACAAGCGTCCAAAGCGTTCTTTATCAGATTCTCCAAGGCCCATTGCAGTAGAGTCTCCGCACCTTTAACTGTAATGCTCTCACCGGCAACGATGATGGAGGTCTCGGATTGTGCAGGTAGCCGCTGACGGAAATACGCGGCGGAGGACTCGGCCAGCATCAGCAAATCCACATCCTCAAAGCGAGGGATGGTACCCACTTTGTGGAAACGGTCGGTAATTTGCATCAAGCGCTGAACATCCGCTTCCAGCTCTTCCAAGGCTTCCTTATCACCCGACACCTTATCACGCAATAGGTCAACCCAACCCATGAGTGATGAAACCGGTGTCCCCAGTTGATGGGCAGTTTCACGAGCCATGCCTGCCCATATGGAGCGCTTTTCGCTATTGCGGATCATAGTAAAACCCATAAATCCTACTAAAATAAACAGGCCCACCACAGCGATCTCCACAAAAGGCAGCCAACGCAATCGACTGACCACACTGCTGTCTCCATAGTGGATACGGGATATTATCAGTTCACGATAGCGTACCTCCACCGGATTGTGCATTTTGTCCATGCGCTTTACTAATGCCTGCAGGTAGGATTGCCTCTCGCCATGTGGCAGGTTCTCATCCAATTCCACATTGCGCCAGCTTACTGCCTCGTTTCCTTCTGGAGTAGTTATGATCACCGGAAACTGGATTTGCTGAATGACCTCATCAAAAATAAAGCTGAACTCTTCTCCCCCTTCCCGCGAGGCAGCTTCAGCAATCATATTGGCATATAGGTCTACCAGACTTCGCTCACTTTCCTGAAGATCACGCACCAATGACTGCGAGTACCACAGCAGGGCGGCAACAATTAGGATGCCGACTGCAAACAGTCCGGTCTTTATGTTGACCGTGTAACTGTACTTTGGCATGGTCATTCTCTCTTCCGGCGTGCGGTTATCAGCTCGCTTCCTTTGGATATCGCCCCCGGTGCCAGGCCAAGTAATATCACTAGGAGGGAGAAACGGCTGATGAATCTCCCCAGACGCCAATCTGTGGGTTCGAAAGTCATCACTACCTCATGCTCCCCGGCAGGTACCATTACACCTCGAAGTAGACCATTCACCTCGTGTATTCTAACAGGCTCATCATCTATCCTCGCGACCCAGCCTTTGGGATAATATACCTCACTCACTACCATTAGGGAGGAGCTATCAGCTTCCACGGTCAAACGGAGATCATCTGTACCCCACTCCTGCTGCAAAATTCTTCCAGCCCCGGCTTTAGGCCAGTTGCCGGAGGCCACGGGCGGTGGTTGAAGAAAAACACGGTCTTCGGGATTATAGTCAGATTCACGAATCATTTTCAGGATATCTTCCGTCGATTCATGGAATTCTACCCCTGCAGGGAACCAGGCCCGATCTAGTGGATTGTTGAGTTCATACACTACTGCAGGTTGATATCGCCCCTGAAAATACAGATTCCCGGTAAAGACCTCCCTAAACCGGGAATCATTGAATCGACGCAGACTCACGAGATATTTTACATTTAGCATGCGCATGATGCCCAGGCTTCCAAAGCCGGTCCCCTGGATGAACCGGTTATAGTTCGCTAGTTTAGCAGCATGGTAACCCATGACGGACTGAATCCCTACCGCCGCCCAGCGATTCTCATTCATCAGATCCCCCAAAGGGAAAATCCTGAAAGCAGAAGTATCGACGGCCAGGAAATCCATGACTTGATCCTTCTGGACATAGCGATCGATATACACCCTGGGCTGCAGCGTTGAGATGCGAAAGCTATCATGTGAGGGCTCGATGATTTGCATATCCACCCGTCCCAAATCAACCATGCTAAGCAGGACCAGTCCACCCAGTAGCCACTTATGTGGAAGAAGCTGTCTCCGCCACAAAAATAGGATTGCTACAGCGAGACCTCCAATCGCCAGCAGGACCAATGCATCACGCTGGATCATGGACGTCCGTAGGTCATTCACCCGGTCGGCTAGTTGCGGGTGGACCCCTCTTGGAGGTGGAAATGTTCCATCCAACAGGGAGGCAGATAGTAGAAATCCCACTGTCAGTACAATCACACCAATTGCACTTCCGACCAACATCCGGCGTATTTGTTCTGGCTTACGGTCGCCAATCCAAGCCACAAGACTATCCAAACCAAGGCCTGCCAGGATTACCGTACTGAATTGGGTCAATACTAATATCATGGACGGAACCCGGAATTTGTTGAAATATGGCATGACGGTATAAAAAACCTTGTACAGGAAGAAGTGATTCCCCAGACTTAGCATCCAGGCGAGAATACCAGCCCCTGCCAGGGTCCACACGAACCAGCCTCTTCGTTTAACCACGGCCCATACCGCCAATGCCAGGATAAGAATACCCATATAATTTGGATAATCAGTAAATGGCATATTTCCCCAGTAGGTGATACCTCCGAAACCGTAGAACGAGGGTAGTAGGAATGTCAGAGTCTCGCCGAGGCTGAATGACCACTGGGTAGCATACTCAAAGCCGGTACCGCCACCGCCACTGGCCCCTCGGATACTGTATGGAGTATAATTCATCACCGGTAAAAGCAAAGCCATTGCTAAACCGAGAGCTACAACCATTGCACCTGCAAAAAGCAGGATGAATCGTACCCTTTTTCTTGTCGATCGTTCTTGATCGCGCCAGGATATAACGACCATAACGACGAAACAGAGTCCCAGTAACAGCAGGCTGTAATAGGCAATTTGGGCGTGACCCCTTTGAAGTTGCAGGCCTGCTAGTAGAGCCAACAGTGCTCCTGATCCAAAGGTGGGGCGATCGTATAGTCTTAACAGAGCCCAGATTATCCATGGAAGGTAAACCAGGGTCATCATTTGGCTGCCATGTCCATGCACCACCATTGTATTGATATACGGCATTAGCATGAATCCTGTCCCACCGAGAAGCCCGGCGTAGAAAGATCCCCCTATTCGCCTAAGTAGGAAATAGCACCCAAGCCCGGCGAACAGCAGGTGAAGAAGGAACATCCAAAATCCTGGTAGTCCAATCGCGGAAATAGTCCGGCCAAGAAGATTGGGCAGATACAATCTCGAAACTCCCGTGAATGCATGTACGGTGGGCATTCCGGAAAAAATCCAGGGATTCCATAGAGGCCACTCCCCCGTTTCTTGGCGGGCTTGCCCCAGTGCTGAATTAAGCGCGGAGGGGGCAAGTGTGTCGGGGCCGGAAAAAGTATAACCCCCAGACAGAGGCTTATAATACATTATGATCCCTAGGAACAGAAGAACCAGCAGAACCCAGTATTCGGGCTTAAACTTCAATTTTACCATAATCTCTTCAGTCTTTAGTTGTTAGAACCGTGACGAGTCTGATCATTTGCACGGTTTTCTCTCTCGAACCTATACTTGCCGTATTGCTGCCAAGGATGAGATCGCCGGTCGATTGCGACTGTTCAGTGAATGGAATCCATTCGTAAAGTTAGGCCCTTCACTTATGCCAACAAAATCTTGAGTTTCCACGCTAAAGATTCATCATTTATACGTTCAACCGCGAGTCATCTTGGGCGAGAACTAAGTGGTTTGTCCACCTTCCCCGTGCATTTAATTTCATGCGCAACTAATGAACAAAATACCCAGCCTTTGCATTGATCCCATACAGCACTATGAAAATCCAGTAGATTTGTCAGATGATGGGTACCGATAAGTTATCTCCCAACACTGCTCCAGTCTTGATGGTTGGCATTCCCAGATCAGGTACTACGTGGCAGTTCAACACGCTCTGTCAAGCACCAAACGTAGCGCCGGTATTTGAACCGGATAATGAAGCCCTGAATCCTTTCGCAATCTACTACAAGCGAGGCCAACACCGGTTCCCCCCTGTCCCTGGGAAATCTGACAAAAATCGTCAGGAGCAATTCTGGTCAATCGTCTTCCAAGGTGGTTGGAAGTATAATCTGTTCTACAGAATGGTCAAAGCGGTTTACCTTCGGGATATTCGCCGTATTGAAGCAGAAATCGAGTCGAATTCAAGTCAGATTATTCCGTCCAATAACCTTATTGAATGCCTGGATAATCCACAATTGGTAAAGCCGGTACCTAACACCTGGTTGCTAAAAAAAACTGATCGATTGCTGCACCGGAACATCCATGGTAAGCGGGTAATCGTCAAATCAGTCCACTGTGCTCGTCAGCTCGAATGGATCAATCAGATATTCAAGCCCGAAATTGTCATCATTCTGAGGCGTCTGCCAAACTTGATCGCCAGCTATATCCGTCTCAGATTAAACGATTCTATTAGGGGTATTGAAGCCTCACCACGGTATGCGTCCAACGTGAATCAACTATTGAAGACAACCACGTCAATTGAGGAGCTGTTGCTCCACAAGATGATCATCCAGTCGTGCGAGTTAACACGTAGCTTGATTGACTTCAAAGATATAGTACCACAAGCCCGACTGATTCAGCATGAAGAAGCCTGCCTTGATCCCGAAGTGCATTTCAGAGAATTGTTCCAACAACTCTCTTTACGATGGAGTCAGGATGTAGCTCAGCAAATAACATTGGCGAACAAACCTGGATCTGGCTTTATCCCAATGAGGAATGCAGCCGAGGAACAAAATCGATACAGTGATGTACTGACTGAAAAACACTTGGATCTGATAGCCGAATACTGTCAGATTTACCAATTGATGGAGCTTCTGTAGATGATTGCGAGTTTGGAGCCACCTCAGAAACATTTTAGCCATAAGCCCGCGATATTTGGATTGGTTTTGTCCAAATCTACCTGATGAAGTCTCTATCACCCATAGTACTTCCGCCACTTGGAGAACATCCCCTTATCTCAGTTTTGGTAGCCAATTATAATTACGAAGATTATGTTGGTGAAGCGGTTGAAGCTGTACTGAGTCAAACCTATCAGAATTTCGAATTAATTATTTGTGACGATGGTTCAGTAGACCAATCCCGTGAAATTATCCGTCGATATATCTCCGACCCCAGGATCATGCTGATCGAAAAGGAAAATAGCGGCCAAGCTTCCGCATTGAATGAAGCATTCGCCAAGTCAACTGGAGAGATCATCTGTTTGCTTGATTCAGACGATTCATTCCTCCCGGAGAAGCTGGAATCGGTGTTTAAGGCATTTCAAGCCCATCCGGATCATGGATTCTGTACTCACCGTACATTTCCAGTAAACTACCGGGGTAGAACTCTTGACATGCCCATCCCTCGTACTCTTGCACAGGGCTGGGTTGCGCCGAGTGCTTTGCATAATGGCGGCGGAGACGGATTCCCATCGACGGTTGGCCTTAGTTTCAGGCGAGCTGTGGCAGATGTCATTTTCCCAAGTCCAACGCATCTTTTTATTTCTCCCGATGGTTACCTGGCAAGGTCAGCCTCTTTTATCACCAATATTATTGCGATTCCCGAACCCCTTGCGAACTATCGCCTGCATGACCGCAACTGGCGTGGAGTGGCCGCACCAACAGTGGCTTCTATGACTTCTGTTCTCGATGATTTCCACCGGAATTTCGAGGCGGTGAAAAACTTTGTGATCTCCTATTATAACGACGATATTGCTGGTGAGCTGCATCCCGAAGATCGCGGTGCCTACTGGGAATACATTTTAGCCTTATACACGTTGCAGGGAGACCGATCGGGAGAAGTCCGAGGCTTATCGATGGATACCATCCTGTCCCATATTCAGCCCTCACGCCGACGATCTATTTGGAGTATTATAATAAATGTCCCTCCTTTTGTGAGTCGAATACTTTTTCGTTTATGGTGGGGTAAATCTCCATTGAAAAGGTACTTCAACTTCATACGGGCTCAAATATCCCGAGTCATCGGATAGATATCATTCTCATGAACCTTCTTTTCATAACGCCGTATCTCCCTGATGAGAATGCCGGAGCTGCAGGCTCGCAGCTAATGTGGCGAACAATTACAGGCTTAGCAAACAGGCATCGAATCCTGTTGGTCACGTATTTGAATCCGGGAGATAATCCGACACCTTTAATCCAATTGGGCGTAAATGTTTTCACAATTCCCTTTACCAGATTTTATGGCCCCTTGAAAAAAGCTCCACTGAAACTACTAATAAAACGTCTTTTTACGTTACTTCTGAGCTTCCTTTGTCTTCGACCCTATGAGCTCCAGAAGTACCGCTCTCGACCAATGAGGCGTCTTATCAGAGAACTCTTGAAAAAGGAGAACATCGATCTTATTCAGTGCGAATACAACCTGTCGGCGCTCAATTTGCCGAAAGGGATCAAGATTCCCCGTATCTTGGTGGAGCATGACGTATCCATGAAGCCATACAGGCGCTTTATGATGTCAAGTCGTTCCATCTTGACCAGACTAAATGGCTTCATGCAATCGTGGCTCTGGGAGTATACCGAACCCAGATTATGCCGCAATTTTAATTCGATAGTAACTCTAACTCCTGAAGATAAGGCCTATTTGCTGCAACATGGAGTGGATGTACGCATCGAGGTTATCGCTCCACCTGTGAATGTCCACGATGTCACCACTATCAAGAAATCAGCTATGGTGGGCTTCGTTGGATCGTTTAACCGTGAGGCGAACCAGGAAGCATTGGATGAAATCCTTCATTCCATCTGGCCAGAAATTCAACAAGCACAGCCAGGCTGCCAGCTGCGCATCGCAGGGAAGCATTTGAAGGGGAAATTTCTCTCTCAGATTGAAAATGATCCCCAAGCCGAGTATGACGGATTTGTTGAGGATATTGACAGTTACATTGCCGAGTGTTCCGTATTTCTCGCCCCTATCCGACTTGGCGGGGGCCTAAAAATGAAAATAACTCACGCCCTCGCCTGTGGGACTCCCGTTGTGACCACGTCGGTGGGAGCAGAGGGGATCCCCATAACAGACCAGGAAGGTCTATTTGTTGAAGACGACTCCCGGATGATGGCCAAACTGGTTATAAACCTGCTCAGTTCTCCTGATAAAATGAAGCAGCTCTCCGCCACTGCCATGGCAGCTGTGAAATCCAAATTCAGTTTGGAAAGTGCGCTAGGACAATATGAGGAGCTGTACAGGGATCTTTTAGCCTAGAAATTGACTCAATACGACCTAACTGCAATCTTGGATATTGGATCCTGACTCATTTGGATTTGCAGTCAATCAGTATGTCACTTTGAATTATTGCACACGTGTATCTCAGCTAGTTCCATTGCGGTCCTTAATATTGTCGAGAAACACCCACTGTCGTAACTTTATTTCAGCTGTCAATACCATCAAGGGCATAGAGTACAGGGATTCAGTTTCTTGATGAGGCTTCTCGTTGGTTGAATTGGAGGACTGGAACGATTCACTTCATAACATATTTAGGATACCTTGGATGAAATCGACAACTGCCCTGAAGGGATTACTTCGATCTGAGCCACTTGAGTTCATTACGGAAGCTCATAACGGATTGAGTGCAAAGATAGTGGAAGAGGCGGGCTTCAAGGGAATCTGGGCAAGCAGTCTCACAATTTCCGCAGCCCTTGGCGTACGTGATAATAATGAAGCCAGCTGGACTCAAGTTCTTGAAATACTAGAATTCATGAGTGATTCTACCAATATCCCAATCCTCCTCGATGGTGATACCGGGTACGGCAATTTCAACAATGTAAGACGTCTTGTCACAAAGATTGAACAGAGGGGCATCGCTGGAGTATGCATTGAGGACAAACTATTCCCAAAGACCAACAGCTTCATTGGAGGAGAACAACAACCCCTGGCAGAGATCGATGAGTTCTGTGGCAAAATAAAGGCAGCCAAGGATACTCAAACCCATCCCGATTTCCAGGTCGTCGCCCGCATTGAAGCCTTTATTGCCGGATGGGGATTGGATGAAGTACTGCGTCGTGCACATGCATACCGTGATGCAGGCGCGGATGCTCTGCTTATTCATAGCAAAATCAGCACTCACGACCAGATCAGCAGTTTCATGCAGACCTGGGATCGTAGCTGTCCCATTGTTATTGTACCGACCAAATATTATAAGACTCCAACCGATCTATTCCGTGAACTGGGCATAAGCGTTGTCATCTGGGCGAACCATATTCTCCGATCCTCAGTGACCGCCATACAAGAAACAGCCCGCGTTCTCTATACAACCCAATCGCTGTCGAAACTCGAAGGAAAAATTGCACCGGTTGCTGAGATATTCCGACTCCAGGGAGCCGACGAGCTGAAGCAGGCTGAAAAGCAGTACCTTCCTATTGCAGAGACTGCAAAGGCTATTATTCTGGCTGCAAGCCGAGGTAGGAAATTCGGTGATATAACCCGTGATATCCCAAAAACCATGCTTCCCTACAACGGCAAACCACTTCTACGCAGGCTTGTTGAAACATTCAATAACTGTGGGATCAAGGATATCTCTGTTGTCTTGGGCTATAAGGCGAATACCGTTTCGATGGATAATATCCAGCGTTTTGTCAACCGACCTTGGAAGAAAGGCGGTATTGGCTCATCCTTAAATAAGGCGATCGATAAATTAAACGGGCCGGTCGTTATTGCTTTTGGTGACATCCTGTTTGAGGAAAATGTGTTATCCGACCTACTAGAGACTAACGAAAACATTGTTTTAGCCGTTGATACAGCCTGGGCCAACGGACGCAAACTTGGTCGCGATATTGACGCCGTAAGAGGTGCTTTGCCGCCATCTGATCGCTACGGTGCATCGCGTTGTGTCCCCTTGGAAACCATAGGCACACATCTGGACCACAAAGATGCACACGGTGAATGGATCGGCCTGATGAAACTGAGCTCTGAAGGATCACGCCGGGTGAAGGCCTTTCTTGAATCCTTCTATAAACACGAGGATCGGCTCGAGGATAATATAACTTTTGTCCAGCTGATCACCGCGATGCAGGATGCGGATGAGGAAATTTATCTTAATTATTCCCGAGGACGCTGGCTCGACGTGGACAGCCCTGAAGATCTGCAACATTGACCTCCCTAGACGAGGCATAATGAAATGCAAGTAGATACCTTTCTCCATCAACTGATCGACCAGGGATTCCATCCTTTTATGGGTGTGCCTTGCTCCCTTGTTAAGGACCTAATCAACCTGATTGAACAATCTTCAGAGACCGAATATTACATTGCCACTTCGGAAGGAGAGGCGGTTGGTCTTGCCGGCGGATTCGCTTTAGCGGGCAAAACACCTGTTGTGATTATGCAAAACGACGGATTCGGGAACACAGTCAATCCACTGACATCACTACAGATGCTATACAACTTGCCGGCGTTGCTGATCATCACGTGGCGTGGAGAACCGGGAGGAAAGCCGGATGCACCCCAACATAGCATTATGGGCGCTGTGCTCCTGGACTTGTTGAAAACACTGAATATACCATATCAAGTACTTACTGATGATCATGCCGACACGGACAAAGTACTGATTTCTGCGAAGAAACATTGCAACGAGATGCGTCAACCTTATGCCATCATTGTCCGGCGAGGGTTGTTTGAGTCACAGTCAATTAGTACGAATCAGATGAAGCCAGATCTCCCATTACGGATGGACTACATCAAGGCTTTGGCGACAAAAGCAGACGAAGCTGACATTATCCTTGGCACTACTGGTTATACCGGGAGGGAATTGAAACAGGTGATACAGCGACCCGGCACATTCTACACCGCGGGCTCCATGGGGTGTCTAGGATCAATAGGTTTGGCGCTAGCTATTGCGCAGCCGAAGCGCAAGGTGTATATCCTTGACGGCGATGGTGCGCTTCTAATGAAACTGGGAACCTTGGCCACCATCGGTTTATACCAAACATCCAACCTGATCCATCTCGTTTTCGATAATGGACAGTACGAATCCACGGGTGGGCAAGCCACGGCCTCAAAAGTGGTCCAGTTCCCCACATTAGCCACAAGCGCCGGATACCGTTACGCTGCCTCGGTGAATTCTATCGTAGCATTCGATGAATTTCTTGAGCATGCACGTAATGAAACGGGACCCATGATGTGTCACATACGTATACCGTCGGGAACCATACCCGACCTCAAACGCCCCTCCCAATCTCCTGACCAGCTGCGAGCCGAACTCCAGGAGTTCCTTCTATCATAAGGTAGAAATTGATTATCAGGATTGTTATTCTACCTGAGCCTCATTGCGAAGTACAATACAATCAGTAAACCATGAGAATCTGATCACCGATGACATCCGAGAAATACTATAATCCGGTTGAGATTATTCACAGTAATGATTGGGCGAAATCCTGCCGGCTACAGCAGGACAAACTCAACATCCAACGTCCGCTGATCATAACAACTCAAGGAAATCTTGATCGGTTGGGAGTAGCAGCAATATTTCCTGAATCTGTGATTTATTCAGGGGTCAAACCTAATCCAACACTTGCTAGCTGCCAGGATGCCATTGAATACTGCCTCAAATATAACAGCTTTGACGGAATCGTTGCCTTGGGAGGCGGATCAGCGATGGATACCGCTAAATGTGTCATGGCAGCTTTCGCCACCGGGAAGTATCAACTGGCAGAATTACTTAATACAGACCATCCTTATACGAACCATCTGCCGAGTATATTTATCCCCACGACGCACGGCACTGCAAGTGAGGTTACCATGTGGGGTACCGTATGGGATATGGAGGCGAAAGTGAAATACTCGCTCAGTCATACGGCATTGTATCCTGCCACAGCTATTCTTGATCCCAACCTTACACTAACCCTTTCTCTAAATATTTCACTCACTACTACTTTAGATGCTCTGAGCCATAGTTTTGAGGCCATCTGGAACAAGAAAAGAAATGTGACCTCCACCAGCTTCGCTATTCAGGCTATCGTCTCAATTCTGGGAAGCGTTCCCCAGCTGAAGGAGAATCCAGATAATCTGGAAATCCGCTCAAACCTGCTAACCGCCTCCACTACTGCGGGATTAGCATTCTCTCAAACTCGGACTGCTGCTGCACATTCAATTAGCTATCCGTTAACCATGTATTACGACATTCCTCATGGAATTGCCGCATCGATATCAATAATTCCCCTATTAACGATCAACGGTCCACTAATCAAGGATGCGCTTGAATTGCTCTATAGTCAAAGTAGGTTAAAAGGTATGACCGAGCTCCAAAGTAAGATCCGTGACATACCCGGAAGTGTATTGAATTATAGACTTCGTGATTGGGGCATCCCAATCGATCAGTTGAATTGGCTGGCAGCCCAATGCTTCACAAAAGGCCGGATGGAAAACAATATCGTTGATCTTTCGTTAAGCCAGATTCAAGATATTCTTGAGGAGATTTATTAGTTATGCAGGCAATCATAGTGGCTGCCGGTGAAGGTACTCGGTTGCGCCCTCTGACTGAGAGCCGTCCGAAAGCTCTACTTGATATCAATGATAGATCCCTTATTACACGAAGTATTGGAATTCTTCAAGATGTGGGCGTAACTGATTTCGCTCTAGTAGTTGGATACCGAGAGGAGATGATTAAAGAGCATTTGGCTGAATTAGAAATCACCTGGTTTTCGAATCCACTTTATCAGAGCACCAATAATATGGCTTCACTTCGAATTGCGCTGCCATTCATAAAGGAGACCTTTCTATACCTGCACAGCGATTTGATTTATGATCCCCGACTACTTCAGCAGATTGTTGTTGATTCAAATCCAAATGTGCTGCTGGTTGAAAGGAAATCCTGTAATGCAGAAGATATGAAAGTGAAAGTTGAAGGTGGGATTCTGGTGGAATCCAATAAGGAGATTCCTCTTGCTGAATCCTTTGGTGAATGGACAGGTATCGCCAAATTCAGCTCATCATTTGCTGAAGTGCTTCTTATGCGTATCGGGATCTTAATGGAACAGGGGCATCAACAAGCCTACGACACGCTTGCCTTTACTGAATTAGCCCGTGAGGGACATACAATTAGTATCGCCGAATTTGATGGTCTACCCTGGGTAGAAATTGATACTTGGGAAGATCTGGAACAGGCTCGTCAGCTCTTTAGCCCATAATGCCTTTAAGCCACACGGAACCATTTCTGCTTGGTATAGCGGATAGGCCCTATCATCGTATAGAACAAAATCTGATAGATCAGAATCGTAATCCAGCGCCACGGTTTGGCATATGCCCCAAAAAAACGCATGCTGGAGCACCATTTCAGCCAGACCTTCCTCAAGGATAGTTCACCCCCAAGACTGCTGGAAACATGATGCCATACCTTACCCGAAGGTAAGTAGTAGGATGGTATTCCGATCTGGCTGGCTCGATAGCACAGATCCACATCCTCCATATACATCGGATATCGTGTATTAAAGCCTTCTAAACGTTGAACTAGATCAGATCGAATGAGAAGACAGCAGCCACTTACAAAATCGGTAGGTCCCGGTTGGTCAAAGTCCTCCCTGTCTTGTTGCCGTATACCCCTGTGACGGGTTCGACCCAAAAAGAAACTTATCTCACCTCCCGCATACCAGATCAGGTTTTTGTCGCCGTAGTAAATCTTGGGACCAAAAAGACCACTTTTAGGGTATTGTTCGGTACCTGCAATCAGTGCATTAAGTAGGTCAGGATCTACTTCTGTATCATTGTTCAGGAATAGGATCCAGTCTGGTTCCTTTTCCCAAGCTTCCTTCAATCCCTCGTTGTTTCCCCGTGCAAAGCCATAGTTCTCGGGGAGGCGAATGACTTGAACTTCAGGAAAATCCAAGCTGATAGCATCTACGGAACCATCCTCTGAACCATTATCCACCACGAGAACATCATAATTAGGATAGGTTAATCCTTGAAGGGACCGAAGACAGCGAAGGACCAGCTCCCGGCCATTCCAATTCAATACGATAACGGTAACGGAAGGATTATTCACCTAAGAAGTGCTCCAATTGGGACACAAAGCTTGCCCAGCTGAATTGTTCCTTGAACCTGGAAACCTTCTTCCGCATTGCCCGAAATCCATCCGGCAAGTCATGCTCCAGGGCATTTGCCAGGGCTAAGGCGTCGCCCGGAGGAACTAGATAGCCTGTTTCACCGGTCTGCACCACTTCCGGGAGTCCGCCAACGTCTGTTACGACCACGGGGCGGTTGAAATGGTAGGCAATAGGAACCACGCCACTCTGAGTAGCTGCCAGATACGGCAATGCAACTACATCCGATGCTGAGAAATAGGCGGCGACCTCATGATCCTGGATAAAGCGGTTTTCTAGAGTGACAACATCTTCTAATCCCAAGCGACTTACGAGTGCTCTGGCCTCATCGAATCCCTGGTAGAACTCGCCTGCCACTCGGAGATGGAATACTATGTCGCGCTGCTTGAGATGGCCAGCTGCCTCCAACAAATGCGGCAATCCCTTGTAGGGACGAACCAATCCGAAATAGAGAATTACCGGTATATTTTCAGGAATACCAAGGCGTTCTTTGGCCTTTTCTTGGTGTAGTTCTTCACCGTAGCCTGTTGAAAGAGGATGAAAAAGCATCGATGTGGGTCTATTCACCTTCAACATATCAAGTTGTCTGTAACTGATTGTGGAAAGTACAACCAGCTTATCCGCAGCTTGAAAGAAACGTCTTTTCAATCCCTGTAATCCGGGAATGCTTTCATGTTCTTGTACGTTATGACAGAGCAGGACTGTTTTGCAGCTGCCCGACAGGCCATTCATAATTCTGCGATAGGCTGGAATAAAAAAGGGCATCCAGTAGGCGAAAATACATACATCAGGGTTAAAGGAGCTTATCCTCCTGGCAGCTCGACCCCAGCTGCATGGATTCACAGAGTCCACTATGGAATCCGTTTTCGCCGAGGAAGATTCCACATGCTCGGAATGCAACTGGCTTTTCCCGGGAAAAAGAATTTGTGGATATAATCTGCGGAAGTTGATCCCGTAGATCTCATGCTGGGGAGCAAGATGACGAATAAGATGATCGCTAAATGTCGCGATACCTCCACGATAGGGAGGCAGAGGTGATACCAGGGCAATTTTCATTCGATGCCCTACTTCTGGGCGGAAAAAATGTCCTTAATTAATCGCTGTTCCTTATGGCGCTGCCGAATAAAGAATTCAGCCAGCAGCCCCAAGGAAAAGATCTGGAGCCCTACAATGATCAATAATATCCCCAGGAAGAAAAGAGGCCGGTTCCCGATTGGCGTGCCCCCAAACCAGCCCACTGTCAGAAAGATAGAAATTGCCAAACCAAGAAATAGGAGCAGTAGTCCGATCAGGCCAAAGAAATGCAGTGGTCTCTGAAAATACCGCCCCAGAAATAGAACTGTTAGCAGATCCAATAAGCCATGAACATAGCGCGCAAGGCCATATTTGGTCTTGCCATGTTGTCTGGACCGATGATGTACGATTTTCTCGGTTACACTGAATCCTTTATATTTCGCCAAGGCAGGTATATAGCGGTGTAAGCCGCCATATAGATCAACACTCTTCACAACCTCTGAGCGATATACCTTTAGTCCGCAGTTGGAGTCATGGATTGGAACCCCTGTAAAAAGTCGTACGACGCTGTTGTATATTTTCGAGGGTATGCGTTTACTCAAAGGATCATGCCGGATTTTTTTCCATCCGCTGACCATATCCCAACCTTCCTCAAGCAAATCGATCATTCCTGGAATTTCAGTCGGGTCGTCCTGTAGATCTGAGTCAAGGGTAATTACAATATCACCGGAGGCGGTTTCAAAACCAGCTGCTAAAGCGGCTGCCTTCCCGTAATTGCGAAAAAAGGAAATGATGGTCGTATTCGGGTCGTCCTCAGCGATAGTTTTCAGTACGTTATCTGATCCGTCATTGCTGCCATCATCGATATATATGATCTCCAGGTCTGTGTAATTATTCAAGGCATTGGTAAGCTCCTCATGCAGCTGAAGGAGTGATTCTCTCTCATTGAATACCGGGATAACTGCTGATAAACGCATATGTTTAAACGTATTTAGTCCTCTTTTTCGGAAGCTCGAACCATGGGAGGAGATTCCCTTTCTCGAACTTCCTGTGCCATCTTGAAATACTTGTCTGCCTCTATTTTATCCCCGAGTTGAAGGTAGACTTCTCCGAGATGCTCCAACACCACCGAGTGATCAGGGCGGATCTCAAGACTTTTGGCAATAAATTTCTGCGCAGTTCTATATTTTGTCAATCGGTAGTTGATCCATCCGTATGTATCAAGAAACGCAGGATTCTCCGGCTGAATTGACAAGCTCCGACGGGACAATCTGCGCGCGTAACGCAGTTGCTGTTTAGGGGCATTGAGACGCTCCGCGATACTATACGCATAGTTATTCAAAACAACGGCATCTTTTTCATCTGCTTGTAACACGACTTCATATAATGAATCCGAAATCTGATATTTTCCCATACTCGACCACGTCGTTGCCAGTAAATGTTGGATATAGCTGGCCTCAGGACTTCCATCAAGGGCGATCATTAAATGTAGTTCCGCCTTGGAGAAGTATTCCTGGCTGAAATATAGATTTCCGATAAGATAATTAATATCCGGATTTTTGGGGAAGCGCTGTAATGCGTTTTCTAATATCTCCAGTGCGCCGGTTTCGTTGTCCAGATAGTTTCGAGCAATAGCCATCGTGGTATAACCATGAACACTATCGGGGTAAACCTCGATTAGGAGGGTTGAGATACGCTCAAGTTGCTCATAGTCGGATATCCTCTCTGCGACATGCCTTGAGATACTAAGCAGATCCCACTGTCGGTTTCCTTGGTCAATGAGTGGATTCAGAAGTGTTTGCGCTCTCTCAAAATTTTTCTCACGAAGATGTAGCCAAGCCAGCTGGAGGGAATTTGCCAGGGTTGCTTGGCCTTTGCTCTGGAGAGCCTCGTATACCTCAACAGCTTCTTTAAGTCGCTCAGTTCGTACACTGATTTCTGCGTAGGTACGAGCAATGCGAACATCATCCGGCCGAATCCCATATAGACGATGATACGCTTCATATGCTCGCTCAAAATCTCCGATTGAAACAGCAATTTCACCAGCTCGTGGCAATACCTGCTGCTGTACCCGGTCACGATCATAGATTGTCAAGTAGGTATCAATAGCCTCACCATACTTGTTATGCCGCAACAGCAGATCCGCCTTCTCAAAAAGAGGATCGAGATTCATGGGATCCAAAGCAGCCCATTTATCCAGGTATTCAATTGCCCGATCGGGCTCTTTCTTAGCTATGGCGGTCCGGGCTAGGAATTCATAGGCCATTGGATCATCGGGCTCTAATTGACGAGCCTTTTCACCAGCCCGCCGAGCCCTGTCCAACTGACCCTGTCCCAGCACGGCTTCACCTAACGATAGATAGATCGTGGCTGAGCTTGAATCATAACTCAGGGCACGTTCAAAGGCAGCCGCTGCAGCAGCAAAATCACCCTGCATCATATACAGGTCACCATCCATATAATGAGATAGTGCCTTGCCATCATAGTGCGAGTCTTTCCCGGCCTCCTGACTGTGTACCGTCGTAAAGGACGCGGCTAGCAGGAACAGGAGTATGATTCGATACTGAGGATGAGAAACCATATTCTGGAAAAATTTAGAGGTGGCCTGATTGCGATACAACATATGAATCCAGTAATGTCTTTTGCTTTTCTTTTAAAATTTTAATCATAACGGAACATAAGTATTCTGATAAGCTGAAACGCTGAACAGCTGGTGGTAGGTTCCCAATATTAATCAATTTCCGAGATCTCGCCAGAAGTAATGCCCGGACCGTTAACCGTTGAAGAAGTGTTCATCTATTCTCCCGCCTCGATAATCTCATCTTGGATGTAACGATCCTCAAGTCTGGTCCCCGGGAGCACTACGGAATTATCCAAGGTACAATTACTGATGTGGCAGCCCTCCATCACACTACTTGAACGCAATGTTGAATTCACAACGGTGGCATCAGGATGAACATACTCCCCACCCATCTTCTGTAATAAGTAACTGTTTGTAGATAAAAGAGATTCCTTGGTGCCACAGTCGAGCCATCGATCTACAGGAAATGTTCTAAACTCATCACCCGCTTCGAGCATATGGTTCAAAGCATCGGTAAGCTGGAACTCACCCTTGGTCTTTATCTCACTCATCATAATTGAATTCAGTGCTTCTCGAAGCTTTTTCGGCTGCTCAATTCGATAAATGCCTGAAATGGCCAGGTTCGAAATTGGTTTGACGGGCTTTTCTATCATCGACAGTATCTGACGTCCTTCGGTTTCTACCACGCCGAATCGTCTTGGGTCCTCTACTTCCATCACCCCGAGTAGATTACCTTCTTCCTGGATAAATCCTCCAAAATCCATCTCAAGAATGGTATCCGATAAGATTATAACCATCGGTTCGGACTCATTTTCCAGACCTAAAAATACGGCTTCTCCCAGGCCGCGTTGCTGTGGCTGCGCGATATACTTGATCCGCAGATCTGAATATTTGGCCATGTAATCTTTTATCTGGTCGCCCAAATGCCCGATAACCATAGAAATATCCCGTATGCCTGCCTCAATGAACGGATGCAGTACGTGATCAAGTACAGGCTTGTCACAGACAGGTAGCAGAGCTTTTTGACGCTTCTCTGTATATGGGAGCAAACGGATCCCCTGCCCTGCAAGGGGAATTATGACTTTCAAAGGTCAAACCTCCATGTATGACGTGTTATTTATAATCTTGTGGTGAGGAGAACTATTTAGAGACCAGCCTATCTTTATAGCGCTTTACCTGGTTTTTCAACTTGGTAATCGCGGCGGCTACGGCATGCTCAATTTTCGGGTTTTGCTCGATTACGGTGAATTGATGTCTTTTTGAGTGGGCAATGATCTCTGCAATATCATGTCCATTCTCTCTGGAAAGAATGACGTGGCAAGCCAATACACCATCATAGTATCGCTCCAGTTTGCGTATCTCTTTCTCAACCAGATCCTTCAGTTCAGGTGGTGCTGTAAAATGCCGTGTGGTTACATCAATCTGCATACTCCCTCTCCTCTTTTCTTGTCGTTACAATCGCATCTAGCTTGATCGTATTTCAAGGACGACTGTGCCTTCCTTTGCACAGTGCAATCAAACATGCATCACAATCAGATCTCTCTCAAAGTCTTCAATTATCCTTTGCACCCGAATGGGGATGCGCTTGGCGATAGAGTTTTTTCATCTGCTCTGGTCTCACATGAGTATACACTTGTGTGGTGGATAAGGAAGCATGCCCCAATAAATCCTTTACCGCCATTAGATCAGCACCCTTATCCAGTAAATGGGTAGCCATTGTGTGTCTGAGCAAGTGGGGGCTCAGATGCCGTGCCTCGGCTATTTGCTGCATATAGTGCCGAACCCGCATTTGAACAGTTCGAGGTGAGATAGGTTTTTGGCCGCGTCCGCAGAAAAGGGGACTGTGCAAGTTCACTTCTTCACCTGCTTTTCGACGTGCTCCCAGGTATTGTCCGATAGAATCATGCGCTGGTTGGCCAAAGGCTACTATTCGCTCTTTATTCCCCTTGCCAACCACTCTGATCGTTTTTTGTGTAAAAGAAACAGCTCCTACTGTCAGGCTGGTGAGTTCAGTCAATCTGATCCCGGTGGCGTAAAACACCTCCAGGATTGCCTTGTCTCTTATTCCGATCATCGTATTTACAGACGGCAACTCCATCAGCTGGCTTGTTTGCTCTTCCCCGAGAAATTCCGGTAGTCGTCGCTCAAAACGGGGTGTTCGAATATCTATGACCGGATTAGATGGGATCACTTCTGTTCGATGAAGGAACCCAAAGAGAGATTTAATAGTCGCGAGTCTGCGTGCCACTGTTCGAGAACCCAATCCGCTTTCTCGGAGGTACCCCATGAAATGTCGAATTGTTAAACGATCGATTCCTTCCAGCTCCCGGCTTTGGCCCATATCATAGTCCATCACGAACGTGGCAAAATCATCCAAATCATGACGATATGCTTTTAATGTCTGTGCTGAATAGCCACGCTCGTCACTTACGTAGTTCAGGAAATCCGCAATACAGAGTTCGAGCTCTGTTGGATCATCAGGCATAGGTTTCCTGTCTAAGCCTTTTCAGAACCGCATCGATATCTGCGGGTATTGGCGCCTCAAAACGGACAACTTCCTTCATGGTTGGATGGATGAATTCTATTTTATAAGCGTGTAAGGCCTGGCGAGATAGGTCTCGCTTCATTTGATTTACCAACATTCGCAGCTCTTTAGGAATGCCTTCTGGAGGACGGACACCACTATAATGCTTATCGCCAAAGATTGGATGGCTAAGAGAAGCCAAATGTACCCTTATTTGGTGCGTCCGTCCGGTACGGGGTCGAACTTCCACGAGGGTAAATCCATTGAAATGCTCAATGGAACGAAAGGCGGTTACTGCTGAGCGTCCGCGGTTTGTACTGGGACGGAATAGAATCCGGTTATTAGGATCACGCACCAGATTTGCCTCAATTATCCCTTTATTCGAAGGTGTTCCCCAGACTAGTGCAAGGTAGGTTTTTTTCACTTCTCGACGCTCAAACTGCCTAGACAGATCAATATGGGCACTATCTGTTCGAGCTACTACCATCACTCCGGATGTATCCTTGTCCAATCTATGAACGATACCTGGTCGCGTAGCTCCATAAATGCCCGATAGTGATTGATAACGCCCGACCAATCCATTCACCAATGTCCCATTGCGCACACCTCGGCCCGGATGTGTGACCAAGCCGGCAGGCTTATTGAGTATGATGATCTGGGAATCTTCAAAAAGTACATCAAGGGGGATGTCTTCAGGTTGTATGTGATCCGGCACTTCAGGTGGGGGGACCTCGACTTGAATCTTTTCACCTCCGGATAGAGGTTCTCCGGTTTTGTATACCGGATGACCATCTACTTGTACCATCCCGGATCTTATGAGTGATTGGATGCGTGTCCGACTATGTCCTCCCAATCTTGTAACAAGAAAGAGATCAAGACGGGGCCATGGAGATTTTACCAGAAATCTTGTCAGATCACCCACTTTTGTTAAACTCACTTGAAATCTTCTGTCCGCTGGGGATAACAAAGGTAGTGATGATCAAAAACGCAAACACCCCAACAGTGACAGCGCTATCTGCAACATTGAACACGAAAAACCTGTATTGTCCAATCCCGAAATCAAGAAAATCCACTACCTTGCCAAAGACCAAGCGGTCTATAAGGTTCCCAATCGCGCCACCCAGCACAAGAGCAAGTGATACACGCACCCCAAGATGATTTGAACGCTCCTGATAAAAGAAATACACGATTAGGATCGTAGCAACAATGGATAGGATGGTGAAATAGGGTAGTGCCCCTCCTACGCCAATTCCAAAAACAATACCGCTATTCTCCACATGGGTCAATCGGAAAAAATCACCCAGAATTCTGATAGTGGAGTGTACTTCGAGGTTAAATCGAACCAAATGTTTGGATATCTGGTCGAGGACTACAACCAGCGCGGCGTACACCAATGCCCGCATATGGGTCAGGCGACTGTCTTGCTCGCGCTGGACTTGCAGGAAAAGCAACTGGTGGTGTGTGGCACTTCGTCCAAACGCTCTTTGCTAATCAGATTTCCACACGTCTGGCAGATGCCAAATGTCCCGTCTTCAATCATCTCCATAGCTCGCTCCAAGTATCTAAGATAATTGTTTTCGCGTGCGAGCCAGTAATACGCTTTCTCACGCTCCGCATGATCTGTACCTACATCCGCCATATGATAAGCGTAGGTGGAATCACTGGTGCTGGCCGACTCATTGGCGATATGAGTGTTCTCGCGAAGGTCACCCATTTCTTCCAACAGATTGCGCCGTTTATCAATTATGCGTTTGCGGAAGTGATCCAGTTCTTTCTTTGTCCACTTGGCCTTCGTTGCCATAAAAACCCCTATCGTTAGGCGCGCGCAATGTGAATTTGTATGCTTGCACCACCTAAAGTTACAACTTTTTGATGCTCAGGGTGATCGAGTTTAGGCACTAATGCGGTCCCAAGTACCTCCGTCAAGAAGTAATCCCTGAAGCGTGCGAGAGAATCCTCCACGATACCTTCACCGGAGATACCCACGATTATCCGCTCCTCCACCCTCAAATCTGCTTCCTTGCGCATATTCTGGACCTGGCGAATCAGATCCCGAACCAGACCTTCCTGTTTCAACTCCTCACTGAGTTCGGTGTTAATACCCACCGCCAGATCTCTGGAGGTTGCTACAACATAGGGAGCGATACCCTCCTCGGTTACCAGAATATCAGTTGACTCCAGCGCTATATCCTGACCATTAATACTTATATGGATCGGACTATTTTGACGCCATTTCTCCATTATGTGGTCCGATGAAAGAGATTCCAGCGCCTGTCGCACTTTCTCAAGATCGCTTCCAAACTTCGGCCCCAGGACTGATGAATTAGGCTTGATACTATAGCTGATAAATTCTTTTTCAGGAATGTCGACCCGCAACGCTTTTACATTCAATTCTTCCAGCAATTGATGGTGATTTTTCTCCAGTAAGGCCAACACCCTTGCATCGCCATATATGAGCATTTCACTCAGAGGCTGACGTATTTTAATATTGGCTTTATTTCGTGCTGAGCGACCTAACGCCACAGCGTTTATAATGGCATCTACCTCAAACAGGAGCTCCTCATCAACCAATTCGGGTTGATATTCTGGGAAATCGACCAGGTGAATGCTTTCGGGTGCGCTGGGATTCAAGGAGAAAACAAGGTTGCGATAAATGACTTCCGTGATGAAAGGTGTAATTGGCGCTAACAGCTTAATAAATGTAACCAGCGCTTCATGAAGCGTTGTATAAGCGGCGAGCTTATCGGAATCATGCTCGCTCTTCCAAAATCGGCGGCGATTACGGCGGATATACCAGTTGGATAGATCCTCTAAATACTCACTCACGGATCGCATCAGTCGATCTATCCGGTATCCTTCGTATGCTTCTTGGGTAACACCGATCAATTGTTGGGTACGAGCCACGAGCCAACGATCAATCTCGGCTCGCTCTTCGATAGCTACAACGTGTTCACCCGGTTTGAAACGATCCAGGGAAGCATAGGTTATAAAGAAACTGTAGGAGTTCCATAGGGTGAGCATTTGTTTGCGTACATCATCGGCGTGGTGATAGCCGAAGAGTAGGTTGTTCTCTGGATTTTGCTCAGCGTATACCCAGCGCATCACATCTACACCCATTTTTTCCGCTGCATCCTCAAACCAGATGGCATTCCCTTCAGATTTGTGCATATCCTTGCCCTTCTCATCCTTGACAAGAGCGTATCCCAGTACTTTCTTAAATGGGGGCTGATTTTCCAGCACCGTACTCATAGCCAGTAGGCAGTAGAACCAATTCCGGAACTGACCGGGGAAGGATTCCGTGATGAAATCGGCAGGGAACCACTTCTCCCAGTATTCACGATCATCGTTGTAATGCACCGTAGAAAAGGGAACGATGCCGGCATCTAACCAGGGATTGCCCACATCCTCAATACGACTAACTGTTGCATGACAGTCAGGGCAAGCGATCTTCACCTCATCCACCCAGGGACGGTGAGGAGAATGCCCATCGAACCGATCCCAACCCTCCACGGCATGCTCTTTCAAATCTTCCCTGGACCCCATCACTGACAGGGAACCACATTCCTGGCATTCGTAAATTGGTAACGCGAGACCCCAATAGCGCTTTTTCGAAATCATCCAATCAGCCATGTTTTTAAGCCAGTCGAGTTCCCGGTCAAGGCCGAACGCCGGCATCCAGTGAATCTGCCGAGCCACTTCCATGATTTGGTGGCGCAGTTCGTCCATAACAATATACCATTCCGTGACAACCCGGAAGACTAGCTTGGTCTTGCATCGCCAACAGTGTGGATATCGGTGCTGATACATTTCCTGCTTGAGCACCAGCTCTTTCTCTTTCAGATTGGCGATAATATCATCCGCCACCGTCTCTACTTGTCTACCGGTTAACCAGTCAAAGTCTTCGATATAGACACCATTCTCATCCAGAGGGGCGATAACCGATAGATCGTGCACGCTCCCTAAATCGAAATCTTCCTTCCCGCAGCCGGGTGCTATATGCACAATACCGGAACCTTCCTCAACACTTACTTCCTCCCAAGCCACTATCCGATGAACCACACCTTCCTGCGCTGGGAGCTCATCAAAAGGCCCCTGATATTTCCAGCCTACCATTTCGGAGCCCTTCAGGTGGCCGGATATTTCAGGACTATATTTGCGGCCAAAAATCCGTGGGATCGCTTCTGGAAGCAGGTATAGAGTGCGTCCCTGATCGCGAATTACCACGTATTCCAGGTTCTCAGCTACTGCGGCGGCCGTATTTGACGAAAGGGTCCATGGAGTAGTTGTCCAGACCACCAGATACTCATCTTTTCGATCCAGCAGAGGAAACAGGATATAGACGGATTTGTCTTCTATCTCTCGATAGCCCTCTGTCATCTCATGTTGACTAATCCCCGTACCGCACCTGGGGCACCAGGGCATGGCGTCCTTGCCTTTTTTCAGCCAACCATGGTCGTGAACCTTCTTGAGAAAGCTCCAAATGGCGTAATTATTCTCATCTGCCATGGTGAAATACGAGTTATCCCAGTCCATCCAATAACCTAGTCGGATCGATTGCTCAGTCTGAATTCGGGCGTATTTACGTACTCGATCCTTACAGAGATTCACAAACTTTTCCACACCGAAGGATTCAATATCTTTCTTGGATGTAAATCCCAACTCACGCTCAACTTCTACTTCCACCCACAATCCCTGGCAGTCAAAACCGTTCTGATACCTCATATCATACCCCTGCATGGCATGATAGCGGTGGAAAATGTCCTTGTAGGTTCGACCCCAGGCGTGGTGCACGCCCATTGGATTATTCGCCGTGATGGGACCATCCAGGAATGACCAATGCTTTTTACCGCGGTTTTTGGCAACCAGTTTCTCGAAAATTTGGCTGTCTTCCCACCATTTCAGGATTTCATGTTCCTGTTGGACGAAATCGACCTTTGTTGCAACTGCTGTATAATTCTTTTCCATCGAAAAAATTTACCTGTGCTCCCAGGTAGATGTCAACGCACGTTCAACCCTCAAAACGATAAAACGCGGTCCATCACAATGAACCGCGTTTTAGCAACTTATTAGTTTTGGGAACGGATTATTCCAGCTCGAGTCCGCGAAATAGAAGAAATTCACCTCGAGAAATACGAATCAGAACAGTATCACCCTTTTTATATTCCGCCATCGTTCGGCGATAATCGCCGACATTTTCGATCTCTGTTTCACCTACTCTTATAATTACATCACCCGGTCTGATATCTACCCTGGCTGCGCTACTTCGAGGATCTACTCTGGTGATTATTACTCCCTGGTCAACCTTGATATCGTATCGATTCGCGTCAGTACTGGCCAATTCTGCAACGGCTATGCCCGCACGTCCTGTCTCATCCTCCGAATCATCCTGATCAGTAGTAGCAAGTTTTTCGTCATCAGGTCTTTCATCCAATACAACTGTTAGCTCTTTTTCTTTCTTATCACGGATAATTGTTAGTTTGTGGCGATTACCAGGGCGGGATGAGGAAACCACATTTCTGAGATGTGCATTGTCTCTGATCGCTGTGTCATCAAGTTTAATAATGACATCGCCTTCCTTGATCCTTGCTTTCTCCGCCGGTGTACCTTGGTCTACATCAGTTACCAAGGCTCCTTCGGGGGCTTTCATTCCCAAGGCTTTTGCCAGGGTGGGATCGACGGGTTGAATGTACACACCCAAATACGCGCGCTTGACTTTCCCATACTCCAGCAGGTCTCCAACGATCCGCATCACCAGGTTCACAGGAATGGCAAAGCCAACCCCTGCATTGGACCGGGAAAAGCCATCGGTAGCGATTGCAGTATTGATTCCGACCAGCTCCCCCATCAGGTTCACAAGTGCCCCGCCGCTATTACCTGGATTAATGGCAGCATCAGTCTGAATGAAGTCCTCGTACTGGCTTCCCCCCATGATATTACTGCGGCCTTTGGCGCTAACGATTCCGGCACTTACGGTATGATCAAGGTTTTCGCTGAATGGACTCCCAATCGCCAGTACCCATTCACCGATGCGGAGGCCATCAGAATCACCAATCGTTGCCTTTGCCAGATTATCCGCATTGACCTTGAGTACGGCAATGTCTGATTGAGGATCAGTACCAACAACTTCAGCAATAACCTCGCGTCCATCTTCTAGATCAACAAAAATGTCGTCTGCCTTATCGACTACGTGGTTGTTGGTGACAATGTAGCCTTCCTTGCTGTTTATAATGACTCCCGAACCGAGTACGGTCCCACGCGATTCCGGCATCGGGCCCATATCAAAATCCCACAAGTCAAAAAAGGGATGGCGGGCATTTCGTTGCACGACCCGCTCCGATTTTATTGTAACAACACTTGGATTGGCTTTGGATGAGGCGTCGACAAATAGATCGTTAATCTGTTGTACCGTGACCTCGCTTTGCGCAGCAGCTCCAAGAGCTATATCCGAACTAATGATCAGGAATACCAACAGAAAGCCTATGACTCCTCTGCTATTCTTTATTTTCATCTCTTGTCCTTCATCAATAATTGAATGTTCCATCACTCCCAAATTACATCTACCCCAATTTGCCATGGGTGGTATTAAGCACTTCTATGCAGGTATGATCTAAAAGTTTCAGGGAATGTGACTGGCTGTCGGGGATCAGACTAGCCCGTGGGCTCAGGAAGTGTGGCTGTTTCCTGGAGAGTTATCAATCGTGATTTAAGATGCAGTATTTGCTTGAGCAACTCCCGTTTCTGACTATGAAAACCATACTCGAACGAAATTGACGATTTGATCGAATCTGCCCGCAGATAATCAATCAACTTCTCAAACTGAGCGGATAACAGGTCCATCTCGCTGACAAGGGAACTCGAATCTGCGGTAACCTGCCGCATTTCGGTATCTGCTGAATCAACTTGAGATATTACCTGACTTACTAAAGCGCTGGAAAGTATACTCCCTGCCTGCTCATCCTTCTGTTTGAACTTGCGTTTCTCCCACTCCCGGGAGAGACAAATGATAGCTTGCTCTTGCTTGTGGAGAATTTGGATAGCGAAGGGAATCAGCTCCGTAGAAGAGGGATCAGCTTGCCCAAATTGGATGGACACCGATTCAGTCTCCGAACTGCTTACCCATTTCGGAGGTTGACTGAAATCGATGAGTTGGTATACCGCTGCCGAATCGACGTATACTGGATGAAGGATACGGATGATGCCGACAATTTTCTTTGCTCCCTCGATGTTACTCCGCTCCCACTGTGCGATAGCGATGCTTTCCAACTGTTTGATACGTCGAATTAATAGGATGTGCTGCCGTGCATCTTCACTTTCCGGATTGAATGGCTTGGCCTTGATATAGGCTACCATATCTCTCCTGGCCTCGTTGATGTGCCCTTCTCGGTAGAGGTCCAATGCATCTTGTAGATTTGGTGGTTTGGAGGCACAGGCGAATAGAAATACCAGGATTCCGAGGCTCCTCAGCAGTTGGGATAGTGTGGTCATGATTCCTGGCCCTTTTGGGAATCATTGGGTGTTGTCTTACCGAGGGGGAAAGAGATACGGAAAGATAATCCCGTGAGACGTGAAAACTCACTTGGGAATCCTCCCACTTTATGTGGATAATCCTCGAATTGTTCATCCCACAGATCATGATCCTCATTAAACGGCAAAGGACTTATGACTGCTCGAATGGGCATCGAATCGAAATCATGGAAATATCCGATCTCCCATTGGAAACGATTAGATTTCGGTCTCGGTTCGTCAGTTGACCACTTGAGAGGTGGCCCTCCACCGAATAGTATACCAAGGCGGGTACTGCGCTTTCCAGAAATGCCTTTCACAATCAACATGCTTCGCAAACCCCAATAGCGAAATCTTTGCACAGTTAGATTTTTCTCCTCGTCCACTCTTACCTTTCGCACGACGCGAAAATATGTAAAGTCGATATTATGGTTTGGATTAAAACCATAAGACAGATTCAAAACATCTGAGCGATCATCTCTTTCCGCCAGCAGACGGCTGATATCAAATCCTGTTCCGTAGATTGGCAATCCTACCCGCAAGCCTAAATCCCAGTTGTCCGTGAGACCCCGACGCATGAATATCACTGGCAGTCCGTTCTCAGTGCTAAGGGTTGTCCCCCAATAAGTCTCCCCCTGTTTCAATGGCATGGGACTTATTGTAGGATGGGTCGCACAGGAAAAGAAGATCAGCGGTAGAACAATGATATGGTAATAGCGGAACATCCTTTAAAGATTAGGGCATACAAGGCCAAAAAGTCAAGGGGGGCGCTAGGCAGAATGTGCAAAATGTTAGATGGGTAGACAATCGCTTCCCATTCTCCCCGTGTATTCTCATTTCCGCTTTTTCCTCTTTTTTTTCTGACAATGAGGACAGATATGGGTTCCCCGCTGTGCTACCCGGATTTTTATTAAGTCTTTCCCACAAATGGGACAAGGTGTTCCTTCCCGCCTGAAGACCTGCAACATTTCTCGAAATCTACCCAGACCGGTTTCACCATATCTGAAGTTCACCAGTGTGGTGCCACTGTTTTCTATACTCGATAACAGGACATTGCGGATATTACTTTGCAAAACTTCGACTTCTCTATAGGAGAGGGTGGATGCCGGACTCTCAGGATGAATACGGGACAGAAATAGAGCCTCATCAACATAGATATTCCCCAGACCCGCAATAAAGCTTTGATCCAATAATAGTGGTTTGATCCGGCGGTGGCGATTCTTTAGTTCGCCATGGAATTGCTGAGGTGTGAACTCCTCCGAAAGTGGGTCAGGACCCAGCTTTGCTTCTAGCAAGGCCAAATCATCCAGGTAGCCAATACGGCCAAATTTCCGAGTGTCCCTGAAGATGAGCCAGGTCGCAACTCCCATTTGGAATTCTGCTGTAATATGCGGATCACTATTCTCGATCCTTCTTGCAACAATTGACAGATTGCCGGTCATACGAAGATGAAGGTGAATAAAGCCCTTATCCAGGTTCAGGATAATATATTTGCCACGACGGGTCACAGCCCGAATTGAGCGACCAACGATAGCCGCCGCAAATACTTCCGGCGTCGTTGGTGCGGTCACTTTCGGCCAGAAGGCTTTAAAACCAACGATCTGCTGGTTTTTCAATTTCGGGCGTAGATAACGTACAACCGTTTCAACTTCCGGGAGCTCTGGCATAGTGCAAATTTACCCGAATTGCCGGGCATGGCATATGGAAACGGGGCGACGAGTACTTAGCTCAGAGTATACCATGATAATTTGAAGCCAATTTGAAAAACATGACAGATTGTTCCACGAACAGATTTTTGATGCATGTTGCTATAGCGAATGGTTGTATAATATTACCTGTAGTAAGCAGTCTTTCTCCATATTATAACGAAAAATATCTCATAGGATTAGCAAGACAGAAGTGGTGAGAAAAATAGAGTGCACCGGATTATTGACTGAGTGGAAAATTCTCATATCCCGGATGAGTAAAATAAGGAGTAGATGATCCTATCATAGAGACGTATTTATGAAACAATCCCCCTTTCTATATGTTATTGGAATTGTTTTACTTGGCTCACTCATGGCCTCGTCCGCAGCTATCTGGATCCGTTTCCTGCCGGGAGTGTCACCGATAGTTATTAGTTTTATCCGCGTAGCCGGCGCTTCAATTATCTTTTTACCCTGGTTTTTGCACGAGTGGACACGCAAGTCCATCAAGTTGCGAGAATTTCGCTACTCAGCCCTTGCTGGTATAGCTCTGGCGCTGCACTTTGTTACCTGGATTTCCTCTTTGAGATATACCACAGTGGCGAATTCCGTTCTTTTCGTAGCGACGCATCCTATGTTCGTCATCGCAATTTCCCTTACAATTCTGAGACTTCGAGTTGCCAGAAACCAGATTATTGGCTCACTGGTCGCCTTGGTTGGAGTAGTTTTCATCCAGTGGCGGGAGCTATCGTTCGATTCCTCAGCACGTCTGTTAAGTGGAGAGTCGTTGGGCAACATTTTGGCCTTGCTTGGAGGATTCTTTGCGGCGGTTTACCTGCTATTAAGCTGGGAGGCTCGTAAATCGCTCAGCACCATGCTACATGTTGAAGTAACCTATGCCACCGCTGCAATCGTGCTACTGGTGGTACTAGTACTTGTACGGAATCCGTTGACGCCTCTCCCAAATGGATCCATTCTTTTCCTGGGACTTCTCATCCTTCTTCCAACAGTTGGTGGACATACTATCTTCAATTGGGGTGTACATCACATTGGAGCTCCCCGGATTTCTCTCTTTGGATTGATGGAGCCCATCGAATCAGCTCTACTGGCATTCATTATCCTTGGTGAGCAAGTGTCCTTAACCACTATTTTGGGGGGATGTATTATTATCAGTGGATTGCTATTGGCTGTTTGGCAGAGGCGGATGCCCGCAGATCGGTAGGCCATCCGTCCACTTGGTTAGAATTCGAGCGTAATTCCTCCCACCGGAAATTGGCGGTACTGTAGGGCAGTTGTCTTGGTGCCATCCGGATAATACACAATATCCCAGGGATTATCTCGATCGAACACATTCTGGATATCAACAAAGGTTACCAGGCTCATTTTCCTGAAATAAAAACGACGTAATACCATAATATCGAACCGCTGATAGGAATCCAGGCGTTCACCATTCAGTTCCTGTCCGGTGGGATGATACCATCGACGAACCGTCGCATTATACACTTTGGGTGTATAGGGGCGTCCGCCAACGCTGCGGTAGCGAAAGCTCACCTCCAATTCATCTGCTGGCAGGATTGGGAGCCAGGCAAATAGCACCCACCACGGCTTTTGCTTCAGGTGTATATATGAGGGCATTTCCATGAACTTGACTTTGTACCCTCCAACGATTGTCAGCAGGTGGCGAAAATCCGTACTCCTTGAATAGAACTCCCCCTCAAAGCCATTCCTTGGATCCTCCCCAAGCGAGAGATACCGACTATAGCTGAATGAGCCATACCATCTGCGGGTAAACTTCTTCTGTAAATACAGTTCTATGCCATAGCTGTACCCGTTACCTGCATTGGCAAAGCCCCCGTAAGCGTCGCTGGTGTCAGCGGTAGTCTCAGCCCACTCCAGGATAAGATCGTTGTATCGCTTATAATATATCTCCAACGTGGCTCGAGTATCTTCGGCAAAGAGATGTTCAAGCCCGACAACAGCTTGGTCAGTGGACATATTTCGAAGTAGATCTTTTCGATTATTGAACAACTGAAAATAAGACGGCACCTGGAAATGGCGGCCAAAGGCCAGGTTGAGATTACTGCGATCAGATAGGACGTAGGATATGCCAAGCCTTGGAGACCAATTCGCCGCGTGATTAGCTGATACTCTGTAATGCCGAAGGCCCATCACTATTTCCAGACGATTGACCGGATGCCATTTTATTTGGCCATACACACTGGATTTCATATACGTATATGCGGAGTCAATGACGATCCCTTCTCTTGCGAGCAGGTAAGTGTCATCCCGCATCATAATATGATCTGGATTGTTAACAATTAGCTCATAGTATTCCTCGTCTGTCACGTAACGGGATGGCATCTGATCCCTTATCCCATATCGGTATGTCCAAAGCGTATCAACTCCTGCAACCGAATTCCGGTTGACCCGACTCCATTTATGATTGAAGCCAACCGATAATTCAAGAGCAGACCTGAATCGGTAATGTAAATCTCCTTTTAGCATCCAATCTGAAAGCACATCATCCAAGTCATATATTATCTGTTCACTGCTATCGGGCAGATAATTAAACAGTTTGTACCTCATAGCTGAACTATTGCGGCCAAATGAGAGCAGGCCATTGCCGTTAGCGGAGAGTAGCGTTTTGAGTGTCATCCCTCCGGTAAATTGATTCCCATCGGCAAGGACGTTGTCGATTCCATGAGTCTGCGGTACGGTACTCCCTTCTAGATCAATATTATCTTCCCCCCCCAACACGTTAAAAATCAGTTTACTGACGGCACCAAGATCCAATACAACTTTGCCCTGCCAGTTTGTGAAATGTGGCACTGCTGTTATACCGACATCCTGTATCACCAGGTCTAGAAACGATTTACGATATGATCCGAGGAACGACCCGTGCCCCTTTGCCAAGGGTCCCTCTGTAACAGCGCCGAAACCAGCCATACTTGCTTCCACTTGGGACTGAAATCGTTGCCGATTTCCCTCCCGCAACGATATATCCATTACCGAGGAAAGGCGCTCCCCGTAGCGGGCAGGGAAAGCACCGGCGTAGAAATCTATGCGGTCTATAAAATCGGTGTTAATTACGTTAATTGCTCCACCGGAGCTGCCCGGTTCGCCAAAATGATTGGGATTGGGAATCTCGAGATGATCCATGATAAATAGATTCTCTCCCACCCCTCCACCGCGGACGATAATCTCGTTGTGCTGATCTGATCCCAACACAACAGCCGGCAGTGCCTCCATCATCCGCTGGATATCGTACGCACCGGCTGGATCCGAGCGTATTTCCTCGGCATCAACAGTGCGAGCGCTTACAACCGCATCACGAGCTCTCTCGAAGAATCGCCCGGTCACAACTACCACATCGCCCTCAATAATAGCCACTTCCAGTGCAATTCTGAGCACCGTTTCTCTCAAAGGGACGATATGTACATTCGCCCGGGCCTGAGGTTTATATCCCATCATTTCTACCCGGACAGTGTAGCTGCCGACGGGAACGCCTGGGATATTAAAATGACCTTTAGGATCACTTGCTGCGCCCAATTCCGTGTCCTCTATCAGGATGTTTGCGCCCACCAATGGTTGAGCTGTACCTATATCAACAACATAACCAGTCAATGATCCGGTGATCGGGCGCTCTTTCTCAGGCACCTTACGATATTGGGTGGAATCCGAGCCTTTTAGCGGGATAAAACTCAGTAGCAGGTAAAGCAGAACTCTATGTATCGGAAAATACCTGTGCGTGACATTCATCATTTCCGACGCTTGTCAGAACTAGCTAGGAGAATATAGCATATCTCAATACCTACTGATGGAGGCGGGCGGTCACGCCCATGATGGCGTGCTTAAACTTTTCTACCTGACTTTGAGTGTGAAACAGGTCGTCTAAAGGATGGAATACATCATGAGGGTAGATATCTTCATCAAGCTCCAGCAGGAAAGTGGATTCCATTTTTAACTGGTAGTCTCGTAGAATCTCACGGGCAATCTGCTTCTCCCGAAGGTAGTTGACATATAATTTTATCTGCCCGTCAGTGGTAATGCTGAAAAGAGGTAGTCTCCCCTCATCGTACCGGGCTTTGAAGGTCAGCATCCCGGTTTCTTCCCCCCGGCCCCAGCTCACTTTGTCGGATTCATCCACCGTGTAGTTCACCAGGTCTTCCATGACATTCACAACATGAGCGGGACATTGTGCTTTTGCGTACTGAATAAATGTTGGCGGATCCCACTTGGCCATCGGATTCCTTACTCTATTGGTGCAATTGTTTCTGGCCGGATCGTAACAAAACCGGAATAAATAACCTTATTGAGAGGGTTTAAAGTTAATGAATTACGATTATCTCTGCCGTAGATAATTGAGATGATCTGAATTTGAAAAGGAAATTGAAAAGCTGATTCTATTCGAAACAGCATAATAGCAGGCAAGACTGGGGGGAGAAGCCGGGGCCCTCCCCCAGATAAGTGATATTTGTTTTACGCGGAAGAGTTGTTTCCCTTAACCAGAAAGTAGATTGCTACAGCGAATACAAAGACCTGTAGTTCCGCGCCTTGCTCCATGGTTACACCATTCCAGCCATTCTTCACATGCACCATGAATATTGCGCCCAGCATGACAGCTGCGATGATCAGGCCGGCCAGCCTGGTAAGAATCTCACGTCCAAAGGCGCCGGCAAGAATGAAGATGCCTGCAACGATCTCCATTGTCCCCAGTAGGTAGACCATAAAAACAGGCATTCCCATTCCCTCCGCCATCATTGGAGCCATTGGGAATTTTCCGATTCCATGATATATAAAAATGGAAGCAAATGAGAGACGTGGCAGCCAATGCACGTGTGCTGAATATCGATTTAGAACTCCATAGATTCTCCTTCTCTTTTTAAAGCGGTTCACTCATCAAGTGTCTCGTTTTGTGTACGCTGAAGACGTTCTTCCAACTCGTGCAGCGGATACTTGCCATAGCGCCAGAGTTTTCCATTTACATACGTTGCCGGAAAAATAAACGCCTGCGCGTATGCTGGTGGTGCTTCATGAGGTACATCGACAACTTGAAAAGCAATCTTTGACCTTTGACGTACCGGCTCCAACTCCTTCAGTAATTCGCAGCAACTGCTGCAATCGCTGCGGGAGATGAGCGTCACATGCACCGAACGAAACGTTTCAGTGTTGTATTCCATGAGGGAAAGTAAATAACTACTCTCCCTCAGCGTTGTCTCTGAGCGGACAGAAAAGGAAGATATCAGGTAAGTTCTTCCGGATTCCCTATACGTAGATATTGGCGGGTAAAGTCGATCCTGCCTTGGGTCTTAAGGTCGTTGAGGATGGAATTCACGGTCTGTCGGCTGGTGGCAGTCAGCTCCGCGATTTCTTGATGAGTGAGAAAGGGTCGGACCTCCCATAAGTCAACCAATTGCTTGCCGAAATGCACAACGTAATACTTGAGAAAATTGATGATCCGCTCGCGGGCGTCTTTGAAAACCAGGTCTTCAATTTTCGATTCCACCTCCTGCATTCGCTTGCCAATATGCGTCTGCACCTTGAGACTAAGCATGTTACTTTTCTTAAGCAGGTCCTGGAAATTGCTCTTATCAATGGCACAGATAACCGCATCTTCGACAACCTCGGCGATATTCTGCCGCGTTTCTTGTCCCAGAATAGCAGATTCACCAAATATCTCTCCAGGACCTAACAGGGCCAGGGTAATGGCTTGACCATCAGGGGAGATGCGTGATATTTTGATTTTTCCTTTTTTCAGGAGGTAGATGGTGTTCGATGGCTCTTCGGGAAAATAAATCACTTCCTTTTTCTTTGTGTGACTCATGTGGCTCCGAAGAGCCATCTCAATCAGGGTAAGATCTTCCACCTCTTTAAAAAGATTGAAATTCTGCAGGTACCAGAGTTTAGTATTCTCGGCCATGGTATGATGAATTTACATTGGTTTTGTCTATTTCAAAGCTTTGCGAATACGCTCGGCGACATGCTCTGGGGTGAGATTGAATTTGGCTTCCAATTGAGATGCTGGTGCTGAAGCGCCGAAATGATCCACTCCAATATTCAAGCCATGCAATCCGGTAAATTTCTCCCAGCCGGTGGTTATGCCCGCCTCCAGTGAGACTCGCAGATTGCTGTCATCACCCAGAATGCTGCGCTGATACTCCGACGACTGCTCCAGGAATAATTCCCAACATGGTAGACTTACTACCCGGCATTTGATGTTCTCCAAAAGCTCACTCACGGCAATGGCAAGGGATACTTCCGAACCACTTGCCAGCATCGTGACCGTTGGCGGTGCATCAGATTCCTTTAGGATGTAGCCACCCTTCGCGGCACCAGCTTCAATGACGGCTGCAAGCCTATCCGGGAGAACCGGCAGACCCTGACGCGTGAGCAGCAGGGCGCTGGGGCGCTGGCTTTCCTGCAAGATCCTTTTCATGCAGGCCGTGGTTTCCCGGGCATCTGCCGGGCGGAATACCAGGAGATCGGGAATTGCCCGCAAGGCCATGATATGTTCAGTAGGCTGATGGGTAGGGCCATCTTCACCAACGAAAATCGAATCATGGGTATAGACACCGAGGACCGGTATCCGCTGCAACGCCCTGAGACGGATACTGGGGCGCTCATAGTCAGTAAACACCAGGAAAGTAGCCCCAAATGGTATCAGTCCGCCGTGCAGGGCGATACCATTATTGATGGCACCCATGGGAAATTCCCGGACGCCATATGCCAGTGATCGACCGGACCGATTCCCGGCACCGAAATCACCATAAGCCTTGGCGAAACCACCGGTATTGTTGGACGGTTCAAGATCCGCTGAGCCGCCCACCATCTTGGGGATGGCCTTTGCGGCGGCTTCCAGACCCAGGCCGAAAGCCTTTCTCGTGGCTATGCTGGCACCTTCCTCAAACGTCGGCCAATCGATTCGGGTGAGATCGGTATCACCGAAGTACTGCTCCCATTGCTCTTTGAAGTCAGCAGCTTTCAATTTCCCGGTCAGCTCGGCTTTCCAGGCGTTGACCGACTCGCGGAGCGATGACTGCCGGTCCCGGAAGCTTTCGATGGTCTCCGCTGAGAGATGCAGGTGCAGGTCCGGATCGAGGCCCAGTTTACTCTTGGTGGCGGCAATCTCCTCGGGCGGAAGGGGCGAGCCGTGTGTGGCAGGGGAGCCTTCCATCGTAGCTACGCCATGTGCCATGATCGTGTGACCGATGATGACCGTCGGCTGCCCGGTATTGGCCTGCCCCTCGACAATCGCGGCTTCGATGGCCTGATGATCGTGGCCGTTAATGTCTATCACTTGCCACCCGAAGCCCTTGAATATCTGATCAATTTTCGTGGAATCAACCCGATCAGTCTGACCGGATATCTGCACCTGGTTGTAATCATAGAACATGATCAATCGGCCCAGTTGCCAATGTCCCGCCAGGGCAGCTGCGCCCAGTGCCACCGGTTCCTGGAGGTCCCCATCCCCGCACAGACAGTAGGTATTGTGGTTCACCAGGTCAGATCCCAATTGCGCACGCAGCATCTCCTCCGCAACCGCCATACCTACCGCCATGGCAACACCCTGGCCCAGGGGGCCGGTTGTCGCTTCGACTCCGGGGGTGAGATGGGATTCGGGATGTCCCGGCGTACGGCTGCCCAGCTGCCGGAAGTTCTGCAGATCATCCATGTCCAAATATCCAACGAGATATAATAATGAATATAGCAGGGCGGATTCATGTCCTGCCGACAATACAAACCGATCACGGTTCAGCCACTCGGGGTCTTCCGGGTCATATTGCAGTATATTTTTATAGAGCAGGTAGGCGAAATCGATGGATGAGAGCGCGCCCCCGGTATGCCCGGAATTGGCCTTCCGGACCGTATCCATGATCAATGCCTTGACCTGGTTGATTTCGTGCTGAATGCCTGGTGATGCCATAGTGAGTACTCTTTATATGTGGAACCTGTTTCGCTGCTCATCAGCGGGCCTCAAGTTAGCACGACGAGCCACAGACTTACAATGCAGGAACGGCGCTGATTGACGGCCGGTCAGCCGGGCAGGTTCCCATTTGTCCGGCCTTAAACGTGTAAAGTTTACCTATTACATTACGGCTCAGAAAAAGTGCATACTGTAATTCAGTTATACAGCCTGGTGGGGACTGGAAGCGTGGATGGTGTGATAAATGCTCGGCCGATGCAACCGCAGCCGATTTTCCCAATGGTGACCGATCTTGACCAGTTCATCCGTTAGTCTCTCGTAGCTGCATTCACCTGACTCTTTATCCACCCAGCACATTCGTAAGATATTGCTTGTCATTCGCGTTGCATTCATATAGTGTAGGCTAGTATTGGTATGGATTAGTAAAAACCCTGCTTCGTTTTATGACCTATTAAAACGATCAAGATCAGATAGGGGAGGTGAACTTGAGACAAAATATTCACCGGAGAATGAAGTGGGCGAAGGTACTCAGTCCCTTTCTTCCGATCTTTTTGATTACCTGCGGCTTATTTGAAGAGGAACATCCCTTCCAGGGTATTACCCGCACAGAAATGGATAGTCTGGGAAACATGATCATCATTAAAGAAGACCCTGATGACTGGCGAATTATGCTTAGGCCAGAACCTGATCCAAACGTGCCAATCGACGCAGACATCGATCCAAGCTTTCCAAATCCTACTAGTGGTTCAACGACGATGTGGCTAGGCATACCTGAATCAACTTACGTGCATGTATGGATCATTGATCGCAATCGATCCGTAGTGAAAACAATATTTGACGAAGGGAAATCCGCTGGGTACTGGTCGGCAGTTTGGCATCTTGAGGATGAGCACGGCAGACGGGTAGAACCTGATACCTATCGCTGCAAATACCAATGGTACTTATACAGAAGTGTTGATTCGGTTCTCACCCTCATTGAAGTATTTGGGTATGGGGATATTCGAGTTGAATAACAGATTAGCTAGCCACTATGCCAAGGAGTCATAGTCCATCAAGATGCCTTTGTCCCGCAGGATGCGGGGGTGTTGTTGAAGTGAACTCAACCTTCTACTCATAGAGATCCATGCAAACTGGATCGATTCTCGACTACTGATGCATTTGCCATCCACCACCGACATAGAGCAACTGTCCCGTCAGCCAATGAGCCTGCTCGGATGCGAGGAATACGATCACGTCGGCCACATCCTCAGGATAGCCAACCCGGCCTAGTGGTGCCTGTTCGGTTAGGGTCTTCTCCATGTCGAGCGTCATGTAGCCAGTCTGTATCGGCCCTGGTGCCACAATGTTCACCGTAATTCCGTACTTACCCAGCTCGGCCGCGGCTGAACGACTGTAGGATTCAATCGCGTGCTTACTTGCCGCGTAGCTGACATTGGCTACGTGTGCGTGAGCGGCATCCGTGCTGAGGTTGATAATCCGTCCCCATTTCGCGCCCCGGTGCAGGTAGCGCCGGAGGTATTCGAGCATCAGCAAAGCATAGGCCCGTGTATTAACAGCGAAGCTGGCGTCGATAGTGGCCTTCGAGATTAGTTGAACCGAATACTCATTGAACCATTGATAGTTATCGCTTGCCAGTTCTGGATCGAAGGTCTCCAGCACATCATACGTGTGATTATTCACTAGGATGTCCACCGGGCCAAGCTCCTTTTCGCACACATCGAATAGCTTGGGGATATTCTCTGTGTTTGCCAGGTCGGCTTCATAGGCGCAGGAGATACCCCCCTTGGATTGAATGTCTTCGACGACTGGATCGGCTGTTTGCTGCTGTTTGGCACGGAAGTATTTATCGCCGCCCACACCAGCCTCAACCGCCATCGTTAGCTCTTCCTCACTATATTCACAGGGCTCCCGGAAATATGCGATAAACACCTTTGCGCCCTGTTTGGCAAATGCTCTGGCGCTTGCGGAACCGATACCATGGTTGGCACCTGTGATCAGGACAACCTTGTGTTCAAGTTGCGGATTTATCATGCTGGCTCCAAATCAGATATGAACGACTGTATTAAGAAAGTTACACCCGAAATAATCCAACGCACATACACCAACCTTTAAAGAGGCTGTCATCGAGATAGCGTAGGGAAATTCCCGCTGATAGCGGTGGTGCTGCTGAAATAGGAGGTGGCTTTCAAATCCCAAAATCCTAACTTTAAGAGTGGGCCGGAGATTAGGCAGGTTAATGCACGTGGCAGCATCATTGGAGCCCCTCAAACATGATTTCACTCAGAGATAGCATTGAGATCATAACCACTCCCGGGCAGCTTTTCGCCTGGCTGGATCGAATGCCGCAGGTGTACACGTCATGGCATCCTGATCATGTAGCATGTAGATCACTTCATGGCTCAATACTTGAGGTGGGATCTGAGATTGAGTCCGAGGAAATTCTCCATGGGAAACTGCACTCAATACGGTTTCGTACGACGAAAGTGATTCCGGACAAACGGGTAGAGTTTGTTATTGACGGTATGGGGCGAGGGGCATTTGAAGCTCGGGAAAACGATGCTACAGTCAGCTTTATTGCAGAGCTCGATATGGGTTCGGATATGCCGATAATTGGTCGTCTCTTCGATTTCATCTTACCATTGTTCTTCAACCGAAGGATTGAAGCCATGCGGCGACATATGGTGGAAGAAGGCCAAAATCTGAAAGCGATACTGGAATCAAGCTAACCTACCTCTGGCCATTAAAATGGCGCTGCTGAATCGAAATTTTGGTCTTTTCGCGCACCAGGCGAACGACAAACTTGTCTGCCTGCCCTATATTCTCCGCCACCGGAAGAATCCGGACAGGAAAGGAGATTTGACGGCTAATGCTGATTTTTCAACAGGTCCCGCAGCACCACCGAGGAGGCTTGACCGCAATCAACCACCTCCCCGACGGGAAACTTTTATATTTCGTTGAATTTTGTAGGGGTTTTGTTGAATTTTTCACCGCCTCCCTCCCGTCGGGAAGGCCTCCTGCCGCTTTCCCGCCCGTGTAAGGGTGTTGAATTATACATTGCTCCCTGCCGCTCTGCCTGGCATGGTGCAGGGTATCGGCGCGCCCGTGTCCATCCTTCCCAAAGGTATATTCGTGTCTCCGTTCCACCCTCTCCGTCGCAGACCCCGGAGCTATCGTAGAGCTGCCGCGCAGCTGTCCCGGAGCTGCCGTGCGGCTGTCCCGCAACTCGCGCACCAGGCGAACGACAAACCGGATTTCTTTGCCTATATTCTCCCGCGTGGCTATGGCATGCGCGGAAAGGAGGTTGGATGGATGAAGATGACATTTCAACAGGCCCGGCAGCATTTCAGAGGAGGCTGGCCGAAAGTTTACCACCTTCCCGTCGGAAGCTTTTTCTAAAATGGGGGGATATGTAGGTGTTTTGTTGATTTGTACCGCGGCTCTTGGCTTGGGATCACCCGGCCTCGTTGCCGCACGGAGGGGGAAAATATCCTTCGTCAGATATGTCCACGGTCAATAACTTGGCGGAAGAGCACGACAGCTGTCGTATTCTGAAACGGTACCCGGAGCCAAGTAAGGAGAATAGCCAATGCGATTCGAACGAGCTACGGCACAGCGACGCCGGCGGCTGGTGACGGCCGGAAAGGGCATGGGCATCCATGAATACCTTAACCTCTTCCTCTGGGCGCTGGTCTTCATTGCCACCTCCATCATCACCCTGGATACCAATGACTTCAACACTATCGCTCCCTTCATGGCGGTCGGTATGGTTGCCTCAACCATGATTGTACACTGGGCCCGCGGCAAGCGCTGAAATCAGCTTCAATACATAGGATGGCTGGCAACAGAGCAACAGCAGTGCTCGTGATACATAGTATGCGATTCAAGATTGCCTTCCTGTTTATATTCCCGCATTCGCAATTCGCACATACTAAACTGAATATGTTCAAATAAGGTGATGTCATTCCGCAGAACTACGGTCAATCAGATCGAATAAACCCAAACCCTATTGCAGGATAAGCCAATGCCCCGGAAAGTCAGAATGCTGATCATTCTCCTTTTTACCGCTCAAAATCTTACTGCCCAGATCGATACAACGTATCATGACACAGCCAACCGCATTATCGAGTCAGCTCTCGCAGACAGCTTCGCCTTCGGACGGCTGGCAGAGATAGTCGACACATTTGGCCCCCGTTTCTCCGGCTCGAAAGCATTAGAGGATGCCATCGATTGGGTCCTAGCACAGATGGCAGCTGACAGCTTGGAGAACGTTCATGGCGAAGAGGTAATGATTCCCCGTTGGGTGCGCGGTGAGGAAAGCGCGGAAATCCTGGTGCCGCGATCCCAAACGCTGGGATTCATCGGTCTGGGGCGGTCCGTCGGTACACCCAGAAAAGGCCTGGTGGCGGAAGCACTGGTGGTGAACAGTTTTGTAGACCTGCAGAGTCGTGCCGACGAAGCCCGGGGGAAGATCGTGGTGTATAACGTGCCCTTCACCAATTACATGGAGACCGTGACCTATCGCGGATCAGGGGCCAATGAAGCGGCGAAAGTCGGGGCGGTCGCCAGCCTGGTGCGTTCGGTTACACCCCACGCCATGGCGGTACCGCACGCAGGTGCCCTCAGGTATGCAGATGGCATAAAGCGCATCCCCAGCGGTGCCATCACCATCGAGGATGCGCTGCTCCTGCAACGCTATCAGGATCGCGGTGAGGAAATCGTCCTCCGGCTGAGAATGGCGGCCCACTTCCAGAGTGATGTTCCCAGTCGGAACATCGTTGCGGAACTGACGGGCTCTGAAACACCGGAGGAAGTCGTCGTGATGGGGGGGCACATCGATAGCTGGGATGTAGGGCAAGGGGCCCTGGATGATGCGGGCGGATGCGTGGCGGCATGGGAAGCACTTCTCGTCCTGAAACGGCTGGGACTGCGACCGCGCAGAACGATCCGGGTGGTACTGTGGACCAATGAGGAGATTGGCTTAAAGGGAGGAAGGGCATATCGTGACGCACATGCCGATGAGCTGGATAATCATGTTCTGGCTATCGAAACCGATTCGGGGGTCTTCAAGCCGGAAGGCTTCGGATTCCAGGGCACACCGGAGAGCCTGGTTATCCTGCAGGAAATTGCAGCCTTGCTGGTGCCGATCGGGGCCGATAGCATCAGTGCGGGTCACGGTGGTGCCGATATCTCACCCCTCATCAAGGAGGGAGTGCCGGGCATGGGTTTGAGAGTAGACGGGGAAAAATATTTCTGGTACCACCATACCGCAGCGGACACCTTTGACAAACTCGATCCTGACGAATTGAACCGGTGCGTGGCTGCCCTGGCCGTGATGGCGTATGTGGTGGCCGACATGCCTGATAGATTGCCCCGCTAGACCGGTACAATTCCAAAAAGCGGTGTATTCCGGCTAGAACGGAGAGATGAGACCTAACTCCAGGTAGGTTACCGGATCGTTTTCCCTCCAGGCACCCGGTTCCCCGGCTTGTCCATAGGCCAGGGTAAGCAGGGGTAAGGGTCCGATGAGAATATTGCCCTTGAGTTCTAATCCGTATGTATGCCGCTGGGAGCCTGTACTGCGATCCCCCACCTCCCAGGCCAGTCCCAGATCCGTGAAAAGCGCGGCAGTGAATTGACCTGCTTCAATCCCCATCACCTTTATCACCGGCTTTGCCAATAAGGGCACACGCAGTTCGATAGTGCCCGTAACGGCAGCGGTCCCCAGGACCGGGTTCCTTAAACCCCGCAGGTTGTGAATGACGGGCACTTCAACGAACGGCGCCAGGAAACCGAGAGCCGAACCCGGATTCAGGTACACAGGGGGATCTCCAAGTAGAGCGATTCGATCCTGCGCGGGTGGATGTCCTGAAATGCCTGATCCTATCCCGTACAAGAATATCACTGCCGGTACTTGCGGTATTTTCCAGTGCGAGAAATATTCGATCGCGGCGCGACGGTAGCTGAAATCGCCATAGATAACAGAGCTATATAGTTGATACCTTGCTCTGAGTCCTTGCCCATTACGCGGCAGATAGGCCATTTCCCGGTGGGGACGTTGAGATTTCCATTGATACAACAATCCGATTCGGCCCGCACGCACTTTCTCCGGAGGACCAAGATAGGCATCGCTATCGAGACGAAGTAGGTCGGCTGGTTGGCGATATACACCCCTGACCGAAATGCCAAATAGGTGTTCCGCGGAAAGGTGATGACCCAGGTTGATGGGAATCAAGGCACCCAGTTCAATGCCGCTCATTTCTTCCAGCAGATATCCGCTGCCATATCCCCGAAAACTGAGCCTGTAATCGCGATAGGCTGCTAGTGCCAGGAAGGGAGCATGCTTGGCATTGATCCAGGCAAATAGTCCACCCCATTCCCCATTCCTGTATCCGGCCGTGCCAGCGATTGCGAGCATGTTTTTCCCGAGTCCGTCCTGCCAGACCCCCAGCGCGTTGATTCCCACGAAGTCGGGGAACACCCCTCGCGCAACGGGCCGCCAGGTACCTAGTGATCGGTAGGGCTTTGGCCCTTGAAAGGCCGGGACCTTGGCGGGGTCGATGACGGGGATCGGGATATCGGGCTGACCGGAACGCCAATCAAAATAATTGTCCCGCAAAACGAGTGGGGCTGAGTCTTCCACCACCCGGTCAGGAGCTACTTTTCGTACTCTCACAGTATCTACATCGGCCAACGTACGAAGCACCACTTCGCCGGTACCCGGCATGATCTGGGTGGTGTAGACAGCTTCGGCGACATCGGTCATCGGGATGATAGCACCACCCGCCGCGGGAATCCGGTAGAGATTGGGAGTAGTATTTCGGAAGGAGGTAAAGAAAATCCATCGACCATCGGCTGACCAGAGTGGTGACAGATCCTCTGCGGGATCATTGGTTAGTTTGCGGAAGCCGCCGCCGTCGGCTTCCACGATGGCCAGGTCCATGTTGCCATCCTCTTCCTGCACCGCGAACACAATCCGTTCCCCATCGGGCGACCAGGAGGGATCTTGAACCTGTATATCCCCACTGAAGTTGGTCAGGCGCGTGACATGCTCTCCGGAGGGATCCGTAAGATACAGGTTGGAGGCTAGGGACGGATGCGCAACATACAGAACGTAGCGGCCATCAGAAGACCAGACCGGATCGGAGGCGCGGGCATCACGGGTCAGCCACCGGGGCTTGCCATGGTCCGGGTCGATGAGCCGGATATCCCAAAGCATTGATCCATGGCGTCCCCGGTGATATTCGCTGATGGCAATTTTCTTTCCGTCGGGCGACCAGGAGGGGTTACCGCCAAACCGCCCATAGTGCAGATCCCGCGGAGGCCGGTCGCCCTCAGTATCGACAACATAAAGCCCCCAATCCCGCATGCCGGCATCCATGCGTCCGACCACCGCAATTCGACTACTATCGGGAGAAAACGCCAGTCCCCGTACGGATTTCATACCCGGAAGCGATAACGATTCACCAAGATGATCTACGCTTTCTCTTTGGCCCCGATAAGTGTAATAATAGGTATTCATGGCCCGGCGCCAGTCTTCAGTGAAATGTTTCACATCCTGGCCGGTGACCTTTTTAAAGGCCCGGTCAAAGGAGTATGGCAGAGTTATCACTTTCCGGTTGCCGATCTTCATTTCATCGCGGTGGTGTACCAGTCGGGTAATTGTTGAGTCGCCATATTTATCCGCCAGGTAAAGCACCTTCGCATAACCTGCGTCATGTGGATCCAGTTTGTGCAATCGGTTCAAATATGTATATATCTTCAGCCTGCTATCACTACGTCCAACGCGCCATTTCTCAGTGAAATACTCGGCGGCACCCTCCATAAACCAGGCTGGCACAGCTGCCAGGTTCCAGACACCCAACCAGGTTCTCAAGGCATTCATCATGGCGACATGTTGAAACTCGTGGGCAATCACGGATTTCAACCACTTTTCGGAGCCGATAAACCAGCCAGCCGCGTCGTTCTGAAACACCCAGATAAATATCTGATTTGAAGGTAGTGCAAATCCGTTCTGTATCTCGTCTTCGGCAGATAGTATCAGGTCGGTCTTCCCAAAATCGTCCAACTCGAGCTGATCCAGAACCGGTTGGTATATCTGCTCGGCAATCGCCGCACTGCGCTCAGCTACATCTTCAAGCCCTTGGTGGTAGCGGACATTAAAATGAGTGGTAGCGATAACGTGCCATTCCAGTTCTGAATGAGTGCGGAAGTTTCTCATCCAGAAGGATTGACCGGATAACAGGGAAAGGGATGCGAAAAATATGAGTATGCACCGAACCGGCATTATGGTCCCTCCCGCATTCTTAACAGCACGGATCGGTAGTAGTTTAAAACCTGATTACCCCCGGCACTCAGGCAATTATTTGACCGGGGGCATTTCAGATTATAGATCTTACGATCCGCTGAACGAAAAAGGCCTCACACGGAGGTCGTATAGTTATGCTCAGGCGAATCCACTTCCGGCTGGGGCGCTACATGGTGCAGTTACTGAGGAACTGTGAGTCCCTCCAATAACAGCAGCCTTCATGCTCAGCTTCTTTTCGGCTAGATATTCCTTACAGCTGGGACACTCTACCTCCTCCTGAGGTGTATCGCTGGAAGGAACCAGTGCTACAAACTGTCTGCCACAACCGCGGCAATGATAGTCAAACAATGGCATTAATCTACCTGTCCTTTCATATTATCATTCATCTTACTCCATGCCTCCATTCCACCTTCCACATTCGTGGCATTGTGTTCTGTCTCAAGTAGCATTCGCGTTGCTCTGGAAGACCGGCCACCCAATCGGCAGACGACATAAATCTCCTGATGTTGGTATTCTGAGAGCTCATGCATTCTTTGTTCAAGTTCCTTGACCGGAATCAGGAGTGCTCCTTCGATATGCCCTAAAGGCCCATTATACTCTTCAGGGGTTCTCACATCCAGCACCAAGGCCGTTGAGTCGGAGTTAATCAGCGCGTGAAGATTCTCCACAGTTATGCTTGGTAACGGGACCTCCCTTTGAATCAGATCGGAAGAGGGTTGCGTTGCCACACACGAGATAAAACTCGCCATCACAAAAATGCAGAGGCACGCTTTTCCCAGTTGCTGGAGAGTGTTTGAAATCATACCGCGTCAATCGCCTTTCGTAGGGATACATTAACCGCACTAGCCACCTCGGTCAACTCGGGGTGCTCCACAAAACCGAGCATCTGTTCGGCGTCGATAGCAGCCACCCGTACGCTATTATCATCATTTTGTGACACAGTAACATTGCAGGGTAACAGCAATCCGATATCCGGTACCGCGGATAATGCTTTCAATGCACTGGGAGGGTGACAAGCTCCCAAAATCTTATACGGACGAAACTCGATGTCCAGTTTCTTTCTCATTGTAGCTCGTACATCAATTTCAGTGAGAATGCCGAAGCCTTGATCCTGAAGTGCGGTTCTCAGACGAGCTTCTGCCTCCTCCATTGTCAGCGTAACATCGCGGTGATATCCCAGACTCATTTTACTTCCCTCCAACCTGAACTAGTCTAGATTTGAAAATCGGATGAGCGGTATAAGTTAGAATTCCGTCGGTTCAACGGAATGCTCCATCCAGAGTTCCCTGCAATCTCGCAGACAGGGCAGGAGCTTTTCTCCAAGATTTCTGCTCACATGGTAGTATATCGAAGTGCCTTCCCGGCGTCGCTCAATCAATCCTGCTTCAAACAGAATTCTTAAATGCTGACTGGTCATGGCTTGAGTGAGTTCCGCATGCTCCTGTATAGCGGTGACGGTCTCTTCACTCCCCTCGATGAAATGCAGTATCTGAAGTCTGGCCGGGTGGCCTAGAACTTTCAATAGGCGGGCAGTTCTTCGCAAGCCTGTAGCCGATGGTGTTTTTACGCCTGTTTTCTTCACGACACAATTTATTATGCGAATCTATATTCCTACAATACAATACCACCATTAGGCGGTCAAACCGTGAAACCAAGCGCCGTTTTGTGATATCGATCACCAATGCAACCAGGAAAATTACCTGTATCGCTCGGTTTAGATGCTCCACAAACGCGGAATCATATACGATCCGATCAGCCAGAATCCCATATTGAGTGCAATCCCGAATCGCAGATAGTCTCTAAACTGATAGCTTCCGGGGCCATATACCATCATATTGGTCTGGTAAGACATGGGTGTTATAAAAGCTGCCGAGGAGGCAAAAGCTACCGCAATCAGGAAGGGCCGCGCATCGACACCTAAAGTTGAAGCGAGACTGATAGCTATGGGCGCCATCACCAGTGCGGTCGCGTTGTTCGATACAACATTGGTAATGAGGGAAGTGGCAAGGTAGACGAGTGATAGGGACACGATGGGGACCAGGTCTACAGGCCAGTACCCGGCCAATGCTAATATGCCCGATGCCAGGTATTGTGCGGTTCCTGTAGTCTGCATGGCATATCCCACAGGGACAAAGGCAGCGATCAGTAATAGAACCGACCATTCCACGGAGCGATAGGCCTCTCGAATATCCACCGCGCGCAAAAGGAACAGTACCACTACCGCCAGAAGAGCTCCACGTAGAATATCGATCACACCTGTGCTGACCAATATCAACAGGAGCGGCAACAGTGCAATGATGGCCCACCAAGATCGACTCCGATGTAATTCATACTCCGCTTCCGAAATGATAATCATGTCGTCGGACCGGCGCAACTCGTTCAACCGATCCTTCGGCGCCAGCATCAGTAGCGTATCTGAGGCATGCAAAGCAGAATGCGCGATCTTTTTCCTTAAGGTGGAACCGTGCCGGCGGACAGCCAAAACAAATGCACCATAATGCCGCCGGAAGTCCAAATCACGAAGCGTTTTGTTGATAAGCCGACTGGTTTGAGTAATAAGACCCTCGGCTAGAACCTGCTCATCCGTAGCCAGCATCTCATCACCTAGTTTAATGTCGGATAGCAGGCTTACTCCCTGTTCCTGTCGGAGGCGGAGGATATTGTCCACCATTCCCCGGACGATCATAGTGTCGCCAGTTTGAAGTGGAAGGTTGCGAATATTCTCAACGAAGCGATGCTTACCTCGCAAAATAGCCAGGATAGTAATATCGTAATTCAGATTGATGCCCACTTCCTTGCACGATTTACCCAGCAGGCTGGAATTCTCCTGAACCCTCAGCTCTGTCAGGTATGTCCCCATATGGTACTTTCGTGTAAGGGATTCAATTCCCGCGCGCGAGGGCAACATCCGTCGAGCGAATAATGTCGTATACACAAGCCCCACGATAACGTAAATCCAACCCAGACGAGCGAACTCAAACATGCCCAGCGCCGGTAGTCCTGCACCAACAACGAACGCATTTACTATCAGATTAGTGGAAGTGCCGATGAGGGTCAGTGTCCCCCCCACAATTGCTGCATAGGACATGGGCAGTAAAATTTTACTTGGACTGATATGGAGCCTTCGCGATAGATCCACAGACAGAGGAATAAATATGGCTACTACTGCTGTGTTGTTCAGAAACGCTGAGCTAAGACTCACAGTTGCCAGCAATAATACTACTCCCAGCCATTTTCGAGGGCCAACCATCATACTTAGACGTCCGGCTGCCACTTCCAACAGGCCTGTTTTCGCCAGAGCATGGCTCAAGATGAACAGCATTCCAATCGTCACAACGGCAGGATTGGATAATCCTATTATCGCTTGGTCAGCATTCACGATACCGGTTGCTACCAGAACAGCAAGTAGCGCAAAAGCCGTAACCTCCATGGGGAACAACTCCAAGGCGAACACCACCAGTGTGGCAACGATCAATACCAGCATGAATGCAATTTCAAGCGTCATACTAAGGTGAGACCCAGATTCTGTTTATAATGCGTTGGTTCTATCATACCGGCTCCGAATCGTGCTAATCCAAATGAGCATTTACAAAACCGGATAGAAACTTAGGGAAAAAATAGGTCGATTTGGGAGGCAGCACTTCCTCGCGTTCCGCTATTTCCAAGAGGGTTGCCGTAGTGGTAGGACGAAGCAGAAATGCCCAGCCATTACTCTCCCGGGCTGCACTTACGGTATCATCAGCCTTGTGGAAATAGGTGCAATCGATAGAATTGCGCCCCAAATCAGGCATGCCTGACAGGATATACTCATGCAAAATAACCGGATCACTATTAAGTCTCGGCGAAAAAGAGTCTTTCTTTGGCTGTACGATATCCAAATCCCATTGAATTCGGAGTGCTTTCCCCTCTCCAGGCGCCACAGCGACTACTATCCCTCTATCGGGATTGTTGGTAGCATCCTGGTAAAGTTGGACCCACTCAGCTTGATCATAGATATCTACAGAAAATGCATCTGGGAGCGAATGTTGAAACTCCGGCAAATTCATTGATTGAGAAATAACGCGATGGGTAGGTAATACAATCAATCCAGGATCACTATCAGGCGCCAGGGTCATCAAAGTGGTACCTCCTTTCCCTAGTTCCTGATAGTAGGCCACGCTGGTCTCATAGCGATGGTGACCATCGGCGATTAGGATCGTCTTGTTGGCGATTATCTCCTGCAATTTCCCGATGACGGATTTGTCATCCAGGCTATACAAGCGTGAAGTCTGCCCATCATCCCCTCCGGCGGTAAGGAGAGGTTCCTTCCAAGTCGCTTCAGCCAAATACGATGCAACGATGCGCTCGCTATCGTCGAATACACCAAAAATCTGACTGAACTGGGCAGCAGTGGCCTTAAATAGCCTCAGACGGCCCTCCTTAGGGCCAGCATGCGTGTGCTCATGCCTCATTACACCGCCGATCCGGTATGGATCACAATTTACCTTGGCAACCAGTGCGCGCCGCTTGAAGACGGTGGTATCCAGGCAAAATTCCTGCTCCCAGACGTACATCACCGGTGTGCTGCGTTCTGCCATGATGCCCTTGGATACCCAATCACCGAAAAGGTTGGCGGCATCGGCATATGCATCTGATTCAATTTGCGACTGAGGCAGGATCAGACGTACAATATTGTGAGGATCTCGATTCATGAGCTCCTCACGTGCATTATTGTCAATTACATCATAGGGCGGGGCTATCAACGGGGTGATATTCCCCCCCAACTCGGTTTGGTATAATATTGCCTTAAACGGATGGATGGATGCCACGTTAGATCCTCGAATCGCTTATTGGGAATGAACTTACTCTAAACCATTAACAAAATAAAGTACACGAAATATTCTGACCATAAGATGGATTTTTCACTGCACTGAATTGATCAGGTATGAGTAATTTAATCTCACTGATTTCTTTAAAAATCGTGTCAGTGACCCAAAATACACCCATCGCATATCCTCAACGCCTGACGGTACGTGTGGCAGAAAACACGCGCCTTCGCCCTGGATTGAAGGTAATAGATAGCATCGCGATGGATGTCTAATCAATACCGAGATAGATGTTGAATTACTTGCGAAACTCACGATAATTACTATTCCAGGCTTGCGTCAATGAATCGTAGTCAAATCGTCGCTATACTGAAAATTGTCGCTCTATTTGGATGCCTCTATCTTTTCATTGTTGGTATTGGAGCGATGGGGCATTCCTTTAAGCTGTTCGGCAAAGGATTTTCCGAAACCATTCTCAGCACAACAGCTTCTCCTATTATTGGTCTCTTTATAGGTATTCTCTCGACGTCGCTGGTTCAGAGTTCTTCCACGACCACCTCCATAGTGGTTGGGATGGTAGCAGGCGGAGTTCTTTCTATCCAGGGAGCAATTCCCATTATCATGGGCGCCAACATTGGCACAACCGTGACTAACACAATCGTGTCAATAGGGCATATAACTCGAAAGGCAGAGTTTCGTCGAGCATTTTCAGCAGCAGTTGTCCATGATTTTTTCAATATTATTGCTGTAGCTATTCTGTTTCCGCTCGAAATGACCACTGGTTTTTTAAGCAGGTCGGCTACACTCCTGGCTCAGCAATTCGAACATGTTGGAGGGATGAAATTAGGGAGCCCACTTAAGGCAGCTACCGAGCCAACCATCGAACTGCTATCAGATTTTGTATCGCATCAGCCGGTGTTCCTGCTCATCCTGTCAATCCTGCTTATTTTCGCCACGTTGACTGGCATGGTAAAACTGCTCCGGAGTTTGTTTATCAAGAAAGTCAGTGCTTTTTTTGATGAGCATTTATTCAAGACTGCGTTACGGGCCTTTGTATTCGGAATGCTGCTAACAGGCCTAATCCAGAGCAGCTCCATCACAACTTCACTGGCGGTACCGTTGGTAGGCGCTGGCCTTTTAACTCTGGTACAGGTATTCCCTTATACTCTCGGATCTAATGTGGGCACAACCATCACCGCAATCCTTGCTGCACTGTCAACGGCCAACACGGCTGCCATTGCGGTTTCCTTTGCCCACCTGCTTTTTAACATCTCCGGTATTGTGATTATCTGGCCTGTGAAACAGATCCGACGAATTCCGCTGCTCATGGCAAGCTACATGGCCGAAATCGTCACGAAGAACAAATTTCTCCCCCTTCTCTTTATCCTTTTGGTATTTTTCGTAATTCCGCTAACATTGATTGTCTTAACGAGGTAGACCATGTGGAAAAACCTGCTGCACCTATTTAAAGAGGAAGATCTTTATACCCAAGCGTTGGAACGATCATATCTTATGCTGGATATGGACCTGGAAATGTATGAGGCTTCTGTCGAATCCCTTAGGCGATCGGACACCGGTGAAATCGGTATCGATATCTACAAGATGGACAAACAGATCAATAACTATGAGCGGGAAGTACGGAAAAAAGTCATGACCCATCTCGCAGTGACGGGATCTGCTGATCTGGTATCAGGTCTGGTCTTGGTCAGCGTAGTGATCGATATTGAGCGCATCGGGGATTATACGAAAAATATATTTGATCTTGCCACCAATCATCCCGAACGGCTGGTTGCTGACAGCATTGAGAGCGAACTGAGCCGCATTGAAACCACCGTTACCTCTCAGTTTAAGAATATGATCACCGCTTTTAAAAACAGCGATGAAAAACTAGCTCGCAGGGGAATGGAAGAGTACAAGGAAGAAGTATCCAAGGCGTGTGACGCAATTACGCATGGCGTCGTTGCTGGGGAAATTACTGAACTCGAGGCCAGCACGGGAACAGCAGTCGCACTTTATGCCCGTTATCTGAAGCGGATCGCTGCCCACTCAAGGAACATCGTTACCAGTGTCGTAAATCCGTTCGATCGTATCGGCTACCCGTTCAGCGAGGATACCCAGTAGCGAGTACTCCTCCGCCCGATCCATTAACCGCTTAGCTCATTGATCAGCCTGCCGAACTTTTCGCGTATCTCATCCCGTACTTCGCGGAATGCGGCATAGATTTCCTCCTCAGTACCACGAGCTCGTGCCGGATCTGAAAAACCCATGTGCAGGCGTTGTCCTACTTCACCGGAGAAAACCGGACAGGTTTCGTGGGCATCGTCACACATCGTGATCACGTAATCAAAGGATTGAGATACATAGTTGTCAACTGATTGGGGTCGCCAGTGGGAAATATCAATTCCGGCCTCCGACATTACCTGCACTGCCAGGGGATGTACTTCCGCGGCCGGGTAAGTGCCTGCTGAAAATACCTGCCAGTCAGGCTGCTGGTGATGTAGAAAAGCCTCGGCCATCTGCGACCGGCAGGAGTTCCCGGTGCACAATACGAGGATGCGCACTATAATCAGACTCGTCGGGTCTTTTGCGGGTTTACCGCTTCCAGAATGGTGTTCGCAATGTTCGCCGCATGGTCGTTGATCTTCTTAAGATCCTCCATCATCTCGACATGGATCTCATCGGTAGCAATCGATGGTTCATGTCCCAAGCGAACACGCTCGAAGTGGGTACGTTTCAATTCTGCTTTCAGGCTGAGGTATGTGATTCCTTTGGCGATAATCTTACTGGCCTGGGTGGGATCCATTTCCGTAATGGCATCCTTGCAGCGGCTCAACTGCTTCATGGCCTTGGTATGGTAGGCCTGCAGCTCGGCCTTTCCCACCTCAGAGAAGGGGAAATCCAGGGCTAACTTTTTCCTGGCCAAGGGAGCTAGCGATTTATCAATGACATCACCAATAGCCTCCAAGTCGTGAACGATGGATACCAGAGCATAGGATTCATTGGCCTGTTCGTTAGTCAGATTGCCGCGACTGATCTCAAATAGATAGACTGATATTTGCTCATCGAGATAGTCCACCTTTTTTTCCCTCATTTGAATACCTTCGATCAGTTTCAAATCGGGATAGTAGGGATCTGAGGGTTCTTCAGTTTCTTCAAACGGTATAATCACTTGTCCCAGCATGATTTTAACCAGCTCGGTCATATCCACCACTTCTGCCCGGGCCATGTTGAGGGCTAAATCCGGTGTTTTAATGAGCGAGGAATCCAGATGCGCAACGGCCGGTTTGATCCCGGGCGGGACGGGCGTATCAGGTAACAACCGAGTGATCTGGCGGGCCATCAGGCCGGCAAACGGAAAGAAGATGAAGGCCAATCCAACATTGAAGATGGTGTGTGCATTGGCTATCTGGCGCGGTACTACTGCGGCCTGGGCAGCTATGAACGATGATCCCTCCGGGGCTCCAGGAGATATTCCCCTCACCAAGTCAGCAAAGGATGGGATCCAGAAGAGAAACAGCAATACACCTCCAATCTTGAAAAAGGTATGGGCCACCGCCACCCTCTTCGCCTCCCTGCCGCCGCCCAAACTTGCCAGACCTGCGGTAATCGTTGTTCCGATGTTGGCTCCCAGGATCATGGGAATCCCTGCATCCAACGTGAGGAGACCTTGTTGCCCAAGGACAATGATTATGCCCGTAACAGCGCTGCTGCTCTGGAGGATAGCCGTAAGCGCGGTGCCGGCCATGATCCCAAGTAAAGGATATTCAAGCGAGGTCAACATGTCGATGAAAGGTTGGTAAGAACGCAATGGAATCATGGCCTTGGACATGAGGTTCATGCCATTGAAGACCAGTCCAAAACCCAAAATCGCTTCACCAATAGCTTGGAGTGACTCCCTTTTGGCTAGTAGGCGTAGAGCAAAACCACCAGCTACCAGTAACAATGCCAGATCGGTAACCTTGAAAGCGATGATCTGGGCAGTGATGGTGGTACCGATGTCCGCACCCAGAATCACACCCAGTGTATGCGGGAATTTTATAAGACCCGCCTCCACAAAACTGACCAGCATGACCGTAGTGGCGCTGCTGCTCTGAATTACGGTCGTGACAAATGCGCCTGCAATCAGTCCTCTAAACCGGCTGACGGTTAGAGCCCTGAGAATAAACCGCATGCGACTGCCGGCGGATCTCTTCAATCCATCACTCATTATCCGCATGCCATACAGAAACATGCCTAAACCCCCGAGCATACCCATGATCAACTTCGCAAGCCAGGTAGAAGCGCGGCCGATTATTTCGAAAAAGACTTCATCGGTTCCAGCTTTCCCATCGAGCAACCGGGCTTCGACCACGTACGTGCCGGTCTTATCCCCAATTCTGAACATGGTTTCAGCGATTCCAAGAGAGTCTGTAGCCACTTGAGACCCCAGACTCCAAGCCTGGGCTTTTTTCGGCGCATTAACGACCTGAAATGCTACCTTCGTTCCTTGTACCGGTGTGCCGTCAGCTTTGATTACTTTGGCACGTAGCGGCTTGTCTAACAGCAGTCCTACTGTCTGTACCTGATCTTGCCCCGACTGATCAAGCCCCTCAGCGGACATTGGTTTCACGATGCGGATTCTGTTTTGCAACTCAGGTTCAGTATCGGCGAATACCCTAGTGGCTGTCCCAAAAAGAAGCAGAATCGAGACCAATGCTGGATACCCCAGATGGGACCACCGGTGAAACCTGGAGGGCAATATTCCTGATATCATGATTTTCATCATTCCAGCGGAAGTTTATGAAAAACAAAAGCCCTGTACAATGACAGGGCTTGTTCCATGTTTTTCAGGCATTTCTAGCAGTCATGGTACAACTCGAACTCGAATGGGTGCGGCCGTTGCCGCAAGTTGTCCACCTCCTCACGGCGCTTGAAGTCGATGAAGGTGGCTATCAGATCCGTGGTGAATACATCCCCCTTCAGCAGCCATCCATGATCCTCTTCGAGAGCATCCAGTGCCTGATCCAGGCTCATGGGTGCCGTGACCACTTCTTCCAGATCCCGGGCCGAGGTGAAGAAGATATCCTTATCAAACGGATCACCGGGATCGATCTTGTTTTGAATGCCATCCAGTCCCGCCATAACTATTGCGGAAAAAGCCAGATACGCATTGCACGAAGGATCGGGAGTACGAAACTCGATACGTTTGGTCTTCTCGTTATCTGAATAGGTAGGTACCCTGATGGCGGCAGAACGGTTTTGCGCTGAATAGGCCATATTCACCGGTGCTTCGAAGCCAGCGACCAGCCGTTTGTAGCTGTTGGTGGTGGGATTCGTTATCGCGATCAGTGCCTGGGCATGCTTCACGAGTCCCCCGATGAAATAGAGTGCCATGTTCGATAGTCCGGCATATTTCTTCCCCGCGAACAGATTCTTATCACCTTTCCAGATCGAAACGTTCGTATGCATCCCCGACCCATTATCATTGAACATGGGCTTGGGCATGAATGTGGCTGACTTGTGATACTTCCTGGCTGTGTTTTTTACAACATATTTAAACCATTGCAGGTTATCCGCCATCTCCAATAGGGGTTCATAGCGGATGTCTATCTCGCACTGACCTGCGGAAGCCACTTCGTGATGCAGAGCTTCCACTTCGATCCCCATCTCCTGTAAGACGCTTGATACTTCAGCACGATAGTCCTGGAGGGTATCCGTGGGCGGTGTAGGGAAATAGCCCCCTTTGGCGCGAATCTTGAAGGCCAGGTTGCCCAACTCGGATTCCTCACCGCTGTTCCAGTGTGCCTCCTGGGAATTAATTGCATACACTGCTCCGGACCCATCTGTAGGATTGGAGAAGCGTATCTCATCAAAGACAAAGAACTCGGCTTCAGGCCCGAAGTATGCCTGATCCCCTATCCCTGTAGATTTGAGGTATTCTATGCATTTCTTGGCGATAGTTCTAGGATCGCGATGATAAACCTCCTTGGTGACGGCATCGACAATGTCACACAGCATCACCATTGTTCGTGCTTGAAAGTAAGGATCCAGACGAGCAGTGTTTGCATCGGGGAGGATAATCATGTCACTTTCATGAATCTCTTTCCAGGTCCGAATGGACGAGCCATCAAAGCCAACCCCATTTTTAAAAACTGACTCGTTAAACTGACTTACGGGAGTACTCAAATGATGCCAGGTTCCCTGGATATCGATAAAGCGGTAATCAACATAATCAATGTCTTCCTCCGCGACTCGACGTACGAGGTCGGTAGGTGTCATCTAATCTCCTTTCGAGTGAATGGATTGTTTAACCATGGATGCTGCAACCGGGATCACGCTGTGTTCTTTATACGTCGAAAGTATGATGCGTGTCTCGGTACGGGTAACCCCGGGCCAGGACTGAATCTGGCTAAGTAATTTCTCCAGGGTGGCCGTGTTCTCGGTTCTAATTCGCAGTAGATGCGATCCTTCACCAGTGACACTCATAACATCAAGCACTTCGGGATGCGCCTTGGCTTTTTTGATCACCTCGTTATAATGGTCAGATCTTTCACTGATCAGGGTAATATATGCTCCCACATCCATTCCAAGTTTCTTTGGATCAGTAACAGCAATGAAACCGAGGATGACACCGACATCATGCAGCTTCCGGATGCGTTCGGAAACCGCTGGCACAGACATTCCTACCTGTTGGGCAAGATCACTGGCGCTCTGGCGGCCATCCATTTGGAGAAGATTTACCAATTGCTTATCAATCTGATCCAGCATTACAAGGACAAGTATAACTCGTATTATCGGAGATTGTCAAGAATTCTTTATTATAATGACCCTATTATCCTAAATTATTTAGGTGGTTATGCACCTGTGTTAAAATATTTATCTACTCCCGGATGTTCTTGCTCGCCCGCCAAAAGTTCCGGAGAAGGCAATAGCCATATGCTTCTTTCTCATATAGAGACTTGCATTCGGTGTACCGGGTGAATAGGTTCGTGACGTGAACGAGTTACTATCCCGCTGAAATATGCCATTGATATTATTAATGTATAAAGCACACGTTGATTTTGGCATCTACTCCGAAACATGGCCGTTTCAGACTAGATTTCTCCCCACTACCGGAGCATCCATATGACCAGGAAGAAGCTTCCCCCCACGGCATATACCTTGAAAGAGGGCGAGCAATATGTGCCATTCACTCATGGCCAGACCCTCACTGAAGTCACACTAAAGGCCACCCTGGCTGGAATCATTCTCGGAATGGTGTTTGGGGCAGCCAATACATACCTGGGGCTCAAGGCAGGGCTCACCATCAGTACCTCCATTCCTGTCGCTGTACTGACCGTGGTTGCCTTCCGCGTCTTCACGCGTCTCGGATTACGTCATAGTATTCTGGAAGCCAACATGTCGCAGACCATCGGATCCGCCAGTTCATCGGTGGCCTCAGGGGTATTGTTCACGATTCCGGCTCTGTTCATCTGGGGCATGAATCCTGCGTGGCGGCAGATCACTCTCCTGGCTATGTGCGGTGGGCTGATCGGTGTGCTGATCATGATCCCACTGAGGCGTTATCTGATCAAACAGGAACATGGGAAACTGCCCTATCCGGAAGGTATGGCGTGTGCCGAAGTACTTGTGGCTTCAGAAGAAGGGGGCAAGCAGGCTGCCAGTGTATTCTGGGGGATTGGAATCGGGATGCTATTCAAATTCATTACTGATGGTTTGAAATTCATCCATGGAACCTTCAATCTGGGATTGGGTTTTAAGGCTAGCGTCTCCATCGGGGTGTCACCACCGCTTATCGGGGTAGGCTATATCCTCGGAATCCGTATCGCCACCGTCATGGCAGCAGGTGGTGCGCTCTCCTCATTGATAATCATCCCGCTAATCAACTTGTGGGGGGGCGGGTTGAGCGAACCACTCTTTCCGGAGACAGTTAAGCTCATTCGTGATATGAGTGCGGGAGAAATCTGGAATCGCTACATCCGGTATATCGGCGCAGGGGCTGTAGCAACCGGCGGCATTATCACACTGATCCGGTCTATCCCTACGATGATCGAGTCGTTCAAACTTGGTATGCGGCAGATCGCTCAGCGCAATCAAAAAGTAAATATAGAACGGACTGACCGGGACCTATCATTCAAGACGGTTCTGCTTTTCATCGGGGCTCTGTTACTTGTTCTGACATTGGTACCGGGAATCCTGGGCTATCTCGAATCCATACCTGTCCGAGCCCTGGCATCGGTACTTATCGCTATCTTTGCTTTTTTCTTTGTGACCGTGAGTTCCCGGATCGTGGGTTTGGTTGGAGTCACATCTAATCCCACCTCCGGGATGACGATAGCTACGCTCCTGGCAACCAGCCTGATCTTTTTCCTGATGGGATGGACAGACCCCCTTGGTAAGGCCACAGCCTTAATGGTGGGCACCGTCGTATGTATTGCCGCTTCGATTGCTGGCGATACGTCCCAGGACCTGAAGACCGGATACATCCTGGGAGCTACTCCCCGCTGGCAGCAGATCGGGGAATTGGCGGGTGTGATCACCTCCGCCGGCGTAGTATGCCTGGTTGTCATGATGCTGCATCAAAACGTTGAAGGCGGCCTTGGCGGCGCAGAATTGCCCGCTCCCCAAGCCATGCTGATGAAGTTGGTCATCGACGGGGTGCTGGACCAGAACTTACCCTGGGCATTCATCGGAATAGGTATCGGTATCGGTTTGGTCGCATCACTCATTAAAATCCCCGTACTTGCCTTCGCTGTGGGCGTATATCTACCGATGTCCACCATGGCCGCGGTATTTATGGGCGGTTTCCTGCGCTATATCCTGACCCGGAAGCAAGCACCTGAAGAATCTGAACGTCGTCGCGAAAAAGGCGTTCTCATCGGGTCCGGGCTGGTTGGTGGAGGAGGATTAACAGGTGTCCTGTTAGCCTTATGGGTTGGCGTTCGGGGAGGTGGGAAAATCATTGGATACCCGCCTCCGATCCCGGACTGGGCTGCAGAGGTATTGGCTTTAGTCGCCATACTCGCAATCCTCGGGATTATGGCGAAGCATATATTGAAACGCTACGAATCAGAACCTGTGGATTGAAAGATTTCGCCTACTCAAGCAACGACTCCTGATACATGGAGATATTTAGGATGAATCAGCTACAGATAACCAACCGGATCAGATCCCTCCGAAGACGGAATAGCAGATTCGGCGTACTGGCACTTTCTCTATTAGCAGGCTTCCTGCTGCAGGCCCAGGATTTTCAGCCTCTGCTTGACATGCCCACCCAGGCCTTGCTCCACGAAGCACTCAGCGGCGAGACAGCCAAGGATTATATCATCGAGATTACGCGGCACCACCGGATTCAGGGCTCACGGGGCTACCGGGATGCCGCGCAGTACGTCAATGAAGAACTCCGAGACAATGGTTTCAAGAAGCGAGATGCCTTTATTGAATCATTCAAGTCTGATGGTAAAGTTCATTACCAGACCTGGCAGTCCCCCTCGGGCTGGGACATCAACGGGGCGGAGCTGCGAATGATCGAGCCCTTCAATACACGGATGACGGGGTATCCTGAGATCGCCATGAGCCTGATGACCTATTCCAATCCTGGTAATGTAACTGCGGAGATGGTGTGGGTAGGACAGGGTATCAAAGACAGTGATTATGATGGGAAAGATGTGAAAGGCAAGTTTGTCCTGGCCACAGGTTATGGCGGGATGGTACACCGGGAAGCAGTTATCCGACGCGGTGCGGCAGCAGTTGTCTGCTATCTAAATGACGATCGGGCTGCAGATCACCCGGACATGCTGGCCTATACCGGCATTTGGCCTCGAACGTCTGAACTGGAGCAGGTGACCTTTGGCTTCAACCTGACAAACAGGCAAGGCGAAGGACTACGGGAAATGCTGGAATCGGGGCAGAAAGTAGTCATGCACGGAGAGGTGCAGGGAATCGGTCTGGAGCCGTACGAAATGGACGTAGTCGTGGCACAAATCCCGGGGAAAGCACATCCCGAGGAAGAGCTCATCTTCGTTGGCCACCTGGATCACCCCAAGGAATCAGCCAATGATAACGCCAGCGGATCGGCTGCCTTGATGGATATCGCAATCACGCTGCGCCGTCTGATTGATGTCGGTCGGCTATCCCAACCTGAGCGCACTCTCCGGTTCCTATGGGTGCCGGAATACTATGGCACCATGGCCTATATCGAAGCACACCCGGAAATGGTGGGACCTGAACTGGGCGGTTCAGTTCTGGCAAGTCTGAACCTGGATATGGTAGGGGAGCATCTGGAGATCATTCACACACTTTTAGCGATCACGCAGACACCCGCATCCCTACCTTCGGCAGTGAATGATGTGGTTGAGAACATGACCGGTATGGTGGATCGGATGACGATCATGACTCCCCGGGGCAGCCGGTCCATGTTCAATTACCGCATGTACCCCTATGACGGCGGGAGTGACCATACTATGTTCATCGACCGCAAAATCCCCGGATTAATGATCGGCCACTGGCCGGATTACACCCACCACACATCTGAAGATACACCTGATAAAGTGGACCCGGTGGAGCTGGAGCGGTCTGAGATTCTCTCAGCAGGAACGATGCTCTATCTCGCCAACCTTGATTCCGATCAAGCCCTGGATCTCGTTCAGTTGGTCGGTGCCAATTCAGTTCGTCGGTTGGGTTTGGCCAGCCGACGTGCTCTCGGATGGCTGACGGAAGCGGAGGAGGATCATCTGGCCGTGATCTGGACTGACGCTTATAACAGCCTGCTGGTGGCGGGCCGCAATGAGAAAACAGCCATCGCATCTATCCTGAATTTCCACAAGGGTGAGCAAGTTCAAAAAGCTGTAGAAACAATGCAGGCCATGACCGACGAACAGACCGAATCACTGAGCAAGATTCTTTTGCAGGCCGCCGGGAACCGCGGATTGGATACAAGCTTGCCTCCCGCGCTTTCCAACACTCAGGATACGCGGATCCCAACCCGCCTTACTCGTGGCCCTATAGACTTCCGCTGGGCGGTGAGGCAACTGCCCGACGCGGAACAAGAGTGGTACGTCAACGAGGGTGTAGCTCTTACCGGCACCATCGCTTTTGAGATTGTCAACTTCATTGATGGCGAGCGCAACATTTCCGAGGTCCGCAACCTGACGGCGGCTGAATTTGGCCCAATAGAAACCGAGCTGGTTACCCACTACGTCAATGATCTGGAACGGCTGGGAATCATACGCTGGCAATGATCCGGCAGGAGAATGAATAATGATATCGACCCTATCCGGTTCCACCCCGATCTTCGGGATCTGGCTGATACTGATCACCCTGATGGGGATGGTAATGGCAGAACCACCTGAGCGCCCCCGGGCGCGAGAGTTGGGCTTATCTCCGGGCGTTCTGTCGCCGGGCGCGTTAAATGCCATCACGGACGTGGAGGGCGTTGAAGTGGGGCACCAGACTCTGATCAAGGGAAAATCGACCCGGACCGGTGTCACCGCGATTCTGCCTCATACTGGCAACTTGTTTCGACAAAAGGTTCCGGCTACCGTGTATGTGGGCAATGGTTATGGCAAGGCGGCCGGGTTCCTCCAGGTGCAGGAACTGGGCCAAATCGAAACTCCCATCGTGTTAACCAATACCCTGAACGTCGGCACGGCAGTGGAGGCAGTAGTGGCATGGACTCTGGATCAGCCGGGGAACGAGGAGGTGCGTTCAGTGAATGCGTTGGTGGGCGAGACCAACGATGGCTACCTGAACGATATCCGCGGAATGCAGGTGACGCGCAAAGATGTGATCGCCGCTATTGAAACTGCTACGGCCGGACCCGTGGAGGAAGGGAGCGTAGGGGCAGGCACCGGCACCCGGGCCTTCGGCTGGAAGGGCGGCATCGGCACTGCCTCCCGGGCGCTGCCAGCGGAATTGGGCGGATATATCGTGGGGGCTCTGGTGCAGAGCAATTTCGGGGGAATACTGACCATGGACGGGCATCCCATCGGGAAGCTGCTGGGGCAATACAGCTTCAGTGAGGTGCTGGAAGGAAGCGACGGAGTCGATGGTGCATCCTCAGTGGCGGACGAGTACGGCTCATGCATGATAGTGGCGGCCACGGACGCACCCTTATCTTCGCGGAACCTGGAACGGATGGCGAAACGGGCGGTTCTGGGCCTGGCCCGGACCGGATCTTTCATGAGCAACGGCTCCGGCGACTTTGTCATCGCCTTTTCCACCGCCAACCGGGTACCCGACGAGGTTGATGCACTAACTCTGGAACGAACCCACCTGCGCAACGATGCCATCAGTCCTCTATTCCTGGCAATGGTGGAGGCAGTGGAAGAAGCGGTATACAACTCGCTGCTGAAGGCGACCACGATGACCGGCCGTGACAATCACACCGTGGAGGCGCTGCCGATTGACAAGGTGAAGGAGATTCTGGAGAAGGGGAATTGAGCCGCAGTCGCGGCTACTCGAGAATCAGGGGGAGGGGATCGACTTCGGCCTCAGACCAGTGCAGGGCGGCCTGAATCTCACCTGCGGCTTCGTTGACGCGTTCCCCATCGGAGCCGAATACGCGACCGATCTCATCACCTGATCTCACCTCATCGCCAACCTTAATATCGAGAGACAAACCGGCTGAGGGGTCGAGTGCATCGGTCTGCTGGATGCGGCCGGCACCCGCCGTCACCAGGGCCATGCCAACCTCGTAAGATTCCACGGCAGCTAGATAGCCATCGGCGGGAGCGGTGAGGAGCACCGTTGATTGGGGTTGGTAAACTGTCGCATCCGTGAGTGAGCGAATGTCTCCGCCTTGAGCGGCTACCATCTGATCCAGTTTTTCCCGGGCACGCCCGGACTGGAGCACTTCATCCACCTGATGTTCGGGATCTTCAGCACCGGCGAGGCGCAGGATATCCGTGGAGAGGACTTTCGTCACGGTCAGCAGATCAGCGGGACCGTTGCCCTCCAGAACGTCCAGAGATTCCTGTACTTCGCACCAGACACCCGCGGCACGACCTAGAGGCTGGTTCATATCCGTAATGCGGGCAATGGTATGCACGTCGAACTCTGCGCCGGTCTCCCGCAGTGCTGCGGATAACTCACGGGCATCCTCCAGGGTAGTCATGAAGGCGCCACTGCCACACTTGATGTCCAGCACCAGGCCCTGAATGCCCTCAGCGATCTTCTTGCTCATGATGCTGCCGCAGATGAGGGGTACTGATACCACAGTGGCGGTGACGTCGCGTAAGGCGTACATCTTGCGGTCGGCGGGGCAGATATCGTCGGTCTGGCCCATGATGCATAGGCCGATGTCGGCCACCTGCTGCTGGAAAGAATCCAAATCCAAGTTGGTACGGAAGCCGGGGATGGCATCCAGTTTGTCCAGGGTACCGCCAGTATGTCCCAAACCACGCCCGGACAACATGGGCACGTATATCCCGCAGGCAGCCACCACGGGACCCAGGATCAGGGAGACCTTGTCCCCCACGCCGCCAGTGCTGTGCTTATCGGCGACGTAGCCGTCCAAATGGGAAAAGTCCAGGCGTTTGCCCGAATCTATCATCAGGCGCACCAGCTCGTGGCGTTCGTCAACGGTCATGCCCTGGAAGTGGACGGCCATGAGCCAGGCGGCCATCTGGTAGTCGGGCAGGGTGCTATCGGTGAAAGCGTCTACGAGAAAGCGTAGCTCGGCGGGAGAGTGCTCCCGGCCCTGCTGTTTCTTGCGGATGAGGTCGTAAGGGATCATAATGAAAGTCCGAATCTACCGTGCTATGTCCTCAATACAAAAGGCAAATGGAAGCCCGAAAAGAGGGTCACTCACCAATCATCGCGGCCTTATACTGCCGGGCAAGCTGGATATATTCTTCGGCGCGATCGATGATGAGCTGACGTTCTTCATCAGATACGGGACGGCGGAATTTGGCGGGAACACCCGCGTAGAGTGAACCGGGCTCGACTTTCGTGCCCGGGATCACCACCGCCCCGGCGGCGATGAGGGAACCCTCCCCCACCTCAACATCGTCCATGACCACAGCGCCCATACCGATGAGGCAGCGGTCGCCGATGGTGCAGCCGTGGAGGATCACATTGTGTCCCACGGTAACCTCGTCACCGACAATGGTGGGATAATCAAGCTCGGTAACGTGGATGGTGCAGTTATCCTGGATATTGGTGCGGCGGCCGATGCGGATATAGTGGATATCCCCCCGGACGACGCAGCCGAACCAAATGCTGGTTTCTTCGCTCAGTATAACATCGCCGATGACATCTACACCGGGGGCGATAAAAGCGCTGGCGGGGATCTGGGGTCGTTTTCCGCTAAAATCAATGTTCATGAGTGAGATTCGCTTTCCATCTACATTCACGATGTCAGGGTGTTGTACGGATCGGGACAACTAGATAATCGATGTCCGCAAGACCATCGGTCAGCTTCCCTGATTGTTTCCGTTATTTTTCTTGCGGAAGAAGTCGAGGATATCAAGTTTCCAAACGCGGTTTTCCATCTGAATCTGCCACATGAGGAAAACACCGGAAAATAAGAGCAGAATATTCGCTCCCCACATGCTAAGGAAGGGCGACACCAAGCCCCGATCGGCCAATTCCTCTCCGGCAATGAGCAGCGCCCAATAGACGACGAAGAATCCCAGGCTCAGGGCCATGGCCACGGCGAAGCCGCCGCGGCGGGCCATCATCCCCACGGGGGCACCCACCAGAATGAACGCGATGCAGGCAAAAGGAATGGAGAATTTCTTGTGCATCTCCACGCGGTAGCGGTTGATGCCTTTCTGGTAACTTTTATAGAGGTTATAGTCACCCACAAGACCACGCCGTAGGGTACTGACACGGCGCATCAGGCGGGAGGAATCCTGTTTCGAAAGACCCATGCTGTCAGCGATTACCTTCTGCCAGCGGATTACTGCCGCCATAGCCTCCTGCTCCGATACATCGTCCAAAACGGAATAGGGGGTCTGTGAGATGATCCGTTTGGCGACCCGGTTGGTGACCGTGGCCATCTTGTCGCGGTACTCTCCGATCCGCTCAAGCATCATAGTGAGGTTCATTTCGCGGTCGCCACGGAGCTCACTTTCGCGCCGTTCCAGGTACAGGTTATCCACCGGGATGACGATGCGGTGGCGTTTGAACTTCAATCGACGGTACTCGTCATACTCCGGGAGGGCCAATTCGTGAATCTCGCCGTCTTCCAGGAACAGGAGTACGGCATCGTCGATGCTCTGCATGGTGCCACGATCAGCGAAGATGGTCATCTGGCTGTTGCGATTGTCCTTGCTGTAGATGAGGATATCCTTGAAGACATTGCCCTCCCGGCCGCGGACCAGCATG